>NCEA01000019.1 GCA_002280515.1 Rhodobacterales bacterium 32-67-9
ATCATCCCGCCCGCGACCTACTGGCCCGAGATCCAGCGCATCTGCGACAAGCACGGCATCCTGCTGATCGCCGACGAGGTCATCACCGGTTTCGGCCGCACCGGCAACTGGTTCGGCAGCCAGACCTTCGGGATCAAGCCGCATATCATGACCATCGCCAAGGGCCTCTCCTCCGGCTACGCGCCGATCGGCGGTTCCATCGTCTGCGACGAGATCGCCGCAACGGTCGGCGGCGCCGGCGACTTCAACCACGGCTACACCTATTGCGGCCATCCGGTCGCAGCCTCCGTGGCATTGAAGAACCTCGAGATCATGCAGGAAGAGAAGATCGTCGATCACGTGAAGAACGTGGCCCATCCCTATCTGATGGAACGCTGGAAGGCGCTGGAGGATCACCCGCTGGTGGGTGAGGCCTCGCTTGTCGGGCTCATGGGCTCCATCGCGCTGACGCCGGATAAGGAAACCCGCGCCGCCTTCGCGTCCGAGGCCGGCACCGTCGGCTACCGCTGCCGCGAGCGCTGCTTTGCCAACAACCTCGTGATGCGCCATGTCGGCGACCGGATGATCATCTCGCCGCCGCTCGTCATCACCCCGGCCGAGATCGACATCCTGATCGAGCGCGCGACAAAGTCGCTCGACGAATGCTATGCCGGCCTGAAGTCCGACGGGCTTCTGAAAGCGGCCTGAGCGGGGCCGCATGGACATCCTGACCGCCAATGACAGGTCCGGGGAATATCCCCGGTCCTGGTATGCCGACACAGCCGAAGCGCCGGGCCCCTATCCGGCCGCCAAAGGCGCGCTCACCTGCGATGTCTGCATCGTCGGCGCCGGGTTCACCGGGCTGTCGGCGGCGCTCCACCTCGCCGAACGCGGCTATGACGTGGTGCTTCTCGACGCGCACCGCGTAGGCTGGGGCGCCTCGGGGCGGAACGGCGGCCAGGTCGGGACCGGCCAGCGGCTCGACCAGGAAGAGCTTGAGAAGATCGTCGGGCAGGCCCGCGCCCGCGCGCTCTGGGATCTGTCGCAAGAGGCGGTGGCGCTGACGAAGGCGCTCGCGGCCGAACACGCGCCCGAGGCGGGCTTCGCGGACGGCATCATTCACGCCTGCCACCGCGCGCGCCTCGTGCCCCATGCGCGCGACTATGCCGAGAAGATGGCGCGCGATTACGGCTACGACCTGATCCGCCCGCTCGGCCGGGAGGAAATGCGCCACCTCGTCGGCTCGCCCGCCTATCACGGTGGCGACATCGACATGGGCGGCGGCCACCTCCACCCCCTGCGCTACGCCTTCGGCCTCGCCCGCGCCGCGGCGGCGAAGGGCGTGCGCATCCACGAACATTCGACGGTGCGTAGGCTGAACGAAGGCACGCCCGCCGTGGTGGAGACGGACGGCGCGAAGATCACCGCCCGCCACGTCGTCCTCGCCTGCAACGGCTATCTCGGCCATCTCAACGGCCGCACCGCCGCGCGGGTGATGCCGATCAACAACTTCATCGTCGCGACCGAGCCGATGAGCCCCGAGGCGCGCGACGCGCTCATTCGCGGCAACCACGCGGTGGCGGATTCGAAGTTCGTCATCAACTACTTCCGGTTTTCCGAGGACAACCGGCTCCTCTTCGGCGGCGCCGAAAGCTACGGCTACCGCTTCCCCGACATCGCCGCGCTGGTCAGAAAGCCGATGCTGGAGATCTATCCCCAGCTCGCGGGGGCGAAGATCACCCATGCCTGGGGCGGCACGCTCGGCATCACGCTGAACCGGATGCCGCATTTCGAACGGCTCGCCGGCAATATCCTGACCGCCTCGGGCTATTCCGGCCATGGCGTGGCGCTGGCGACACTTGGCGGCAAGCTCGCCGCCGAGGCGATTTCCGGTCAGGCGGAACGCTTCGACGTCATGGCCGGGGTTCCCATACGCCCCTTCCCCGGCGGTGTCGCGCTGCGCTGGCCGCTTCTGGTCATGGCGATGGTCTGGTTCTCGCTGCGCGACCGGCTCTGAGGCGGCGAGCGCCGGCGGCGGCCTCTGCGACACCCGTCGTTCTCCTGCTTCATCCCTACCGGACACTCGCGCCCGCGAATTCCCTCATGGCGCGAGCTGCGCGGGGGCCGACGCCGAAAACTCCGGAAATGATCCGTCATTCCGCGAGACGGCATGCGTCCAAGGGAGTAGGTTGGTCGACGCATCATGCCAGTAGCAGAGTTCCATCGTTCCCACTCATCGCAACATCAGCCGTCGAGGTACACTCATGACCGACCAGCGCTCCATCCGCACGACCAATGGCCGCCAGCGCAAATTCGACAGCGTGCTTGAGACCATCGGTGACACGCCGGTGATCCGGGTCAACAACCTCGCCACGAACGGCGTGCGCGTCTACGTCAAGGCGGAATTCTTCAATCCCGGCGGCTCCGTCAAGGACCGGCTTGCCGTCCGTCGTGGAGGCGACGAGCGGCAACACCGGCATCGGCCTTGCCATGGTCTGTGCGCAGAAGGGCTATCCGCTGGTCGTGACCATGGCCGACAGCTTCTCGATCGAGCGGCGCCGGCTGATGCGGATGCTGGGCGCCAAGGTGGTGCTGACGCCACGGGCCGAAAAGGGCATCGGCATGTACCGGAAGGCGGTCGAACTGGCCGAGGCCAACGGCTGGTTCCTCGCGCGCCAGTTCGAGACCAAGGCGAATGCGGACATTCACGAGGCGACCACGGGCCGCGAGATCGTCGCCGATTTCGATGGCGACCGGCTGGATTACCTCGTCACCGGATATGGCACCGGCGGCACCCTGACCGGCGTCGCCCGGGTGTTGCGGACGGAACGGCCGGATACGAAGATCGTTCTGGCAGAGCCGGCGAACGCCGCCCTGCTGAGCAGCGGCGAGGCGCAGGCGCGCGATGCCAACGGCGCGCCGGCCGCCAGCCACGGCGCCTGGGAACCGCATCCGATCCAGGGCTGGACACCGGATTTCATTCCGCTCGTGTTGCAGGACGGCGTCGATCACAAGGCCTATGACGACCTGATCGCCGTGCCCGGCCCGGAAGGCATCGCCTGGGCGCAGAAGCTGGCCCGGAGCGAGGGCATCCTGACCGGCATCTCGGGCGGGGCGACATTCGCCGTCGCGATGCGGCTGGCGGAACAGGCCGAGCCGGGCTCGGTCATCCTCTGCATGTTGCCCGACACCGGAGAGCGGTACCTCTCCACCCCGCTCTTCGAGTCCATCGAACCGGAGATGGACGCCGAGGAGCGGGCGATTTCGCAATCGACGCCCGGCTACCAGATGCCGGCCTGACGCGGGGGAACGGCTGCGGCGCGAACCGGGACGGCAAAGCCGGCCGAACTGCCTTCGAAACCCCAGCTAGAGCGCCGGCCCCGGCGCGATCCGGGTGCCGTCGCTGAAGCGCGACAGCCGGAACCGCGCGAGGTCGTGGCCGGGCGCCCTGCCCTCGACCAGATCGGCGACGACGCGGCCGATGCCGGGGCCGATGCCGAAGCCGTGGCCGGACATGCCGGTCGCGATGGTGAGGCCTGGCAGCGCCGCCGCGTGGTCGATCACCGGCACCACGTCGGGCATCGTGTCGATCATCCCCGCCCAGGCGGTGGCGATCCCGGGTCGGCCGAGCGCCGGGAAGGCGGCGGCGAAGCGGGTCCGCAAGCGCTCGATCTCGGCCCGGTTGGGTGCCGGGTTGAGGATGCGCGCATGTTCGAACGGGCTCCGCGCGTCCGCCGACCAGCGTCGCCGCGTGGTCCAGGCGTCCGGGTAGTGCTTTGGCGCGATAGGCAGGAAGCGGGTGCCGGAAATGTCCTTGCGGATCTGCGGCCAGAAGGCGCGCATGTGCCGGAACGCGTCCGGGCCGATGAAGAATTCGTGGAAATGGCCGGGGGCGAGCGTGTAGCCGCCATCCAGCCGCCTGCGTATCGCAAAATGGCTGTCGGCGGCGGCACCGGAAAACACCTCTGCCATCGGGGCGGTGGCGGCCACCGTGGCGCGGACCGAAAGCTGCGGAATCGACACCCCGTGCGCCCGGGCGAGGAGCGAGGACCATGCGCCCCCGGCCAGCACCACCCGGTCGGCCGAGATGCGGCCCATTTCGGTCACCACGCCCCTGACCTGCCCGGCGGCGATGTCGAGCGCCCGCACCGCGCAATTCTCGACGATCGTCGCACCGGTGGCGGCCGCCGCCGCGGCCAGACGTGGCACCGCGACCCAGGGTTCGGCCCGCGCGTCAGACGCCGTCCATATTCCGCCGACCCAGCCCGCCGCGTTGGGCAGCAACGCGGCGAGGTCGGCCCGGCCAAGAAGCCGGGTGTCGAGCCCGTGCGCCTTCGCGTGGACCATCCAGCCCTCGAACTCCGCCATGTCCTTCGCCCCGTTCGCGGCATAGAGGACACCGGTCTGGCGAAAGCCGAGGTCGGCCCCGGCCTCCGCCTCCAGCCCCTTCCAGATCGCGAGCGCTTCGATCATGATCGGCAGTTCGGCCGGATCGCGGCCCTGCTGGCGGACCCAGCCCCAGTTTCGGCTCGACTGTTCGCCGGCGATGCGGCCCTTTTCGCACAAGGTGACCTTGACGCCGCGCTTTGCGAGGAACCACGCCGTCATCACGCCGATGACGCCGCCGCCGATCACCACGACATCGCTGGCCGCCGGCACGGGGCCGGAGAAGCGCACCGGACTCGCTTCGGAAATCGGGAAGGTCATCGCGAAAGCCCTGACACCAGATCCTGCATGAATCGCCACCCCGCCTTGAATTCCGCGATCTCGATGAACTCGTCGGCCTGATGCGCCTGGGCGATGTCGCCCGGCCCGCAGACCACGGTCGAATAGCCCGCCTTCTGGAAATGCCCCGCCTCGGTCCCGTAGCTGACGACATGGGTGGCGTTGTCGCCGGTCAGGGCACGGGCCAGTCTCTCGGCTTCGCCGCCGGCTTCGGGCACGAGCGGCGGCACGTCGAACCGGCGGATCAGGGCGATGCCGGCCTCGGGACGCACCGCCTTCATCGCGGCCTCGACCTCGGCCACGGCGGCCTCGTAGGCGGCGGCCCAGGCCTCGCCGTCCTCGCCCGGGACGACGCGGAAATCGAGACCCATGCGGCAATGTTCGGCGGTGATGTTGTGGGCCGTCCCGCCCTCGATCTGGCCGACATGGACCGTCGTCCACGGCGGGTCGAAGACCGCCGCCAGCGGCCCGGGCGCCTTGGCGCGGTTCTCGGCATTGCGGGCATTCGCCCAGACGATCAGCTTCGCCGCCTCCATCACCGCGTTGACGCCCTCGTGCATCATCGAGGAATGAACCGGAAAGCCCTTGAGCCGGGTGTCGTAGCCGATCCCGCCCTTGTGGCCGGTGACGACCTTCATCCGCGACGGCTCTCCCACGATCACCGCCGCCGCCTTCGGCGCACGTGCCGCCATCTCGTCCACCATCGGGATGCAGCCGGCGCAACCGACCTCCTCGTCGATGGACAGCGCGATCTGCAGGGGCCGCTTCACCCCCGCCGCCAGCGCCAGCGGCACGGCGGCAAGCGCGAGCGCGTCGAAGCCCTTCATGTCGCAGGTGCCGCGCCCGTAAAGCCGGCCGCCGCGTTCCGTCACCGTCCAGGGGTCGCTCGACCAGCTCTGGCCATCGACCGGCACCACGTCGGTATGGCCCGAGAGGATCACGCCGCCCTCCACGTCCGGCCCGATCGACGCCCAGAGGTTGGCCTTCGTTCCCTCGGCATTCAAGACCCGGTACGCGGTGACACCGAAGCCGGCGAGGTAATCCTCGACCCAGTCGACGAGAGCGAGATTGCTGTCGCGGCTCACCGTCGGGAACGCCACGAGCCGTTCCAGTATCCGCCGCGCCTCAGCGATCGTGCCCATTTCATTTCCCCTTGTTTCGCTCCGCGACCCTGACCGCGCCGCCCCGGCTGGTCAAGAGGCGGCGATCTGCCGGGTTTCGCCGGCGATCTGCCGGAAATTACCCACCGGAACGCGACAGAATTCGGTGTTGCCGGATGGCCGAAAATGGCTAACACTCGGGGGCGGATAACCGGCACAAGACCGGCAAAACAAAACGATAATAATCCGACTGGGAGCTATATATGCCCGATGGGGCCATGCCCGTCCTTGACGTCAAGGGCCTGAAAACCGTTTTCAGGACTCGCGGCGGCGAAGTTCATGCTGTCAATTCCGTCAGTTTCGACCTCAAGCCCGGCGAGCTTCTCGGCGTGGTCGGCGAAAGCGGCTCGGGCAAGTCGGTGACGATGATGTCGCTGATCGGGCTTCTGCCGTCGCCTCCGGCCGATGTCCGCGACGGGCAGGTTCTGTTCGGCGGCGAGGATCTTCTGAAATGCTCGCAAGAGCATCTGCGCGAGGTGCGCGGCGCCGATATCGGCTTCATCTTCCAGGACCCGATGACCTCGCTCAACCCAGTCTTCACAGTCGGCTTCCAGATCATGGAGCCGTTGCGCAAACACATGGGGATGGACAAGCCCACGGCGCGCAAACGGGCGCGGGAGCTTCTGGAACTGGTCGGCATTCCCGACGCGGCGCGCCGGCTGAACGACTATCCGCACCAGTTCTCGGGCGGCATGCGGCAACGGGTGATGATCGCCATCGCGCTGGCCTGCGATCCCAAGGTGCTGATCGCGGACGAGCCGACGACGGCGCTCGACGTGACGATCCAGGCGCAGATTCTCGAACTGGTGCGCGACCTGCGGCAAAAGCTCGGCATGGCGATCGTCTGGATCACCCACGACCTCGGCGTCATCGCCGGCATCGCCGACCGGGTCATCGTGATGTATGGCGGCCAGATCGTCGAACAGGCCCCGGCGAAGGAGCTGTTTCACAATCCGCGCCATCCCTATACCCGCGCGCTTTTGAAGACGATTCCCTCGGTGCGCGGCCAGCGCGCCGAAAAGCTCAACGTGATCGAGGGCCAGCCGCCGATCCTGACCGAGGCGCCCACGGCCTGCGCGTTCCGCCGCCGCTGCCCGCATGCGTTCGAGCGGTGCGAGCGCGAAAACCCCCTCCGCCGCCCGGTCGGCCCCGGCCATGACGCCGCCTGTTTCTGGAACCCCGAGACCGGAGCCGCCCATGCTTGACGCCGCGCCGCAGACCGGCCGCAGGAAGCTCGTCGAGGTGGCGGGGCTCAAGATGTATTTCCCGATCACCGCCGGCATCTTCCGCACCAAGGTCGGCGACGTGAAGGCGGTCGATAACGTCTCCTTCGACATCTACGAGGGCGAGACGCTCGGCCTCGTCGGCGAATCTGGCTGCGGCAAGTCCACCTGCGGACGGGTGATCCTCAGGCTTTACGACCCCACCGCAGGTTCGATCCGCATCGACGGGCGCGAGATCGCCGCCTCGGCCCAGTCCGATCTGCGCACCATGCGCCCGACGATGCAGATGGTGTTCCAGGACCCGCAGGCGAGCCTCAATCCCCGCATGACCGTCGCCGCGATCATCGGCGAACCGCTTGAAGAGCACACGAATCTGTCGAAGGCCGAGAAGCTCGCGCGGATCTACGAGTTGATGGACCAGGTCGGGCTGAACCGAAATTTCGCCAACCGTTACCCGCACGAGTTTTCGGGCGGCCAGCGCCAGCGGATCGGCATCGCCCGCGCCCTCGCGCTCAACCCGAAATTCATCGTCTGCGACGAGCCGATCGCCGCACTCGACGTCTCGATCCAGGCCCAGGTGGTGAACCTTCTGGAGGAATTGCAGGACCGGCTCGGCCTGACCTACCTCTTCATCAGCCACGACCTCTCGATGGTGCGGCACATCGCCGACCGGGTCGCGGTGATGTATCTCGGCCAGATCGCGGAACTGGCGCCGCGCGACGACCTCTACGCGACGCCGCTTCACCCCTATACGCAGGCACTCCTCTCCGCCGTGCCGGAACCCGATCCGGACGTGGAGACCGAACGCGGCCGGATCATCCTGACCGGCGACGTGCCCTCGCCCGCCAACCCGCCGGAGGGCTGCAACTTCTGCACCCGCTGCCCGAAGGTGATGGAGATCTGCAAGACGGTGGAACCCGCCTTCCGCGAGGTGGCGCCGGGACGCTTCACCGCCTGCCACCTTTACGACGACACCAAGACGACCGCCGGGGTAACGGCGGCTTACGAGGCATCAAAGAGCATCCAACAAGGAGTCTGAAATGAAATTGAGAACAGCCCTACTGGGCGCAGCGGCGTCCTTCGCGCTGGCCCCCGCGGCCTTCGCGGAACGCGGTGCGGACGGCCATGTCAACATCATCTACTGGCAGGCGCCGTCGATCCTGAACCCGTATCTCTCGTCCGGCACCAAGGACGTGGAATCCGCGTCGATGATTCTCGAGCCGCTCGCCGGCTTCGACGAGAAGGGCGAGCTTTTCGCGCGCCTCGCCGAGGATGTGCCGACGCTCGCCAATGGCGGCGTGTCCGAGGATCTCACGACGATCACCTGGAAGCTGAAGCCGGGCCTTCTCTGGTCCGACGGGTCGGCGGTGACCTCGGCCGACGTGATCTTTTCTTATGAATACTGCACCCACCCCGAAGGCGGCTGCTCGCAGGCGGCGCGTTACGAAGGCATCGACAAGGTCGAGGCGGTGGACGACCTGACCGTGAAGGTCACCTTCACGGCGCCGAAACCCAACCCCTACAACGCCTTCGTCGGCTCCACCTCGCCGATCATCCAGAAGGCGCAATTCGCCGACTGCCTTGGCGCGGCGGCCCAGCAGTGCACCGACGCCAACTTCGGCCCGATCGGCACCGGCCCGTTCCGCGTCACCGAGTTCAAGCCGAATGACGTGATCTCGATGGAGGCCAACCCGAACTACCGCGATCCGGCGAAGCCGGCCTTCGCCACCGTCACCTTCAAGGGCGGCGGCGACGCGGCGGCGGCGGGCCGCGCGGTGCTTGAGACCGGCGAGTTCGACTATGCCTGGAACCTCCAGCTCGCGCCCGACGTCCTCGCGGGCATGGCCGCAGCCGGCAAGGGCACGGTCATCAACGCCTTCGGCACGCTGGTCGAGCGGATCGAGATGAACATGACCGATCCCTCGCCCGACCTAGCGGAAGGCGAGCGTTCGACGGTGAAGCACGCGCATCCGATCCTGTCGGACATGAAGGTGCGCAAGGCGCTCAGCATGGCGATCGACCGCGAGCTTCTGGTCGAAGTGGGCTACGGCTCTGCCGGTCGGGCGACCTGCAACCTCGTACCCGCGCCGGAGATGTTCGCCTCCGACAACACCGAGTGCCTGACCCAGGACGTCGAAGGCGCCAAGGCGCTTCTCGACGAAGCCGGCTGGACCGACAGCGACGGCGACGGGGTCCGCGACAAGGACGGCAAGAAGCTCGCCCTGCTCTACCAGACCTCGACCAACGCGGTGCGCCAGGACTTCCAGGCGCTGATCAAGCAGTGGTGGTCGGAAATCGGGGTCGAGACGGAGCTGAAGAACGTCGATGCCTCGGTCTTCTTCGGCGGCGATCCCGGCAGCCCGGACACGTTCCAGAAGTTCTATGCCGACGTCGAGATGTATGCCAACAACTTCGACGGCACCGACCCCGAGCCCTACCTGTCGCAATACCTCTGCGACAAGATTCCGGGCCCGGACAACGGCTGGCAGGGCGAGAACATCAACCGCTACTGCAACCCGGAATACGACGCGCTCGTCGCCGAGCTTGCCAAGACCGGCGAGATCGAAAAGCGCGCCGAGATTGCCAAGAAGCTCAACGACATGCTCACCAAGGACAGCTACACCATCGTGGCGCTGGTCGATCGCGGCCGCAACTCGGCGCATTCGAACACGCTCGGCGGTGTGGTCCTGAACACCTGGGACAGCGAGCTGTGGAACACCTCGGACTGGTTCCGCGTCAAGTGATCCGTCGCTGACGGATCGCCCCAGCCGCCCCGGCCCTCCGCCGGGGCGGCTTTTTCCAAACTGACCGATGAACCGAGACGCCGATGCTCACCTATACACTCAGACGGCTGCTGATCGCGATCCCGACGCTTCTGTTCATCAGTCTGGTGATCTTCATGATCCTTGAGCTGGCGCCCGGCGACCCGCTCGCCGATCAGCCGCTGACCGTGCCTCCCGAAGTGCGCGAAAAGATGCGCGCGGCGCTCGGGCTCGACCAGCCGGCCTGGGTGCGTTATCTCCTCTGGCTCAAGCAGTTCTTCTGGACCGAACCGCTCCACACGCTCGACGGCTGGTTCGGCACCTCGTTCAGCGAGGGCGGCCAGCGCATCGTCTCGTGGCAGTTCCGCTCGCCGGCGATGGACGTGATCTGGCAGCGAATGCCGCAGACGCTCTGGGTCGTCGGCCTCGCCTACCTCGTCGGTGTCATCATCGCGATCCCGATCGGCATCATCTCGGCCTACCGGCAATATTCCTGGTTCGACCAGATCGGCACCTTCGTCTCGATGATCGGCTTTTCGGTGCCGACCTTCTTCACCGGCGTCGTCCTGATCATCGTCTTCGCGGTGAAGCTGCAATGGTTCCCGTCGATCTATGACACGACGCTCAAGGTCACGGATGCCGCGAGCTTCTGGAAGCAGGTCAAGCAGATGATCATGCCGGTCACCGTGCTGGCGCTCTTCAACGCGAGCCAGATCAGCCGCTTCATGCGCGCCTCGATGCTCGACAATCTTGGCCAGGACTACGTGCGCACCGCGCGGGCCAAGGGGATGAGCGAGAAGGTCGTGGTGCTGAAGCATGTGCTGCGCAATTCGCTCATCCCGGTCGTCACCGTCATCGCGCTCGGCATTCCGACGATCTTCGGCGGCGCGATCATCACCGAGCAGGTCTTCAAGGTGAACGGGCTCGGCCAGCTCCTGATCACCGCGATCTACGCCAACGACCTGCCGATGGTGCAGACGCTGACCTTCATCTTCGCGGCGCTGACCGTGCTCTTCAACCTGATCGCCGACATCCTTTACGGCGTGCTCGACCCGAGGATCCGCTATGACTGATCTTGCCGCGCAGAAGGTCGATCAGGCGCTGAAGCCGCCCCGCAACCAGTGGTGGGACGTCTGGGACCAGTTCAAGACCCACAAGGGCGCGCTCGTCGGGCTCTTCATCCTCGCGGCGATCCTCCTGGCGGTGACCATAGGCCCGTGGATCTGGTCGATCGACCCGACCTATGTCGATATCCGCGCCCGCAACCAGGGGCCGAGCGGCGCCCATCCCTTCGGCACCGACCAGCTTGGCCGCGACCTTCTGGCGCGGCTCATGGCGGGCGGCAAGGTCTCCATCGCGGTCGGCTTGACGGCGATGCTGCTGTCGCTCTTCCTCGGCACGCTGATCGGCGTCGTCGCGGGGTTCTTCAAGCGGGCCGAGGGGCTTTTGATGGGGCTCACCGACCTTTTCCTGTCGCTGCCGCTCCTGCCGCTGCTCCTCCTGATGGTCACGCTTTTCCGCGAACCCCTGTCGCAACGTTTCGGACCCGAGACGGGGATCTTCTTCCTCATCGTCTTCGCCATCGGCGTGACAAGCTGGATGCAGACGGCTCGGATCGTGCGCGGCGAGGTGCTGGCCTTGAAGGAGCGCGAATACGTGCTGGCGGCGCGCTCGATCGGCACCCCGTCGCGGCGGATGGTGCTGCGCCACATCCTGCCGAACGTGATGAGCCCGATCATGGTTTCCGCCACGCTCGGCATCGCCAACGCGATCATCACCGAATCCGCGCTCTCGTTCCTCGGCCTCGGGTTCCCGCCCGATTTCCCGACCTGGGGGCGGATCCTCTTCGATGCGGTCGACCAGATGCAGCTTTACCCGATCCGGGTGATCCTGCCGGGGGTGGCGATCTCGCTCACGGTGCTCAGCGTCAACTATATCGGCGACGGGTTGCGCGACGCGCTCGATCCGCGGATTCGCGGGCGGTAAGGGGGTTCGGCCGCGGTGCGGCCGACCCGCCGGGGGCCTTGCCCCCGGACCCCCAAGGTATTTTCGAACAGAAGAAGAGGGACGGAGGCGCGGGCTGGCGAACGGTGTCAGTGCATCGCTTTGCGGATCCGTCGCACCATCAGCCACACGGCCAGAACCACCACCGGGACGAGGACCGCCGTCAGCGCCGATTTCGGCCAGTGGGCGGCCTCGGCCAGCGGCAAGAGAAGGTAGGTCGCGAGGCTCACCGCGTAATAGCTGATCGCCACGACGGAGAGCCCCTCGACCGTGTGCTGGAGCCGGAGCGCGAGGTCGGCGCGCCGGTCCATGCTTTCGAGAAGCTTCTGGTTCTGGCTCGAGCGTTCGACATCGACGCGGGTGCGCAGCAATTCCCCTGCCCGCTGCGCCCGTCCCGCCATCTGTTCGAGCCGGCGTTCGGCCGACTTCACCGTCCGCATCGCCGGGTCGTAGCGCCGCATCATGAACTCGCCGAAGGTCTGGCGGCCGTTGAAGCGCGTTTCGCGCAGGATCTCGACGCGCTGGTTGACGAGAGCTTCGTAAGCCCCCGTCGCACCGAAGCGGAAAGTGTGGCGCACCGACAGCGCCTCAAGCTCGGCCGAGATTTCCAGGAGAGCGTGCAGCGTCGCCTCGGCGCCGCTCGCGGTGTCGGACATGCTCGCGACCAGCGCCGAGAGCGCGGGGTCGAGCGCGTTGAGCCGCGCGGTCAGCTCGCGGGACCGGCCGAGGCCGAGCATCGACATGGCGCGGTAGGTCTCGATTTCGCAAAGCCGCTGGACGATGCGGCCGACGCGGCGGGCGCCGGCGCCGGGCCGCACGAAGATCGCAAAGCGCATCTGGCCGGCCGGGTCGATCTTGAAATCCCCGGCGATGATCGCCGCCTCGTCGAGCACCCAGGAGGTGGCGAGGCTTTCGGCGACGAACCAGTCTTCGAGCTTGGCGCTGACTTCGGAGAGATCGTCGGGCAACGTCTCGACCCGGACGAGGCAGGCGGCGATGCGCTTGCCCGGCGCCTCGGCCGTCCAGTCGGCGGGGAAGATGTCAGCCTCGGCCGGGTTGAAAGCACGCTCGCCGACGCCTTTGCAGAAGCCCGAATAGGTCACGAACTCGGTATGGCTTTCCCATTTCAGCTCGCACCGGCCGATCCGGGCGCTGTGATGAGTGGCGCCTTCAGGAGGTTGGGCCGCGCCGTGACGGTCGAGCAACGCCAGAAGATGCGCCCGGTCGGCGGCACGGTCGCGGTTATGCGCGTCGACCGGCTGCTTGACGGCGAAATAGACGGCGTGACAGGGCACGTCGAGCGACGGGAACGGCCGCGCGTGCAGTTCGTTCACAAGCGCGTAGCGCAGCGGGTGGTCGTCGGTGGCGTTCATGCTCTGGCGGTATCCGGATCGCGATTGCGTCGGACCCTAGCCGAGCGGCGGGCAGGAATAAACTGCTATTCCAACCCCTTGGTTGCATGCGAGTGTATGCCATCCGGCCTGTTCCGGCCTTGCCGAAGTGCCAGGAGCAGAGCGAGGAGGGCCGCCGCCGCACCGGCCGCGAATGTGGCCGGCGCCCCGAAGGTGGCCCAGAGCCCGCCGGCGAGGGCATTTGCCAGCAACACCGCGAGGCCGCCAACGAGGTTGAAGAGGCCGAAGCCGGTGCCGCGCAGGGCCGCCGGCGTCGCATCGGCCACCGCCGCCGAGAGGAGGCCCTGGCTCAGCCCCATGTGCAGCCCCCAGAGCGCCACCCCCGCCAGCGCCGCGCCGACCCCGGCGGAGAGCGCCAGCACGCCGTGCGACAGCGCCAGCACGACGAGCGACAGGAGGAGAAGCCCGCGCCGCCCGATCCGGTCGGAGAGGATGCCGACGGGCCAGGCCGTCGCGGCGTAGACGAGGTTCATCACCACCAGCACCACCGGCGCCAGCGCCACGGCGAGGCCGGCCGCGCTGGCCTGAAGGATCAGGAAGGCCTCGGAGATCCGCGCGAAGCCGATCACCGCGCCGAGCGTCGTGACCGCCCAGAAGGCCGGGCCAAGGGCCGCCATGCTCGCCCGGTCGAAGCGCGGCCGGGACGCCGGGGACGCCTTGTGCGGCGGCTCCTCGACCCCCCTGAAGAGGATCAGGACGGCGATCGCGGCGGGCAGGATCGCCACCGCGAAGACCAGCCGGAAATTGCCGCCCGAGGCGGCCATCAGTGCGATGGCGATCAGCGGCCCGGCGAAGGCGCCGACCGTGTCCATCGTCTGGCGCAGCCCGTAGGCGGCGCCGCGCCGTTCACGCGGCACAAGGTCGGCCACCAGCGCATCGCGCGGCGCCCCGCGAATACCCTTGCCGAACCGGTCCACCGCCCGCGCCGCGAGAACGACGCCCGCGCTCCCGGCAAGCGCAAAGACCGGCTTGGTCAGCGCCGCAAGCCCGTAGCCGAGAAGCGCCAGGGGCTTGCGCCGTCCCATCCGGTCCGACAACGCGCCGGAAAAGACCTTGGTGACCTGCGCCACCGCCTCTGACACGCCTTCGATCAGGCCGAGCACCAGCGCCGAGGCGCCGAGCGTGCCGGTGAGGAAGAGCGGCAACAGGCCGTGGATCATCTCGGACGAGACATCCATGAAGAGGCTGACGAAGCCCAGCGCCACCACGCCTTTCGGCAATCTGCCCGCCATGTTCCCCTGCCCGGTTGCTGATCAGCCACCCCTGCCCCGGCCGCAGGTTCCGCCCTGCAAACCACACTTCAGGACGCGCGTCGAGGGCGGGCCGGCCAGGTCAGCTCAGATGGGCCGCGAAGAACGCGAGCGTGCGTGACCAGGCCAGGTCCGCCGCCGCCGCATCGTAGCGCGGCGTCGTGTCGTTGTGGAAGCCGTGGTTCACGCCCTCGTAGATGAAAGCTTCGTAGGTCTTGCCATTCGCCTTCAACGCCTCCTCATAGGCCGGCCAGCCGGCGTTGATACGCTCGTCGAGCCCCGCGTAGTGAATCAGAAGCGGTGCCTCGATCTTCGCCACGTCCTCGCTTGCCGGCTGGCGGCCGTAGAACGGGACCGAGGCCGCGAGGTCGGGATAGGCGACGGCCAGCGCATTGCAGACCCCGCCGCCGTAGCAGAAGCCGACCGCGCCGACCTTGCCGGTCGACCCCTCGTGGTCACGGAGGAATTCGAACGCGGCGAAGAAATCCGCCATCAGCTTCGCCGGATCAAGCTGCGACTGCATCTCGCGGCCCTGATCGTCGGTGCCGGGATAGCCGCCGAGCGGTGTCAGCCCGTCCGGGCCGAAGGCGAGGTAGCCGGCCTTGGCCACCCGTCGGACCACATCCTCGATATAGGGGTTTAGCCCGCGGTTCTCGTGGACGACGAGAACCGCCGGAAGCTTGCCGGTGGCAGCGGCGGGTTTGGCCATCAGCCCCTTGATGCGGCCATTGCCCTCGGGGCTGTCGTATTCCGCCACCGACGTCTCGATCGCCGGATCGTCGGGCGCGACCTGCTGGGCGAGCGCGTAGTCCGGCTGCAACTGCGCGAGGATCGCGGCCCCGGTCACCCCGGCGGCGGCGAACTTGCCGGCGCGTTCGATGAAGTCCCGCTTCGACATCTTGCCGTGAACATATCCATCGAAAATCTCGAGAATACGGGGGTCGAAGTCCTTGGCGCTCTTGCGCTGGGTCGGTCGGTCCGGGGCGTTCATCTCGATCTCCCTATGCGGTAAAAAGGCAAGGATAGCTTGCCGGGACGGGATCGGTACTCACAAGAAAGTGACCCCGCCGGAGGGGCGGGGTCACAAGGCGCCAAAACTGGGGCCGAGGTCAGTCGATCATCGGCAGCAGGCTATCGACGGATTTCTTGGCGTCGCCGTAGAACATCCGGGTGTTCTCTTTATAGAAGAGCGGGTTTTCGATGCCGGAATAGCCGGTGCCCTGGCCGCGTTTTGACACGAAGACCTGCTTGGCCTTCCAGCATTCGAGGACCGGCATCCCGGCGATGGGTGAGTTCGGGTCTTCCTGCGCCGCCGGGTTCACGATGTCGTTCGAGCCGATGACGATGGCGACATCGGTCGAGGGGAAGTCCTCGTTGATCTCGTCCATCTCCATGACGATGTCGTAGGGCACCTTGGCCTCGGCCAGAAGCACGTTCATGTGGCCCGGCAGGCGGCCGGCGACCGGGTGGATGGCAAAGCGCACCTCTTTGCCCTTGGCGCGGAGCTTGCGGGTGAGTTCCGCCACCGACTGCTGCGCCTGCGCCACCGCCATGCCGTAGCCGGGGATGATGATCACCGAGTCGGCGTCGTTCAGCGCCGAGGCCACGCCCTCGGCGTCGATGGCGATCTGCTCGCCCTCGACCGCCATCGCGGGGCCTGTCGTGCCACCGAAGCCGCCGAGGATCACGCTGATGAAGCTGCGGTTCATCGCCTTGCACATGATGTAGCTCAGGATCGCACCGGAGGAGCCGACGAGCGCGCCGACGACGATCAGAAGGTCGTTGCCGAGCGAGAAGCCGATCGCCGCCGCGGCCCAGCCCGAGTAGCTGTTCAGCATCGACACGACGACCGGCATGTCCGCCCCGCCGATCCCCATGATCAGGTGGTAGCCGATGAAGAGCGCGGCGAGCGTCATCAGCATCAGCGGCAGGAAGCCGCCGGTGTTGAAGTACCAGACAAGGCAGAGGAGCGAGAGCGCCGCCGCACCGGCGTTCAGCATGTGCCCGCCCGGCAGCTTCTTCGCCGCCGAGTTCACCTTGCCGGCAAGCTTGCCGTAGGCGATGACCGAGCCGGTGAAGGTCACCGCCCCGATGAAGACGCCGAGGAAAAGCTCGACCCTGAGGATCGACTGCTCGACCCCGTCCTTGTGCGCCAGCACCGCCGCGAAGCCGTCGAGGCCGGCGCGCGCCGCCTCGTTCATGGCAAGCACGCGACCCAGTTCGAAATGCGCGTTGTAGCCGACGAAGACCGCCGCGAGACCGACGAGCGAGTGCATCGCGGCCACAAGCTGCGGCATCTCGGTCATCTGGACCCGGGTGGCGACGTACCAGCCGATGATGCCGCCGCCGGCAATCAGGAGGAGCGACAGGAGCCAGAGGCCCGAGCCCGGCCCGATCAGCGTCGCGAAGACCGCGAGCGCCATGCCGACGATGCCGTACCAGACCGCGCGCTTGGCGCTTTCCTGCCCCGAAAGCCCCCCGAGCGAGAGGATGAAGAGCACAGCCGCGACCACATAGGCCGCCGTGGTGAATCCGAAGTCCATGATCTCTGCCCTTCCTTACGACTTCTGGAACATGGCCAGCATGCGCCGCGTGACCATGAACCCGCCGAAGATGTTGATCCCGGCCATGAAGACCGAGAGAGCGGCCAGCAGGATCACCAGATAACTGCCCGATCCGATCTGCATCAGCGCGCCGAGGATGATGATCGACGATATCGCGTTCGTGACGGCCATCAAGGGCGTGTGCAACGAATGCGCGACGTTCCAGATCACCTGGAAGCCGATGAAGACCGCGAGCACGAAGACGATGAAGTGCTGCATGAAGCTTGCCGGGGCCACGAGGCCGACGCCGAGGATCACGGCGCCGCCGAGGGCCAGCAGCGTGACCTGTTGCCGGGTCTCGGCCTTGAAGGCGGCGACTTCCTTCGCGCGCTTCTCCTCGACCGTCAGTTCGCGCGCCTTCTCCTTGGGCTTCGCCGCCGCGATTGCCGCGACCTTCGGCGGCGGCGGCGGGAAGGTGATGGCGCCGTCATGGGTGACGGTGGCGCCGCGGATCACGTCGTCCTCCATGTTGTGAACGACCTTGCCGTCCTTGGCCGGCGTCAGGTCCGTCATCATGTGGCGGATGTTGGTCGAGTAGAGCGTCGAGGACTGCGCCGCCATCCGGCTCGGGAAATCGGTGTAGCCGACGATGGTGACGCCGTTCTTCGACACGATCTTCTGGTCGGGCACCGTGAGGTCGCAGTTGCCGCCCCGCTCGGCGGCAAGGTCGATGACGACCGAGCCGGGCTTCATCGCCTCGACCATGTCCGCGGTCCAGAGCTTCGGCGCGTCGCGGCCGGGGATCAGCGCGGTGGTGATGACGATGTCCATGTCCGGCGCAAGCTCGCGGAACTTCGCAAGCTGGGCCTCGCGGAACTCCGGGCTCGACGGCGCGGCATAGCCGCCGGTGGCGGCGCCGTCCTGCGCCTCCTCGAATTCGAGATAGACGAATTCGGCGCCCATCGATTCGATCTGCTCGGCGACTTCGGGGCGCACGTCGAAGGCGTAGACGATGGCCCCGAGCGAGGTCGCGGTGCCGATGGCGGCAAGACCGGCGACACCGGCACCGACGATCAGCACCTTCGCCGGGGGCACCTTGCCCGCCGCCGTCACCTGGCCGGTGAAGAAGCGGCCGAAGTTGTTGCCGGCCTCGATCACCGCGCGGTAGCCGGCGATATTGGCCATCGAGGACAGCGCATCCATCTTCTGCGCGCGGGAGATGCGCGGCACCATGTCCATCGCGATGACGCTAGCGCCCTGCCTGTTGCAGAGCTCCAGCAGGTCCTTGTTCTGGGCCGGATAGAAGAACGAGATCAGGGTCTGCCCCTTGCCGAGCCGCTTCGCCTCGGTGTCCGACGGCGGCCGCACCTTGGCGACGATGTCGACCTCCTTGAAGAGCGCCGGCGCGGTCTTGACCACCGTGACGCCCGCTGCCTCGTAGGCCGCGTCGGAGAACCCCGCCCCGGCCCCCGCGCCCGCCTCGATGAAGCAGTCATGGCCCAGCTTCTTCAACTGGATCGCGCTCTCAGGCGTCATCGCGACGCGCGCCTCGCCCTCGAAGATTTCCTTGGGTGCCCCGATCTTCACTCTTGTCTCCCTTTCCGCAGTCACGCCGCCCGCGGGTTGACCGGACAAGGTCCGTTCCCACTGTCGCGCAAGATTATTACTCTGCAACGCAGCGTCGTCGCAACAACCTAATTCACCTCTCGCCGCCATCCGGGCGCCGATTCACAGCCAGCGCCTCGTCCGGCCGGCGTATTCGGCATATTCCTCGCCGAAACGCTCCATCAGCCGGGCCTCCTCGCCGAGGATGAAACGCCGGCTGATCACCATCATGAAGACCGCGACGAGCGGCAGCGCCACCAGCGCGTCCCAGGCGACGTAAAGCCCGGTCAGCACAATGGCATCGGCGAGATAGATCGGATTGCGGCTGAAGCGGAACACCCCGCCATGTACCAGCGCATCCGGATCGCGGCGCGGGATCAGCGTGGTGCGCGCGACGATCATCTGCCCGGCCGCGACCAGCATCAGCACGATCCCGATGGTGACCAGCACGGCGCCGACCGGATCGTTCACGGGCGTCGCCACCGGCAGGACGCTTCCCACCAGCCCGCCGATCACCGCAAACCCTGCCAGCCAGACCGGCGGAAAGTCGATCTCTTTCGCCATGGGCGTCCTCATCCCCAACTTGGCAGACCCTATGTCCCGTCCGATGTTGAGTTCAAGTCCGCATCCTTCCCGGTCGCGCGAAATCCTCGGGTTGTGTTCGCGCCACAAGGACCGGCTTGGCCGAGGCGGGCAGTTTTCTCTGGCGGGCCGGGCGGAGATTTCCTAACCATGGCCACCGGCTGAGTCCACGCCGCCGGCCCCCGGAGGAGACCAGCCGATGACCACCGATTTCACCGCCACCCGTGCGCGCTTCCACCTGCCCGAGGGGGTGATCTATCTCGACGGCAATTCGCTCGGCCCCATGCCGCGCGCCGCGGCCGCCCGCATGGCGGAGTGCGTGACGGCGGAATGGGGCGAGATGCTGATCACCGCCTGGAACCGCGCCGGGTGGATGGAGATGCCGCGCCGCCTTGGCGACCGGATCTGCCGTCTGATCGGGGCGGAGCCGGGCAGCGTCGTCCTTGGCGACACGCTGTCGATCAAGGTCTACCAGGCGCTCGCCTCGGCGCTGGAGTTGCGGCCGGGCCGCAGGGTCGTGCTGTCGGACACCGGCAACTTCCCCTCCGACCTTTACATGGCCGACGGCCTCGTCCGCACCCTTGGGCACGGCTATGAAGTGCGCACCGTGGCGCCCGAGGCGGTGGAAGACGCGATCACCCCCGATCTCGCGGTCCTGATGCTGACCGAGGTTGACTACCGCACGGGCCGCAAGCACGACATGAAGCACCTGATCGCCAAGGCGCACGCGGCCGGGGCGCTGGTGGTCTGGGACCTCGCCCATTCGGCCGGCGCGATCGAGGTCGATCTGGCCGGCGCCAACGCGGATTTCGCCGTCGGCTGCACCTACAAGTACCTCAATTCCGGCCCCGGCGGCCCCGCCTTCATCTATGTCGCCCCGCGCCTTGCCCCGCAGGTGCGCCCCGCGCTTTCCGGCTGGCTCGGGCACGAGGCGCCCTTCGCCTTCGATGCCGACTACCGTCCCGGCACGGGGATCGAGCGGATGCGCGTCGGCACCCCGCCGATCCTCCAGATGGCGGCGCTGGAGGCGTCGATGGACATCTGGGACGGGGTGGAGATGGCGGATGTCCGCGCCCGCTCGATCGAGTTGACCGAGGCCTTCATCGCCGGGGTGGAGGCCGCCTGCCCGACCCTCGCCCTCGCCTCGCCCCGCGACCCGGGCCAGCGCGGCAGCCAGGTGAGCTTCCGCCATCCGCAGGGCTACGCGATCATGCAGGCGCTGATCGCGAAGGGCGTCATCGGCGATTTCCGCGCGCCGGACATCCTGCGCTTCGGCTTCACGCCGCTTTACACCTCGATGGAGGATGTGGCCGGCGCGGTGGCGATCCTTGCCGAGATTATGAGGACCGACGCCTGGGACCGGGCCGAGTTCAAGGCCCGCGCGAAGGTGACGTGAGCGGCGCGGCGATCCTCCGCCGGTTCCGGCCCGACGATGCCGCCGCGACCCGCGACGTCTTCTGGCAAGCGGTGCATGTCGGGGCGGCCGGCCATTACACCAGGGCGCAACTGACCGACTGGGTCGCCGACCCCGCCATGCCGGAAGGCTGGGGCGCCTGGCTCGACCGTCATTTCACCGTCGTTGCCGAAGAGGACGGCCGCATCACCGGGTTCTTCATGCTCGAGGCGAGCGGCTATCTCAACATGGCCTTCGTGCGGCCCGAATGCCTGGGCACCGGCCTTGCCGACAGGCTCCTCACCGCGATCCTCGCCGAGGCGCGGGCGCGAGGAATGCCCCGGCTCACGGTCTGGGCAAGCCGCCTCGCACGGCCGTTCCTCGCCCGCCACGGCTGGACCCTCGACCCGGATCCGCCGCCGCTTGCGGGCCATCCCGTCCCGACAGACGATGCCGAACCGATCGACGTCGCGATGAAGCTCGATCCGCTGCCGCCCGAATGACGCGGCCCGAGCCTCCGCATGCGGGCCAAAGTGCCCGGACCCGGCTCCTGCACCTGCGCACCACTCGCTGACCTGCGCCCCCTCGCCTTCATCCGCCGTTAACCCGACGCGCGGAGGATGGGCCGGCCAGTTTTGAGCGGCCCGCGGCCACGGGCGGCGGTCGCGGTGTGAGAGGGTGTCGAAATGCCTACCGGATATCTTGTTTCGCTCGGGGCGAACGGCGCGCTCGATCCCGGCGATGTCATCGGCGGCAGCGGCGTCGCGTTCACGACGCAGACGGCCCTCGGCAGCGGCCAGTGGGTCTGGAGCGGGACATCCGGCGGCACACAGTATTCCAACGTCACGCAGCCCGGCCAGTATTACCTTGCCACCAACGGCGGCGTCTATTTCGTTCCCGACGCCGGCACCGTCACGACGCTGACCTCGGCCTCCGTCGTCTCCGGGCCGAGCTATGGCGGCAGCCTCTACGGCACCTCGGCGAACGAGACGATCAGCGGATCCGGCGCATCGGAGGTGATCTTCGGCGGCGCCACCACCAGCCCGACCGGCACCGGCAACGACACGATCAGCGCCGGCGCCGGCAACGACACGGTCTATGCCGGCGACGGCAACGATTCCATCTCCGGCGGCTCCGGCACGGATTCCATCGACGGGGGTGCCGGCACCGACACGGCGAGCTATTCCGGCGCCGCGTCGGGCGTCAATGTCAACCTCGCCTACGGCTCGGGTTCGCTGGGCGATGCGGCGGGCGACAGCCTGACCGGGGTCGAGAACCTGAGCGGCTCGGGCTACAACGACTATCTGGTCGGTGATGGCGGCGCCAACAGCATCACCGGCGGCGGCGGAGCGGACAGCCTCGTCGGCGGCGCGGGCGCCGACACGCTCGACGGCGGCAGCGGCGACGACCTCCTGCGCGGCGGCGCCGGGAACGACAGCCTCCTTGGCGGCATTGGCAACGATTCCCTCTCCGGCGGGCTCGGATCCGACACGATCGACGGCGGCGACGGCAACGACACGATCCTTGGCGGCGCGGCCGGCGGTCAGGAGGGGATCGGCGGCGCCGGCACGATCGGCTCCAGCTTCACCGCGATCAGCCTCGGCACCTTCGCCGATGTCGATTCCGCCGAAGGCAACGGCATTTCCGAGGGCGCATCCAACCTCCTCGGAACCTATGGCAGCTCCGGCGCCCCGCTCTATACCAGCTTCGTCTCGGTCCGGGTTTTCGACACCAACCCCGACGGCGTTATTTCCGACAACGACTTTGGTGCCACGCCCGAGCCGATCGTCATCAATGGCACCACCTACTACGTCGACTCCAACCAGACATTCAACGCGACCGTCACCTTCACCGACGGCACGACGGGGAGTTTCACCGCCGTCGTGTTCCAGACCACGACAGGGCAGGTCTATCTCGCCCCGGAACTGACGAACAATGCCGACAACCTCCTGCTGACCAGCAAGCCGATCCAGTCGGTCACGTTGAATTCGACCGAAATCACCGACACCTACCTCGCGGCAGAGCGGATCGACGCCGACTGGCAGGTCGCGGTGAACGACACCTCGGCCGACAGTCTCTCGGGCGGGGCCGGCAACGACGTGATCGACGCGGGCGCCGGCGGCGACACCGTCGACGGCGGCACCGGCGCCGATTCCGTCACCGCGGGCGCCGGCGACGACACCATCATGCTGACCGGGGTCTACGGCTACGATACGATCAGTGGCGGCGAAACCGGAGAGACGGCGAGTGGCGATACGCTGGACGCCAGCAGTCTCACGCAGAACACGACGCTGACCTATACCGGGACCGAGAGCGGCACCCTCTCGGACGGCACCTCGACCGCGACATTTACCCAGATCGAGAAGGTCAGGATCGGCTCCGGCAACGATTCCGTCAACGCATCGGCCGCGACCGGCGGCATCAATGTCGATGCCGGGGGTGGCGCCGATACGATCACCGGCGGCGCCTACAACGACACGATCGTGGCCGGGGCCGGCGACGACGTGATCGGCGACGGGGACGGCAACGACTATGTCGATGCCGGCGCGGGCAACGACACGATCGGCGGCTGGACCGGCAATGACACGTTCCTCGGCGGCGACGGCGACGACCGGATCGAGGGTGGCGACGGGGCCGACAGCATCTCGGGCGGCGCCGGCAACGACCTGCTCGTCGGCTATGACGCGGCGGGGCTTGCCACCGGGTCGACAACGATCGGTCAGGATGACGGGCTTGCCGACACGATCGACGGCGGGGCTGGCAATGACACCATCGCCGGCGGCGGCGGGGCTGACAGCCTTTCGGGCGGCGACGGCGACGACCGGTTCCTGCTGCAGAGCGGCTTCGGCGCCGACACGATCACCGGCGGCGAGGCGGCGGAGACCACGGGCGACACGCTCGACGCGACGGCGTTGACCGGCAACACCACGGTCACCTTCACCGGCACCGAATCCGGCAGCATCGCCGACGCGACCTCCGCCGCCAGCTTCTCGCAGATCGAGGCGCTGAGGCTCGGCGCGGGCAGCGATACCGTCGACGCCTCGGCCACGACCGGCGGCGTCAACGTCGACGGCGGCGCGGGAGACGACGTGATCACCGGCGGCAGTGGCGCCGACACGCTGGCCGGCGGCGCGGGCGCCGACGAGATCCGCCTTGGCAGCAGCGACGGCACTGCCGATGTCGTCGATCTCAATGCCGGCGACGGCGGCGACCGGATCCACGATTTCGAAGTCCCCACCCTCAACCCCGACGGCAGCTACACCGGACACGACCGACTCGACGTCAGCGACCTGACCAACGCGACCGGCACTCCGGTCCGGGCCTGGGATGTCACCGTGACCGATACCGTCGGCGACGGCAGCGGCGACGCCGTGCTCATCTTCCCGGGCGGCGAAAGCGTGACGCTCGTCGGCGTGTCGCCCACCGAGGTCGACAGCGGGCCGGAATTGCGGGCGATGGGCATTCCGTGCTTTGCCAGCGGCACCCGGATTGCCACAACGCGCGGCGAGGTGCCGGTCGAGGCGTTGCGCGAAGGCGACCGGGTGATCACGCTCGACCACGGTGCCCAGACCCTGCGCTGGATCGGCGCGCGCCGGGTCGCGGCGGTCGGCGATGCAGCCCCGGTGCTGATCGAGGCCGGCTGCCTCGGCAACACGCGCGACCTCGTCGTCTCTCCGCTGCACCGCGTGCTGGTGTCCGGCTGGATGGCGGAGCTGCATTTCGCCGAGCTCGAGGTTCTCGTCGCGGCGCAACACCTCGTCAACGGGGTCACGGTGCGCAGCCGGCCGGGTGGCGAGATCGAGTACTTCCACCTGCTCTTCGACGCGCACGAGATCGTCTTTGCCGACGGCGCGGCGGCGGAAAGCTTCTATCCCGGCGCGGAAGCTCTTGCCCGGCTCGACCCGGTCGCGCGGGCGGAGGTCCTGTCACGGCTTGCCCGCCTCGGCCGGACCGGGCCCGACCAGACCAGGCCCGACGGCTACGGCCCGACCGCCCGCCGCTGCCTCAGGGCGCATGAGGCGGCGCTCATGCGGCCCGCCGTCGCGGCTCGGCACCAGCGGTCAGCACTCCGCGCCTGACGCACTGAGCAGATCAGGTGAGTATGGCCCTTCGCGGCACCCTGCGGCTCATGCCGATTTCAGATGCGCCTCGCGTCCGGGGCATTCGGACCAGGCGCGAACCGCCCTGCCGAACGCTTCGAAGAGCGGCCGCGACACCGGATCGCCGGAGGCATTCCATTCGGGATGCCACTGCACCGAGAGGGTGAAACCCGGCGCGCCATCGACAAAAAGCGCCTCGGGCGTGCCGTCCGGCGCCCAGCCGTCGATCACGATACGCTTTCCGGCGGTCTTGATCCCCTGGCCGTGAAGCGTATTGGTCATCACCTCCGTCGCGCCGAAGAGCCGGTGGAAAACGCCGCCCTCGCTGAACCGGACCGGGTGGCGCAGGGCGAACTTTTCTTCCAGCGTGCCGTCGGGCGGCATCCGGTGGTTCATCCGCCCCGGCAGATCGCGGATTTCCGGGTAGAGCGTGCCGCCAAGCGCCACGTTCACCTCCTGAAAGCCGCGACAGATGCCGAAGAACGGCTGGCCGCGCTCGACGCAGGCGCGCACCAGCGGCAGCGTGATCGCGTCGCGACAGCGGTCGAAGGCGCCATGCGCCTCGGTCGCGGCCTCGCCGTATTCCTCGGGGTGGACGTTGGGCCGGCCGCCGGTCAGCAGGAACCCGTCGCAGGCCTCGAGCAGTTCAGGAACGCTGACAAGTCGCGGATCGCTCGGGATCAGGAGCGGCATGCAGCCCGCGACCTGCGCCACCGCGGCCGAGTTCATCGTGCCGCCGGCATGGACGGGGTATTCGTTGTTGAGCAGGTTCATATTGCCGATGATGCCGACAATGGGCCGAGCCATGCGCGTTCCGTCCTTCCGTCCCCTGCCCCCGAGAATAGGACGACGCCTCGGCAAGGGAAAGCCCCAGCCCGCGCACAGCCCCCTCTGCACCGGTGCATGATGCGGCACCGGGCGACGATGCCCGGATTTTCAGCGGATCGTGTCCGGCGGGCGCGGACCGCTGGGATCAGCCCGCCGCCTTCACCTCGGCCCGGCGCTTGTGCAGGATCGGCTCGGTGTAGCCCGAGGGCTGTTCGCGGCCGAGGAACACGAGGTCGCAGGCCGCCTGGAAGGCGATGCCCTGGAAGTCGGGTGCCATCGGCCGGTAGGTCGGATCGCCGGCATTCTGGCGGTCGACCACCGCCGCCATCTTCCGCAGCGCCTCCATCACCTCGTCGCGGCTGACGACGCCGTGGTGGAGCCAGTTCGCCACGTGCTGGGCGCTGATCCGGCAGGTCGCGCGGTCCTCCATCAGCCCGACGTCGTTGACATCCGGCACCTTGGAGCAGCCGACCCCCTGATCGACCCAGCGCACGACATAACCGAGGATACCCTGGCAGTTGTTCTCGACCTCGCGCATCACCTGGGGGCCGGTCCACTTGCGATAGGTTGCCAGCGGGATGTCGAGGACGGTATCGACATAGGCGCGGCGTCCGCCGGCGGCGAGCCGCTTCTGCACCGCGAAGACGTCGACCTTGTGATAGTGGAGCGCATGCAGAGTCGCCGCCGTCGGCGAGGGCACCCAGGCGGTGTTCGCGCCCGCCTTCGGATGCTCGATCTTCTGTTCCAGCATCGCCGCCATCAGGTCGGGCATCGCCCACATGCCCTTGCCGATCTGCGCCCGGCCCGAGAGTCCGCATTCAAGCCCGATATCGACATTCTGGTTCTCGTAGGCGCCGATCCAGGCCTTGCGCTTGATGAAGTCCTTGCGGCTGAACGGCCCCGCCTCCATCGAGGTGTGGATCTCGTCGCCGGTGCGGTCGAGAAAGCCGGTATTGATGAAAGCGACCCGGTGTTTCGCGGCGCGGATGCATTCCTTGAGGTTGACCGAGGTGCGCCGCTCCTCGTCCATGATGCCGAGCTTCACGGTATGGCGCGCGAGGCCCAGCGCCGCCTCGACCCGGGTGAAGATCTCGTCAGCGAAGGCGACCTCCTCGGGCCCGTGCATCTTCGGCTTGACCACGTAGACCGAGCCTTCGACGGAGTTCCGCGCGCCGCCGGTCTTCTTCAGGTCGTGCATCGCGATCAGCGTCGTCACCATCGCGTCCATCAGACCTTCGAAGACCGGGTCGCCGTTGCCGTCGAGGATGGCCGGGCTGGTCATCAGGTGGCCGACATTCCTGACCAGCATCAGCGCCCGGCCCTTCACCGTCAGCTCCGACCCGTCGGGCGCGGTATAGACGCGGTCCGGGTTCAGCCGGCGCTCCATCATCCGACCGCCCTTCTCGAACCGGTCGCTCAGGTCGCCCTTCATCAGGCCGAGCCAGTTGGCATAGGCCCCGACCTTGTCCTCGGCATCGACGCAGGCGACCGAATCCTCGCAATCCATGATCGCCGAGACGGCACTTTCCATCTGCACGTCGGCAAGGCAGGCCTGATCGCGTGCCCCGATGAAATGGGCCCGGTCGAAGACCAGTTCGACATGCAGGCCGTGATTGCGCAGGAGAACCGCGTCGGGGGCGCGCGGGTTGCCGCGATAGCCCGCGAACTTCTCCGGCTGCACCAGCGGCAGGTCGTCGATAATGAGGACCCCGTCCTTCACGTGGTAGCGCCGCACATCGGCATGGCTCGCGCCGTCGATCGGGAAGGCCTCATCCAGGAAGACCCGGGCCCGCGCCACCACCCGCGCGCCGCGCCCACGCTCGTAGCCGCCCTTCGGCGGGGCGGAGCCCATTGCGTCAGTGCCGTAAAGGCAATCGTAAAGGCTGCCCCAGCGGGCATTGGCGGCGTTGAGCGCGTAGCGCGCATTGGTGATCGGCACGACAAGCTGCGGGCCGGGCACGCGCGCGATCTCGGGGTCGACATGGGCAGTGTCGATGCGGAACTCCGGCCCCTCGGGCAGGAGATAGCCAATTTCGGCGAGATACGCCTTGTAGGCCTCGTGATCATGCGGCCGGTCCCGGTGCGCGATGTGCCAGGCGTCGATCTTCTGCTGGAGCGCGTCGCGTTTTTCGAGCAGGGCCCGGTTCTTCGGCGTGAGGTCCGCGACGATGGCGGAGAAGCCCGCCCAGAAATCGCCGGGCGCGATCCCCGTCCCCGGCAGCGCCGCCTCTTCCACAAAGGCCGCCAGTTCCGCCGCCACCGACAGCCCGTTCCGTTCCACCCGCATCATTGGCCTCCGTGTCCGCATACCAGTGTATGCCGCCAGGAAAGGCCTACCCGAAGGCGGCCGGCGCGGCAATCTCCGCGGCCCGCGGTTTATATGGAAAGTCCGAAATCACCTTTCCGGAAATTCAGTAAGCTAACTCCCTAACTTTTCCTTGCGCGACTCGCCCAACCGCGATAGTTAGGAAAAAGCATAACTATTGAAGCCGCCATGAACCTCTCCCCCGGTCAACTCGACACGCTGTTCCAGGCCCTCGGCGATCCGACCCGCCGCGCGATCCTCGAACGGCTGGCGCGCGGGCCGGCCACTGTGACCGAACTTGCGGCCCCCTTCCCCATGGCGCTGCCGTCCTTCCTTGCCCATGTCCGCAAGCTCGAAGCCTCCGGCCTTGTCGGCACATCAAAGGACGGCCGCGTTCGCACCGTGACCCTCGTCCCCGGCGCCTTCACGCCAGTGCGCTCCTGGCTCGACGAGCAGCGCGCACTTTGGGAAGGGCGGCTCGACCGCCTCGACGCCTATGTTCAAACCCTCATGGAGGACAAACGCGATGAACCTTGATCCCGCCCTCGACCTCGTCCTTGAACGCACCCTGAACGCGCCGAAGGAGTTGCTCTACCAATGCTGGACCGAGGAAAGGCACCTGCCGCATTTCTTCGTGCCCCGGCCGCATCGCGTCGTCCGCTGCCGGCTCGACGTCCGCGTCGGCGGCGCCTGCGAGACCACCTTCGAGGTCGATGGAACCGAGATGCAGAACAACGGCGTCTATCTGGAGGTGATCGAGAACGAAAAGCTCGTCTTCACAGATGGATACACCGAAGGCTGGAAGCCCGCGCCCGACCCTTTCATGACCGCCATCGTGCTTTTCGAGGATGCCGGCGAGGGCCGGACCAAATACACAGCCATCGCCCGCCACCGCTCCACCGACACGGCCGAGGCGCACAAGGCGATGGGCTTTTACGACGGCTGGGGCACGGTCGCGGGCCAGTTGGAGGAATATGCACGGGGGTTGATGACATGAGCGGCACCGACACCGTCACGACCGACAACCGCACGATGGTGATCGAGCGGGTCATCGCCGCCCCCCTCGCCGCCGTCTGGGCCGCGTGGACCGATCCGAAGGCGCTGCCACAATGGTGGGGGCCGGACGGCTTTTCCTGCCGCACCAGCCGGATCGACCTTCGCGACGGCGGTGAATGGGTGTTCGACATGATCGGGCCGGACGGCACGGTCTATCCCAACCATCACCACGGCATCCGCCACATGCCCATGACCGGCATCGACTACACGCTGCTCTGGGGCGAGAACGGGCCGAAACACGCCGATGCCTCCGCCCGGTTCGAGGATCTCGGCGGGCGCACC
This sequence comes from Rhodobacterales bacterium 32-67-9, assembly GCA_002280515.1. Lineage (GTDB taxonomy): Bacteria > Pseudomonadota > Alphaproteobacteria > Rhodobacterales > Rhodobacteraceae > Albidovulum. The sequence continues at coordinate 29,210 of NCEA01000019.1, forward strand.
AAGGTCACGCTAAGCATGACCTTCGTGACGGCAGAGGAATGCGAGACGGCGAAGGGCTTCGGCGCGGTCGAGCTGGGGCTCCAGACGCTCGGCAAGCTTGCGGCCCATATCGGCGCGGCCTGACATCCGACCGGTTGCGGCGCGGGGGCGGAGGGCCTAACGTCCGCGCCGCAACAATCCGGAGTGCCCGATGAAGGACGCCGCCCCGCAGCCGACGCTGCTCGCCGACTATGTCCCCTACCCCTTCGTCATCGAAGGCGTCGACCTCACCTTCCGCCTCGCGCCGAAGGCGACGCGCGTCGCCGCCCGGATCGCCTTCGCGCCCAATCCGGCCCGCCCCGGCCGCCACGACCTCCGCCTCGACGGGGAAAAGCTGAAGCTCGTCTCGGCCAGGGTCGACGGCAAGCCGGTCCGCCCGGTCGTGGACGACGCCGGCCTGACCCTGTCGTCCGATCAGATCCCCGACCGCGCCTTCCTGTGGGAGGCCGAGGTGGAAATCGACCCCGAGGGCAATACCGCGCTCGAAGGGCTTTACATGTCGGGCGGCATCTACTGCACCCAGTGCGAGGCCGAGGGCTTTCGCAAGATCACCTATTACCCCGACCGGCCCGACGTGATGGCCCGCTTCCGGGTGCGGATCGAATCCGACATGCCGGTCATGCTGTCGAACGGCAACCCGACCGGCGCCGGCAAGGGCTGGGCCGAATGGACCGACCCCTGGCCGAAGCCCGCCTATCTCTTCGCCCTCGTCGCGGGCGACCTGAAGCCGGTCACGGACAGCTTTACCACGATGTCGGGCCGCAGGGTCGACCTCGGCATCTGGGTCCGCGACGGCGATCAGGACCGCTGCGCTTACGCGATGGGCAGCCTGATCCGCTCGATGAGGTGGGACGAGGAGGTTTACGGCCGCGAATACGACCTCGACGTCTTCAACATCGTCGCGGTCGATGATTTCAACATGGGCGCGATGGAGAACAAGGGGCTGAACATCTTCAACTCCAAGCTCGTCCTCGCCTCGCCCGAGACCGCGACCGACCTCGATTTCGAGCGGATCGAAGGCGTCATCGCGCATGAATATTTCCACAACTGGACCGGCAACCGCATTACCTGCCGAGACTGGTTCCAGCTTTGCCTGAAGGAAGGGCTGACGGTCTTCCGCGACCAGCAGTTCACCTCCGACATGCGCTCTGCCCCGGTGAAGCGCATCGACGACGTGCTGACGCTGCGCGCCCGGCAGTTCCGCGAGGATATGGGGCCATTGGCGCACCCGGTGCGGCCCGACCGCTATGTCGAGATCAACAACTTCTACACCGCGACCGTCTACGAAAAGGGCGCCGAGGTGATCGGCATGCTGAAGCGGCTGGTCGGAGACGACGGCTACAAGGCGGCGCTCGACCTCTATTTCGACCGCCACGACGGCGAGGCGGCGACGATCGAGGACTGGCTCAAGGTCTTCGAGGATGCGGCGGGCCGCGATCTCAAGCAGTTCAAACGCTGGTACACCGATGCCGGCACGCCGCGCCTCACGGTGTCGGAGGCATGGTCGGATGGCACCTACACCCTCACCTTCATCCAGAAGACCGCAGCCACCCCGGGGCAGGACAAAAAGCCGCCGCGCGTCATTCCGATCGCGGTCGGACTGCTCAACCCGAACGGGGACGAGGTTGTGCCGACGACGGTGCTGGAGATGACCGAGGCGACGCAGAGCTTCCGCTTCGAAAACCTCGCCTCGCGTCCCGTCGCGTCGATCCTGCGTGGTTTTTCGGCGCCGGTGGTGCTTGATCGCAAGGTCGATGCGAAGGAACGCGCCTTCCTCCTCGCGCACGACACCGACCCCTTCAACAAGTGGGAAGCCGGCCGTGCGCTCGCCAAGGACGTCCTGACCGGCATGATTGCCGAGGATCGCGCGCCGTCGCAAAGCTTCATCGAGGCGCTCGGCGCGGTCCTTTCCGACGAGAGCCTCGATCCCGCCTTCCGGGCGCTATGCCTGCGCCTGCCGTCCGAGGACGACATGGCCCAGACGCTCCACGATGCCGGCCGGGTTCCCGATCCGGCGGCGATCCATGCCGGGCGCAAGGCGCTCGGCCTCGCCATCGCCCGGCACCTGCAAAAGCAGCTGACCGCGACCTGTGACGCGATGGCGACGGAGGGCGAATTCTCCCCCGACGCCACCTCGGCCGGCAAGCGGGCCTTGCGGCTCGGCTGTCTCGGGCTTCTCAACCAGATCGACAACGGCACCCGCGCCGCCTCGCTCTTCGCCGCCGCTTCCAACATGACCGAAAGCCACGGCGCGCTCTCCTGCCTGATCGAGGGCGGTCGCGGCACCCGCGAGATCGGCGCCTTCTACGAACGCTGGAAAGGGAACCGGCTGGTAATCGACAAGTGGTTCATGGTACAGGTCGCCTTCGCCTTGCCGGACGAGGCCGCCGCGACTGCGGAACGTCTGTCGCAGCATCCCGATTTCGACTGGCAGAACCCTAACCGCTTCCGCGCGCTTCTGGGCGCACTCGCGGCCAACCATGCGGGTTTCCACCACGTCTCCGGTGCCGCCTACCGCTTCTACGCCGACTGGCTCTTGAAGCTCGACCCGGTCAACCCGCAGACCACCGCCCGCATGTCGACCGCGTTCGAGACCTGGGCGCGCTACGATGCCGACCGCAAGGCGCTGATCGGGGCCGAGCTTGACCGTATCCTCGCCGCCCCCGGTCTCAGCCGCGACGTGACCGAGATGGTGGGCCGCATCCGCGGGGCCGCCGATGCGTAAGACCGCGCTCATCACCGGGGCCTCGGACGGGATCGGCCAGGAGACCGCGCGGCAGATGGCGCGGGCCGGGTGGGACATCGCGGTCCACTACAACAGCAACCGCGCAGGTGCCGAGCTGACCGCGCAGGCGGTGGCGGAGGCCGGGGGACGCGCCGCGATCCTGCAGGCCGACCTCTCCGATCCGGCGAATGCCGGCCGGCTGATGGAGGGTTTCGACGCGGCTTTCCCCAGGCTCGACGCGCTGATCAACAACGCTGGCATCGTCGATACCGCGCAACGGGTGGAGGAGATGACGCCCGAGCGTCTGACCCGGATGTTCGCGGTCAACCTCACCGCGCCCTTCCTGCTCGCGGGTCATGCCGCGCGGCGGATGTCGACCCGGCATGGCGGCGACGGCGGGGTGATCGTCAACGTCTCCTCGGTCGCCGCCCGGCTCGGCGCCGCCGGGCAGTATGTCGACTACGCCTCGTCCAAGGCAGGACTGGATGCGCTGACCAAGGGACTCGCGGACGAGGTCGCGGGCGACGGCATTCGCGTCGTCTCGATCCGTCCGGGCGTCATAGAGACCGGCATTCACGGCAAGGGCGGCCAACCCGACCGCGCCAACCGGCTTGCCGACCGTATCCCGATGGGCCGGCCCGGCACCGCGCACGAGGTGGCGAAGGCGATTCTCTGGCTTGCCTCCGAAGATGCGTCCTACGTGACCGGCACGGTCCTCGACGTATCGGGCGGGCGGTAGGCCGGACCCGGCCGAACCGAATCGCACCCTCTGCCGGGCGGCTGGGCCGCACACGGCGGAAAATCCGCCCGTCGCGACCGAAGGGTGGACCAATCGCGCCAGTGCGGCGGTATCGTTTCGGCCCACCCCCAAAGTCCCCGCCCCATTGCCTTCCGCGCTTCCGCTTGCGCTTTGGCCGGTCTATTCTGAACTTGGGTAAATCTGGGGGGGGGCGTTGAACCATGCAAATGGAGACGTTCGGCTATCTGCGTCAGGCGCGTCGGCCTGGCATGTATCTTGCGTTGGGCATTGCGATGGTCGCGGTCTATCTGAGTGTCACGCTCAAGCTCAACGTGCTGGTTCCGGTGCTTGCGGTTCTCTATCTCACGCTGGTGCTCGCGCGGCTGATCCGCAATCCCGGCAAGGGCTTCCGGCTCGGTCCAAACCGCATCGACTGGTACACCCGCAAGGGCCGGCGGAGCGCCGCGCTCGACGAGTTGCTGAGCGTCGCCATCGGCCGCGGCGCCACCGGCGAGACGGTCTGCGTGCTGCGGCTCGCCGACGGCCGCGCGGTGCCGCTCTCCGGGGTGGAGAACCTCGACCAGGGCGCGCTGATGCGCGAATTCGGCAGGCGCGGCATCCGGATCATGGCGTAAGGCGGGGTGAAACCCGCCTGGCGGACACCGGAAAAATGCAGAGGATCGGGTATCAGCCCTGGCAATAGTCCTGCGCGCGGGTCCATTCCGCCATGTCCTGGCGCTTGGCCTCGACCCGCATCGGCGCCCAGTCGCGGGCGATGCCACGCCAGCCGCCGGTTCCGTCCGACACGATCGCCCCGTCGCGCCCGACCTGCGCCGCCGCGATCTTGACCGCGCAGGCGAGGTTCGCCTCGCCGTCGGTCAGCCCGGCGCCCTCGGGCAGGTCGCAGCCATAGGCCTTCGCGGTCTTCGGCGCGATCTGCATCAGCCCGATCCAGCGCCCGCCGCCGCCCTTCGCCTCGGGGTTCCAGGTGCTTTCATGCTTGGCCAGTGCCGAGAAAAGCCCGGCCCAGAACGCCCGCCGGTCCGGCGCGGAGGCCGCGGCGTAGTTCGGGCAGAACCCCTCTACATCGGCCGGCACCGTGGAGGCGAGCACCGCGCCTTCGCCGCGCAGCGCGGCGAGCGTCGCGGCGGTCCATGCATCGGCTTCGGGCCGGCTGTCCCACCGCATCGCCGGAAGGAAATCCGCGCGCCCCATTTCGGGTTCGGCCGTCTTCACGCAGGCGGCCGGCAGGAGCATCACGATCAGGGCGACGGGACGGGAGAGGCGGAGAAGCATCGGAACCGGCTGCCGGGCAACGCCGGGCTTGTGTGCCGGCCGCAGGCAAATTCGGCGAATTCCTTGCGCGCCGCAACCTTGGCACTCACCTGTCGGCGGAAGCTCGCCGGTGCGGCTCGCCGCATCGTGACCGCGCCCTGCGCCGGGCTGGTCCGAACCCGGCATCCCGTCCCGGCCGGCGACGCGGACACTTGCCGGTCCCGGCCGGCTCGCTTAGAAAGCGGGCCGGACAGCCGGAAGGACGCTCCCCATGCTCGACCTGACCTATGAGACCCCGAAACCCAAGGTGATTTCCGGCGCCAAGGCCGACTGGGAACTCGTCATCGGGCTTGAGGTCCATGCCCAGGTCGCCTCGAAGGCCAAGCTTTTCTCCGGCGCCTCGACCGAATTCGGGATGGAGCCGAACTCCAACGTCGCCTTCGTCGATGCCGCGATGCCGGGGATGCTGCCGGTGATCAACGAATTCTGCGTGGCGCAGGCGGTGCGCACCGGCCTCGGCCTCAAGGCCGCGATCAACCTGCGGTCCGCCTTCGACCGCAAGAACTACTTCTATCCGGACCTGCCGCAGGGCTACCAGATCTCTCAGCTCTACCACCCGATCGTCGGCGAGGGCGAGGTGCTGGTCGAGATGGGGCCCGGCATCGCCCGCCGGGTCCGGATCGAGCGCATCCATCTTGAGCAGGACGCGGGCAAGTCGATCCATGACCTTGACCCGACGATGTCCTTCGTCGATCTCAACCGCACCGGCGTGGCGCTGATGGAAATCGTCTCGCGCCCTGACATTCGCGGGCCGGAGGAGGCAGCGGCCTATGTCGGCAAGCTGCGCCAGATCCTGCGCTACCTCGGCACCTGCGACGGCAACATGCAGAACGGCAACCTTCGGGCCGACGTCAACGTCTCGGTCTGCCGGCCTGGGGATTACGAGAAGTATCAGGAAACGCAGGATTTCTCGCATCTCGGCACGCGCTGCGAGATCAAGAACATGAATTCCATGCGCTTCATCCAGCAAGCCATCGAATATGAGGCCCGCCGCCAGATCGCCATCGTCGAGGATGGCGGCAAGGTGGTGCAGGAAACCCGGCTCTACGATCCCGACAAGGGCGAGACGCGCTCCATGCGCTCGAAGGAAGAGGCGCATGACTACCGCTATTTCCCCTGCCCCGACCTGCTGCCGCTGGAGATCGAACAGACATGGGTGGATGACATCGCCGCCTCGATGCCGGAACTTCCCGACGCCAAGAAGGCGCGGTTCGTGACCGATTACGGCATGACCGACTACGACGCCAACGTCCTGACCGCCGAGGTCGAGAACGCCGCCTTCTTCGAAGCGGTGGCCAAGGGCCGCGACGGCAAGCAGGCGGCGAACTGGGTGATCAACGAACTCTTTGGTCGGCTCAATAAAGAAGGCCATGCCATCGCCGACAGCCCGGTCTCGGCCGGCCAGCTCGGCGGCGTCCTCGACCTCATCTCCAAGGGCGAGATTTCCGGCAAAATGGCCAAGGACCTCTTCGAGATCCTCTGGACCGAAGGCGGCGACCCGGCCGAGGTCGCGGCGAAGCACGGGATGAAGCAGGTCACCGATACCGGCGCGATCGAGGCCGCCGTCGACGCGGTCATCGCCGCCAATCCCGATCAGGTCGAAAAGGCGCGGGCCAACCCGAAGCTCGCCGGCTGGTTCGTCGGCCAGGTGCTGAAGGCCACGGGCGGAAAGGCCAACCCGGCCACCGTGAACCAGCTTGTCGCGCAGAAACTCGGCCTCTGAACCCGGACTCTGAGGGGCAGACCGGCGCCCGGGGGCTTCCGCGTCGTGCCGGGTCATTCCCGGCGAACACCGGCTGCACAGGGCGGCCGGATTTTCGCCCGGCTTGCCCAATCGTCCCTCATCGGCTATGGGGCGCGGGTCCCCAATCCCGGCAAAGAAGGCGATCATGCAACTTTACGAGTACAAGGTCGTCCCCGCGCCCAATCGCGGCGAAAAGGCCCGCGGGCTGAAAACGCCCGCCGACCGCTTCGCCAATGCGCTCGCCTCGCTGATGAACGAGCTGGCGCGCGAAGGCTGGGAGTATCTGCGCGCCGACACCCTGCCGTCCGAGGAACGCACCGGATTCACCAAGCGGACGACCGTCTACCACGCCGTCCTCGTCTTCCGCCGGGCGCTGACCGAGACGGCCGGCGACGACGCGCCGCGCAAGCTTCTCACGGCCGAGACTCCGGCCGGCAAGGCCCCGCCGGTCCGTCTGGAGAGCGAGCACGCGGCACCGAAGCTCGGCGCGCCCGAGCCGGACAAGACGCCGTCCGGTCCGGTCCGGGCGCCGTCCGAGGCGGCAACCTCGGACAGCTGATCCGGACCGCTTCAGCCGTCGAGGTCGAGCGCCAGCGCATGGATGCGCCCGACAAGGTCGGGGCCGATGGCCGCGTGCACCGCCCGGTGCCGCGCGATCCGTCCCATCCCGGCGAGGGACGGAGCGCGCAGGACGACGCGGAAATGGCTCTCTCCGCCGTCGCGGTAGCCGGCATGTCCACGATGCGCCTCGCTTTCGTCGATGACCTTAAGCAGGACCGGGGCGAATGCCGCCGTCAGCCGTGCCTCTATTTCCGCCGCTATCGTCATTTTTTCACCAGAGCCCCTTCAAAGCGCCTCAAAATACCCTAAACTCTGGCCCCCGACTCGAAAACGGCAAAGTCCGAGGCCAGAGCATGACAAGATCCGATCCATTCGGTTTCGACATTTCCGCAGCGTCCGACAAGAAGAAGCGCACGAAAGGCCGGCGCGGCATGTCCGGCGCCTTCGAGACCTCCACGCGGCCCTGCGATCACGCCGGCTGCGACGAGGCGGGCCAGTACCGCGCGCCGAAATCGCCGGACCAGCTCGAGGAGTATTTCTGGTTCTGCCGCGACCATATCCGCGAGTACAATCTGAAGTGGAACTTTTTCCAGGGCCAGACCGACGAGGAGTTCCAGAAGTTCCTCGACAAGGACCGGGTCTGGGGCCGGCAGACCAAGCCCTTCGGTAAGAACGCGCAGGAGGACCGCGCCTGGGCACGTCTTGGCATCGAGGATCCGATGGAGATTCTCGGCGCCAACGCGACGCAGAACCCCGGCCGTTCGGCCGGCCGCAAGCTGCCGCCGACCGAACGCAAGGCACTCGACATCCTCGAGGCGCGCGACAGCTGGACCAAGATCGAGATCCGCAAGCAGTACAAGAGCCTGGTGAAGGACCTGCATCCCGACATGAACGGCGGCGACCGGTCGGACGAGGAGCGGTTGCAGGAGGTGGTCTGGGCCTGGGACCAGATCAAGGACAGCCGCAACTTCCGCGACTGAGCCGGGGCGGAGGCCGGGGGCGCTGCCCGGCGCCGGCTGGTTCTTGAACCAGTGGCGAACCGGCCGTCGCCCCCGGGATATTTCCGGCAAGATGAAGATGCGGAGAGCGCGGGGGCCTTCGGGAGACCGCCCGGCGCGCCGACTTGTCCGGCCGGGAGACGCGGTATCCCGGTTGCGCGGAACGCCCCCGGAACGCCGAGGTTCGGGGAACCCGGGCCGGGTCAGGCCGGGCGGAAGCTCAGCGCCAGCCCGTTCATGCAGTAGCGCTTGCCGGTGGGCTTCGGCCCGTCGTCGAAGACATGGCCGAGGTGGCCACCGCAGCGGCGGCAATGGACCTCGGTCCGGCGCCCGAATATGCCCCAGTCGGCTTTGGTCGCGACGGCGTTCGGCAAGGGCTCCCAGAAGCTCGGCCAGCCGGTGCCGCTGTCGTATTTGGCCTCGGACGCATAGAGCGGCAGGTCGCATCCCGCGCAGTGGAAGGTGCCGGCGCGTTTTTCGTCGTTGAGCGGGCTCGAGAACGCGCGCTCGGTATCCTCCTCTCGCAGCACCCGGAATTGCTCCGGGCTGAGGATCGCCCGCCACTCCTCCTCGGTCTTCACGATCTCGAATCGTTCGGCGGCCATCCCGCCACGGCCGAAAACCATGAGGGACAACGCGGCGGCACCTGCGCCAAGGATCGTTCTGCGGTTCATTTGTTTTTCCTCCGAACGGGGGGACGCTGCGGGAGCATCCCGCCTTGCGAAGACCCTACCCGGAAAGGACGTGCGCGGTCGTGGCAAAGTTGCGCCTCTCACGCGATTGGGATGGCGGCACACGGCCGCGTGATTGGCGGCCCGGCCAATTTCCGGCCGCGACGCATTGCCCCCGCCCCTTGCACCCCTGCGCGATATGTTCCATCAAAGCCTTCGTGGCGCGTGGGGCGGTCCTCACGCAATCAGGATATGGCGGACCCAATGCTCGACTCTCACGCAAAGCCCACCGAGGAAATCTCTGTCCGGGACGTCTTCGGCATCGACACCGAGATGAAGGTCAAGGGCTTTGCCGACCGCACCGACCGCGTGCCCGACGTCGACCCGACCTACAAGTTCGATCCCGACACCACGCTCGCGATTCTCGCGGGGTTCGCCTACAACCGCCGCGTCATGATCCAGGGCTATCACGGGACGGGCAAGTCGACCCATATCGAACAGGTCGCGGCGCATCTCAACTGGCCCTGCGTGCGGGTGAACCTCGACAGCCACATCAGCCGGATCGACCTGATCGGCAAGGACGCGATCAAGCTCAGGGACGGCAAGCAGGTGACCGAGTTCCACGAGGGCATCCTGCCCTGGGCGCTCCGCAATCCCGTCGCCATCGTCTTCGACGAATACGATGCGGGGCGCGCCGACGTGATGTTCGTGATCCAGCGGATCCTCGAGCACGACGGCAAGCTGACGCTTCTCGACCAGAACGAGATCATCACGCCGAACCCCTCGTTCCGGCTTTTTGCGACCTCGAACACCGTGGGCCTTGGCGACACGACCGGGCTTTACCACGGCGTTCAGCAGATCAACCAGGCGCAGATGGACCGCTGGAGCCTTGTGGCGACGCTGAACTACCTTTCCCACGACGCCGAAAGCGCCATCGTTCTGGCCAAGAACCCGCATTACAACACCGAGAAGGGCCGCAAGCAGATCGGCCAGATGGTGACGGTCGCCGACCTGACGCGCACCGCCTTCATGAACGGCGACCTCTCGACGGTTATGAGCCCCCGGACGGTGATCAACTGGGCCCAGAACGCCGAGATCTTCCGCAACCTCGGCTATGCCTTCCGGCTGACCTTCCTCAACAAATGCGACGAGCTGGAGCGGCAGACCGTGGCCGAGTTCTACCAGCGCTGTTTTGACGAGGAACTGCCGGAGAGTGCGGCGAGCCAGAGCATCAGGTGATGGCGGGCCGGGGGCTTCACATCGGCCTCATCGGCGGCATCGGGCCGGCCGCGACTGTGGTCTACTACCAGCGGCTGTGTCAGGCGATGGCCTCACGCGGTGTGCCGCTCGAACTGACCGTGGTGCAGGCCGATATCCATCCTCTCATCGCCAATGCCAATTCCGACGGCCGCGAGGCGCAGGCGCGTCTCTTCGCCCCGCTGATCGACAGGCTGAAGGCGGCCGGGGCGGACTGTGCGGCGCTTACCTCGATCGGGGGGCATTTCTGCTTCGAGGAAACGCGCGCGCTGTCCAGCCTTCCGCTGGTCAGCGCCGTCGCGCCGCTTGACGCGCATTTCGCGGCGCAGGGCATCGAGGCGGTCGGCCTTCTCGGGACATGGGTGGCGATGCGGACGAGGCTTTTCGGATTAATGACGCGCACCGTCGCGCTCTCGCCCGACGAGGACTTCCAGGAGGTTGGCCAGCTTTACCAGGACATGGCAGTCACGGGCACCTGCCCGGCCAGCACCCGCGAGGTCCTGTTCGGCGCGGGCGCCCGGATGATGGAGCGCGGCGCAAAGGCAGTCGTCCTGGCCGGGACCGACCTCAACCTTGCGTTCGACGGCCGCGATCCGGGGTTCCCCGTCATCGACGCCCTCGACGTTCACGTAGCGACGCTGGCCGATCTGGCCTCGGGACGCGCCGATCTTTCTGCGGTAGGCTGAGTCATCATGAAACCCTCCGACAACCCCGCCGATCCGTTCAAGAAGGCGCTCGCCGAGGCCACCAAGACGATGGCCGACGATCCCGAACTGACGGTCTCCTATTCCGTCGATCCGCCGGGCATGGCGGGCGACACGATGCGGCTGCCGCAGGTCTCGCGCCGGATGACGCGGGACGAGGTCTTGATCGCGCGCGGTACGGCGGATGCCTTCGCGCTCCGCCACCGCCACCACGACCTCAAGGTCGCGCAGAAATACGCGCCGACCGGCCAGATGGCGCGTGACCTTTACGAGGCGATGGAATCGGCCCGCTGCGAGGCGGTCGGCGCCCGCGATATGCCCGGAACGCTCGGCAATATCGACGCCAAGATCGGGGCGGAGGCGGAAAAGCGCGGCTACGGCCAGATCCGGCAGGCGCAAGACGCACCGCTCGCGCAGGCGGCGGGCTATCTCGTCCGTCATCTCGCGACAGGCCGTCCAATGCCCGGCGCGGCGGCCAATGTCATGGAGCTCTGGCGCCCCTTCATCGAGGATCAGGCCGGCGGCACGCTCGACCATGTGTCCGAGGTGCTGGCAGATCAGGCCGCCTTCGCCCGCCTCGCCCGGCAGGTGATCAAGGATCTCGGCTACGGCGACCAGCTGGGCGACGACCCGGACCTCGAGGACGAGTCGGAAGGCGACGACGCGACGAGCGAGGACGATCAGGAGAGCCCCGACAGCGAGAACGGCGAGGAGCAGTCCGAGGAGGATGACACCTCGCCTGAACGCTCGCAGGACGAACAGGACGACGCCTCGCAGGCCCAGATCTCGATGGACGAGATGGCCGACATGGAGGAAGGCGAGGAAGCGGAACTGCCGGAAGGCGAAGCGCCGCTGGAACCGCCGCCGCCCGCCCCGCATTCCGATGCCGACCCGAACTACGCCGTCTACTCCACGGATTTCGATGAGGAAATCAAGGCCGAGGATCTGGCGGAACCGGCCGAGCTGGAGCGGCTTCGCGCCTATCTCGACCAGCAGCTCGACCCGCTGAAGGGCGCGGTGTCGCGGCTCGCCAACAAGCTTCAGCGCCGCTTGCAGGCGCAGCAGAACCGGTCGTGGGAATTCGACCGCGAGGAAGGTATCCTCGACGCCGGCCGGCTGGCGCGGGTGGTCGCCAACCCGACGACGCCCCTCAGCTTCAAGGTCGAGAAGGATACCGAGTTCCGCGATACCTGCGTGACCCTCCTGCTCGACAATTCCGGGTCGATGCGCGGCCGGCCGATCTCCATCGCGGCGATCTGCGCCGACGTGCTGGCGCGCACGCTGGAACGTTGCCAGGTCAAGGTCGAGATCCTCGGCTTCACCACCCGCGCCTGGAAGGGCGGCCAGAGCCGCGAACGCTGGCTGGGCGAGGGGCGGCCGCAGCAGCCGGGCCGCCTGAACGACCTGCGTCACATCATCTACAAGGGGGCCGACGCGCCATGGCGGCGGGTACGCTCCAACCTTGGCCTGATGATGAAGGAGGGGCTTCTGAAGGAGAACATCGACGGAGAGGCGCTGGAATGGGCGCACCGGCGGATGATCGGCCGGCCCGAGCAGCGCAAGATCCTCATGGTGATCTCCGACGGGGCGCCGGTGGACGACTCAACTCTGTCCGTCAACCCTGCGAATTACCTGGAAAAGCACCTCCGCGACGTGATCGCGATGGTGGAGCGGCGCAAGGCCGTCGAACTGATCGCCATTGGTATCGGCCATGACGTGACCCGCTATTACGAACGCGCCGTGACGATCACCGATGTGGAGCAATTGGCGGGCGCGATGACCGAGCAGCTCGCGAGCCTCTTCGACAGCGATCCCCGCGCGCGGGCCCGGGTGATGGGGATGAAACGGGGGGGCTGAACGGCCCGGCATCGCCCCAATCTCGTCAAGATCGGGGTCTAGTCTTCAACCTGAACGATAGCGCGGCGCCCCCGCGCGCCAGATCACGGGTTGCGAACCGATGCTTACCAGTACCATGAAGCTCGTAACGGGGCTTCTGCTCCTGTCCGCCAGCGTCCTTCACATGGATGCGGTGTGGTCCTATTACGTCACCGGAACCGTCACGCCCGGCACCATGATCGTCACCTGGCGATGGGTCTTCCTCACCCTTGCCGGGCTCTGGTTCCTGGTGCCAGGCGTCTTCGACCGGAGCCTCGCCCGCTGGAGCACCGGGCGCGCGCGGCTCCTGCTTGACGTCTTCCTCTTCGGCCTTGGCGCCTGGCTTACAACCTATTGGTTTGTCCTCGTCCTCGCGCCCGAGTCCTGGATTGCACACCACCTGCCCCGGCAGGCCATTCTGGCGCTCGGTGTTCTCTGGGGGATTGGCTATCTCATGGCCTTCCTGTTTCCGGGCTATGCCTTCCGGCGCGTCGCCGCCGCCGAGGCCGAGGGCTACGTGGCCGACCTGCCGCCTCTGAGCCGGGTGGGCGCGAACTACGCTGCCCTGACCAGCAGCGGCGCCGGCCACTACCCGGACGCCACCGCGGCGAGACCGAAAATGCCAGTAGTCACTGTCATTCTGTCGGTCCTCTTCGGCTTTCTCGCGCTCTGGTCCTGGGGCTATCCGCTGTGGTTTCCCTCGGCCGGACACCAGGCGTTCCTGTCGGACCACAGCCCGGAGATTCAGGGGGGCTTCGGCGCCTTCGGGGCGGTTCTCGGCTGGCGCCTTGGCGGCCATCCCGGCAAGCCCCTCGCCGTGCGCCTGCTGCAAAAGACCGCGGGATCGCTCATATTGGGCGGGGTGATTGCGGTTTCCGCCCCGATGGTCGCGGCCACCGGCCTGCCCTATGCCAGCTCGTTCGCGATGGTCCTGAGCGGCCCAGGCAACCGCTTCGGTCTGCGCTACGACAGGATAGAACCCGCCCCCTGAGCCGGCGCCCTTCAGCACCGACAAGTGACTGTTCGGCGACCGCAGGCTTGCTGTATGGAGGACTGACCAGATCAGCGGCGGGCCGCCCAAGGGACGGCGCGGGAAAGAGGCCACCATGTTCCAGAGTTTCGAGACGACCGCCCGCCCCGAACAGGGTCCGCCGCGTCTTGGCGCGTTGCGCAAGCTCCTTTCCGGGGCCGGGCTCGACGGGTTCATCGTGCCGCGCGCCGATGCGCATCAGGGCGAATACGTGGCGCCCGCCGACGCCCGGCTGGCCTGGCTGACCGGCTTCACCGGATCGGCCGGGTTCTGCATCGTGCTGCCGGATATCGCCGGCGTTTTTATCGACGGCCGATACCGCACACAGGTCAAGGCACAGGTGGACCTTGGGCATTTCAGGCCGGTGCCCTGGCCCGACGTGAAACCCGGCGCCTGGCTGAAAGAGCAGTTGCCAGCCGGCGGGCAGGTCGGGTTCGACCCCTGGCTCCACACGAAAAAGGACATCGCCGAACTTGAGACATCGCTCGAAGGGTCCGGCATAACACTTTGTGCAACCGACAATTTCGTCGATGCGATCTGGACGGACCGGCCGCAGCCGCCGCTCGGGCCGGTGACGGTCCAGCCCCTCGACCTCGCCGGCGAAAGTGCCGAGGCCAAGCGCATCCGGCTTGGCGCCGAACTGGCGGCGGCGGGTCAGGACGCGGCGGTGCTGACGCTGCCGGATTCGATTTCCTGGCTGCTCAACATACGCGGCTCGGATATCGAGCGGAATCCGGTCGTTCAGGCCTTCGCGGTGCTGCACGCGACCGGGCGGATGACGCTTTTCATCGCGCCGGAAAAGCTATCCGACGCGGTGCGCGCCCATCTCGGCCCTGATGTGACGCTGCGCCCGCCGGCGGCGCTTGCCCCGGCCCTGCGCACGCTCGCCGGCCCGGTCCGGGTCGACCGTTCAACCGCGCCCTTGCAGATCGCGCAGGAACTGGAGGAGGCCGGTATCACCATCACCTGGGGCGCCGACCCCTGCCTCATGCCCAAGGCGCGCAAGAACGCGGCCGAGATCGCCGGGATGGAAGAGGCGCATCTGCGCGACGGCGCGGCGATGGTCGAATTCCTCGCCTGGCTCGACGCCGAGGCGCCGAAGGGCGGGCTAACGGAAATCGACGTGGTGCGCGCCCTCGAAGGTTTCCGGCGCGCGACGAACGTCCTGAAGGAAATCAGCTTCGAGACGATCTGCGGCACTGGCCCGAACGGCGCGATCATGCATTACCGGGTGACGGAAGAGACCAATCGCCCGCTGCGGCAGGGCGAGATCGTGGTGGTCGATTCGGGCGGCCAGTATGTCGACGGCACGACCGACATCACCCGCACCGTGGCCATCGGCCCCGTCGATCCGGAGGCGAAGGCCGCCTTCACCCGGGTCTTGCAGGGGATGATCGCGATTTCGCGGCTGCGCTGGCCGAAGGGAATCGCCGGTGCCCATCTCGACAGCATCGCGCGCTACAACCTCTGGCTTGCCGGGCAGGACTTCGATCACGGGACCGGGCACGGGGTGGGTTGCTACCTTTCGGTCCACGAAGGGCCGCAGCGGCTGGCGCGCACCGGCGACGTGCCTTTCGAGGCCGGGATGATCCTGTCGAACGAGCCGGGCTACTACCGCGAGGGCGCGTTCGGCATCCGGATCGAGAACCTCGTGCTGGTGGAGGAGGCGGCCGCCCTGCCCGGCGGCGACGCGCAACGCCGGATGCTCGACTTCCGGACCCTCACCTTTGTGCCCATCGACCGCCGACTGATCGACGCTTCGGCCTTGACCGAGGCGGAGCGGACATGGCTCAATGCCTATCATGCCGAAACCGCGGCCCGCATCGGGCCGCACGTCTCGGCGCCCGCGCGCGACTGGCTGGCGGCGGCAACGGCACCTGTCTGACATAATCCCGGTAGATTATGCGGCACGACCGCGCCCTTCTACGGCGCCAACGGGAAGGATATGACATGACGGACCAGATTCGGATCAAGGCGGCCGAAGGCACCTGGGTGGTGCGCGCCGGCGGCGCGGTGATCGGCGAGACGACGCGGGCGATGGAACTCAGCGAGGACGGCCATGCGCCGGTCATCTACTTCCCGCGCGAGGATATCGCGATGGCGTTCCTCGACATGACCGACACGGAGACAACCTGCCCGTGGAAGGGCACGGCCAGCTATTTCACCATCGTCACGGAAAGCGGCCCGATCCACGATGCGGCCTGGAGCTACGCGGATCCCATCCCCGGCGCCGAGGCGATTGCCGGACACCTCGCCTTCTATCCCGACAAGGCGACGGTGGAGCGGGTCTGAGGCGTACCGGTCCGGCGGCGGTCAGCTGTGCTCTTCTGCGGCCGTCTCGGCCAGCGCCTTGGCATAAGCCCGCAGCGCATCGGTCTGAAAGACCGCGCCGACAAGCACCGGCTCGCCTCCGCCGGGGTCCGACCGCGTCACCGGAATGAAGTCCGCGCCGGTCCGCTCGAAGGTACGAAGCGCGGTTTCCAGCATCTGGTTCTCGCCCAGAACGGTGCCGGTGGCGATCATTTCGCGGCACGCCGCCTCCGGCGCTGCGCGGCGATGATCCATCGGCCGTAGGATCGCGGAAAGCCGGATCGTGTCGCCCAGATAGGCCTGCGGCCCGGCCGCCAGATGGATGCCGCGCCGCTCGAGCTGAGTGAGAAAGAACGACCGGTCGACGAGGCGCGAGGCAAGCGAGGTCGATAATGACACGGCCGTCATCACCGCCAGCCCCATCTCCCAGTCGCCGGTCATTTCGAAGACGATGAGCGTGGTCGAGATCGGCGCCCCGAGAACCGCCGCCGCGACCGCCCCCATGCCGGTAATGGCATAGACCGTCTCGGCGCCCGAGGCATCGGGCAGGATTCCGGTCGCGATCAGCCCGAAGGCCAGCCCGGTCAGCGATCCGACAACCATCGCGGGCGAGAACATGCCGCCGCCCATCCGCCCGCCCATCGTCACCGCGACCGCCACCACCTTGACCACCGCGAAGACCACGGCAAGCCCGAGCCCGATCTGCCCGGTCAGCGCCATGGTCGTCGTCTCGTAGCCGACGCCGATGATATGCGGGAACCAGATCGCGATGCCGCCGAGGATCGCCCCCGCCAGCGCCGGGCGCAACCAGCGCGGGATGCCGGTCGCCGCCTGCACCCGGTCGCCGATTTCCTCGGCATAGATCACCGCCCGCATCAGCGCCGCCGCGACAAGGCCGGAGACGAGGCCGAGAAGCAGGAAGGCCGGCAATTCGAGATAGAAGGCGCCGACGCGGTCGAGCGGCAGCGTGAACTCCGTCACCCCGCCGAATTCCAGCCGGTTGATCACCGTGCCCGCGACCGCCGCGATGGCGATCGGCCCGAAGGCATGGACCGCGAAATGCCGCAGCACCACCTCGAGCGCGAAGATCGCGCCGGCGATGGGGGCGTTGAAACTGGCCGAGACGGCGCCGGCGACCGCGCAGCCCAGAAGGTCGCGCCCGGTGATACCGCTGGCGTTGATCCGGTTCGATATGAGGCTCGCGATCACCGCCGCGAGGTGCACCACCGGCCCTTCGCGCCCCGACGACCCGCCCGAGCCGAGCGTGATCAGCGACGCGGCGGCCGAGGCGAAGCCGGCGCGGATCTCCACCCGGCCTTCGTGCATCGCCGCGCCCTCGATCACGTCGGCGACCGCGCGCACCCGCCCGTCCGGCGTGAACCGGTGCAGGATCACTCCGACGACGAGGCCGCCGACCACCGGCACGGTGAGCACCCACCACCAAGGCAGCCCGCCCGCCACCGAGGCGAGCCTCAGATCGTCGCTGCCGTATAGAATCGTCTGGAGCGCGTAGATCCCCTTGCGGAAGAAGAGCGCGGCCAGTCCGGCGGCGGTCCCGATGGCCAGCGCGATCAGCCAGAATTGCAGCTGGCTCGGCCCCTTCACGCGCATCACGGCGAGCATCCCGGCCAGCTCGGACCGGGCTGCGCGCCATCCGCGCGTCATCACATTCGGGGCGTCATCCATCATCCGGCACTTTTCCGCGGGCCTGCTTCCTCAGGGCTTTCCCAGGCCGCCCGCTTGGCCTAGGGTCGCCGCGCCCGATCCCCAGAGGATGTCATGCCCCACGAACCGGCGCTTGCCGAACTTGCCGCCTTCTTAGGAGATCGCCTGTCCCGGTCCAAGCCCGATCGCGCCGCGCATGGGCAGAACGAGACCTGGTTTCCCGAAACGCCGCCCGATGCCGTGGCCTGGCCAGAGACCACCGAAGAGGTGTCGCGGATCGTCGCCACTTGCGCCCGGCATGGCTGCCCGGTGACCGCCTGGGGCACCGGCACCGCGCTTGAGGGTCACGCGCTGGCGGTCCGGGGCGGCGTCAGCCTCGACCTTGCGCGGATGAACCGGGTGCTTCAGGTCCGGGGCGAGGACATGCAGGCCGTGGTCCAGCCCGGTGTCACCCGCGAGGCGCTGAACGCGGAGCTGCGCGCCACCGGCCTGATGTTCCCCATCGACCCCGGTGCCAATGCCTCGCTCGGCGGCATGGCGGCGACGCGCGCTTCGGGCACCACCGCCGTCCGCTACGGCACGATGCGCGACAATGTCATGGCGCTCGAAGTGGTGCTGGCCGACGGCCGCGTCATCCGCACCGGCTCCGGCGCGCGGAAATCCTCGTCGGGCTACGACCTCACCGGACTGTTCGTCGGCTCCGAAGGCACGCTCGGCATCATCACCGAGCTGACTCTGCGACTGCATGGCCAGCCCGAGGCGATCTCGGCCGCCGTCTGCGCCTTCGACAGCTTCGAGGCCGCCGTGCAGACCGTCATCGCCACGATCCAGCTCGGCATCCGGGTGGCCCGCATTGAATTCGTCGATGAGACCACGGCGGCGATCTTCAACGCGGCGAACGGCACCGCTCTGCCGGAAAAACCGCATCTCATGGTCGAATTCCACGGCTCGGACAGCTCCACCGCCGAGGACGCGCAGCGCTTCGGTGAGGTCGTGGCAGAGATGGGCGGCGCGCATTTCGACTGGGCGACGACGACCGAGGCGCGCGGCCGCCTCTGGAAGATGCGCCATGGCGCCTATCCAGCCGCGATCGCCTCGCGCCCCGGCTGCATGGGCCTTGTCACCGACATTTGCGTCCCCATGTCCAGGCTGGCGGAGGCGGTCGCCGAAACCCGCGCTGACATTGCCGCCTCGGGCATACCGGGGCCGATCCTCGGCCATGTCGGCGACGGCAATTTCCACGCGATCCTGCTGGTGGAGCGCGGCAATGTCGACGAACTCAAAACCGCCAAGGCGCTCGCCCGACGCATGGCGGAGCGGGCCATTCGGCTTGGCGGAACGATCACGGGCGAACATGGGGTAGGCATGGGCAAGACGGATCTGATGGCGATGGAACATGGTGAGGCCTGGGAGGTGATGGCGCGGATCAAGCGGGCGCTCGACCCGGACGGTATCCTCAATCCGGGCAAGGTCGTCGCCGACCTTCAGGGCGGGGGGACCGCATGAGCCTCGCCGCGCCCGACGATTTTCCCCGCGCCTTCGCCAATGGCTGGGCGGCGCATGACGCGAAGGCGCTGGCCGCACTTTTCGCCGAGGACGCGGATTTCCTGACGCTGACCGGCCACTGGGCCGAAGGCCGCAAGGCCATCGCCGCGACGCTGACGGGCGAGCTTGCCGGCGCCTTCGCGCGGGCCAAGCTGGTGACCGGGCGGACGAAGACGCGGGCGCTGTCGGCGGACGTGGCGCAAGTGATGCAGCGCTACGTCCTCTCCGGCATCGTCCATCCCGACGGCAGCGATGCCGGCCGGGTCGGCGCGATCCTTTCGGCGGTGCTGGTGGCTGCGCCGCAGGGCTGGCAGGTCGCGGCGGCGCAGTTCACTGCCGAGGCGTGACGCGCACGCGCCCCGGACCTGATCCGGGGCCTCCTGGGCAGAGGTGGAGGTCCAGGATCAGGTCCGGGACGGGTATTCGCTAGCCCTCGATCTTCGTCAGGTCCGCCACGCTGAGGCAGATCGTGCGGATGCGGGAAAGCAGATTCAGCCGGTTGCGCCGCACGATTTCGTTGTCGGTGTTGACCTGCACCGCCTCGAAGAAGGCGTCGATGGGCGTGCGGAGCGCCGCCATCGCCGCCATCGCAGCGCCGAAATCCTCGGCCTTCATCGCCGGGCCGATGGCGGCCTCCGCCGTGTCGAGGGCCGCGAAAAGGGTGCGTTCGGAGGCATCCTCGGCGAATTTCGCGTCCGCGCCGAAGCTGTATTCGACCCCGTCCTTTGCCTCCGCCTGCGTCAGGATATTGTTCGCCCGCTTGAAGCCCTGAATGAGATTCCCGCCGTCGTCGGTCTTGAGGAAGGCAGAGAGGGCCTCGGCGCGCTTGACGAGGAGGGTAAGGTCGTCGGCATCAGACCGTAGTTTCGACTCGTAGAGCATCTCCTTGTCGGTCAACGGCAACGATATAGTACTTACATCTAAGGCCTCTAGACGAGTGTTTAGCGCGCTCGCGGTCTTCCGTTTGTGAGCAGAGCTAATTGCCGTGGTTTCATATAGCGATGCGTCTATGACGTCATGCCGGATGCCCAGATCGCGGAGATGGACCTTGAGGCGGTCGTGGAAGAAGGTGACGAGGTCGGCAGCAAACTTCGATCTCTGAAGGACTGCATCAATTAGTTGCTCACCATTTTCGATCGGACCCAGTTGATAGGCAGCTTCGTTCTCGGAGATGCGGCCATCGTGGAGGTCGCCGAGAATGGCGCCGATCGAGCCATTGAAGCCGGCGCCACCTACTATTCGGTCCCAGTCACGTCTGAGTTCGGCTTCCGCAATGCTTAATTGATGCAAAGCGTCGCCATCGTTGAGCTGCGACAAGATGTTTGTCCGCACCCCATTCCCCAACACCAAACGGATCACCCCCAGCGCCGCCCGCCGCAGCGCGAACGGGTCCTTGCTCCCTGTCGGCTTCTCGCCAATCGCCCAGAAACCGGTCAGCGTGTCGATCTTGTCGGCGAGCGCCACGGCGATGGAGACGGGATCGGTCGGGACCGAGTCGCTTTCCCCTTTCGGGCACCAGTGGTCGCGGGCCGCATCGGCGATGGCGCTGACGTCGCGCCCCGGACCCGATCCGGGGCCTCCCGCCGCGTCATCGAGGCCCCGGTTCGGGGACCGGGGCGGGGTCGCCTTCAGGTATTCCAGCGCATAATAGCGGCCCATTACGCCTTGCAGTTCGGGAAACTCGCCCACCATCTGCGAGCGCAGGTCGGCCTTGGCGATGCGCGCGGCCTCGGCGGCCTGATCCGCGTCGGCGCCGACCAACGGCGCAATTTCCCGCGCCAGCGCGGCGATGCGTTCGACGCGTTCGGCCTGGCTTCCCAGCTTGTTTTGGAAGGTGAAAGCGTTCAGCCCGTCAAGCCATTCGCCCATGCCCGCCCGTGCCACCCGCAAGTCATTCTCCCAGAAGAACTTCGCATCCGACAGCCGCGCCGAAAGCACCTTCTGGTTGCCCTTCAGGATCGTCGCGCCGTGGTCCGCCGTCTCGGTATTGGCGACGGTGACGAAGCCCTCGATCCGTCCCGTTTTCGGGTTGCGGCAGGAGAAGAACTTCTGGTGTTCGCGCATCGAGGTTTGCAGCACCTCGGGCGGCAGGCCGAGGAACGCCTCGCCGATCTTGCCCATCAGCACCACGGGCCATTCCACCAGCCCCGCGACCTCGGTCAGCAAGCCCTTGTCCTCCACCACTTCCAGCCCGGCGGCGAAGGCGGCGTTGGTGGCGTCGTGCCAGATGTGCTCGGCCCGCTCCTCGGGGTCGAGCATCACCTTGGCGCGCTTCAGCTTCGCCGCGTAATCATCGAAATTCGTGACGGAAACCCAGCGCATCGACTTCGGCCAGGGGAAGTCGCGCACCGTCGCCTCCAGCACCTCGGCAACGATCCCGGCGGCCTTGCGGCCCGGCTTTTCGATCACCGCGAACCAGGCCTGACCCTTGCCGGCGTCGCGCTGTTCCAACTGGTCCAGCGTCAGCCCGGTTGACCGCAGGAAGCCCTGCAGCGCCGCCTCGGGCGCCGTCGTCGCGGGCCCTTTGCGTTCCTCGCGCACCGCGCGGCTCTCGGCCGTCAGCCCCTCAATGGCCAGCGTCAGGCGCCGGGGCGTCGACAGCGCATGAGCACCGGCATAGGTCAGCCCCGCCTCCACCAGCCCGTCGGTAACGCGTTTTTTCAGGTCGTCGCGGGCGCGGGCCTGCATCCGGGCGGGAATTTCCTCGGACAGGAGTTCGATGAGAAGATCGGGCATCTATTGGTCCGCGCTTTCGTTCAGTTGCTGCCAGGCATAGGCCCGGCCGTCGGGATAGACCGCGACGACGCGGTCGACCCCGGGATGGATGTCCTTTTCCGACAGGAAGGCGAGCGCCGCTCCGGTCTCCAGATCCGTGCCGATCCGTTCCGCGTCAAAACAGGCGAACCACGAAGGCGCGATGAGCGGCGTCGGCTTTTCGTAGACCGCATAGGTCTCGCTCAGCATCGCCAGCGTCATCGGCGTGGTGAAGCAGCCGCGGAACCGCAGCGGCGAGGACTCCGCGTCGATCCCCTCGAACGCCTCGGTCAGCATCGGCTCGGGCGTGCCGGCGATCGGCGTCAGCCGGATCACGGCGGCGGCCGAGGCCGGCTCCACCCGCTCGTAGAACGCGTAGACCTGGAGATAGTAGACCGCCGCACCGGCGATAAGGGCGGTTACCACGAGAAACCCCGCAATGAGCTTGCCATTCACGCCGCTGCCCCTGAATTCCGGTGGCCACCCGCTTCGGTCGTGACGAACGCATCGGCGCATTTCTTGGCCAAGGCGCGGACCCGGCCGATATAGGCCTGCCTCTCGGTCACCGAGATGACGCCGCGCGCATCGAGGAGGTTGAAGAGGTGGCTCGCCTTGATGCACTGGTCATAGGCCGGGTGCGCCATGATGATCTTGCGGCCGGCCTTGTCCTCGGGCGACGCGGCGAGGATGCGCTCGCATTCCGCCTCGGCATCCTCGAAATGCTTCAAAAGCATGTCGGTGTCGGCCTGATCGAAGTTCCAGCGCGAATATTCCTGCTCGGTCTGGCGGAAAATGTCGCCGTAGCCGAGCGCGATCGGCGCGTCGGGGTCGTTGAACGGCATGTCCATGACGTGATCGACACCAAGGACATACATCGCGAGCCGTTCGAGGCCATAGGTCAGCTCGCCCGAGACCGGGTGGCAGTCATGCCCGCCGACCTGCTGGAAATAGGTGAACTGCGAAACCTCCATGCCGTCGCACCAGACCTCCCAGCCGAGGCCCCAGGCGCCGAGGGTGGGGCTTTCCCAGTCGTCCTCGACAAAACGGATATCATGCAGGCTCGCGTCGATGCCGATCGCGGCGAGGCTCCCCAAGTATAGCTCCTGCAAGTCGGGCGGCGAAGGTTTGATCAGCACCTGGTACTGGTAGTAGTGCTGGAGCCGGTTCGGGTTCTCGCCGTAGCGCCCGTCGGTCGGCCGGCGCGAGGGCTGCACGTAAGCCGCCGCCCAGGGCCGGGTGCCGAGCGAGCGGAGCGTCGTCGCCGGGTGGAAGGTGCCGGCCCCCACCTCCATGTCGTAGGGCTGCAGGATGGCGCAGCCCTTCTCCGCCCAGTAGGTCTGAAGGCGCAGGATGATCTCCTGGAACGAACGGGGGGCGGTCGGGGACATGGTCAGCCTTTTAAGCGGAAATGCGCGTTCTCAATAGGCAACAGCCGCGGGGCGGTCAATCGGCCCACGGGCGATTGTGGCGTGACGCCGCGCGCCATCCTGCTAGGTTCAGCGACGGATTCGCGACGACAGGAAACGGCGGAAGGGTTTTTGCGCATGCGTTTGGCGGCATTTCTATTCGGACTGGCGCTCTGGCTCGGTCTGTCCGGAGGTGTCCTCGCCCAGAGCCAGGTCTGGGTCCAGATCGAGGCGCAGCCGTCCTTGCGCGAGGCCGAGGAGCGGGCGCGGGCCTATGCCGGCGTGTTCCCGAACGTCGGCGGATTCGCCATGAACACCGGCTGGTACGCAATCGTGCTCGGCCCCTATCCGCCGGCGGAGGCTGACCGGCAGTTGCAGGTACTGAAGGGCGAGCGGCTGATCCCGGGCGACAGCTACATCGCCTTTGGCAATCAGTTCGAACGGCAGTTCTGGCCCGTCGGCGCGGCGGCGGTTCCGACCCCGGCGGCACCGGTGGACGAGGTCGCGACCGCCCTGCCCGCCCCGGACCCGGTGCCGGCCCCCGTTCCGCTGGACGAAACCCCGGCCGAGGCGCGCCGGTCCGAGGCGCTCTTGTCCGCCGCCGACCGGCAGATGCTGCAACAGGCGCTGCAATGGGACGGCTTCTATGCTGGCGCCATCGACGGCGCCTTCGGCCCGGGCACCCGCCGCTCCATGGCCGCCTGGCAGGCGGCGCAGGGCTATGTCGAGACCGGCATCCTGACCACTGCCCAGCGCGCCGAGCTTGTCGGCCGCTTTGAAAGCGAACGCGCCGCGCTCGGACTCGAGACCCTTACGGAGACCGAGGCCGGGATCGAGATCACCTATCCCTCGGCGCTGGTCGCATTCGACCGCTACGCGCCGCCCTTCGTCCATTTCCGCGAAAAGGACGGGTCCGGCTTCCGCATGCTGCTGATTTCGCAAACCGGCGATCAGGCGACGCTGGCCGGGCTTTACGACATCATGCAGACGCTCGAGATCGTTCCGGTCGCGGGGGAACGGCAGCTCAACCGGACGAGCTTCGTCCTGACCGGCAGCAACGACCGGCTGCAATCCTACACCGAGGCGCGGCTTTCCGGCGGGGCGATAAAGGGCTTTTCCCTGATCTGGACGCCCGAAGGCGCGGCGCGGGCCGACAAGGTGCTGGCGGCGATGAAGGCCGGGTTCCGGCCCTTGGGCGACACGGCGCTTGACGAGGGGCTCGGGCAGCCGCTGTCGGTCGATCAGGCGGACCTCGTCTCGGGGCTCGACGTGCGCCGCCCGGTCCTGTCGCGGTCGGGGTTCTGGCTCGACGGATCGGGGTTGGTCGCGACGACGGACGAGGTGCTCGACAACTGCGCCAGGGTGACGCTCGACGGCAGCTACGAGGCCGATGTGACACTTCGCGACGCCGACCGCGGGCTGGCTATCCTGACGCCCCGCGAACCGCTCGCGCCGCGCGCCCATGCCCGGCTCGCCAGTGGCCCCGCGCGGATCAATTCCGAGATCGCGGTGGCCGGCTTTTCCTACGAGGACGCGCTCGACAACGCGGTGCTGAGCTTCGGCAGGCTGACCGACACCAAGGGCCTCGACGGCGAGACCGACCGGACCCGGCTGGAGGTAACGACGCTTGCCGGCGACGCCGGGGGGCCGGTCCTCGACACCAGCGGCACCGTGATCGGCATGCTCCTGCCACGGGTCGCGACCGATGGCCGGGTGCTGCCGGCCGATGTTGGTTTCGCCCTGCCCGCCCCGGCGATTGCCGGCGCGCTCGAGGCCGCCGGCCTTGCCGCGGCCGAGCCGGCGGCGGCCGTGGAGGCATCGGCCCCCGTCGCGCCGCAAGACCTCACGACCCTCGGGCGCGACATGACGGTGCTCGTCTCCTGCTGGCGCTGACGGGGCAAGGCGGGGTTCACCCCCGCCGTCAGGTCCGCCAGAAGCGCGGCAGGAAGATCACCAGCACCACCAGCAGTTCCAGCCGGCCGAGCAGCATCGCCACGGTCAGGATCCACTTCGCCGGATCGTTGATCGCGGCGAAATTGCCGGCGGGGCCGATGATCTCGCCAAGGCCCGGCCCGATGTTGGCGATCGCCGTGGCCGCGCCGGAAATCGCGGTGATGAAGTCGAGCCCGGTCAGCGACAGCGCCACCGCGATCAGCCCGAGGCTGACGATGAAGACGCCGAGGAAGGCCATGACCGAGGACATCACCTCCTCCGTGACCGGCTGCCCCTGATAGCGCGGGGTGAAAAGGCCGTTCGGCGAATGGATGCGACGGATCTGGGCGCCGACCGAGGCGATCAGGAGCTGGTAGCGGAAGATCTTGACCGAACAGCAGGTCGATCCGGCGCATCCTCCGATCAGGCCGATGAAGAAGAAGAGCACGATGGGGAACTGGCCCCAGAGCTGGTAATCGACGCTCGCATAACCGGTGCCGGTGATGATCGAGGTGACGTTGAATGTCGCCTCGCGGACCGCATGTTCCAGGTGATCGCCGTTGGCGAGGATGCGGTAGGCGGTGACGACCGCCACAAGCGCGGCAATGGTCCAGAGAAACGCCCGCACCTGGGGATCGCGCAGCATCGGCCGCGATGATCCCGCCAGCAGTTGCACGTACCGGACGAAGGGCAGGCTTGCCAGAACCATGAACGCCGAGGCGAGGTATTCCGGCGCCCCCTGATAGGCCCCGAAAGAGGCGTCCGAGGTTGAAAATCCGCCCGTGGACATCGTCGTCAGCGCGTGATTGACGGCGTCGAAGCCGGTCATGCCCACGGTCATGTAGGCCGCCGCGCAGATCACCGTGAGGCCGACATAGACGCCCATGATCTGCGCCGCGATCTCGGCCGCGCGCGGCAGCACCTTGCCGCCGGTGTCGAAGGCTTCGGAGCGGAAGATCTGCATCCCGCCAACCCTGAGTTCCGGCAGGAAGACCATCGCCACGATGATGATCCCGACGCCGCCGAACCATTGCAGCATCGACCGCCAGAGAAGGAGCCCCGCCGGCAGATCCTCGAGCCCGGTGAAGACCGTGGCCCCGGTCGTCGTCAGCCCCGACATTGCCTCGAAGATCGCGTCGACCGGCCGCGCGCCGGTCGCCCCAAAGAGAAACGGCAACGCCCCGAAGAGCGGCAGCGCCACCCAGACGCCGGTGGCGAGGAGAAAGGTCTGCTGCAGGCTCAGCCGCTCGCCCACGCCATTGGCGCAGGCGACCGCCATCAGGCCGCCGATCAGGCAGGTGAGGATCGCGCTTTGCAGGAAGGCCGGCCAGTGGTCGTTGTCGGTGCCGAAATCGACGGCCATCGGCAGGGCCATCGTCGCGCCGAGGACGGCGCTCAGCAGACCGATCACATATCCGACGGGGCGCAGGTCGATCATGGCCGAGCCTTGGCGGGGCGGAACCGGCCTGTCAAGCGGTTCGCCGGCCGCGGGCCTCGGTTCGGGGCCTCAGTCCTGCCAGAAGCGCGGCAGCAGGATCACCAGCACCGAAAGAAGCGACAGCCGCCCCATGATCATCGCGAGGATCATCAGAATTTTCGCGGTGTCGGGCAGCGCCACATGCGTCCCGGTATCGCCGAGGATCGCGCCATATCCGTAGCCGATGTTCGCCATCGCCGTCCACGAGGTGAACAACGCCGATTCGAAGTCGACGCCGCTGGCGGCGATCAGCACCGAAAAGACACCGAGCGTCACGACATAGGCGCCGACGAACAGCATGATCGCGTCCACGGTGTCCGCCTCGATCGGCTGTCCACCGTAACGCAGGGCAATGATCTGGTGCGGCATCTGGATCTGCCGGACCCTTGCGGAAAGCAGGCTGAACATGACCTGCACCCGGAACACCGACAGGCCCGCCGAGCTTGACCCCGAGCAGGCCCCCATGATGCCGAGCCATAGCGCGACGGTCGCCGGGAACGCTCCCCATGCGGAAAAATCGCCGGCGCCGAACCCGGTACAGGAAATGATCGACACGAGGTTGAACAGAGTCTCGCGAAACGCGGGCTCAGCGGATTGGTCGCTCGTGGCTAGCCGCCACGCCGTCACGCCCATCACGGCAATCGCAATCCACATCAGATAGGTCCGGACCTGCAAGTCGGACCGAAGCGGCGCCATCGCCCCGCGCAAGAGCTGGACATAACGGACATAGGGAAGGCTGCCGAGGATCATGAAGGCGACCGCTGTATATTGAATTTGCGGCGCGTATCCGGAAAAGGAAGCCCCACGCGGCGAAAACCCGCCCGTGGCGATGGTGGCCATCCCATGCGTCACGGCCTCGAACGTCGGCATTCCCGCGGCCGCATAGGCCATCATGCAGCCGACCGTGAGCAGCGCATAGACGAGGAAAAGCTCGCGCGCGATGTCGGTGGCGCGGGGCAGCACCTTGCCGAAGGTGTCGAACCCCTCGGTTCGGAAGAACTGCATGCCGCCGACCCGCATCACCGGCAGGAAGATCATCGCGATGAAGGCGATGCCGAGCCCGCCGAGCCAGTTCAGCATCGCGCGCCAAAGCGTCACCCCGGCCGGCAGGTCGTCGACGCCGACGAAGACCGAGGCCCCTGTCGTGGTGATGCCCGAGACGGCCTCGAAATAGGCGTCGATGAAGCGCACGTCCGGCGCGCCGATGAGGAAGGGCAGCGCCCCGAAGAACGGCACGAACATCCAGATGCCGAGCGTCAGCAGGAAGGCCTGGCGCACCGACAGGCTACGGCCGGCGCGGTTCTGGCAGGCAATCGCGGTGAAGCCGCCGGCCGTGACGCTGATCAGCGAGGCCTCGGCGAAGGCGCCGGCATTCGCATCTCCCAGCAGGAAATCGGTCAGCAGCGGCACGATCATCGTCAGCCCTAGCGCCGCGATGATGAGACCGATCACATATCCGACGGGGCGAAGGTCGACCATGCCGCAGGCATCCCCCACCGGCGCCGTGCTGTCAAGCCGGCGGCGCTCAGTTCTGCCAGAACCGTGGCAGGAGGAGGATCAGCACGGCAAGCAGGCCAAGCCGCCCCATGATCATCGTGAAGATCATCACCCATTTGGCGAAATCCGGAAAATCGACCATCGTCCCGGTCCGCGCCACCATCGGTCCGAAGCCGAAACCGATGTTGCCGATCGAGGTCCAGATCGCGAAAAACGCCGATTCCATGTCGATCCCGTCGAGCGTCAGCGCCACGCTCAGAAGCCCGATGAGGAAGATGTAGCTCGTCAGGTGCAGGATGATCGCATAGATCACATCGTCCTCGACCGTGCGCCCGTCATAACGCACCGGCTCCACCCGGTGCGGCGAATGCAGGAGCCGGACGTGGCTGCGGATCGCGGCGAACATCACCTGCACCCGGAAGACGCTGAGTGCCCCCGAACTGGAGGCGGTGCAGCCGCCTATCATCCCGACGATCGCCGCGACCCCCATCGCGAAGCCGCCCCAGGAGGCGACATTGGCCGAAGAAAATCCCGCGCCCGAAAAGATCGAGACGAGGTTGAAAAATGTTTCGCGGAAGGCAGGTTCGGGCGCGGCCCCGCCGAAGATGCGCACGCCCGTCACCGCCCCGACAGCGAGCGCGATCCAGCCCAGATAGGCGCGCACCTGCACGTCCGACCAGAGCGGCCGGGCCGAGCCGGAGGCAAGTTGCATGAAGCGGATGTAGGGTGTCGTCCCGAGGATCATGAAGATCGCGCCTGCGTATTCCGCCCCGCCCGAATACTTGCCGAACGAGGCGTCCGAGGGCGAAAAGCCCCCGGTCGCGATCGTCGCCATAGCGTGCACCACCGTGTCGAGCGGCGACATCCCGAGCAGCGCATAGACCAGCCCGCAGACCAGCGTCAGCCCGACATAGACGGTCAGGAGGCCCCTGGCGATGTCCACCGCGCGCGGCAAAGTCTTGCCGAGCGTGTCGAAGCCCTGGGCGCGGAAGAACTGCATGCCGCCGACGCGCATGTGCGGCAGGAAGATCATCGCGATGAAGGCGATGCCGATGCCGCCGATCCAGTTGAGCATGCCGCGCCAGAGATTGACCCCCGCCGGCAGCGCGTCGAGTCCGACAAAGACGGTCGAGCCGGTCGTGGTCAGGCCGGACACCGCCTCGAAGAACGCGTCGGTCAGGGCTACGTCCGGCGCGCCGATGACCAGCGGCAGGGCGGCGAAGACCGGCAGGACCACCCAGATCAGGAAGGTCAGAAGGAAGGCCTGACGGATGTTCCACTCGCGCGCCGTGTCGCTCCGGCAGGTGACGGCCGTCATGACCCCGGCAATCAGGCTTATGATCGCGGCTTCGCGGAACGCACCGCCGTTGCCGTTCTCCAGCGCCATGTCGACCATCATCGGAAGCAGCATCGCAACACCAAGCCCCGCGACGAGGCAACCCAGCACGAAACCGACGGGACGAAAGTCAATCATAATGGGGCGCAGCCATGATCCGGCGCCCACGGGCTGTCAAGCGGGTTCGGAGGGGTCCGCCCGGACGCCCGTACCCGGGCCGCCCTCAGCCCGGCTTGTGGAGCGAGGCGAAGAGCCGCGGGTCGATGCTCTCGTCGGCGAAGGTGGGGCCCTCGGTGAGGATCGACACCGCGTCGTGGCTGTGCAGGCTTTCCTGATGGCTCGCCACGATGCGGAAATCGCCGATGCGCGGCTCGGCCAGCAGGCGTTCGGCGAAACTGCGCGCCGCGTCCTCGACGAAGATCGGGTTGGCGGCGTTCAGCTCGGCGAAGGCCTGTTCGTCCTCGCGCTTGACCATCACCTGCGTCTCGGTCGGCACCGCGGCGCGGGCGATGTCGATCAGGTCCTCGTACCAGAGCCGCTTCGGCCCCTCCTCGACCACCGAAATGCGCGCGACGGAGCGCTGCGAATGCGGCGTGGCGAGCTGCCCGCGCGCCTGCCGCGCATGTTCGCTGAGTTCGAGAGAACAGGGGCAGGTCGAGGAATAGACGTAGTCGAGATGGGTGATCCGCTTCTGCCGGCCGTCGGTTTCCATCAGTTCCAGCGCGATGTCGTAATATTGCCAGCCGCTCAGCCCGGAGCGAAGCGAGTTGACCCGGCCGGGGAAGGAAAACCGCATCATCAGCCGCGCGTCGACGCTGTCATGGTCCTTCTTGTAGTCGTCGAGCACCGCCTCGAGCACCGAGAAGGAAAAGGTCCGTTCGGCATGGGCATAGAACGAGCGCATGATGCGGCTCATGTTGATGCCCTTCTTCTCGCCGATGAGGCTCACCGTGCCGGTGACCGAGGTTTCCAGCGTGATGTCGCCGCCGTCGCGGGTGTGGAAGCGGATCGGCAGCCGGAAGTTCGAGATGCCGACATGCTGGATCGGCGCCTGCGCGCCGACGATCAGGCTCGACGGTCCGTTCTGAAGGTCGGGCATCGAGGCGCGGTAGTTCGCGTCCGGCTTGAAGTTCTCTGGGTATGATCTTGACAGGTCGGGATAATTCCCGACCTCGCGGCCGGGAAGGAGCCGCGCGATGGCGGGGTCGAGCCGCGCCACTTCGCTCGGATCAGCCGTCTCGGCCCAGCGGCGCAGAGTGTCCAGTGCCGCTTCTGCATCGTCCCGGTTCGGTTCCCGGTCGATCTCGCCCACGAAGTTCATGGCACGCTCCTCGAAAATCCGGATATCGCCCGGATGATCCATTATGTGGGATCGCCCCGCCGCTTGTCCAACCTTACGCGGTATCCCGTGACGCTTTCACGACGTCAGACCGCGTCGAGCGCGCCCTGCACATCGGCCAGCAGGTCGCCGGCATCCTCGATCCCGATCGACAGGCGGACAAGGCCCGGCGTGATTCCAAGCAGCACCTTCTGTTCGGCCGGAAGCCGCTGGTGCGTCGTGGTCGCGGGATGGGTGATGATCGACTTCGCATCGCCGAGGTTGTTGGAAATCTTCACGATCTTCAGCGCGTTGAGGAAGCGGAAGGCGCCCGCCTGCCCGTCCGCGACCTCCAGCGTCACCACGGTGCCACCGGCCCCCATCTGCTCCATCGCGATTCCGTGCTGGGCGTGGCCCGGAAGGCCAGGATAGATCACCCGCGTCAGCTTCGGATGGCCGGAGAGCGCCTCGGCCAGATACTGCGCGGTCGCGGCCTGCGCCCTGACCCGGAGGTCGAGCGTTTCCAGCCCCTTCAGCATGACCCAGGCGTTGAACGGGCTGAGGGCCGCGCCGGTGTGCTTCAGATAGGGCTCCAGCACCTTGCGGATATACTGCTTCGTGCCGCAGACGACACCACCCAGACAGCGGCCGGAGCCGTCGATATGCTTGGTCGCGGAATAGACCACGACATCGGCGCCAAGTTCCACCGCCTTGGAGAAGGTCGGCGTGGCGAAGACGTTGTCGACGATGACGGTCGCGCCCCTGGCGTGGGCGATGTCGCAGACCGACTTCACGTCGATGACCTCCAGCGTCGGGTTCGACACCGATTCGAGGAACACGGCCCTGGTGTCCTCGCGCACCGCCGCGCGCCATTGATCGAGGTCGGTGCCGTCGACCAACGTCACCTCCACGCCAAAGCGCCCGAGGATGTCGAGAACGTAGAGGCAGGAACCGAAGAGCGCCCGCGCCGCGACCACGTGATCGCCGGCCTTCAGGAGCGCGGTCAGCGCGCCGTTGACCGCCGCCATGCCGCTTGCCGTGGCAAACGCGTCTTCGGTGCCTTCGATGGCGGCGATACGCTCCTCGAACATCCGCACCGTCGGGTTGCCGTAGCGGGCGTAGATGAACTCGTCCGGGCCGGATTCGATGAACCTCGCCTCGGCTTCCTCGGCGCTTTCGTAGACGAACCCTTGCGTGAGGAAGATCGCCTCCGACATCTCGCCATACTGGCTGCGGCGGGTGCCGGAATGTACCAGTTTCGTGCGTGTCTTCCATTCAGTCATGGCCAGTCCTCCGGCAACAAAAAGCCCCCACCGGAACAGGTGGGGGCTGGACGCCTCCGACCTCTTTAGCGGCATGTTTAACGTGGCCCGCAATCCGGTAACAAATCGCCACGGCCCATCCGATAGCGCGAAGTGGCGGCAGGGTCAACCGCGTCGCGAAACCGTTGCCGGACCGTCACGCCGGCGTCGTATGCGTCCGATACCAAGCGGCCACAACATCTTGTGGACGCCCCGATGACCCTCCTGCATGTCAACGCCAACGGCTGCCTCTGGAGCCCGAACGACCGCGACGGGCCTGAGCTTGACGATCTGCTCGCGGCGCTGCCGGAGGAGATGCCGGTTCCGGTCCTCGTCCATGGCTTCCGCTACGCGCCCGAACTGGCCCACCGTGATCCACACCGGCTCATCCTGTCACATGCCGAGAGCCTCGCCGACGGCGACCTGCCCTGGCCGCGCCATCTCGGCATCAGTAAGGCCGGTCCCGACCTTGCGATCGCCTTCGGCTGGAACGCCCACGGCAGCTTCTGGCGCGCCCGGTCCGAGGCAGCGCGCGCCGGGCTGGCGCTCGCCGCGCTCATCGTCCGCATCCGTGCCCGCTCTCCGGGGCGGCGGGTGACGGTGCTGGCCCACAGCCTCGGCGCCCGCGTCGCCCTCTCGGCGCTGCCGGCCCTCTCGCCCGGCGACATCGGACGGGCGATCCTGCTCTTCCCGGCGGTGCTGCGCGCCGAAGCCGAGATGGCGATGGCGACCGGAGCCGGGCGCACAGCCGAGATCGTCAACGTGACGAGCCGGGAGAACCGGCTGTTCGACCTTTGCGCCACGTTTCTGGCGTCGGGCGGGCTCAGGCGGCCGGTCGGGCGCGGACTGGCCGGCCAATACCCGGGCTGGTGCGACCTCAGGATCGACTGCCCCGAGACGCTCGACCATCTTCGCGACCTCGGGTTCCAGATCGGCGGGCGCGACCGGCACATCTGTCACTGGTCGTCCTACATGCGGCCCGGCGTCTTCGCGCTTTACCGCGCGCTCATCGCCGAGGCGGCGGCGCTGCCGCTCGACCGGCTGGTTCCGCAGGCGCCGTCCTTGGCTCCGGACCTCTGGCCCACCCCTTGCGACCGCGTGGAAATTGCGCTCAACTGACCCTCCCCGCCTCCGGAGGTTCCGCCATGCACCGCTTCGCCCCGATCGCCGCGCTCCTCAGCCTCGCGGCCTGCGCCGCGCCGGTCGCAGCGCCTGATCCGTCGCCGCTGGGCGACGTGCAGATCGGCACCGACATCTATCCGATCGAGGCGACCGAAGCCGGCACCTGGCGGGTCAAGGTCGGCGGCCACCCGGTGGTCTGCGCGAAACCCAATCAGGAAGCCTGCTACTGGTCGGTCCGCAACTACCTGACCGCGCAGGAATTGCTCGACGACCTCGGCTGAGACCTCCTGTGCGCCCCTGCACATTGCGGAGCGGCTGACCCGCACCAAGATCGGGTGTGACAGACGGCCGCCCTGAAGGACTGAACATGACCAAACCGATCGAGCTTTACTACTGGCCAACGCCGAATGGCTGGAAGATCTCCATTGCGCTCGAAGAGATGGGCCTCCCCTACAACCTGCATCTGGTGAATATCGGCACGGGCGAACAGTTCGCCCCCGACTTTCTCAAGATCGCGCCCAACAACCGGATGCCGGCGATCATCGACCCCGAGGGGCCGGACGGCGCGCCGATCTCGATCTTCGAAAGCGGCGCGATCCTGCAATACCTCGCCCGCAAGACCGGGCTGTTCTACGGAGCGACCGAACGCGACCGGATCGCCGTCGACCAGTGGCTGATGTGGCAGATGGGCGGGGTCGGGCCGATGGCCGGACAGGCGCACCATTTCCTGAAATACGCCCCCGCGCTCACTCCGCCGCAGGACCTGCCCTATGCCAAGGATCGCTACCGGGCCGAGGTGGCACGGCTTTACGGCGTGCTCGACCGGCAGCTTGGCCGGCATCGCTACGTGGCGGGCGACTTCTACTCGATCGCCGACATGGCGATCTGGGGCTGGGCCTCGCTCTGGGAAGGCCAGCAGCAGACGCTGGACGACAAGCCGAACCTGAAACGCTGGCTCGACGAGGTCGGCGTCCGTCCTGGCGTCCAGCGCGGCCGGGCACTGGCGGCCGACCGGCGGTCGAACCTGCAAGGCGACCGCAAGGCGCAGGAATTGCTCTTCCGGCGCTGATCGCGGAACGGCACACGGATGTCGTGACCCTGTACGACGGCCTCGGTGGCGCGGCCAGGTTCAGCCGTCCTTGTCGCCGGCCTCGTATTTCTTGAAGACCCCGCCCTGCGCGAGGAAGAAGAGGAAGATCGCTGCGGTCAGCCCGAAGGTCTTGAAATTGACCCAGGCCTGATCCGACATCGTCCGCCAGATCACCTCGTTGAGGACCGCGAGACCAGCGAAGAACGCGGCGAGCCGGCGTGTCAGGATCATCCAGCCCTCGTGTTCGAGGGGCATCATCTCGTCCATCACGACGGCGAGGTAGGACTTGCCGCGCATGAGGCCGAACCCGAGGATGCCGGCGAAGAGCAGGTAGATGAGCGTCGGCTTCATCTTGAAGAACCGCTCGTCGTTGAACCAGACCGAGAGGCCGCCGAACACCGTGACAAGAACCAGTGTCGCGACCTGCATCGGCGAGAGTTTCCCGGTCAGCCACCAGAGGATCAGCGTCGAAAGGATCATCAGCGGCACGAATCCCGCCGTGGCGAGGATGAAGCCGCCGTATTCGGTGCCGCCCAGGGTGAAGGTGCTGTCCTTCAGCCGGGTGAAGGCGACGAAGAAGGCGATCACCGGGCCAAGCTCCAGCCCGATCTTCAGCCACGGATTGATCTTTCTGCCCGCCATGCGCCCTATCCTGTCAGTTTCACGATAACCGCGCCCGCCGCGATCATCGCCATCAATGTCAGCCGCCGCGGGCCCACCCGGTCGCCGAGCATCACCCAGGCGATGCCGGCGGCGAAGACCACCGAGGTTTCCCTCAGAACCGCCGCCTCGCCCACCTTGTCGATCCGGGTCGCCAGAAGGATCGACCCGAAGCTGAAATAGGCGACGATGGCACCGACCACCCCGCGCCGCATCAGAGGGCCGATCTCCGAC
>NCEA01000020.1 GCA_002280515.1 Rhodobacterales bacterium 32-67-9
GACATGGGCTTTTCCTCGGTGATGAAGCTGATGAAGTGGAACTCGCTTCTCACCCTGCCGATGTTCGTCTTCATGGGCTACGTGATGTCCGAGAGCCGGCTGGCCGAAGACCTCTACAAGATGTTCCACGTCTGGTTCGGGCCGATGCCCGGCGGGCTGGCCGTCGGCACCATCATGCTGATGGTGATGATCTCGGCGATGAACGGGCTCTCGGTCGCCGGGATGGCGATCGGTGCCACCATCGCGCTGCCGGAACTGGTGAAGCGGAACTACGACAAGCTGATGATCTCGGGCGTGATCCAGGGCGGGTCGAGTCTTGGCATCCTGATCCCACCGTCGGTCGTGCTCGTGCTCTTCGCCCAGATCGCCCGCCAGCCGGTGAGCCAGCTCTGGCTCGCCGGACTTCTGCCAGGCCTCCTTATGGCTTCGCTCTTCGTCGTCTACATCGTGATGCGCTGCTGGTTGAATTCCGCGCTTGCCCCCAGAATGACGGCGGAAGAGCGGGCCGAGATCACCTGGGCCGAACGCATCCGGCTGCTGCGCGCCGGGCTTCTGCCGCTGGTGATCTTCGGAGCAATGATGATTCCGTTCATCAAGGGCTGGACGAGCCTGACAGAGGCCTCGGTCGTCGGCGCGCTGACGGCGGTGGCCGCGGCGGTGATCAAGGGCCGCTTCACCAGGGAGGTGTTCGAGATCGCCACCCGCTCCACGCTGGCCATCACCACGATGTTCATGCTGATCATCATGGCGGCGCTGTCGTTCGGCGCGGTCTTCGACGGGCTCGGCGCCGGCCGGGCGATCGAGAACTTCTTCATCCGCGACCTCGGCCTCACCGCTTGGCAGGTGCTGATCCTGATGCAGTTCAGCTTCCTCGTCATGGGGATGTTCCTCGACGATACCGCGATGCTGGTGATCGTCGCGCCGATCTATGTCGGGCTGGCCAAGGCGCTCGGTTTCGACCTGATCTGGTACGGCATCCTCTATACGATCACCTGCCAGATCGCCTATCTGACACCGCCCTTCGGCTACAACCTCTTCCTGATGCGAGCCATGGCCCCGACCGACTTCACCCTGCCAATGATCTACCGCTCGGTCTTCCCGTTCGTCATGGTCATGATCATCACGCTGATCGTGGTTATGGTATTCCCGGAGATCGCGCTGTGGCTGCCGGAGGTGCTGCTTTGACATCCAAGACCAGACCCCAACCAAGGGGCACCCATCTGCAACAAGGAGAGAAACGATGACCACAAGACGCAAGTTTTTGACCACTGGCGCGCTCGCGGCCGGGGCGGCAACGCTCGCGGCCCCGGCGGTCCGGGCGCAGGCGCCGATCAAGTGGCGGCTTCAGACCTATGCCGGCGCGGCACTTGGCGCCGAGGTCGTCCAGCCGGCGATCGAGGCCTTCAACACCATCGCCGACGGCCAGATGGAGATCGAGCTTTTCTTCTCGGACCAGCTCGTGCCGACGTCGGAGCTGTTCCGCGCCATGCAGAACGGCACGATCGACGCGGTGCAGTCGGATGACGACAGCATGGCCTCGCCGACCGAGGTGACGGTGTTCGGAGGGTATTTCCCGCTGGCGCTGCGCTACTCTCTCGACGTTCCCGCACTCTTCAACCACCACGGTCTCGACGAGATCTGGAAGGAGGAATACGCCAAGGTCGGTATCAAGCACATCTCGGCCGGAAGCTGGGACCCGTGCCATTTCTCGATGAAGGACCCGGTCACGAAACTTGCCGATCTCAACGGCAAGCGCGTCTTCACCTTCCCGACTGCCGGCCGCTTCCTCGCGCAGTTCGGCGTCGTGCCGGTGACGCTGCCCTGGGAAGACATCGAGATCGCGCTCCAGACCGGCGAACTGGACGGCGTCGCCTGGTCGGGCATCACCGAGGTCTATACCGCCTCCTGGGCCAAGCTGGCGCCGAACTTCCTGACCAACAACATCTCCGGCGCCTGGATCGGCCACTTCTTCGCCAACATGGAGCGCTGGGACGCGGTACCGCCGCATCTGCAACTGCTGATGCAGACCTGCTTCGAGCAGTCGCACTACTATCGCCAGCACTGGTACTGGGCCGGCGAAGCACGCCTGCGGGTCGAAGGCGCCGACACCCAGCTGACCACGATCCCCGACGAGGAATGGGCACAGGTCGAAGAGGCGGCAACCAAGTTCTGGGACGAGATCGCGGCCGAGTCCGAGACCAAGGCGAAGGTCGTCGGAATCATCAAGAACTACAACGAGTTGATGCACAAGGCCGGCAAGCCCTACCGCTACTCGTGATCGACTGAAAACCATCTGGCCGGGCGGGCGGAAGCCCGCCCGGCTTGCGACAGGAAGGGAGAGGGGCAATGCCCGCGAATCTGACATTCGACGCGCTGAAGAAGGCCGTCGCCGCCGGCGAGATCGACACGGTCCTGGTCTGCATCGTGGACATGCAGGGCCGTCTCATGGGCAAGCGCTTCGTCGCGCAGCACTTCGTCGAGGGCGCCTGGGAAGAGACCCATTGCTGCAACTACCTTCTCGCCGTCGATGTCGAGATGTACACGGTGCCGGGCTACAAGTCGGCAAGCTGGGCCGGCGGCTACGGCGACTACGTGATCAAGCCCGACCTTTCGACGCTGCGCCGCGTGCCCTGGCTGCCCGGCACCGCGATGGTGATGTCGGACCTTCTCGACCACCACACGCACGAGGAGGTTTCCGTCTCGCCCCGCGCGATCCTGAAGCGCCAGGTGGCGCGCGCCAAGGCGATGGGCTTCGACGCGATGATGGCGACGGAACTCGAATTCTACCTCTTCCAGGACAGCTACGACGCGCTCAACGACCGCAACTACCAGAACCTCCAGACCCTCGGCCGGCACAATGTCGACTACGCGATCTTCGGCACCTCGAAAGAGGAAACCGTGATGCGCGCGATCCGCAACGGGCTCTGGAATGCCGGAGTGCCGATCGAATGCTCGAAGGGCGAGGCCGAGGTCGGGCAGGAAGAGGTCAACGCGAAGTATTCCGACGCGCTCGACACCTGCGACATGCATGCGATCATCAAGAACGGGGTGAAGGAAATCGCCCATGCCCACGGCCATGCCGCGACCTTCATGGCGAAATACAGCCACGAACGCGCCGGATCGTCGAGCCATGTGCACCAGTCGCTCTGGAAGAACGGCAAACCCGCCTTCCGCGACGAGACGGACCCGCACGGCATGTCCGACCTGATGAAGCACTACATCGCCGGACAACTGGCCTACGCGCGCGAGATCACGCCGCTGCTGGCGCCCTATATCAACAGCTACAAGCGCTTCGTCGTCGGCATGTTCGCGCCGACGAAGGCGGTCTGGTCGCTCGACAACCGCACCGCGGGCTTCCGCGTCTGCGGCGAGGGGACCAAGGCGATCCGGGTCGAATGCCGCATCGGCGGTGCCGACCTCAACCCCTACATGGCCTGCGCCGGGCTTCTTGCCGCGGGACTTGCGGGAATTCGCGACAAGTTGCCGCTTGAGCCCGCGATTTCTGGGGACATCTACCATGCCGGGGATGTGCGCGAGATACCCCGGACATTGGGCGAAGCTGCGGAGTTGATGAGGAAGTCGGCGATGCTGCGCGTGGCCTTCGGCGACGACGTGGTCGACCACTACACCCACGCCGCCCACTGGGAGATCAGCGAACAGAACCGCGTCGTGAGCGACTGGGAAGTGAAGCGGGGATTCGAGCGGCTGTAGATGCACATTGTACCTATTGAATTAGTTACAACAATACACTACCTTTTCTGCATAACGCCGGAAAGGAGTCGGACCGCATGAGCAAATACACCCCGCTAACCCGCCATCTCGCGAACCGCGATCTGGAAAGGATCGCGATGACTTTTGACCAGATCGAGAAACTGTTGGGTTTCCCGCTTCCGCCGTCGTCCCGGAAACACCGCGCCTGGTGGAGCAACAACCCCTCGAACAGCGTAATGACGAAGGCCTGGCTGGAAGCGGGGTATCAGTCGGAACAGGTTGATCTGGAACACGAAAAGCTTGTCTTCGCGCGCCTGAACGCTGTCGAACCTGAGCGGGCTCTGGCGCAGACCCCAGGCGGGGATCATCCGATCTTCGGCTGCATGGCCGGGATGATCACGATCGGCGAAGGCACCGACCTGACGGAACCCGCCTATTCCGATGAGGACATGGAAGGGTTCCTTGACGCGCCGACCGCAGCACTTGGCGGGGCGGCGACATGAGCGCGCCCCTCCTCCTCGATACCTGCGCCGTGATCTGGGCCGCGAACGGCACCGATGCCGCCCTGCGCACCTGCCTGCGCAAGGCCCATGAAGACCGGACGCCGATCTGGATGTCGCCGATCACCGCCTGGGAGATTGGAACGCTCGCTGCGGGCGGGCGCATCGGCATCGCGCGCCCTGTCCTGTCATGGTTCGAGGATGTGCTGGCGAAGTCCGGCGCGAAACTTGCGGAACTGGGTCCCAAGACCCTCGTCGCATCGACGGAATTGCCCGACGGCATGCATCGCGACCTGGCCGACCGGATTATCGTCGCCACCGCACGGGAACATGGTCTGCGCATCGTCACCCGCGACCGCAAGATACTGAGCTACGCCGAAAAGGGCCACGTCATGGCGGTGGCCTGCTAGTGAGGACGACATGACCAAGATGATCCAATGTATCTCGCCCGTGGACGGGCGGGTCTATGCCGAGCGTCCGGCCCTGACGCTGGCCGAGGCCGAGGCTTGCGTGGCACGCGCCCGGGCGGCGCAGCACGGCTGGGCGGAACGCCCGCTTGAAGAGCGCATCGCGCTGGTGAAGGCGGGTGTTGCGACGCTGAACGAGATGAAGGAAAGGGTGGTCGAGGAATTGGCCTGGCAGATGGGCCGCCCGACCCGCTACGGCGGTGAATTCGGCGGCGTCAACGACCGCACCAACTACATGGCCGAGATCGCGGCCGAGACGCTCTCACCGATGGTGGTCGAGAATTCCAACCTCTTCGAACGCCGGATCGAGAGGGAGCCGCACGGGGTCGTCTTCATCGTGGCGCCGTGGAACTACCCCTACCTCACCACGATCAACACGCTGGCCCCTGCCCTTATCGCCGGCAACGCGGTGATCCTCAAGCACGCCACCCAGACGCTTCTCGTCGGTGAACGCCTGGCCGAGGCCTTCCACGCCGCCGGCGTGCCCGAGGATGTGTTCCAGAACGTTGTTCTCGACCATCAGGTGACCGAGGACCTGATCGGACAGCGCGCCTTCGGCTTCGTCAACTTCACCGGATCGGTCGGCGGAGGCAAGGCGATGGAGAAGGCGGCGGCGGGCACGTTCACCGCGCTCGGGCTTGAGCTTGGCGGCAAGGATCCCGGCTATGTCATGGACGACGCCGACCTCGACGCCGCCGTCGACAGCCTGATGGACGGTGCGATGTACAACGCCGGACAGTGCTGCTGCGGGATCGAGCGGATCTATGTCCACGAGAGCCTTTACGACGCTTTCGTCGAGAAGGCCGTGGCCTGGGTCAAGGCGCTGAAACTCGGCAGCCCCTTCGACGCATCCACGACGCTTGGACCGATGGCCAATCGGCGCTTCGCCGATACCGTCCGCAGCCAGATCGCCGATGCGATCACCGACGGGGCGACCGCGCTCATCGACCCGGCGCTGTTCCCGGAGGACGACGGCGGCGCCTATCTCGCGCCGCAGATCCTTGTCAACGTCAACCACGAGATGCGGGTGATGCGTGAGGAAAGCTTCGGCCCGGTCGTCGGCATCATGCCGGTCAAGGACGACGCCCACGCGATCGCGATGATGAACGATTGCGACTACGGCCTGACCGCTTCGCTCTGGACCCGCGACAGCGCGCGCGCCGCGCGGATCGGCCGGCAGGTGGAAACGGGAACCGTCTACCAGAACCGCTGCGACTACCTCGATCCCGCCCTTTGCTGGACCGGCTGCAAGGATACCGGACGGGGGGCCGCCCTCTCGTCGCTTGGCTTCCAGTCGGTGACGCGACCGAAATCCTACCATCTCAAGAAGGTGACGAAATGACCGTGCCGACCGCCAACTGGTCCTACCCCACCGCCGTCAAGTTCGGGCCGGGCCGCATCAAGGAACTCGCCGACCACTGCAAGGCTGTCGGCATCAAGAAGCCGCTCCTCGTGACCGACAAGGCGCTGGCGTCGCTGCCGATCACCGCACAGGCGCTTGGCATTCTCGATGCTGCCGGCCTTGGCCGGGCCGTGTTTTCCGAGGTCGATCCGAACCCCAACGAGATCAACATGGAAGCGGGCCTGAAGGTCTACCGCGCCGGCGGGCATGACGGGGTCGTCTGCTTCGGCGGCGGCTCGGCGCTCGACCTTGGCAAGATGATCGCGCTGATGGTCGGGCAGACGGTCAGCGTCTGGGATCTTGAGGATATCGGCGACTGGTGGACCCGCGCCGACGCCGCGAAGATCGCGCCGATCATCGCGGTCCCGACGACCGCCGGCACCGGATCGGAGGTCGGGCGCGCGGGCGTTCTGACCAATTCGCAGACCCACAAGAAGAAGATCATCTTCCACCCGAAGCTCCTGCCCGCCGTGACGATCTGCGACCCGGAACTGACCGTGGGAATGCCGAAATTCATCACCGCCGGCACCGGCATGGACGCCCTCGCCCACTGTCTTGAGGCCTATTCCAGCCCGTTCTATCACCCGATGAGCCAGGGCATCGCGCTTGAGGGGATGCGGCTGGTCATGGAGAACTTGCCGAAGGTCTATGCCAATCCGACCGATCTGGAGGCGCGCGCGCACATGATGTCGGCCGCGGCGATGGGTGCGGTGGCGTTCCAGAAGGGCCTCGGCGCGATCCATTCGCTGTCGCACCCGGTCGGCGCTGTCTACGGCACTCATCACGGCACCACGAACGCGGTCGTGATGCCGATGGTGCTCGACTTCAACCGCCACGCCATCGAGACCCGCATCGACGCCGCGAGCGCCTATCTCGGCATCAAGGGCGGCTTCGACGGGTTCCGCGCCAAGGTGATGGACCTCCGGGCCGAGCTTTCGATCCCGGCCAACCTGACCGCGATGGGGGTCGAGGCGGCGCGGCTGGACGAGCTGACCGACATGGCGCTGGAAGACCCGTCCTGCGGCGGCAATCCCATCGCGATGACGCGCGAGAACACCCGCGCGCTCTACGACGCCTGCATGTGAGTTCGTTCGGACGATCTGGCAAGGCGGACCGACTCCCGCCTTGCCGCGCCATCACGCGGACATCGTTGCATTTTTGCCCGCCTGCCGGCGAAGGACCGCCTGAAGCGGGCCGTTGCTAAATCTTGTCTCTCGCAGTAACTGGCTAACCGTGTATAGTGCCTATCAATAAGAACACGGAGAGCAGGGTGCGGGGACAGAAGATCGCAGGCCTTGGCATGGCGTCGATCGCAGCGTTCGGCGCGATCGTGGCTTATGCCGATCCGCTTCTGAGCGACAATCCGGGGACGTTCGGGCTTCCCGGTCTCATTGATATGCCGACGGCCGAAAGTGTCCCGGAAGGGATGATCGGCGCGACAGTGTTCCGCTTCAGCGGCGGGCTGCGGGTGACGGCGACCTTCCAGGTCACCGACCGGCTTCAGGGTGCGTTCCGCTATTCGCGGGTTCCAGGCGTCTTCACCAACGGGTCGGCGCTTTACGACCGCTCCTTCGACGTCCAGTACCGGGTTCTCGACGAACGCCGGTTGCGGCCGGCGATCGCCATCGGCCTGCGCGACTTCATCGGCACCGGCGTCTATTCCGGCGAGTACGTCGTCGCCACCAAGACGATCACCCCGCGGCTGCGCGCCACCGCCGGTCTCGGCTGGGGCCGGC
This sequence comes from Rhodobacterales bacterium 32-67-9, assembly GCA_002280515.1. Classification (GTDB taxonomy): domain Bacteria; phylum Pseudomonadota; class Alphaproteobacteria; order Rhodobacterales; family Rhodobacteraceae; genus Albidovulum. The sequence continues at coordinate 7,817 of NCEA01000020.1, forward strand.
TTGGCACCAATGGCGACATCGGCAGCCCGTTCGGCAGCCGGCCGGCGTTGAATATCGGGGAAGGCGGCAAGGCCAATACCGACCAGTGGTTCCGCGGCCCCGCCGCGCCGTTCCTCGGGTTTGCCTGGGACTTCAACGACAAGCTGACGCTGAAGGCGGAATATTCCTCCGACGCCTACCCGCGCGAAACCGCGGCCGGCACCTTCTCTCGCGACTCGTCGGTCAACCTCGGCTTCGACTACCACATCAACAAATCCGCGAGCGTCAGTGGCTATTACCTCTACGGCTCGGAGGTCGGGTTGCAATTCAACCTGGCGATCGACCCGCGCAAGCCCCCGGTTCCAAGCGGGCTCGAGACCGCGCCGCTGCCGGTGCGGCCGCGCCCCTCGCCGGTAAGCGACCCCGCCGCCTGGGCCACGGACTGGACCGCCGATCCCGAAGTGCATCCCGGCGTCCAGACCGCCGTCGCCAAGGCGATGGAGAAGGACGGGATGGTGCTGGAAAGCATGGCGCTTTCGGCGACGCGCGCCGAGGTCCGGCTGCGCAACCAGAAGTACCTCGCCCAGCCGCAGGCCATCGGCCGCACGGCGCGGATCCTGACCCGCGCGCTGCCGCCTTCGGTCGAGACGCTGGTGATCACCTCGACGGCCGAGGGCATGCCGACTTCGTCGGTCACGCTCAACCGCCGCGACGTGGAGCAACTGGAGAGCGAGGAGTCTCTGGCCCTGCTGCGCAAGGCCGAATTCAGCGACGGCATCGCCGGCGCCCACCCCGGCCTCGTGCCGACGGAGGGCGCCTATCCGCGCTTCGTCTGGTCGCTTGCCCCTTACGGAGAGGCGAGCGTCTTCGACCCGGACGACCCCTTCCGCGCCGACTTCGGCGTCGAACTGGCCGGCCGCTACGAATTCGCGCCGGGCCTGATCTTTTCAGGGACGGTGCGCAAGAAGATTGTCGGCAATCTCGACGACTCGACGCGGGTGTCAGATTCGACGGTCTACCATGTCCGCTCCGATCTCGTGGAATATCAGAAGCAGGGCGATCCCGGCATCCATGACCTGACGCTCGCCTGGTACACCCGCCCGGCTCCGAACCTTTATGGCCGCGTCACCGTCGGTCTTCTGGAACGCATGTACGGCGGGGTCTCGGGCGAGATCCTGTGGAAGCCGGTCGACAGCCGCCTCGCCCTTGGGGTCGAGGTCAACCATGTCAAGCAGCGTGACTTCGACACGCTCTTCACCTTCCGCGACTACGAGACCACGACCGGCCACGTCTCGGCATATTACGATTTCGGCAAGGGCTTCATGGGCCAGGTCGATGTCGGGCGCTACCTGCTCGGTGACTGGGGCGCGACCTTCACTCTCGACCGCGAATTCGCCAACGGCTGGAAGGTGGGCGCCTACGCGACCTTCACCGACCTTTCTGAGGCGGATTTCGGCGAAGGCTCGTTCGACAAGGGCGTGCGACTGACGATCCCGGTCTCATGGACCACCGGCAAGCCCTCGACCAACAAGGTCTCGACCGTGATCAAGCCCCTGAACCGCGATGGCGGCGCCCGGCTGGATGTCGATGGCCGCCTCTACGACACGGTCCGCAGCACCCATCAGGGCGACATGCAGATCCAGTGGGGGAGATTCTGGCGGTGACGTTCCGGCTGAGGCTGGCCGGCTTGGGGCTGAAGGCGCATTTGCCATGCATCCTCCTCGGCTTGGCGCTTGCCGGCTGCGGCACCGACACATCGAAGACCGAGGGCACCTCGATCGCCGTTGGCGTCGTCAAGGGACTGGCCGCGAAGGTTCTGCCCGGCAAGTCCCGCGCGCCGGCAGCAACACCCGATCCGGAGAAACTCGCCGCGTCGGCAAAGGCCTCGTTCGCAGGCCCGATCATCCTGGCGCAGATCGAGAAGGCCGGCCTCCTGACAGTCCTCGGCGAATATGGACGCAATGACGCCAACCGGACCTACTCGACACCGAACGAGCAGACACTGGTGCTGCGCGACGGGCTTCTGATCGCGACTCGCGGGCTGGGCAACGACCTGATGTCGTCCGAAAGCGCTGCGGCGGCGGGGCTGATCACCCATCGCCAGCCCGGCTCCGTTTCACGCGTCTATCGCTATCTCGACGGCGAGGGGATCGAACGGCCACTGCCGATGCGGTGCACCCTCACCCTGGGCCCGGCGAAGTCCTTCGATTTCTCCGGCAGCCATTACGAGACCGTGCAGATCGACGAAGCTTGCCGCTCAGACAGCGTCAAGGTCACGAACAACTACTGGGTGACAGCCGGCGGAACCATCGCGCTGTCCCGCCAATGGATCGGCCCGGCGCTTGGCCACGTGACGATCCAGCTCGTCCGGCCCTGACCCGCTGAAGATCCGCGAATCCGAGCGACACTTAGGCCGCTGACTGCCGGTGCGCCCATCGCGCTTCAGCGCGGCGGGGATTTCCCGTGCACCACGGCCCGAAAAAGCACAAAGGCCGGGCACATCCGCGCCCGGCCTTTGCTGTATTCTGTGGTGGTCGACGGATCAGGAGTCCGACGAAGCCGCCGCGATCACGCCCAGAAGCAGAAGCGCCGGAACGATCAGGCCCGCGTTGGACGAGCTGGACTCTTCGACGACGATCGGCTCAGCCTCGACAACGGGGGCCGAGTAGCCGCCGGCGAACGCGGCGCTGGCCGAAAGGGTCAGGACGGCAGCGACGGTAGCAAGTTTCTTCATGTTGGTTCTCCGCTCTTAAACCATTACAAGCCGCCGATCAGGCAGCTTCCCTTTCAAAGGAAGCACAATCCTGAGCAGAAGCAAAGAGGAATTCTGCGTTGCCGCAACAGAAACAATGACATGTTGCAGTTTGGCTATCATCAGCCTGCGAAACTCTGGGAAACATAATAGTTTCCGCAATATGGCGCCTTGGCATCGAAGCCGACACCCGACCCGAGTCGCGAGACTTTCCGGTCGAGAATATTGCTCCGGTGCGCGGACGATTCCATCCAGAGGTTGACGATCGTCCGGGCCAGCGACGCGTAGCTGTGCGGCGGGATCGCCCGGCCATCGCCGCCGAGAAAGCCGCATCCCGCCGCGTCGGCGATGCGGAACGACCGGCCGTCGATCTGGAACCGCGCGATCTGGCCGATGTTCTCGGAACCGGCGCGGAAGCGCAGGCCGGAGGCTTTGAGGCGAGCGACCGGCGTCGCCTGGCCCGGCGTTTTCGAACGATGCGAAAGTCTGTGCGCCCGCGCCATCCATTTCGCGTGCTGCCCGGCGACCTTACGCAATCCGCCAGCCTCGGCGAGCGGCTGAAGGCCGGCACGGCAACGGTGATAGTTGACCTCGGCGCGAATGGCTGCGTCGACCAGCCCCTGGTCGATCCGCCCCTCGGCCCGGATCGGCGCCTGCGCGCCCGGTACGGCCGCCCGCGAACAGGCCGCCGCAGACCCCGCCGCCGTCACCAGCAGCATTCCGAAGAGCAAAGCCTTCAAGACCATCGCGACCGTCCTTCATCCCCGGCAGATTGAGAGACAAGCCCCCCCGTCGACGCGTACTGTGCACGAAACTTTGGCAATAAGTTGGCGCAGGCCCGCCGAAGTCCCGCAGGGGCGTTGACAGTCAAACGGTGATCGTTCCATGTCGGCGCAAGATTGTGTTCGAGGACGGTTTGATGAAAATTGCAATGATCGGAACCGGATATGTCGGCCTTGTCTCGGGGGTCTGTTTTTCCGATTTCGGCCACGAGGTCACTTGTGTCGACAAGGACCCGCGCAAGATCGAGATGCTGAAAAAGGGCGAGGTGCCGATCTACGAGCCGGGCCTCGACGTGCTGATGGCGAAGAACGTCGCGGCGGGGCGGCTCTCCTTCACCGGCGACCTCGGGACCGCGGTCGACGGCGCCGACGCGGTCTTCATCGCCGTCGGCACTCCGACCCGACGCGGCGACGGCCATGCCGACCTCACCTATGTGATGGCCGCCGCCGAGGAGATCGGTCGCGCGCTGACCGGCTACGCGGTCGTGGTGACCAAATCCACCGTCCCGGTCGGCACCAACGCGGCGGTGCGCGCGGTGATCGAGAAAGCCGCGCCGCAGGCCGACTTCGACGTCGCCTCGAACCCGGAATTCCTGCGCGAGGGCGCGGCCATCGACGATTTCATGCGCCCCGACCGGGTCGTCGTCGGCGTGACTTCGGAGCGCGCGCAGAAGCTTATGGGCGAGATCTACCGCCCGCTCTTCCTGCGCGACTTCCCGATCCTCTACACCGATCTCGAAACCGCCGAGATGATCAAGTACGCGGCCAACGCTTTCCTCGCCACCAAGATCACCTTCATCAACGAGATCGCCCGGCTTTGCGAAAAGGTCGGGGCGGATGTGAAGCAGGTCTCGAAGGGCATGGGCCTCGACAACCGGATCGGCAACAAGTTCCTTCACGCCGGGCCCGGCTACGGCGGCTCGTGCTTCCCGAAGGACACCTCGGCTTTGGCGCGGATCGGGCAGGAACATGCCGCGCCGATCCAGATCGTCGAGACGGTGATCAAGGTCAACGAGGAGATCAAGCGCCGGATGGTCGAGAAGGTGACCGATCTTTGCGGCGGATCGGTGAACGGCAAGACCGTCGCGGTCCTCGGCGTGACCTTCAAGCCCAATACCGACGACATGCGCGACGCGCCGTCGCTGACCATCGTGCCGGCGCTGGTCGGCGGTGGCGCGAGGGTGCGCGTGGTTGATCCGCAGGGCCGGCGCGAGGGCGAGAAGCTCCTGCCTGGCGTCACCTGGATGGACGATGCCTATGCTGCGGCCGAAGGGGCCGAGGTGGTGGTGATCCTGACCGAATGGAACGAGTTCCGCGCGCTCGACCTCGCCCGGCTGGCCGGGACGATGACAACGGCACGGATGGCGGACCTGAGGAACGTCTATTCGGCGAAGGACGCGCTTGGTGCGGGGTTCATCGCCTATTCCGGCGTCGGACGCTGAGGGGCCGGGCGGGCCGGGGCGCTGCCCCGGACCCCGAGATATTTCCGGCAAGATGAAGGTGCGGCGCGCGGATTACAGTGCTGTTTAGGGCGCGTTTCTCCGCTTTCGGACGGACGTTGAAGCCGCCTGAAATGTTCGCGTCCCTGCCCGGCCGAAAGCCGCGTCATGTAAAGGGTTGGCCATGCCGCGCCCTCGTTTCCACTTGGTTCAAATATCCCCGCCGGAGGCAAAACTAGCGCGCGCGCCGCGAGGGCATCAGGCTGAGGACGAAGATCCCGGCCGAGGCCGCGACGATCGACGGCCCCGCCGGCGTGTCGAGGCTGAGCGAGAGCCAGAGACCGGCGAAGACTGCCGCGGCACCCAGCGCCACCGCCCAGGCCGCCATCGCCTCGGGCGTGCGCGACAGGGCCCGCGCGCTCGCCGCCGGGATGATCAGCATCGCCGCGATCAGGAGCGCGCCGACGATCTTGATCGACACCGCGACGACGAGCGCCAGCGCCAGCGTCAGCACCAGCTTCTCGCGTCTTGGATCGATGCCAGCCGCCTGCGCCAGTTCCTCGTTCGCCGTCGCGGTCAGAAGCGGGTTCCAGCGCGAGACGAGCAGCGCAAGGACCAGCGCCGATCCGCCCCAGACCCAGACGAGGTCGGCGGCACTCACCGTCAGGACATCGCCGAAAAGATAGGCGGAAAGATCCGAGCGCACGTTCGGCAGGAACGACACCGCGACCAGCCCGAAGGCGAGCGCGGAATGCGCGAGGACGCCGAGGGCCGTATCGGCCGCCCTGCCCCGGCCGCTGAGCCCCGTCACCGCGAGCGCCATCGCCAGCGCGACGAACGCGGTGCCCGCCGCGATCGGCAGGTCGGTCGCCAGCGCCAGCGCCACGCCGAGGATCGCCGCATGCGACGTCGCGTCGCCCATATAGGCCATCCGCCGCCAGACGACGAAGGCGCCCAACGGGCCGGCCGCCAGCATCAGGCCGATGCCGGCAAGGCCGGCACGGATCAGGAAATCGTCAGGCATTCTCGGCCTCGGGGCTGGGGTGGTGGACGTGATCGTGGTGATGATGGTGATGCCCCGCGCCCGGATCGTGGGCGTGATCGTGGTCGTGCCGGTAAAGCGCCAGCGCCCCGCCGGTGCCGAAGCCGAAGAGCGCGCGGTATTCCGGCGCCGCCGACACGACCTGCGGCGCGCCTTCGCAGCAGACATGACCGTTGAGGCAGATGACCCGGTCCGAGGCGCTCATGACCACGTGAAGGTCATGGCTGACCATCAGCACCGCCACCCCGGTCTCCTGCCGCACTTCCTCCAGAAGCCGGTAGAACCCGGCGATCCCGGGCTGGTCGAGACCTTGCGTCGGCTCATCGAGGATCAGGATCTCCGGCCGCGACAGCAGCGCCCGGGCGAGAAGGACACGTTGCAACTGCCCGCCCGACAGCGCCGACATCTGCCGATCTTCGAGCCCCGGCACCCCGGTATGTTCGAGCGCCCGCGCCGCCGCCTCCGCCGGCACCCGGCGCGGCAGCGAGAGGAAGCGCGCCACCGTCATCGGCAGCGCCGCGTCGATGTGGAGCCGTTGCGGCACATAGCCGATGCCGAGGCCGACGCGGCGCGTGACCTTGCCCTCCGCCGCCCGCTCAAGACCGATCAGCGCCCGGATCAGCGTCGACTTGCCGGAGCCGTTCGGTCCGACGACGGTGACGATCTCGCCGGCGCGGATCGTGAAATCCACGGCGGCCAACACCGTCTCGGCGCCGTGGCGGACGGTGAGCCCGCGCGCTTCGATGAGGTTCACGCCGCCGCCTCCGCGCAGGTCGGGCAGAGACCCAGCGCCTCGACGTTCATGCGTTCGACCGAAAAGCCGATCCGCGCCGCTGCCGCCACCATCGCGCCGCGCACCGCCTCGGCCGGCGCCTCGGCCACCGCGTCGCAGGTGCGGCAGATGAAGAAAGCAGGCGAATGCGCCTCGCCAGGATGCATGCAGGCCGCGAAGGCGTTGAGGCGCCGGATGCGATGGGCAAAGCCCTGGTCGACGAGGAAGTCGAGCGCCCGGTAAGCCACCGGCGGCTGGTTGCCAAAGCCCGCTTCTGCCAGCTTTTCCAGCACCTCGTAGGCGCCGAGCGCCCGGTGCGATTCGAGCAGGATCTCCAGCGTCCGGCGCCGGACCGGGGTCAGCCGGGCGCCGGTCTCGGCGCTCAGTTCCTCGGCGCGGGCGAGGACATCGCCGGAGCAATGGGCGTGATCGTGCGCGGCGAAGGCGAGCGCGGGATCGGAGGGTTTCTGCTCGGTTCTCATGGACGGTCCGCAATCTGCTTGACATGTAATGCTATAACATACGATATCGCCTCCCGACCCGCAATCCCCGACAGGAGTCCGCCATGCGACGCCCGCTTCCCCTCGCCGCGACCTTCGCCCTTCTGGCCTTCCCGGCGCTGGCGGAAGTGCCCGATGTCGTGACTGACACGCCGGTTGTCCATTCGCTGGTCTCGGCGGTTCTCGGCGATCTTGGCGAGCCGATGCTGCTGCTCGACAAGGGCGCGGACGCGCACGACTTCCAGCTTCGGCCCTCGCAGGTCCGGGCGCTGAACGGCGCCGGCCTCGTGGTCTGGGTCGGGCCGGAGATGACGCCCTGGCTCGACCGCGCCATATCCGGGTCGGAGGGGCCAGCATCGCTTGCCCTGCTCGACGTGCCGGGAACCCTGCTGCGGCCAAGCGGCGGCGCCGGGGAGCGCGCGGCCGATGCCGATACCGGCGCCGGAAACGGCGAGGCTCATGCCGGGGAGCATGACCACGACGGGCTCGACCCGCATGCCTGGCTCGACCCCGACAATGCCGCGCTCTGGATCGGGCGGATCTCGGACGCGCTCGTCGACCTCGATCCCGGCAATGCCGTCACCTACCGCGCCAACGCCTCGCTGGCGCAAACCCGGATCGAAACCCTCGACCGCGCCTTGCACGACCGTCTGGCCTCGGCGAAAGCGGCCGGACTGATGACGGCGCATGACGCCTACGGCTATTTCGCCGACCACTACGGGCTGACCATCGTCGACAGCCTTGCCGCCGGCGATGCGGCGACACCCGGCGCGGCGCACTTGGCCGAGTTGCGGGCGGCGCTGGAAGGCGGCGCAGTGGCCTGCATTTTCCCCGAGGCGGCGCGCGACCCGGCCCCGGTGGTGGCGCTTGCCGAGGGCACGCCGGTCCGCATCGGCCGTCCGCTCGACCCCGAGGGCCAAGCGATAGCGCCGGGCGTCAACCTCTATCCCGCGCTTTTGGAGGCCTTGGGCGCGGCGATTGCCGATTGCGTCGCCGGGGATTGACCGGCGACGCCCCGCGCGCCACCAAGAGTCCTGCGCCATCCGAAGGTGAACGATGCCCGACCGCCAATCGCCCTCTCAGGCCCCGCGATGAGTGCCGCGATCCGCGATTTCGGCATGACGAAGGCGGGCGAACGCGTTGAGGCAGTCGACCTCGCGGCCGGCGGGCTTCGCGCCACCATCCTGACCCTTGGCGCGACGCTGCAGGATCTGCGGTTTGACCGGGCCGGCTGGCCGCTGGTTCTCGGCGCTGACAGCGTGGCGGCCTACGAGGGGCCGCTGATCTACGCCGGGGCCATCGTCGGACCGGTGGCGAACCGCATCGCCGGCGCGGCGGCCGGGATCGCCGGGCGCCGCCACGACTTCGAGGCGAACGAGGGCGGGACGACGACGCTCCATTCCGGCAACACCGGGTTGCACACCCGTCTCTGGCGGATCGAGAGTGCCGGCGCCGACCACGCCACGCTTGCGATCGACCTTGCCGATGGCGATGGCGGTTTTCCCGGCAACCGCCGGATCACCGCCGCTTTCCGGCTGGTCGCGCCGGGCGATCTGGTGATCGACCTGACCGCCACCACCGACGCACCGAGCCTGATCAACCTTGCCCACCACAGCTACTGGACGCTCGACGGCTCCTCCGACACCCGCCGCCACCGGCTGCGGGTCGCGGCCGAGCATTACCTGCCGGTCGATGACCGGTTGATCCCGACCGGAGAGGTCCGGCCCGTCGCCGGCACCTCTTTCGAGCTTCGCGGCGGGCGACGCCTCACCGAACTGCCGCCGCTCGACCACAACTTCTGCCTTTCACCGGCGCGGCGCGGCCTCACCGAAGTGGCGGAGCTTTCCGGCGCCTCCGGTCTCCGGCTGCGGCTTGCCACGACGGAACCGGGGCTTCAGGTCTATGACGGACGGCATTTCACCCCCGGCCCGGACGGCCGCGGCCCCGCCCCCCATGCCGGGATCGCGCTCGAACCGCAGGGCTGGCCCGATGCGCCGAACCGGCCGGACTTTCCGTCGGTCACGCTGCGCCCCGGCGAGCAGTACCACCAGATCACCCGGTTCCGCATCGACTGGCCGGACAAACCTTGACCGCGCGGCCGAATTCGGCACGCTGACGGCAGAGGGGCTTGCTGAAATCCGGGAGACCATGCCGCAGACATCCGACTTTCCCGCCATCGTGGCCGACATCGGCGCGCTCTTCGGCCTGTCGCGCCCGGCGGGTCAGTGCTTCGCCACGATCTGGCGCGCCGCGCAGCCGCCGTCGGCCGACGACCTGACGCGGCTCCTCGGTCTGTCGCGCTCCAACGTCTCGACCGCCTTGAAGGAGCTGCGCGCCTGGGGGCTCGTCTCGCGCACCCGGGCGCCGGGGGACCGCAAGGATTACTTCACCGCCCCGCCCGACCCCTGGGACGTTGCCCGCGCGGTGCTGGCGGCCCGGCAACGGCGGAGCGTCGCGCCGCTCCTCGACCGGTTGCTCACGGCGGAGGCAGAGACGGGGGACGTGCGGATCACCTCGCTTCACGCGGTGCTGAGCGCGGTCTCCACCCATGTCGATGCGCTCGCCGCCCGCGATGCCGGGGCGCTGGCGCGGGTCTTCGATCCGGCGGCGGGCAAGGCTGCGGAGGGCGTCAAGAAGAAGAAAAAGAAGCGCAAGGGCTGACGCCCCGCCCGCCGGGCGGAACGCCTGCGACTGTCACTTGCGGTCGTCATCCTCGTCTTCGTCGTCATCGTCGTTCGGCAGGTTGAAGAAGCTCTCCGCGTCCGAATAGTCGGCCGGGTTCCGCTCTTCCTCGTCCTCGTCCGGTTTCGACAGCGAGAAATTCTCGAGCCCCGCGATCGACGACGGCATCCTCGGCTCGGCCGACATGCCAAGCGACTGCTCGGTCGAGACGAGCTTGCGGCGCTCGTCGTCCGACATCACCACGCCGTCGGCATTCTTCTTCTTCGCCGCCTTCTGCACGGCCGCGTCGAGTTCGGACTGCCGGCAGAGGCCCAGCGCCACCGGGTCGATCGGGGTGATGTTCGAGATGTTCCAATGGGTCCGGTCGCGGATCGAGGCGATGGTGGGCTTCGTCGTGCCGACCAGCTTGCCGATCTGCGAATCCGCGAGTTCCGGGTGGAACTTCACCAGCCAGAGGATCGCCGCCGGCCGGTCCTGCCGCTTCGAGAGCGGCGTGTAGCGAGGGCCGCGCCGCTTTTCCTCGCCGACCGAGGCCGGGTTGAACTTGAGCTTGAGCTTGTAGGACGGGTTCTTTTCGCCCTTCTCGATCTCGCTCGCCTCAAGCTGGCTGTTGGCGATCGGATCGAAGCCCTTCACGCCCGCCGCAACGTCGCCGTCGGCGATGCCCTGCACCTCAAGCTCATGCATGCCGCAAAAGTCGGCGATCTGCTGGAAGCTGAGCGTCGTGTTGTCCACAAGCCAAACGGCCGTGGCCTTGGCCATAAGCGGTTTCGTCATGCGGCTTCTCCTTTACAAATCTCTCCCGCGCCGGGAAAACGGCTGCGACCCTCGGGCCGCCTTTCCTCGTTTTCGGGGAAGTTCGCCGGCTATATAGTCGTTTCGACGACCGGAGAAAAGAGAAAATGCGCTGGTTTCTCGCCTTCGCCTTCTGTGCCCTGCCCGCCTTCGCCGAGGGCGAGCGCGCGGGGGAATTCGATTATTATGTCCTGTCGCTCAGTTGGTCGCCCACCTTCTGCGCCCTCACCGGCGACGCGCGGGGCGAGGATCAGTGCGACCCGCGCCACGATTACAGCTTCACCCTGCACGGGCTCTGGCCGCAATTCGAGTTCGGCTGGCCAAGTTACTGCCGGACCGGAGCGCGAGACCCGTCGCGCGCCGAGACGAAGGCGATGGCTGACATCATGGGGTCGTCGGGGCTTGCCTGGCATGAGTGGAAGAAGCACGGGCGCTGCTCCGGCCTCTCCTCGGCGGACTATTTTTCAGCGGCGCGGCAAGCCTATGAAAAGGTGGAGTTTCCAGAGGTCCTCGCGACGCTTCGGAAGGACGTGAAACTGCCGGTCCATGTCGTCGAGGACGCCTTCATCGAGGCCAATCCCGACCTCGACGCGACGATGATCACCGTCACCTGCGAGGCGGGCCGCATCGACGAGGCGCGCATCTGCCTGACCCGCGATCTCGATTTCCGGCCCTGCGGACTCGACGCCGCGCGCGATTGCCGGATGGAAGACGCGCTGATGGAAGCGGTCCGGTAGGGGTATCGCGGGGCCGCGCGGCCATCCAAGCGGTTCGCGCTCCCCGATGCGCAGCGAAGGGCCGCGCCCTCCCTCGGGTGGGCGCCTCGACGATCGGGATAGGCGCTTTATGGTTCCACACACCTCTGACGGCGGTGCAATGTGCGGCGTCGCCGTGCGCCCTCCCAAGGGGGAGGGAGGGCGCGGCCCGGCGGGCTTCGCCCTTGATTCCGGGCCCGTGGCACCTCGGCAGCATTATTGCCGCATCACCCGGCCCGCCCGCCGGTGGCCTCCGTCACCTCGTCCGCCGCCGCGCGGACCAGGGCGCCGATTTCCGCCGCCTTCTCCGCCGTCAGACGGAAGGCCGGACCCGAGACCGAAAGCCCCGCGATCGGTTCGCCGTGGGCGTTGAAGATCGGGGCGGCGACGCAGCGCATGCCCTCGGCGCGCTCCTCGTCGTCAATCGCATAGCCCCGCGTCCGCGTCGCGGCGAGATCGGCCAGAAGCTGCGCCTCCGCGCCAATTGACTGCGCGGTGAAGCGCGGCAGCCCGGCGGCCGCGATCTGCCGCACCCTCTCTTCCGGATACCAGGCGAGCAGCGCCTTGCCGATGCCCGACACATGCATCGGCCCGAGCGTTCCGGGCGGGAAGAAGGCGCGGATCGTCTCATGCGTCTCGACCTGGCTCAGGAACAGCACCTGATCACGCATCTCGACACCGAGGTTGGCGGTTTCCCCGGTCGCGCGCATCAGCCGGTCCATCGGCGCACGGGCACGCTCCACCACCTTGGTCCGGCGCAGGAATTGCGATCCGACGCGGAACGCCCCGCCGCCGACATGCCAGAGCTGCCCCGGCTCCTCCATCTCGACGAAACCGTGGGTCTGGAGCGTCGTCAGCACCCGGTAGACGGTCGGCACCGACTGGTCCGTCCGGCTTGCCAGTTCGGTGAGCGTCAGCCCGGACGACTCGGACACCACCTTGAGAATCATCAGCGCCCGGTCGAGCGCCTGGATGGTGTTCTCGGCGGTCTTGTCGTGGAAGCTTTTCGGGCGTCCCCTCGGGCGTGTCACGGCCATGAAATCCTCCGCACATGAAAATTACGAAAATCGCTTTCGCGAGATGAAAAACAATTTTCAATGCAAATTCAATTGGTAAATATATTTTTTCATATAGCGTAAAACTATTTCGAAAAAATTGCGCGCGCCGGCAGCACCTCCTATCCTGCCCTCAATCCAGAACCGAACGAGGTGCCAGATGTCCTTCCAGAACCCCGTCTTCATCCCCGGCCCGACCAATATCCCCGAGGCGATCCGCAAGGCGGTGGACATGCCGACCATCGACCACCGCTCGCCCCTATTCGGGGAAATCCTGCACCCGGCGCGGGCGAATGTGCGCAAGATCCTGAAGTCCGCATCGGCCGAGATCTTCTTCTTTCCTTCGACCGGCACCGGCGGCTGGGAAACCGCGCTGACCAACACGCTGTCGCCCGGCGACACGGTTCTGGCGGCGCGCAACGGCATGTTCTCGCACCGCTGGATCGACATGTGCCAGCGCCACGGACTGACCGTCGAGGTGGTCGAGACCCCCTGGGGCGAAGGCATCCCGGCCGAGAGGTTCGAGGCGATCCTGAGCGCCGACAAGGGCCACGCGATCAAGGCCGTCCTCGCCACCCATAACGAGACCGCGACCGGCGTCCTGTCCGATATCGCCGCCGTCCGCCGCGCGATGGATGCGGCGGCGCACCCGGCGCTCCTCTTCGTCGATGGCGTCTCCTCCATCGGCTCGATGGACTTCCGCATGGACGACTGGGGCGTCGACATTGCCGTCACCGGCAGCCAGAAGGGCTTCATGCTGCCCGCCGGCCTCGCCATTCTCGGCTTCTCGCCCAAGGCGATGGAGGCGGGCAAGGCCGCCACCCTGCCCCGCACCTTCTTCGACATCCGCGACATGGAAAAGAGCTATGCCGCGAACGGATATCCCTACACGCCGGCGGTGGGCCTGCTGAACGGGCTGAAGCTTTCGACCGAGATGCTGCTGGCCGAAGGGCTCGACGCTGTCTTCGCCCGTCATCACCGCATCGCCGAAGGCGTGCGCCGGGCCGTCGGCGCCTGGGGGCTGACACTTTGCGCCGCCGCGCCCAAGCTTTACTCCGACACCGTGAGTGCGATCCGCACGCCCGAGGGCTTCAACGCGACCGACATCGTGGCGCGGGCGGCGAAGGACTACGGCGTCGCCTTCGGCACCGGTCTCGGCGAGGTCGCGGGCAAGGTGTTCCGCATCGGCCATCTCGGGTCGCTCACCGACGTCATGGCGCTGTCCGGCATTGCCACGGCCGAGATGGTCATGGCCGATCTCGGCCTGCCGATCCGGCTTGGCAGCGGCGTCGCGGCGGCGCAGGATTACTATCGCCACGGCGCGCCGGCGAAGCAGGCCGCCGCATGAAGGACATCGACATGTACATCCCCACCTTTCAAAACGTGATCGACGCGCATGAGCGGATCGCGCCCCATGTGCACCGCACGCCGGTCCTGACCTCGTCCTATCTGAACGACCTCACCGGGGCCGAGCTTTTCTTCAAGTGCGAGAACTTCCAGAAGGCCGGCGCCTTCAAGGCGCGCGGCGCGTCGAACGCGGTCTTCGGGCTCAGCGACGACCAGGCCGCGAAGGGCGTCGCCACGCATTCGTCGGGCAACCACGGGCTGTCGCTTTCCTACGCGGCGGGCCGGCGCGGCATTCCCTGCAACGTCGTGATGCCGCGCACCGCGCCGCAGGCCAAGAAGGACGCGGTCAGGGGCTACGGCGGCCGCATCGTCGAATGCGAACCCTCGACCTCCAGCCGCGAGGCGGTCTTTGCCGAGGTTCTTGCCGAAACCGGCGCCGAATTCGTCCACCCCTACAACGATCCGCGCGTCATTGCCGGGCAGGCGACATGTTCGCGGGAACTCAACGACCAGGTCGAGGGGCTCGATGACGTGGTCGCGCCGATCGGCGGCGGCGGCATGATTTCCGGCACCTGCCTGACGCTGTCGACGCTGGCGCCGGGGGTCCGCATCTTCGCGGCCGAGCCGAAGCAGGCCGACGATGCCGCGCGCAGCTTCCGCGCCGGCCACATCATTGCCGACGACGCGCCCGAGACGGTGGCGGACGGGCTGAAGGTGCCGCTGAAGGAGCTGACCTGGCATTTTGTGCAAAAGCACGTCGCCGACATCCTGACCGCCGAGGAGGATGAGATCGTCGATGCGATGAAGACGATCTGGAAGCGGATGAAGATCGTGATGGAACCGTCAAGCGCCGTGCCGCTCGCGACCATCCTGAAGAACAAGGACGTGTTCCGGGGGCGCCGCGTCGGGGTGATCGTCACCGGCGGCAACGTCGATCTGGACAGATTGCCCTGGATGCAGGGCTGAGGAGGACACCATGACTGTACATGACCGCTATGCGAACCTCGAAGTCGGCTACGACATCCCCGCCAAGCCCGGCATGGCCGAGGCGGACATCCAGACCCCTTGCCTGATTCTCGATCTCGACGCCTTGGAGCGCAACATCAAGAAGATGGGCGACTATGCCAGGGCGCACGGGATGCGCCACCGGGTGCATGGCAAGATGCACAAATCCGTCGATGTGGCGAAGCTGCAGGAAAAGCTTGGCGGCGCCGTCGGCGTCTGCTGCCAGAAGGTCTCGGAGGCCGAGGTCTTCGTGCGCGGTGGCATCCAGGACGTGCTGGTGTCGAACCAGGTCCGCGATCCCCTCAAGATCGACCGGCTGGCGCGGCTGCCGAAGCTCGGCTCGTCGATCATCGTCTGCGTCGATGACCTGTCGAACGTTGCGGAGCTTTCTGACGCCGCGCAGAAGCACGGGACCGAGCTGGGCGTCTTCGTCGAGATCGACTGTGGCGCCGGGCGCTGCGGTGTCACCACCTCGCAGGACGTGGTGGCGATCGCGCGCGCGGCCGAGGCCGCACCCGGTCTGACGTTCAAGGGCATCCAGGCCTATCAGGGCGCGATGCAGCACATGGACAAATACGAGGACCGCAAGGCGAAACTCGATACCGCCATCGCCATGGTCAGGGACGCGGTGCAGGCGCTGAAGGCCAACGGGCTGGAACCGGAACTGGTCTCGGGCGGCGGCACCGGCAGCTATTACTTCGAGTCGAATTCCGGCGTCTACAACGAGCTTCAATGCGGGTCCTACGCCTTCATGGATGCCGACTACGGCCGCATCCTCGACCAGAACGGCCAGCGGATCGACAAGGGCGAATGGGAAAACGCGCTTTTCATCCTGACGAGCGTCATGAGCCATGCCAAGGCCGACAAGGCCATTGTGGATGCAGGTCTAAAGGCGCAGTCGGTCGATAGCGGGCTGCCCTTCGTCTATGGCCGTGACGATGTCAAATATATCAAATGCTCGGACGAACATGGCGTGGTCGAAGACCCGAAAGGCGCGCTGAAGGTCAATGACAAGCTGCGGCTGGTCCCCGGCCACTGCGACCCGACCTGCAACGTCCATGACTGGTACGTCGGGGTGCGGGGCGGCAAGGTCGAATGCCTCTGGCCGGTCTCAGCGCGCGGCAAGGCCTACTGATCCGCCCTCCCAAGGACACCGGGGCCGGGTTCGCCCGGCCCCTTCTCTTCGAAAGGTTCCCGATGCTCATCGTTCCCGAAGCCCTGATCGCCGATCTCGTCACACCCGAGGACGCCTTCGCCGCCGTGGAGGCGACCTTCGCCGCGATGGCGCGGGGCGAGGCCTACAACTTCCCCGTGGTGCGCGAGGCGCTTGGCGAGGGCCGGCAATACGGGTTCAAGTCGGGACTCGACCGGGCGGGTGGCGTGATGGGGGTGAAGGCCGGGGGCTATTTCCCTGGCAATGCCGCGAAGGGCATGATCAACCACCAGTCCTCGGTCTTCCTCTTCGATCCCGAGAGCGGGCAACCGACGGCGATGGTCGGTGGCAACCTGCTGACCGCCCTCCGCACCGCCGCCGCCTCGGCAATCTCAATCGACCGGCTCGCGCGGACGGACGCGAAGGTTCTCGGCATCGTCGGCGCCGGACACCAGGCGACCTTCCAGCTTCGCGCCGCCGCCCGGGTGCGGCGCTTCGAAAGGGTCGTGGCGTGGAACCTCCACCCCGAGATGCTGCCCCGGCTCGGCGAAGTCGCGGCGGAACTCGGCCTGCCCTTCGAAGCGGTCAGCCTCGACCGGCTCGGCGCCGAGGCCGACGTGATCATCACCATCACCTCCTCGCCCGCCGCCTCGCTCCTCGACGCGCATGTGCGCCCCGGCACGCATCTGGCCTGCATGGGCACCGACACGATCGGCAAGCAGGAGGTGGAACCCGCGCTTCTGGCCCGCGCCAAGGTCTTCACCGACGAGGTCGCCCAATCCGTCACCCTCGGCGAGGCGCAGCACGCCATTGCCGCCGCGCTGATCGCCGAGACCGACATCACCCCCCTTGGCGCGGTCATCGCCGGCCTCGCCGAAGGCCGCCGGTCGGACGCGGAAATCACGATCTTCGACGGCACCGGCGTCGGACTTCAGGACCTCGCCGTCGCGCAGGCCGCCGTCACGCGCGCGGTGGAGCGCGGGGTCGCCCTTAAGATCGACCTCTGACATCGTCGCGCCGGGCGGGGCGCCACTCGTATCGGTTACAATATAAAGCTTTTCCACCCGTTGCGCGGGCTGCGGCCCCGTGGTCTTACATGGGACGGATCAGACGGGAGGGCGGAAATGCCGGTTCGAATTGCGATCAACGGTTTCGGCCGGATCGGCCGCTCGGTCCTGCGGGCCGCCCTGTCGGACCCCTCCCATGCCGACCTCGAGATCGTCGCGATCAATGACATCGCGAAGCCCGACATGGCCGCCTATCTCTTCGAATACGACAGTACCTTCGGCCCGTGGAAGGGCGAGGTCCGGCTGGAGGACGGCGATCTTTTCGTCGATAGCCGCCGCATCCGGCTGACCGGCACGCGAGACCTCGCGACGCTCGAACTTTCCGGCATCGACGTGGTGATGGAATGCACCGGGCTCGGCGGAGAGCGGTCGTTTGCCGAGGCGGGGCTGAAGGCCGGCGCCGGGCGGGTGCTCGTCTCCGGCCCGTCGGCGACGGCGGATTTCACCCTGGTCCTCGGCGCCAACGAGGAGAGACTGGCGGCGGCGCACCGGATCGTCTCCAACGCCTCCTGCACCACCAATGCGCTCGCCCCCCTGGTCCGGCTGATCGACCGGGAATGGGGGGTGGAGACCGGGTGGATGACGACGATCCACTGCTATACCGGCAGCCAGCCGACGGTCGACGCGCCCGGCGCCGACTTTGCCCGGAGCCGGGCAGCTGCGCTGTCGATGGTGCCGACCACGACCTCGGCGCAGCGCCTGCTCGACGTGGTCCTGCCGGAGATCGCCGGCCGGATCGAGGGCGCGGCGGTCCGGGTGCCGGTCGCCTCGGTCTCGGCCGTCGACCTTTCGGTGATGACTCGCGCGAAACCGGGGCGGGAGGAGGTGAACCGCGTGCTGGCGGCGGAACGCGGCGTGATCGGCTGGACCGACCGGCCGCTCGTCTCCTCGGACCTGCGGGCGCGCGCCGAAAGCATCGTGATGGCGCTGCCGGAAACCCATGTGACCAAGGGCGGATTGCTCCGGGTATTCGGCTGGTACGACAACGAATGGGGATTTTCCAACCGGATGCTCGACGCGGCGCGGCGCATGGCGCGGCTCTGATCCGGGCTTTTCCTGCGCGTTCGGCCGGCAATTCTGCGAGAATTGACCTGACCGCATCCGATTCGGAAGAAAAGATGGATCGCCTCGCCGCCGACCGCATGTTCATCGCCGTGATGGAGACCGGCAGCTTCACCGCCGCCGCCGCGCGGCTTGGCACAAGCTCCGGCCAGGCCTCTAAGCTGGTCTCGTGGCTCGAAGCCGATCTCGGGGTGCGGCTCCTGAACCGCACCACCCGGGCGGTATCGGCAACCGAGGTCGGGCGCGCCTATTTCGAGCAGATCCGTACCCTGATCG
Source organism: Rhodobacterales bacterium 32-67-9 (assembly GCA_002280515.1). Lineage (GTDB taxonomy): Bacteria > Pseudomonadota > Alphaproteobacteria > Rhodobacterales > Rhodobacteraceae > Albidovulum. The sequence goes on from NCEA01000020.1 coordinate 26,280, forward strand.
AGGATTACGACACGCTCGACCAGAGCGTGCACGACGCCGCCCATAGCCCTCGCGGGCGGCTGCGGCTGACCGCGCCCCTGACCTTCGGCACCGTCGAACTGGTACCGGCGCTCACCACCTTCGCCTGCGCCTTTCCCGACATCTCGCTCGACGTGAGCTTCTCCGACCGGGTGGTGAACCTCGTCGACGAGGGGTTCGACGCCGCCGTTCGGATCGGGCGGCCGGCGGATTCGGCGCTGATCGCGCGGAAGCTGTGCGAGATGCGGCTGATGCTGGTGGCCTCCGACGCCTATCTCGGCCGGCGCGGGCGCCCGGTGCGGCCCGAGGACCTTGCCGCGCACGACTGCATCCTCGACACGAATTTCCGCGATCCGGAGCATTGGCAGTTCCGCCGCGACGGCGCCGCCGTGCCGGTCGCGGTGCGCGGCCGGCTCAGCTATTCGAATGCCGAGGCCTGCCTGAAGGCGGCCGAGGCGGGGCTGGGCCTCGCCTATGTGCCGGATTTCGTCGCGGCCGCGAGCGTTCGCGCCGGCCGGGTGCGGGTGCTTCTCGCCGATCACGGCGACGAACCCTACGGAGTCTTCGCGCTTTATCCGCCGGGGCGACACCTGGCGGCGAAGGTGCGGGTTCTCGTCGATCATCTTGCCCGGCATTTCCGCGACGGCGGATTGTCGGACAGTTGACCACCAACTCCTTCCGATATGGATGGAATGATATTCCAGATCATCGGATTATCATTTCCGGGGAAGCAGGCCATTTACGGTCGATCCGCCCGAACCGGGCATCCGAACCGCAATGGAGACCGCGATGACCACCTATGATATCAACCGTACCGACAGCCTTTCCGCGCCCTCGAACGCGCACTACGCCGCCCTCATTCTCCGCATCGCGATGGGCGGGCTTTTCCTCGCCCATGTCTGGCTGAAGATCGCGGTCTTCACCCCCGCCGGCACCGCCGGCTATTTCGCCTCGATCGGCCTGCCGGGCTTTCTCGCCTATCTCACCATCGCGGCGGAACTTCTCGGCGGGCTTGCGCTGATCGCCGGCTTCTGGACCCGCTGGGTGTCGCTGGCGCTGGTGCCGGTGCTGCTGGGGGCCGCGTATTTCGGCCATGGTGCTGCCGGGTTCTTCTTCTCCAATCCCAACGGCGGCTGGGAATTCCCGGCGTTCTGGGCGGTCACGCTGATCGTGCAAGCGCTGCTCGGCGATGGCGCGTATGCTCTCGGCAAGGTGTCGGCGCGCTGAGGCGCCGGCAGAACGAAGGAGAAGGTCCATGTCCACCAGCACCGCCCCCATCGAGATCGGCCGCGTCGCGCTGACGGTCAACGATATCGACAGCGTCGCCGCGTTCTATGAGGCCGCGCTCGGGCTCGAACCGCTCGGCGCGGACGGGGCGACGCGCCGCCTCGGTGCGGGCGGGCGCACCCTGCTTGAGCTGCGCGCCGACAGGACCGCGCGCCGGGCCTCGCCACGCGAGGCGGGGCTTTTCCACACCGCCTTCCTGATGCCGGATCGTGCCGCCCTCGCGCGTTGGCTGGTCCATGCCGCCGAGAGCGGGCACCGGCTTCAGGGCGCCTCCGACCATCTGGTGAGCGAGGCAATCTACCTCGCCGACCCGGAGGGCAACGGGATCGAGGTCTATGTCGACCGACCGCGCGATCAGTGGCCACATGAAAACGGCAAACTCAGGATGGCGACCGATCCGCTCGACCTGAACGCGCTGGCCCGCGATGCCGATGGCCCCTGGCGCGGGGCGCCCGAGGGCATGGTCGTCGGCCATGTCCACTTGCAGGTCGGCGCGGTGCCGGAGGCGGAAGCCTTCTATGCCGGCCAGATCGGGTTCGAGGTCACCACCCATTACCCCGGCGCCGCCTTCTATGGCTCGGGCGGGTATCACCATCATCTCGCGACGAATGTCTGGAACAGCCGCGGCGCCGGGGCGCGAACCTATCCCGCGACCGGACTTGCCGATCTGGAACTCCGGGCCACGCCGGAGGAATACGGCCGGATCGCGGCCTCTGCCGGGGCCGCGCTCACCGACCCCTGGGGCACATCCGTCACGGTCGCGCTGAAGGCGGCATGAACGTCAGAGCGCGGCGAGGACGCCCGAGAGCCGGTCGAGAAACAGGTCCGCATTCGCCCGGTCGAACACCAGCGGCGGGCGGATCTTGAGGACATTGCCCGCCTTCGCCGTCGCCGAGATCAGCACATGCGCGGCGCGCAGGTCGTTGACGATCCGCCCGGCAAGCGCCGCATCCGGCGCGCCGTCACTGACGATATCGGCGCCGATGAAAAGCCCCGCGCCGCGCACGGGCCTGAGGCAGTCGCGGCGCGTGGCCAGATCGCGCAGGCCGTCAGCCAGGTAGGCGCCAGTGGTCCGGGCATTCTCCATCAGACCTTCGTCCTCGATCACGTCGAGGACAGCCATCGCGGTGGCGGCGGCCACGGCATTGCCGCCGAAGGTGTTGAAGTAGCGCGCCTTCGCCCCGAATTCCGCGATGACCTCGGGTCTGAGAACCAGCCCGGCAATCGGGTAGCCGTTGCCCATCGGCTTGCCGAGCGTGGCCATGTCGGGCACGAGGCCATGCCGCGCAAAGCCCCACATCGCCGCACCGGTGCGGGCGAATCCGGGCTGCACCTCGTCGGCGATGAAAAGGCCACCGGCCTTGCGGATCGCCTCGACCGCCGGCGCGAGAAAGCCGGGCGGATCGGCGAAGACCCCGTCGGAGGAAAAGATCGTGTCGACCAGAAGCGCCGCAGGCCGGATGCCGTGGCGCAGAAGGTCGTCGATCGCCGCTTGAACCGCTACCGCGAAGCCCTGGGCTGGGTCAGCGCCGAACCGCGCCGGGTCCGGCGCGGGCACGGTGCGGACATGGCCGCCGAGCGGCACGCCCGTCCCGAGCGATGGCGACATTTCGGCGATGCTCGCGGTGACGCCGTGATAGGCGTTCTCGGTCACGATGACCCCGGTGCCCCCGGTATGTTCACGCGCTATCCTGAGCGCGAGGTCGTTCGCCTCCGATCCGGTGCAGGTGAACATCACGTGCGACAGCGCCGGAGGAAAGGTTGCGAGCAGACGCTCGGCATAGGCGAGGATGCCGTCGTGCAGGTAGCGCGTGTGGCTGGCCAGCAGCGCCGCCTGCCGCGCCATCGCCTCGACCACGCGGGGGTGGCAATGACCGACGCAGGCGACGTTGTTGTAGGTGTCGAGATAGGCGGTGCCGGCCGTGTCGTAAAGCCAGACGCCCTCGCCCCGCACCAGATGCACCGGGGTCTCGTAGAACAGCCGGTAGGCCGGGCCGAGCGCCTTCGCCCGGCGCGCGACGAGGGCCGTGTCCTCGGGGCCGAGATGTCCCTGTCCGGCAACATAGGCGTTGGGCATCGTATCGGGACGGGTCATGGCAGGTCCTTTGCGAGAATGGCGGCAAGTCGGGCGCGGGCGGCATCGCGGTCGAGCGCCGCGAGCGCCTCGAACCCGGCGCGCGAACTGGGCAGGTTCCTGAGGAAATAGGCGGCGTTTTCCGGCTGCCGTGCGGCGCGCCAGTTCGACAGCACCGCCGTCGTCACCATCCGCATCGCGACAAGGTCGAGGATCAGCGCCGCCTCCCCCGGCAGGAGCGGCAGCACCGAATGCCAGCCGGCGATGACCTCGCCCAGCGTCCCCAGCGGGTCGGAGGGATCGGCCTGATAGGAAGCGGCCACGGCAAGATCGCAGATGCGCGGGGTCCGCACCATGTCGCCGAAGTCGAGGATGCCGGTGATCCCGGCCGCACCCGGACCGGTCAGCAGGTTGTGCGGATTGAAATCGGCATGGACCACCTGCCAAGGAAGCGCCTGAAGTGCCGGCGCGATCTCGGCGTCGAACCGGTCGAGGGCCCTCGCGCAGAGCGCGTGAAGGTCCGGATCGGTGACCGACGGCAAGAGCGGGCGCAGCGTCGCGGCGTTGCGGATATCCCAGATCAGCTCGTGATCCTCGGCCGGGTGGGCGAAGCCTTCGAGCGCCCAGGTGAGCCGCGCGGCGGTGACGCCCACGGCGCGGCGCAGCGCCGGCGTGCCGGCCACGGCATGGAGCGGCGTGCCGTCGAGCCAGGTCAGAAGCCGCAGGATGCTGCCCGAGGCAAGCGGGATTTCCACCCGCCCGTCGCGCGCCGGCATAACGCGCGGCACCGGCAGGCCGGGTGCCCGGCGCGCGACATGTTGGAGCGCCTCGGTCTGAAAGTTGGTGACCTCCGCCGGTTCCGCCGCATTGGCGATCTTGACGACGAAACGTTCGCCCTCCGGCGTGGTCAGCCGGAAGTTCTGGTCGCGTTCGGAGGTCAGCGGGTCGAGCGTGCCGGTCCGCGCGAAATGCGTCTCGACCAGCGCCAGCACCCTGCCGGGCGTCAGACGTGGCTGGTCCGAGGTCATGCGGGTTCCGGCGGGAGAGGCGGTCATGCGGGGTCAGGCTCTGGTTCCGCCGCGAGGAAGACAGGAAACCGCTTCGGATGCAAGGGGACCGCCGGCGGCCGGCGATCCCCGTTTCCGGCTCAGTGATCGGCCACCGCGGCTGCGCGTTGCAGATCGTCCGCCGTGCCGCTCGCGCCATTGAAGAAGGCGTTGAGCGCGACCGCCGAGATCGTCGCCAGCAGGATGCCGCTGTCGATCAGCGGATGGATCGCGCGCGGCATCCACATCTTGAAATCGGGTGCCACCAGCGGGATCATCCCGAAACCGAGCGAGACCGCGACGATGAAGAGGTTGTGGCGGTTCTGGGCGAAATCGACGCCCGAGGCGAGGATGCGGATGCCGGTCGCGGCGACCATGCCGAACATGACAAGGCCCGCGCCGCCGAGGACAGTCGTCGGCAGCGCCTCCACCAGCGCGCCCATCTTCGGCACGAGGCCGAGCACGATCAGGATCAGGCCGCCAGCGACGCAGATGTAGCGGCTCTTGATCCCAGTCACGCCGACAAGGCCGACGTTCTGGCTGAACGAGGTATAGGGGAAGGTGTTGAAGAGACCGCCGATGAGCGTGCCGAGACCGTCGGTCCGAAGGCCCGCCGACAGCCGGTCGGGGGTCACCTTGCGACCGGTCATGTCGCCGAGGGCGAGGAACATCCCGGTCGATTCGATCATCACCACGATCATCACGAGGACCATCGTCACGATCATCACCGGGTTGAAGATCGGCGCGCCGAAGTGGAAGGGCGTGATCAACGCGAACCAGCCGGCGCTGCCGACCTTGTCGAAATGCATCATGCCGAGGGCCGCCGCAAGCACGCCACCGATGACGATGCCGAGAAGCACCGCGATATTGGCGACGAAGCCCTTGCCGAACTTGGCGATGGCGAGGATCGATGCCAGCACGATGAACGAGATCAGGATATTACCGGGTGCTGCGTAGAGCGGGTTGGAGACGCTTGGCGCGAGACCGAGGCCCTGCGGAACCGCCGGAATGGTGCCGCCCGAGGCGGCCGCGAGGTCGCCTACCTGCTTCAGCCACTCGGCATGTTCGGGATTGACCGTCTTCGGCGCTGTCGGGCCGAGCGGCAGGCCGAAGATCCAGTTGATGCCGATGCGCATCAGCGTAACGCCGATGACGAGGATGATCGTGCCGGTCACCACCGGCGGGAAGAAGCGCAGCATCTTCGACATCAGGGGCGCGAGCAGCATCGCGACGATGCCGGCGCCGATGATCGCGCCGAAGATCATCCGGGCGCCGTCGACGCCGGGATTGGCGAGGCCGATCGAGATCATCGGCCCGACCGAGGCGAAGGTCACGCCCATCATCACCGGCAACTGGATGCCGAACCAGCGGGTGACGCCGAAGGACTGGATCAGCGTGACCACGCCGCAGACGAAAAGATCGGCGGAGATCAGGAAGGCGACGTCCTGCGGTTCGAGCTTGAGGACGCGGCCGATGATCAGCGGCACGGCGATGGCGCCGGCATACATCACCAGCACATGTTGCAGCCCGAGCGTGAAGAGCTTGGGCACCGGCAGGATTTCATCGACCGGATGGGTCTGTTCAGACATGGTTCACTTCCTTTTCCCTCGGGGCCGTTTTTATTCGCGCCGGCGCCGCGCCGCCCCTCGGGTCGCGGTCCGGTTAGGTCCGCCGGCCGTTCAGGCCGGGTCGTCTCCGACCACGCGCCAGGGAGCGTCGTAGCGGAATTCCTCGAGGTTGGCGCCGGCGCCAATGCGGTCGACGACCGCGAAAAGGCCGGGCGCATGAAGCGGGGCGAGCACGCCGTGCCAGGTGCCGCGGTGCAGGTTGATCCCCTGCCCCGGCGCGGTCACGAAGGCGCGCGGGCGGCCGGGCCGGCCGTTCACGTCGGGGGCGGCGATGACGAGAAACGGGTGGAGCGTCATCGGCAGGAAGGCCTGCGACCCGTCGGGGTGACGCTCGACAAGGCTGAAGTCGTAGGGAAGCGCGCGCGGCACCGCGTCGAAGATCGAGATGCCGGCGCGTCCCGATCCGAAATCGAGCCGGGCGCGGTCATGGAAGCGGCCGCAGAGACCCTCGTTGATCAGGCGGTCGGGATCGCCCGATGCCTCCAGCACATCGCCGTAGGGGGCGAAGGCGGCGGCGGTCAGGGGTTCGGTACGGATCGTAGCGGTCATCGGGTCGCTCCTGTGGCGCGGCCGGGGGTTTCACACCCCCGGACCCCCGTGAGGTATTTCCGGCAAGATGAAGTCATCGACCGAAAGCGCCGGGGCCGCGCAGCCGGGCGTGGCGGTTGACATCCTTGTAGAGCAGGTAGCGGAAGGGGCCCGGGCCGGCGGCATAGCAGGCCTGCGGGCAATAGGCGCGGAGCCACATGAAATCGCCGGCCTCGACCTCGACCCAGTCCTGGTTGAGCTTGTAGACCGCCTTGCCTTCGAGGACGTAGAGCCCGTGTTCCATCACATGGGTTTCCTCGAACGGGATCACGCCGCCGGGCTGGAAGGTGACGATGTTGACATGCATGTCGTGGGAAAGGTCGTCCGGTTCGGTGAAGCGAGTGGTGGCCCAGCGCCCGTCGGTATCGGGCATGGCGACGGGTTTCACCGTCGCGTCGGAGCTGACGAAGGCCTTCGGCGCCGCGAGGCCGGGCGCGTATTCGTAGAGCTTGCGGATCCAGTGGAACTTCGCCACGTGATCGGTGCCGTTGCGAAGCCGCCAGTCTGTGCCGGGCGGGATATAGGCGTAGCCGCCGGAGCCGAGGTCGTGTTCCTCGCCGTCGAGCGACAACCAGATCTCGCCCTCGGTGACGAAGATCACGCCTTCGGCCACCGGGTCGGGTTCCGGCAGGTCGGCGCCGCCGCCGGGACCGACCTCCATCACATATTGCGAGAAGGTCTCGGAAAAGCCGGACATCGGCCGGGCGATCAGCCAGAGGCGGGTGTTCTTCCAGCCGGGAAGAAAGCTTGTAACGATATCGGAAAAGCAGCCCTTCGGGATCACGCAATAGGCCTCGGTGAAGATCGCGCGGCCGGTCATCAGGCTGGTCTGGGCCGGCAAGCCGCCGGTCGGGGCGTAGTAGCGGGAGGGAGTTTTCATCGGGGGAGCATGTCCTTGAGGCGGAGTTCGGCGATGCGTTCGACCTGACGGCAGGCCTCCTCGAACTCGGTGTCGCTGTCGTTCTCGATCCGGCGTTCGAAGGCGGCGAGGATCGTCGCCTTGGTGTTGTCGCGCACCGCGATGATGAACGGGAAACCGTGGCGGGCGACATAGGCGGCGTTGAGCTCTCCGAAGGCGGTGCGCTCGGCGTCGGTCAGCGCGTCGAGCGCGGCGGAGGCCTGTTCGGCGGCGGAGTCCGCCGTCAGCCGCCTTGCCGCGGCGAGCTTGCCGGCGAGGTCGGGGTGGGCGGTCAGCACGGTGAGCCGTTCGGCCCGGGTGGCGGAGCGGAAAGCGCGGGCGAGCGCGTTGTGGAGCCCCACGGCTGTATCGTGGGCCGGTCCAAGTTCCAGCGCCCAGGCGCGGTCGGCCACCCAAGGGGAATGTTCGAAGATGCCGCCGAAACGGGCGACAAACGTCGCCTTGTCCATCCGGCTTGGCCGGTCGAGGCGGCGCGGCGGATGGGTGGCGGCCCAGTGGCGGGCGATGTCGATGCGGCGGAGAAAACAGACCCCTTCATGCCCCTGCGCGTAGTCGAGGAAGCGCTTCAGCCCGGCCATCTTGCCGGGACGGCCGATCAGGCGGCAATGGAGGCCGACCGACATCATCTTGGCCGCTCCTGCCTGACCTTCGGCATAAAGCACGTCGAAAGCGTCCTTGAGATACTGAAAGAACTGCTCCCCAGTGATATAGCCCGGCGCCGTGGCGAAGCGCATGTCGTTGGCCTCGAGCGTATAGGGGATCACCAGTTGGTCCCGTTCACCGGCCGGGATCCAGTAGGGCAGGTCGTCATCATAGGTGTCGGAGACCCAGTCGAACCCGGCCTCGGCGGTCAGCCGCACCGTGTTGACCGAGCAGCGACCGGTGTACCACCCGGTCGGGCGCGCACCTACCACTTCGGTGTGCAGGCGGATCGCCTCGGCGATCTGGGCGCGTTCCTCGGCCTCCGGCATGTCCCGGTGTTCGACCCATTTCAGCCCGTGCGAGGCGATCTCCCACCCGGCGGCCTTCATCGCTGCGACCTGTTCGGGCGAGCGGGCGAGCGCGGTGGCGACGCCGTAGATCGTCACCGGGATATCCATGCCGGTAAAGAGCCGGTGCAACCGCCAGAACCCGGCGCGGGCGCCGTATTCGTAGATCGATTCCATGTTCCAGTGGCGCTGCCCCGGCCAGGGTGCGGCACCGGCGATGTCGGAGAGGAAGGCCTCGGAACCGGCGTCGCCGTGCAGGACGCAGTTCTCGCCGCCTTCCTCGTAGTTCAGCACAAGGGAGACGGCGATTCTGGCGCCGCCGGGCCAGTTTGCGTCGGGCGGGTTGGGTCCGTAGCCGGACATGTCGCGGGGATAGCGGTTCATCGGGTCGATCCTTCGGTTTCCGCAAGGGTAGTCGCGAGTTGGCCGGATGATTATCATGAAAATCCGGAAAGACTTGTCGGACTTTCCCTAGGTCGCCTTTTTCGACGCGGCCTTTCATGATGCGCATGAACCGACAGGAGGGGGAGCCATGGCCAAGGGCTATCTGACGACGCATGTTCTGGACACCGCGCGGGGCCTGCCGGCCGATGGCGTGGCGATCACCCTCTTCCGCCTGTCTGCGGATGGCCGCGAGAAGATCGCCGAGGCGGTAACCAACGCCGATGGCCGCACCGACAGCCCGATCCTGCCAAAGGGCAAGTTCGCGGTTGGAACCTATGAGCTGGTCTTCGATGCCGGTGGCTATCTCGACCGGACCGGCGCGCCGCCCGACGCCCCGCGTTTCCTGAGCGAAATCCCGATCCGCTTCGGGATCTCGGACGCCGGGGCGCATTACCACGTGCCGCTGCTGCTCTCGCCCTTCGGATATGCGACCTATCGCGGCAGTTGAGAGGGCGCGGCGCGCGGCTTTTGGGCGCCGGATCAGAGGTCGCGGAAATAGGGGTCGATCTTCCAGTAGCCTCGCATGTCGGCCGCTGTCGCATGTGGCAGTCCGACCGCGTCCATCGCGTAGAAATCGACGCCGAGAAGGGCCGCGAGCCGCCAGCCATGCGCGGCCCCGTCGCGCGCCGGGCTGCCTTCGGCGAACATCGCCTCGATCTCGGTCGCGGCACTGACGAGGACATAGACAAGCTCGGACGCGCGGGCATCGGGCCAGCGGCTGACCATGTCGCGGACAAGCGGGCGCCAGCCATTCGGCGTATCGAGCAGACGCTCGATCGCGAAATGCACCTTGTCCAAACTGGCCGCCCCACCAGACATCGACCGATCAAATCAATATCGCGGCCCCGAAAGCCGCTTCCACCCAGCCTTGTTGGGCCCCGGATCGGGCGTGCCTGTCAATATCCTTCCCGGAAACGGTGCGTTTTTGACCTTATGGTCAAACCGCGCCGTTGCAGTCGCACGGGACATTCGCTAGCGTCTCGCGCTATAGTCCGCCAGCGCCGGAGACAGGATATCGCGATGCCGAGCCATGGGGGCCAGAGCCTTTCCAACAGCGAACGCAATCCCGGCGTTCCGCTCCAGGTCGACTGGTTCGACCAGATCGCGGTCAATACGCCCGCGACCGAACGGCGGGCGGCGACACTGACGACGCGGCGGACGGTCAAGAAGGACTGGCAGGCGGCCTGGCTTGTCAACGCCATCCGCTGCATCGACCTCACCACCCTTGCCGGCGACGACACCGACGACCGTGTGCGCCGGCTCTGCGCCAAGGCGCGGCGGCCACTTGCCGACCATATCATGGCCGGGCTTGGGCTCGAGACCCTCCATACAGGTGCTGTCTGCGTCTATCCGACGATGGTGCCCGCCGCCGTGAAGGCGCTGGCGGGGACGGAAATCCCCGTCGCCTCGGTCGCGACCGGCTTTCCGGCGGGTCTCATGCCCTTGCCGCTGCGGCTTGCCGAAATCCGCTGGGCCGTCGAACAGGGGGCCGACGAGATCGACATCGTCATCACCCGCGCCCATGTGCTCGACGCGAACTGGTCGGCGCTCTACGACGAGATCGCGGCGATGCGCGAGGCTTGCGGGCCGGCGCATATGAAGGCGATCCTGGCGACCGGCGACCTCAGGACGCTCAGGAACGTCTACAAGGCCAGCATGGTCGCGATGCAGGCCGGCGCGGATTTCATCAAGACCTCGACGGGGAAGGAGGGCGTGAACGCCACGCTGCCCGTCAGCCTCGTCATGGCGCGGGCGCTCAGGGATTACGGGACACGCACCGGCGTCCGCATCGGCTTCAAGCCGGCGGGCGGCATGAAGACCGCCAAGGATGCCATCGCCTGGCAGATCCTGATGAAGGAGGAACTCGGCAACGACTGGCTTCGCCCCGACCTCTTCCGGCTCGGCGCCTCGTCGATGCTCGGCGATATCGAGCGTCAGCTCGACCACCATGTCACCGGACGCTATGCCGCGTCCTCCCGCCACGCGATTGCCTGAGGGACCGATGCCAACCGTGACCGAGATACTGGAGACGATGGATTACGGACCGTCCCCCGAGGCTTCGGGCGAGGTCATGGCCTGGCTGAAGGCACGCGGCACTTTCGGCCATTACATCGACGGGGCGTTCACCAAGGCAGCTAAGACCTTCGCCACCGCGAACCCGGCCACCGGCGAGGTGCTCGCCGAGGTGGCGCAGGGCTCGGCGGCCGACATCGCCGCCGCGGTGAAGGCCGCGCGCGCCGCCCAGCCCGGCTGGGCGAAGCTTGCCGGTCACGAGCGGGCGAAATGGCTCTACGCGCTGGCCCGCCATGTGCAGAAGCGCGAACGCTTCCTTGCGGTGCTTGAGACGCTCGACAACGGCAAGCCGATCCGCGAAGCCCGCGACATCGACGTGCCGCTCGTCGCGCGGCACTTCTACCACCATGCCGGCTGGGCCGAGATGCTGGAGGACGAGTTTCCCGGCGCGGGGCCGGTGGGCGTCTGCGGCCAGATCATCCCGTGGAACTTCCCGCTCCTGATGCTTTCCTGGAAGATCGCGCCGGCGCTCGCCGCCGGCAACACGGTCGTCCTGAAGCCGGCCGAACAGACGCCGCTGACCGCGCTCGCCTTCGCCGAGATCTGCGCCGAGGTGGGCCTGCCGAAAGGCGTCGTCAACATCGTGACCGGCGACGGCGAAACCGGGGCGGCACTGGTGGCGGCGGAGGTCGACAAGATCGCCTTCACCGGCTCGACCGAGGTCGGCCGCGCAATCCGCAAGGCGACCGCCGGGCGCGACGTGAAGCTGACGCTGGAACTGGGTGGCAAGTCGCCCTTCGTGGTCTTCGCCGACGCCGACCTCGATGCCGCCGTCGAAGGCGTGGTGGACGCGACCTGGTTCAACCAGGGCCAGGTCTGCTGCGCGGGATCGCGCATCCTTGTGCAGGAAAGCGTCGCCGCGACCTTCCAGAACCGCCTCGCCGCGCGGCTGGCAAAGCTTCGCACCGGCGATCCCCTCGACAAATCCACCGATGTCGGCGCCATCGTCGACGCGACCCAGCTTCAGCGCATCCGCGATCTGGTGGCGCAAGGCGAGGCGCAGGGGGCCGTGCTGCATCAGGCGCCCGCTCAGCTTCCGCCGCTGGGGTGCTTCTTCGCGCCCGGCTTCCTTACCAACGTCGCCCCCGCCAACATCGTCTCGGAAGTCGAGATCTTCGGCCCCGTCGCCACGCTCACCACCTTCCGCACGCCGGACGAGGCGGTGGAGCTGGCCAATAACACCCGCTACGGGCTTGCCGCCTCGATCTGGTCGGAGAACATCAACCTCGCGCTCGATGTCGCTTCGAAGGTGAAGGCCGGCGTGGTCTGGGTGAACTCCACCAACATCTTCGACGCGGGTGCGGGTTTCGGCGGTTACCGCGAAAGCGGCTTCGGCCGCGAGGGCGGCCGCGAAGGCATGCGCGCCTACCTCAGCCATCCGGCCACGAAGGCGAAGCCAGAGGCGGAAGCGGTGCGGCTCGATGCCGCGCCGGTTCCGGGCGCGCCCTCGAAAGGCCCGGCCCCGATCGACCGGACCGCGAAGATGTATATCGGCGGCGCGCAGAAACGGCCCGACAGCGGGTATTCCTACGCCGTCATGGCGAAGGGGCGCGAGATCGGCCTTGCCGGCCTCGGCAACCGCAAGGACATCCGCAATGCGGTGGAGGCCGCCCACAAGGCCGGCGGCTGGGGCAAGGCGACCGGGCACAACCGGGCACAAGTGCTCTACTACCTCGCCGAGAACCTCTCGGCCCGCGAAGCCGAGTTCACCCGGCGTCTGCACGACGCCGGCATCCCGAAACCTGCCGACGAGGTCGCGACCGCGATCCGCCGCGCCTTCTACTACGCGGCGCAAGCCGACAAGTTCGAAGGCGCAGTGCATGCGACGAAGTCGGCCCACGTGACGCTCGCCATGCCCGAACCCTTCGGCGTCATGGGCGTCGCCTGCCCGGACGCGGCGCCGCTTCTGGGGTTCCTGAGCCTCGTGCTGCCCGCCATCGCCATGGGCAACCGGGTGGTGGCGATCCCGGCGCCCTCGATGCCGCTCGCCGCGACCGACCTCTATCAGGTCTTCGACACGTCCGACCTGCCGGCTGGCGTGGTCAATATCGTCACTGGCGCGAAGGACGAACTGGCAAACGTGCTTGCCCAGCACGACGACGTGGCGGCGATGTGGTATTGCGGCGGACCCGAAGGCCGACGGATGGTCGAGGGTGAAAGCACCGGCAACCTCAAGTCCACATGGTGCTTTGCCAACCACGACTGGAAGGGCACCGATGGTCAGGGCCGCGAATTCCTGCTACGCGCGACCCAGGTGAAAAACATCTGGGTTCCCTACGGCGAATGACCGATATCCTTTTCCCCCCGCCCGCCCCCGTGCTCGTTCCCTTGCGCGACGGCTCCGGCTTCCCCGGCGCGCATCTGGTGCTGGTGGTGGAGCTGAAGACCACAGAGGTGGTTCGGTTGCTCTGAACAGGTTCCGGGCGTTTTCTAAGTGGTTTTCTGCCTCGGTTATGCCGCCGCCGCTTCGGGTGTCGGTGGGTTGAAG
>NCEA01000021.1 GCA_002280515.1 Rhodobacterales bacterium 32-67-9
GTCTCGCCCGGCGGCATCGAGGTGGCGCGACCGGAGGTGCGGGTCAGGATGACCGACTGGGCGATCCCCGGCAGCGTCAGCTCGGTCCCGAGCGCCGCCGCCCCAGCAGCGAAGGACGGCACGCCCGGCGTCACGTCATAGGGGATGCCGAGGGCGCGCAGCCGTCTGAGCTGTTCGCCCATCGCCGACCAGACCGAAAGATCACCGGAATGCAGGCGCGCCACGTCGAGGCCGGCTTCATGCGCGGCGCTGATCTCGGCGATGATGGCGTCGAGCGCCATCGGCGCCGTGTTCACGATCCTCGCGTCGGGCGGGCAATGCGCGAGGATCGCCTCGGGCACCAGCGAGCCGGCGTAAAGGCAGACCGGCGAGGCCGCGATCAGGTCTCGTCCGCGCAGGGTCAGAAGGTCGGCCGCGCCAGGGCCTGCGCCAATGAAATGTACCGTCATCATCCGTCTCCTTCCGCGATGGCTGCGGTGGCCATGCCATCGGTTGAAATCTGCCGTTCGCAGCAAAGCCGTGCGCCCGGCCCGGCCGCGACAAGCGCCACCGCTTCGGCCACGCTTCCGGTTCCGAACCGCGCCTCGATCCGGGCGGATCGGGTGCGCGTCGGGCAACCTCTCAACGCGACTGCCTCAAGCCCGAAAAGGGGCAGGCCTTCGTGCGCTGCGAAGGCCAGAACAGTGTCTGTTCCGGCCCGTTCCTCCAGCGTCGCCAGCCTGTCGAGCGGTCCCGGCGCGGACGCCAGTGCTTTGCCGGCAGCCTCGCGCAGCGCCGCTTCGCTCACCTCGCCCCGGCAACCGATACCGAGAACGCGGATCATCTGACGACACTCCACTGTACCACCGGCCGCGCCGCTGCCCAGCCGCGCATGCGGCCAAGCGGCGCCGCCTCCGCGATGTCGATCCGCATCAGCGCTCCGCCCCGCGCCGCATGTTCGGATGCCAGAAGTGCCTCGGTCTCGAGCGTGACGCCGTTGACGACGATGCGCACGCCGGGGGCCAGCATCGACCACAGGTCTGCAATCAGCTCATTCGAGGCGCCGCCGCCGACGAACACTGCATCGGGCGCGTCCAGCCCATCGACCGCCTCGCGCGCACTGCCGACGACGACCTGCAACAGACCGTCGATTCCGAAGCGAGCGGCATTCTCGGTTATATTCGCTGCCCGGTCCGCACGGGCCTCGACGGCAATCGCCCGCCCGCCTGCAAGGCACCATTCGACCGAGATCGACCCCGACCCGGCCCCGAGATCCCACAAGAGCGCGCCGGGGCGCGGCGCAAGAGTGGAGAGCGTGATCGCCCGCACCGTCCGCTTGGTGATCTGCCCGTCCGTGGCGAACAGGTCATCGGCAAGACCAAAACCCCGCATCAGGCCCGGCCCCCCTGTGATGTCGAGTGCCACCGCGACCGGGGCGTCGATATCCGCAAGGTCGAAGGCATCGGCACGGCACGTGCGGACGCGTTGACGTGGGCCGCCCATCCGCTCCAGGACATGCAGTCGCGTGGCGCCAAAGCCCCGCCCGACAAGCCAGGCGGCGAGCGCGGCGGGCGCGGCCCCGTCGCGGACGGTCGCGATGATCCGGGCGCCGGGATGCAGCACGGGGACCAGACGCCCGAACGGTGCTGCATGAAGGCCAAGGCAGGTGATGTGCTGGATCGACCAGCCAAGCTGCGCGGCCGCCAGCGAAAAGACCGACGGCGCAGGGAAGGTGCGGTACTCCGCGGTCGGCAGGTGATCGGCGATGCGCCCGCCTGCGCCGAACCAGAACGGATCGCCGGAGGTCAGAACGACGACATTTCTGCCCTTTTCGGCAAGGACAGGCTCGATATCGAACGGAATCGGCCAAGGCCGCCCCCGCCCCCCGGCGCCTGCCAGTTCCAGATGCCGAGGCCCGCCGAAGATGATTTCGGCATGGGCGAGCGCCTCGCGGCTTGCATCCGACAGCCCGGCGTGACCATCTTCGCCGATACCGATGATGGTGAGCCAGGGATCAGACATGACGCGCGTCCTTCTTCTGGGCGGAACGGCGGAAGCCACTGTGATCGCACGACATTTCGCGAGCCACGGGGTCGATGCCATCTATTCCTACGCCGGCCGGACGGATTCGCCGGTGGCGCAGCCATTGCCGACGCGGGTCGGCGGGTTCGGTGGCGCCGCAGGGCTCGCGGCCTGGCTCACGGCGGAGGGGATGACCCATATTGTCGACGCGACCCATCCCTTCGCTGCCGGGATGAGCCGCAATGCGATCGCCGCTGCGGCCGCAACCGGCCTGCCGCTCTGCGCCTTCGAACGCGCGCCGTGGGAAGCGGGCGACGGCGACGACTGGACCCATGTCGCCGATATCGCCGCCGCTGTGGACGCGCTGCCGGAAGAGCCCTGCCGCATCTTCCTTGCCATCGGTCGCCAGACCCTCTCCGCCTTCGCGGTCAAACCCTGGCACCAGTACCTCTTGCGCCTCGTCGATCCGCCGGAAGGGCGTCTGCCGCTGCCCGACGCGGAGGTCGTGGTGGCGCGTGGCCCCTTTACCGAGGCCGGCGACCTGAAGCTTCTGAAATCCCGCCGCGTCAACCTGATCGTCACCAAGAATTCCGGCGGCGACGGCGCGCGCGCGAAACTCGACGCCGCCCGCGCCTTGCGGATTCCGGTGATCATGGTCGACCGGCCGGTCCTGCCGACCCGCCGCGTCGCGCGGAATGTCGCGGAGGTGATGGCGTTCCTCGGTCATCCCGCCGACCTCGGCGTGTAGACGAAGCGACCGACCCGGCGCGTGTCGGGATTGCCGACGATCACCACGGTGCGCATGTCGGCCATCTCTGGCGTCGCCTCGGCCAGCGTCACGGTGCTCAGCCGTTCCTCTGGCGTCGTCACGGCACGGGCGAAGGAAATCAGCCGGTCTGGCCCGCATTCCTCGCGCAGGATATCAAGCGCGCGGGCGAACTGGTGCGGGCGGCTTTTCGAGCGTGGATTGTAGAACGCCATCGCGAAGCCGGCTTGGGCGGCAAGCCGCAGGCGGTGTTCGATCAGATCCCAGGGCTTGAGGTTGTCGGACAGGTTGATCGCGCAGAAATCGTGACCGAGCGGCGCGCCAAGCCGCGCGGCAGCCGCCAGCATCGCGGTGATGCCGGGCAGGATCCGGATATCGAAACGTGCCGGGTCCGGCTGCGCCTCAAGCGCCTCGAAAAGGGCCGACGCCATTGCGAAGACACCGGGATCGCCCGAAGAGACTATGACGACACGCCGGCCCGCCGCTGCCATATCGAGCGCATGGCCGGCCCGGTCCAGTTCCACCCGGTTGTCGGATGGATGCAGCGTCAGACCCGGACGTGGGGCGACGCGGGCCACGTAAGGGATGTAACCGACGACATCGGTCGCCTCAGCAAGTGCCGCGCGAACCTCGTCCGTCACCAGAACCTCATCCCCCGGCCCAAGGCCGGCAACCGCGATCCAGCCGGTCATGGCCGCCGCCCCTGCCCGTGCACGACGACGATGGAGAAATAGGGCGTGACCTCGTCCGCCTCCGACAGCCGCTGCACCCGCTGCCCCTCCATCGTGCCGCGCTCCACGATCCACGCGGCGCCGAGCCGCCCCGCCGTGGCGAGCGCGCGGCGCAGCTTCGGCAGGTTGCGGCCAATCTTCATGACGACCAACGCATCGGCATCGCGAGCCCGATTGGCGAGTTCTTCCTCCGGCAGCGTCGCCATGAGGACGGTCAGAACATCGTCGCCCCAGGTGATCGGCACCCCGGTCGCGGTCCAGCAGCCGGACATGCCTGTGATGCCCGGCACCACCTCCACCTCGGCCCGGCCCTGAAGCCGCGAATGGAGATGCATGAACGAGCCGTAGAAGAAGGGATCGCCCTCACAGAGGACGATAACAGTCTCTGTTTCGGCCAGTTTGGCCAGTTTCTTCGCCCAGTCCTCGTAGAATTCGGAGAGCTGGCGGTTGTATTCCGGGTCGGAGAAATGGATCTCGGTCGTGACGGGGTATTCCATCGGATACTCGTGCACATCCGGCCCGATCATTCCGTTGACGATCTGCCGCGCCTGCCCGGCGCGCCCGGCTTTCCGGAAATAGGCGACATGTGCGGCACCCCGCACCAGCCTATCGGCCCTGACGCTCATCAGTTCGGGATCGCCGGGGCCGAGGCCGACACAGATGACCTTTCCCATCGTCATTCCTTCCGGCTTGCAAGCGCGTTGACGGCCGCGACGGTGATCGCCGAGCCGCCCAGCCGGCCCTGCACGATCAGCGACGGCGCCGGCAGATCGGCCATCAGAGCTTCCTTGGATTCGGCGGCCCCGACGAAGCCGACCGGGCAGCCGATGATCGCGGCCGGGCGCGGGCAAGCCGGGTCTTCGAGCATGTTGAGAAGGTGGAAGAGCGCGGTCGGCGCGTTGCCGATCGCCACCACCGCACCCGCCAGATGCGGCCGCCACAGTTCCAGCGCGGCGGCAGAGCGGGTGTTGCCCATCGCCGCCGCCATCTCGGGCACACGCGGGTCCTGCAAGGTGCAGATCACCTCGTTCTTCGCCGGAAGGCGCGGCCGAGTGATGCCCTCGCTCACCATCCGCGCGTCGCAGAGGATCGGCGCGCCAGCCTCCAAGGCGGTTCGCGCCGCGATGGCCATGCCGGGCGAAAAGCGGACGTGGCGTTCGAGCCCGACCATCCCGGCGGCGTGGATCATCCGGACGACGACCACCTCTTCCTCTGGCGTGAAGCCGCCAAGATCGGCCTCGGCCCGGATCGTGGCGAAACTCTCGCGGTATATGGCGGCGCCATCGGTCTGGTAGCTATGAGGCATGTGCGGTCTCGGTCAGGGTGTGAAAGGTCAGCGTTTCGGGGTCAAGCCCTGTCTGGCAGGGCGAATCCGTGGCGGTGCCACCCCGGATCAGGTCGACGGTGCCACCGACCCGCCCGACAAGCGTCAGGGGCGCCGCGCCGCGATGGGCGCAGCCCTTGGCGCAACCGGAAACGTGGAGTAGATTACCGGGAGCGAGCGCGGAACACAGTCTCCGCGCAAGGGTCCGCGTGGCGATCAGCCCCTGCGGGCAACCCGGCGCACCGGTGCAGGCGACGACCCGCAGAAGCGGGTTATCGGGGCCGGTGATCAGACCGGCGATCTCGGGCACGGCTCCCGCGCCCTCGATCAGCAGCATCCGCCAGGGCGTGACGCGCAGCGGCCCAAATCCGGCAAGAAGAGACAAGCTTTCCGCCCGCATCTGACCAAACTCGAACCCGACGAGGAACCCTTGCGCCACCAAGCCCGGGACAGGGTCTACCGCCGGGTGCGGGCTTGCGGAGACTTCGGTGAAGACCGGCGGCAAATTGGCGCCCCGGGCCAGATGCGCGGCCATGCGGCCCCGCCGCTCGGGCGCGCCGCCGCTGTCGAGGAACCAGCGCGCAAGGTCCAGCGCCCGCTCCGCCGCCGCCGCAGCAGTGGCGCGCGCCCCGGTGCCGGCGCCGTCGGCGCGCACGACAAGCCCGCCATCTACCGCCCGCTCGATCCTGATATCGGCCGACACCGCGGAGAGAACCGGTGCCGCCCCGCAGTCGACCGCATAGCCGAACTTACCCGGCGTATCCGGCGCGTCGGGTCCCGTCAGAGCCGCTGCCAGCGACCGGACAATGCCCTGAATGCCGTCGCCATCGCTCCAGAACGGCGTGACGACGATATTCCGGTGGCTTTCCGCCTCGGTCGTCTCGTCGATCAGGCCCAGCGCCGAAAGCCCCTCGATCAGCGGGCGATGCCCGGCCTCGGTCACGCCACGAAGCTGCACGTTCGCGCGGGACGACAGGTCGATAAGGCCGTTGCCGTGGCGCAGCGAAAGCGTGGCGATACCCGCCGCCTGTTCCGGCGTCAGCCGGCCGCCGCGCGGGCGCACCCGCACCACCAGCCCGTCACCCGACATCATCGGGCGGAGCGCGCCGGGGCACCAGCCCTGGATGACCGGCGCGCTCATCGCTTCGCCCCCGCTACGATGGAGTTCCGGCGCGTGACCCAAAGACCGGCCTCCGCCAGCGCCGCGAACCGGTCCCGCATCGCCTGCAAGGCTAAGGGGTTCTCGCGCTCCATGAATGCCACGACATCGTCACGGCCCAGCGTCGCGTCGTGGTAGAGGTCGAAAAGATGGGCGGGCACGGCGCGCGCCAGATGCGCGAAGGCCGCCATGTGGTCGAGCGTCGCCGCGATTTCGGCCGCGCCCCGGAAACCGTGGCGCAACATCCCGTCGGCCCAGTTGGGATTGGCCGCACGGGCGCGCACGACACGGCCGATCTCTTCGCCGAGCGTCCGGGCGCGCGGCGCGTCGGGCCGCGTCGCGTCGAGGTGATAGAGCGCCGGCGCTTCGCCCCCAAGCCGCGCGACGGCGGCCGCAAAGCCGCCTTCGTGCGCGGCATAGTCGGAGGCGAGGAGGAGGTCGGTCTCTGCCAGGTCCTGCACATGGACAAACCCGTCCGCACCCGTCACCCGTGCCTCGAGTGCGGCGCGCGCCGGCTGCGCCGCGCCTTTCGCGTCGATTGCCCATTCCGACCCGGCCAACCAAGCCTCGCCCGCGGAATCGCGCCCGTCCGGGCCGTAATCCTCGATCGCCTCCCCCATGGCGAGGCCGTAAAGCCCCGGTTTCGGTCCGAAGACCCGGGGCGTGGCGCGGGCGTAGGGGTTGTCCTCCGGTGCCTCGCCGCGTTGGGAAAGCGCCTCAGCCGCCGCCTCGAAAAGCTGCGCGAGACCGGGAAAAACGTCTCTGAACAGGCCGGAAACGCGCAAGGTCACGTCGATGCGCGGGCGGCCTAGCAAGGCGAGCGGCACCACCTCGAAACCCGAGACGCGCTCCGACCCCTCGTCCCATTTCGGGGCAAGGCCCGCGAGGTGCAGCGCCATCGCAAACTCCTCACCCGCTGTGCGCATCGTCGCCGACCCCCAGAGGTCCACAACCAGCGATTTCGGCCAGTCGCCGTGATCCTGAAGGTGGCGGCGGAGGAGTTCCTCGGCCAGCTTCACCCCCTGCGCATGGGCGGCACGCGACGGCACGGCGCGCGGGTCGGTGGTGAAGAGGTTCCGCCCTGTCGGCAGCACGTCCGACCGCCCTCGGAACGGCGAGCCGGACGGACCGCCATCGACCCGCCGGCCGTTCAGCACCGCGAGAAGCCCGGCGCGTTCCTCCGCCCCGCACTGACCGGCGCCGAAGATGTGCAGGCCGTCGCCGTACTGGCTTTCCTTGATATCGCAGACGAACCGGTCGATCCGGGTGATCGCCTCGGCCGCCGAGGCATCCTCCGGAATGCCGAGATCGTCTTCCACGCCGCGCCCCCGCGCCTCGTCGCGGATCGCGGCGATCAGCCGGTCGCGGCGGGCCGGGTCGAGCCCGTCGGCGGTGGAATATTCGTCGAGAAGCCGTTCGAGCCGGTTCAGATCCTCCGGCACCACACTTTCCGCAAGCGGCGGCGGCAGGTGGCCGATGGTGACGGCGCCGATCCGCCGCTTGGCCTGCGCCGCCTCACCGGGATCGTTGACGATGAAGGGATAGACGACCGGCAGATCGCCGGTCAGCGCCTCCGGCCAGCACTCCGCCGAAAGCGCCACCGACTTGCCCGGCAGCCATTCCAGCGTGCCATGTGCACCGATATGGACCAGCGCATGGAACCCTTGCGACCGCAGCCAGAGATAGAAGGCGACATAGGCGTGGCGCGGGGTGCGGGAAAGGTCGTGATACTCGTCGCCGCGCGTCGTCACCTCGCCTCGCTCGGGTTGCAGCGCGACGATGGCGCGACCGCGACGGACCGCATGGAAGCGGAAATGGCCCTGATGGACCGCCGGGTCCGCCTCGGGCGCTCCCCAGGCGGTGAAGAGCCCCTCACGGAGCATCTCCGGGAGTTCCGAAACAGCGTCATTGTATGCAGAAACCGGCCATTCGAGAACGTCGGTCGTCAACGCCGCGCCGAGATTTTCGCCCGTCTCGGCCGCGTGGCCGTCGCCTGCCAACGCGTCCAGAATTGCCTCAGCCGAAGCAAGCGCATCAAGCCCCACCGCATGGGCCAGTTGATGCGCCTTGCCGGGATAGGTCGACAGGACCAGCGCGATTTTCCGCTCTGCCGCCGCCGTCGCCGCCAGCCGGTGCCATCCCGCCACCCGGTCGGCCACGGCGGCGATCCGGTCCGCATCGGCACGGTGGACGAAGCGGGAATATTGCAGGTCGGGGTCTTTCCTCGACGGCTGTTTGAAGCTCGCGACACCCGCAAAGATGCGTCCGTCGACCTCAGGCAGGACGACATGCATCGCGAGGTCGGCGGGCGAAAGCCCGCGTTCGGCACTCGCCCAGTCCTTCTTCCGCGCGGTGGAAAGCGCCACCTGAAAAACCGGGCATCCCGGCGCGTCGAGGGGCGACGGCGCGCCGTCAGCGCCTTTCGCCGAAAACGCCGTGGTGTTGACGATGGCGGCCGGGGCAAGGCGCGGCAGGTCCGCCCGCAGCCATTCCGCCGCCGAGATATCCTTGAGACTGGCCGCATAGGCGCCGATGGCCTCGAACCCGCGCGCTTCCAGTGCTGCGATCAGCGCATCCACCGGGTCGGTATCGGCCGAGGTCAGATACGAGCGGTAGAAGGTCACGACGACGCGCGGCCGGTCCGAAACGGCCGGCGCCGGCACCACGCCCCGGCCCGGCAGATACCAGCCGAAGGCGGGCACCGTCTTGTCGCCCGCCACCGGACCGGCATAAAGCCCGGCCGCCAGCGCCAGTTGCTGCAAGGCCGCTTGGGCGGCCACAGCCCCCCCGGCGTCGCAAAGCGTTTGCAGCCTGCGCAGGGTCGATTTCGGCAGGGTGGACAGCGCGTCGAGGCGCGCATCCTCGCGCCCGTCGGCGGGCAGAACGGCGAGGGCGATGCCCCGGCGCCGGGCAAGGTCCTGCACCTGCGCGAGACCGTAGGGCCAATAGCTTTCGCCACCGATCAGCCGAATCAGGATGCCTTTCGCGCCCGTCAGCGTCCGTTCGGCGTAGGTATCGACCGACAGGGGATGCCGGAGCGCCACGACATTCGCCAGCCGTAGCGTCGGCAACCCACCATTCGCGCGATGCCAGCCCGCCGCGAAGGCGCCAAGGTCACTGTCGGAAAACGACAGCACCACCAGATCGGCCGGGTCCTGGCCGAGATCGGTGGGCGTATCGGTTTCCTCCAGCCCGTGACTTTCGCGGAAGACGACATGCATCGCGGCGTCAGGCCTCCCGCTTTTCGGGGATCAAGACAGCGCGGATGGCGGCCGGATCGACATCGTCATGCTCGCCGATGACAACGAGACGCGACAGACGAGGGCTTGCCCCCCAGGGCCGGTCATACTGGGCGCGGATGCGTTCGCCGACCGCCTGGACCAGAAGTCGCATCGGCCTGCCGGTGACCGCGACATAGCCCTTCACGCGCAGGATGCGCTGCTCCCTGGCCAGCCGGACAATGGCAGCGTTCAACGCTTCGGGGTCCGGGACTTCGGGCAGGTCGATGACCACGGTATCGAAATCGTCATGTTCATGGTCGTCGGCACCGTCGTGATGCGACGGACGCGCGGCAAGGTCGTCTTCGGCCGCTGCATTGAGGCCGAGGATGAGTTTCGGGTCGATGCGGCCCTCCTCCATAGCTAGAATCGGCAACGGGCGCGGCGCCTCGGCCTCGATCACCGCCCTTGCGGCGGCCAGACCCGTCGCCCCGGCGAGGTCGGCCTTGGAAAGCAGCACGATGTCGGCGCAGGAGATCTGGTCTTCGAAGACCTCCGACAGCGGCGTCTCGTGATCGAGCGAGTCGTCGGCCAGCCGCTGCGCCTCGACCGCATCGACATCAGGCGCGAAGCGGCCCGCCGCCACCGCCTCCGCATCGGCGAGCGCGATGACCCCGTCCACCGTGATCCGTGAACGGATCGCCGGCCAGTCGAAGGCCTTCAGGAGCGGCTTCGGCAGCGCCAGTCCCGACGTCTCGATCAGGATGTGGTCGGGCCGCTGCGGCAGGGACATCAGCGCCTCGATCGTCGGGATGAAATCGTCGGCGACAGTGCAGCAGATGCAGCCATTCGCCAGTTCGACGATATTCTCGGCCGGGCAACTCTCGTCCGCGCAGCTTTTCAGGATGTCGCCATCGACCCCGACGCTGCCGAATTCGTTGACCAGCACGGCAAGCCTCTTACCCTGCGGGTTGGCCATCAGATGGCGGATCAGGGTCGTCTTCCCCGATCCGAGAAAGCCGGTGATGACGGTGACGGGGATCTTGGCGAGGTCGGACATTCAGCTCTCCATCGGGGGGATGCGGGCAAGAGATTGCTTGCGGAAGATCACCGGGCGCTCGCGCCACGGCACGAGGCCATCCTCGGTCTGCGCATAGGCGGCGGCACCGGCGAGAATATCGGCGACATGCTCTTCGGGATCCATGCGGCCGTAGACATAGGACCAGCGGCCGGGCCCCGTCATCGCGATGTTGCAGCCGTGATCGCAGGCAGAGAGGCATTCGACAGGTACTATCCGCACGCCATCGGGCGCACCGGCCGCCTGAAGCGCCGCCAAGAGCCGGGCACCGGGGCGCGGCGCGTCCTCCGGAACGGGCTGGCCCATCCGGCAGGTGGTGCAGACATGCAGCGTCACGGTCACCGGCAACGATCCTTGTCCAAGCGCGGAACGGGGCGGGCCTGCGGGGGCACCTGCCGATGCCCGAGCCGGTCGCGGAACCCCCCGTCCGCCGTCACGTCTTCGCGCTGGCAGGTCTCCCGGCTTGCGGATGTCGGGGCTTTCGCCCCGGCGGCCCGCCCGCCTTCCCGGCAGCTGCCAGTGGCTTCGGGGGACCTCTCCGGTCACGGTCGCGGGGGCGGCTGCGCTTCGGGTTCGGGCGACCGTCGGTCGCATTCCCCCTGTCGCATTCCCTCTTCGCCTGCCTATAAGACAGGAACCAGCGCCGCCTCACCTGAGGCATGAGGCGCCCCCTTGTCAAGCAACGGAAGGGACCATGGCCGCACCGAAACCGACCGATCCGGCAGAAGACGCCGCCCGGCACGCGCAGAAGATGGCGAAGAAGAAGGCCGCGCGCGACAAGATCATGGCAACGAAGGAAGGCGAGAAGGGGCTGATCATCGTCCTGACCGGGGCGGGGAAGGGCAAGTCTTCGTCCGGATTCGGAATGATTCTGCGCTGCATCGCGCATGGGATGCCCTCGGCCGTCGTGCAGTTCATCAAGGGCGCCTGGCAGACCGGCGAGCGGACGCTGATCGAGACGCATTTCCCCGACCTCTGCCAGTTCCACGCGATGGGCGAAGGCTTCACCTGGGAGACGCAGGACAAGACCCGCGACATCGCCGCCGCCCGCGCCGGCTGGGAAAAGGCCAGGGAGCTGATCCGCGACGAGCGCAACCGCATGGTGCTGCTCGACGAGATCAACATCGCGCTGCGCTACGATTATCTCGACATCGTCGAGGTGGTGGAGTTCCTCAAGACCGAGAAACCGGCGATGACCCATGTCGTGCTGACCGGGCGCAACGCCAAGGAGGAGTTGATCGAAATCGCCGACCTGGTGACCGAGATGACGCTGGTCAAGCATCCGTTCCGGTCCGGGATCAAGGGCCAGAAGGGCGTCGAGTTCTGAGAGCGCGGTCGGGGGCGCCGCCCCCGGACCCCCGAGGTATTTTGAGCAAGATGAACAGGAAAAACGGTTTCTTAACCATGCGTGACGATGCTCGGGGCACGGTACAGGGAGAGGTCCCGTTGACCGTGCAAGGTGAAAGCGCCGCGCCTTCCCCGGTTGACCGGCCCAAGGCGCGGCGCCGCCTGGCCATCCCGTCTTTCATCTTGCTGAAAAATACCTCCGCCGGAGGCTCCCGCATTCACCGCCCATACGCCGTTGGAGGCTGTGCGTGACAGCGTTGATGATCCAGGGCTGCGGTTCTAACGTCGGCAAGTCGCTGCTCGTCGCCGGGCTTTGCCGGGCGGCGCGGCGACGGGGGTTGTCGGTGGCGCCGTTCAAGCCGCAGAACATGTCGAACAATGCCGCCGTGACGGTCGACGGCGGCGAAATCGGGCGGGCACAGGCCTTGCAGGCGCTCGCTTGCGGGCTCGAGCCGCATACCGACATGAACCCCATCCTCCTGAAGCCAGAGACCGACACCGGCGCACAGGTCGTGGTGCAGGGCAAACGGCACTCGACAGTCCGGGCAAGAGACTATTCTGCCCTGAAACCACAACTTCTCGCCCCGGTTCTGGAGAGCTTCAATCGTCTCAGGTCGGCGCATGACCTCGTCATAGTCGAGGGCGCGGGCAGTCCGGCTGAGGTCAACCTGCGCAAGGGCGACATCGCCAACATGGGGTTTGCCCGCGCCGCCGGCGTGCCGGTGGTGCTTGTCGGGGATATCGACCGGGGCGGAGTGATTGCCCAGATCGTCGGGACACAAGCGGTTCTCGACCCTGAGGACGCCGGCATGGTCGCGGGGTTCATCGTCAACAAGTTTCGCGGCGATCCTTCGCTTTTCGACGAAGGTTACGAACTGATCGCGGCGCACACTGGCTGGCGTGGGTTCGGGGTCGTCCCGTATTTCGGGGAGGCATCGAAACTCCCGGCCGAGGACGCACTCGACCTTGGCGGGGCATCCGGCGGCGGTCCATTGAAGATCGCCTGCCTCGCGCTGTCGCGCATCGCCAATTTCGACGATCTCGATCCGCTGAAACTGGAGCCCTCGGTCAGCCTGACCATGGTCCGCGCCGGTGAGGCGATCCCCGGCGATACGACGCTGGTCATCCTTCCCGGCTCGAAATCCACTCGCGGCGATCTTGCCTATCTGCGCGAGCAGGACTGGGACGTCGATATTGCCGCGCATGTCCGGCGCGGCGGGCATGTCCTCGGGATCTGCGGCGGGTACCAGATGCTTGGCGCGCGCATCGCCGACCCGGATGGCCTTGAGGGCGCACCGGGCGAGACGGCGGGTCTCGGCCTTCTCGACGTGGCGACCGTGATGAGCGCCGACAAGCGGCTGACCCGGACGGAGGCGACACATGTCGCGACCGGCGCCGCGATGCAGGGCTACGAGATCCATATCGGCCGCACCGACGGCCCGGACCGGGTGCGCCCGTTTGCGCGGGTCGCGGGCCAGCCGGAAGGCGCGGTGTCGCGCGACGGCCGGATCATGGGCAGCTACCTGCACGGGATGTTTGCGGGCGATGTATTCCGCGCCGCGTTCCTCGACCGCCTCGGCGCGCCCTCGGCCACCGCCTACGGCACCACCGTGGACGACACGCTCGACGCCCTCGCCGATCATCTCGAGGCGCATCTCGACGTCAGCGGGCTTCTGGCTCTTGCGCGGTGAGTCCCCGGCATATTTGAAACACGGTGTGCGACGGGCGGTGGTGCCCGCTATCTCTCCTGCCATTCGGTCGGCTGATCTTCCTGCCAGCCGACCCGGTGCAGAAGCGGCGTGTCGTCGGTGAATTCGGGCCAGCCAAGGCACAGGTAGGCGCTGAACTCCCATGCTTCGGGCGCGTCGAACAAGCGCTCGATCCTTGCCGGGTCGAGAATCGACACCATGCCGAGCCCGAGGTTCTCGGCCCGCGCCGCAAGCCAAAGCGCGAGAATCGCCATCGCTGTCGATTGCCGCAATGTCGCTGGCATGGTCTGGCGGCCGAGGCCGCGCCCCTCGGTCGGATCGGTCACGGTGAAGATGGCGAGGTGCACCGGCGCCGCGTCCAGCCCGGCGAGTTTCAATCGCCGGTATTCGGCCGCCGTCGCGTCGTCATACTGGTCCGCCGCGCGCTGGTTGCAGCGCTCAAACTCATCGCGGACCGCCAAGCGCAGGCTGGCGTCGCGCACCCGGATCACCCGCCAGGGCCGGGCGTTGCCGACCGAGGGGGCGAAATCCATGGACCGGCGGAGCCGCTCCAGCACATCTTCCGGCACCGGATCGGTGCGGAAGTGTCGGACGTCGCGACGCCAGCGCAGGATCTGTTGCAGCACCTCCGCGCTTTCGGGACCGAATTCCATCAGCTCAACGCCCGAGCGAGCTGCGTCCACTCCGTCTCGGCACCCGGCAGGCCGAGGCGCAGCCAACGATCCGAATAGGGGAAGATCCGCGACCAGATCCGGTTGCGGGCCAGCCTGTCCTGCGCCGCGACCGCATCGCCGGTGTCGTAGAGCCGAAAAAGCTCGCAGCCGCCGACGAGGGACCAGCCCGCGCGCCGGGTCAGATCGTCAATCCGGACGGTTTCCGCCCGAAGGCGGGCGATGGTCGCATCGGCCCAGGCACGATCCGACAGTGCCACCCGGCCGACCTTGATCGCAGCCCCGGATACCGGCCAGGGCCCGGCCATCTCTGCAAGCGCGGCGATCTCGGCCTCGGCGCCCAGAACGAACCCGAGACGCAGCCCGGCAAGGCCGTAGAACTTGCCGAAGGAGCGGAGCACGAAAAGCCCCGGCCGCCGGGCCACTCCGGTCAGCGACTGGCCCGGCGCCGCATCGGCGAAGCTTTCGTCGATGACAAGGCGGCCGACCTGTCCGGCAAGCTCCAGCAGTGCCTCCCGCCCGTGCCGCCGCCCGTCGGGATTGTTCGGATTGACCACCACGGCGAGATCGGCGCCCACGAGGGCGGCAGGGTCGGATACCTCCGTCACCTGCCATCCGGCCGCGACAAGCGATCCTGCGTGTTCATTGTAGGTCGGCCCCAGCACCCGCGCCTGTCCCGGTGGCCCGAGGCGCGGGATCATCTGGATTGCCGCCTGCGCCCCCGCGACCGGCAGGATCGCGGCCGGTGTCGCGTAGGCCGCGCGCGCCGCCGCGACGAGCGCAGCGGTTGCCGCCCGCGTCGGCAGTGCGGTCCAGGCTTCGGGCGGCAGCGGCGGCACCGGGTAGGGCACCCGGTTGATTCCGGTCGAGAGATCCACCCAATCTCGGGTACGGCCGCCATGACGCGCCATCGCGCCGTCGATATTGCCGCCGTGATCGCGCATTCACTCTCTCCGTCAGATCAGCGCGCATACCGCGACGACCAGCGCCAGAGCAAGCATCACGAACTGGAAGAGCCTGAGCGCCCGTCCAATATCCTCGGGAACCGGATCGGCGGCGTGTGGATTGACCCAGGGCTCCTTCTCCTCACGCGCGCCGTAGCTGCGCGGGCCGGAAAGACGGATGTCGAGTGCGCCGGCAAGTGCGGCTTCCGGCCAGCCGGCATTCGGCGAACGGTGCTGGCGCGCATCGCGCCACATCGTCGCCATCGCCGCACGCGGCCGGGTCGAGACGATGGCGAAGAAGAGGCCGGTCAGCCGCGCCGGGATCAGGTTTACCACATCGTCGATCCGCGCAGAGGCCCAGCCGAAGGCCGCATAACGCTCGTTCCTGTGACCGATCATCGAATCGAGCGTATTGATCGCCTTGTAGGCGGCAATGCCGGGCAGCCCGAAAATCGCACCCCAGAAGACCGGCGCCACGATCCCGTCCGAGGTGTTTTCCGCAAGGCTCTCGATCGCCGCACGCGCCACACCCTCCCGGTCAAGCTGGTTCGGATCCCGCCCGACGATCATCGCCACTTTGCGCCGCGCCGCGCCAAGATCGCCCGCGACCAGAGGTTTCGCAACGGCCTCCACGTGTTCACGCAGGGACCGCATCGCGATCAGCGGCCAGGCCAGGATACCGCCGAGGATCGCCCCGCGCCAGCCGCCGGGCAACTGGGCCTCCGCCAGCCAGGCGAAGGTGGTGACGATCCCGATCACGACGAAGGCGGTTATCACGCCGGCAATGCGGCGCGCCCGCTCGTCCCCCCCATCGAGGTTGATCCAGCGGTCGAACGCTCCGATCAGGGCACCGATCCAGGTCACGGGATGGCCGATCAGGGCGTAGAGCCGCGGCGGCCAGCCGATCAGCGCGTCCATCCCGAGCGCTACAATCATGATTGCGGCGCCTGTCATTCGCACCCCCCTACCCGAAATCGCACAACACCGCGAATCCCGGACTCGCGCAGAACCGGCGCGGCAGTTTCGGGGATTCGACCAGGCAGGAATAGCAGTCCGCGTGCCGATCCGGTATGGCCAATTACCATTCCGGCCGCCCCAAGCTGCCGTGCCAATAGGGCTATGGGGTCGCTTTCCGGCCCTCTCAGCGCCATTGTCCGCGTGGCCGAAACAGTGGCGAGTTCGGCCAGGGCCGCCGTCCGGCCAGCCGATGCCGCCTGCTCCCAGGGGCCGATGAGGTCGGCAATATCGGGAAAAGCCATGTCCCGCGCCTCGGTCCGGCGCGGCGGACCATAGAACCCGCCGATGACGTCGAAACTGGGCAAAGGCGGCATTCGGCTGATCACCCGCCCCTCGCGCGATGCCCAGAGAAGACGCTCGGCTGCCGGGAACATCAGCGGATCGCTGGCGCCCTCACTGCCGATCGCGGCACGCGCAAGGGCTTCGGGCGCCATCGACGCGCCGGCAAGCCGTGCCAGCGCAACAAGTGCGGCGGTCGACGCCCCGGCCCCGCCGCCCGCAGGCATCGCCGCCCGCATCGTCACCTGCCCGGACAGCGATAGGCCGAGAGTGCCGAGAAATCGCCGCGCCCGTTCCGGCGTCAGCAACCTCTGCCCGGCGCCGTGGATCGAAAGCCCCGGCCCCGGTCGGAGACGCGCCTCAAGCTCCAGCACCGGGCAGGGCAGCGATATCAGCGCTACTGGGCCGTCCGGCCCTATCCGGCCTTGCATAAGCTCGCCGAAGTGCCCCGCGACGCGGACGACCTGCCCGGTCATGCCGGGGTCCAGTTGACCGAGCCGATCGCCCAGCCGCTGCCCGGCAGGGCGCTGATCCGGGTCAGCGACAGCGGCGCCACGTCGAACGCCAGGGCCTGCGGCACCGATCCAAGCGCCAGCGCAAGGCCGGCGCGGACGGTTCCGGCATGGGCGACAATAGCGATACGCCCGCCCGTCGCCGCCCGGATCAGCGCCGGTGCCACCCGCGCGCAGAGATCGGCGAAGCTCTCTCCCCCCGGGGGCCGGTGCTGCGCCAGCGCTTCCGAACAAAGCGGGCCGAGATTGGGAAGCGCGTCATAGGCCTGCCCTTCCCAGGCGCCGAAATCCTGTTCCCACAGCGCCGGGTCCAACGAAGGTTCCGCCTCGCCCGGCCAGAGCGCGGCCGCCGTCTGGCGACACCGCAGGGCCGGACTCGTCACGATCCGGTCGGGCCTCCCGACGGCGGCAAGAAGGACGGCGATCCGCGCGAGATCGGTGCAATCGGCGGCAACGTCGGTCCGGCCGCACAGCCGACCGCCGGTCAGCGCGGGCGCGTGACGGATCAGGATCAACTCTGTCGCGGCGACGACACCCACGGTCGCATTCTCCCTTCCACGTTCGGGCCGTTTCTGCTTTGAGAGCGGACCATGGGCAAGACGATACTTATCACCGGCGGGGCGCGGTCAGGCAAAAGCGGCATCGCAGAGACGATGGCGCTGTCCTTTGGCAGGCCCGCCGTTTACATCGCCACGGCCGAGGCGCACGATGCCGAGATGGCAGCGCGCATCGCCGAGCACCAGTCGCGGCGCGGGGCGGAATGGGTGACCCATACCGAATCGCGCGACCTTGTCGGAGCGCTGGCCGCAACCGACGGGCAAGGGCCAAGGCTGGTCGATTGCCTCACGCTCTGGCTGACGAACATCATGCTGGCCGGAAGCGACTGGCGCACCGCCGGCAAGGCTCTGACCGCGGCACTTCCCCTGCAGCGCGACCCGGTCGTCATCGTCACCAACGAAGTCGGGTCGGGCATCGTCCCCGACAATGCCCTCGCCCGCGAATTCCGCGACGCGGCTGGGCTTCTCAACCAATGGGTCGCGACGGTGGCGGACGAAGTCCACCTTGCCGTCGCCGGCCTTCCCTTGAAAGTGAAATGACATGAGCCTGCCGCGCCTCTCCTCGCTCTCCCAGATCCCGCTTCTTGCAGACAGGTTGCCGGTCGCGGACGACCAGGCGGCCGAAGCCGCGCGGATGCGGCAGAACTCGCTGACCAAGCCGCCGGGGTCGCTCGGCCGGCTCGAACAGATCGCCGAGTTCATGGCCGCCTGGCGCGGCACCGCGCGGCCCGAAATCCGGAAGGCGCAGGCGCTGGTCTTCGCCGGGAACCACGGTGTCTGCGCGCAGGGCGTGAACCCCTATCCGCAGGAAGTGACCGCCCAGATGGTGGCGAACTTCCGCAGCGGCGGGGCGGCGATCAACCAGCTTTGTGCACTGAACGGGGCAGAGCTGGAGGTCATCGCGCTGGAACTGGACCGGCCGACCGCGGATTTCACCAAAGGTCCGGCGATGACGGAAACCGACTGCCTCGACGCCTTCTGGCAGGGCGCCTCGGCGGTGGACGAGGGCGCCGATATCCTCGTCCTCGGGGAAATGGGCATCGGAAATTCGACCGTCGCGGCCGCTCTCGCGGCGGCCTGCTTCGGTGGACCCGTGGCCGAGTGGGTCGGGCCGGGAACAGGGTCCGACAAGGCCGGAATCGCGCGGAAGGTTGAGGTGATCGAGCGCGGGCTGAAGCGCCACTCGAACCTTGCCGGCGATGCTCCCGCGATTATTTCTGCCCTCGGCGGGCGCGAACAGGCGGCGATCTGCGGCGCGGTTCTTGCGGCGCGCTCGGCGCGGATCCCTGTGATCCTCGACGGGTTCATCTGCACCGCCGCCGCCGCCGTCCTCTATGCCGCCGACAAGCGTCTGCTTGACCATTGCCTCATCGGCCATACCTCGGCCGAGCCCGGCCACCGGAAGCTTCTGGCAGCGATCCACAAGCGCCCGGTTCTCGAATTCGACATGCGGCTTGGCGAGGGGTCGGGCGCGGCACTGGCGCTTGGCATCGTCCGGGCGGCACTGGCTTGCCACAACGGCATGGCGACCTTCGGCGAGGCGGGGGTGTCCGAGGCATGAGTGCGGGCCGGGTTGAGGAGCTGAGGCTGGCGTTCCTCCTGCTGACCCGGCTCCCCGTCGGCGCGATCCGGGGCGCGGCGCCCGACATGGCTTCGTCTTCCTGGGCCTGGCCTGTCGTCGGCGTCGCGGTCGGGGTGATCGCGGCGCTTGGCGCGGGGATCGGCCACTGGCTTGGCCTGCCGCCGGCCATGGCCGCGATTCTGGCGCTGACGGCATCGGTCCTCGCGACCGGCGGCATGCACGAGGACGGGCTTGCCGACGTTGCCGACGGGTTCGGCGGCGGCCATGACCGGGCGCGGAAACTGGAAATCATGCGCGACAGCCGGATCGGCTCCTACGGTGTTCTGGCGCTGGTTCTCGTCACCGGGTTTCGCGGTCTCGGCATCGCCGAACCGGTGGCGGGCGGTACCGCCACCGCCGCGCTGATCGGGATTGCCGCCGCCTCCCGCGCGGTGCTGCCGGCGGCGCTGCTCATAGTGCCGCCCGCCCGTGCCGACGGTCTTGGCCGATCCGCCGCCGGTTCCGACCCGCGCCCCGCCTTGATCGCCGCGGCAATCGGGGCCTTATGCCTCCTGCCACTCGGCTTCGGCACCGCGCTGGCCATTGCATTCGCGGTGGCGCTGGCGGCGACCGCGATCGCCGCCCTTGCGATGCGCCAGATCGGCGGGCAGACCGGCGACGTGATGGGCGCGATTCAACAGCTTGCGGAATGTGCCGGCTGGGCGGTTCTGGTTGTCGCGCTATGATTTGATCAAAATCTGCAGATCCGGTGTGGCCCGGGGATTCTAAAAACTGTTTCTGCCACTTCCAATTTGATCAAAAAACGGGGATAAGGCATCGTCCCGAAGGAGCGACGCGATGCCCAACGCAACCGAGATGATCGCCGGCATTCCCCTGAGCCGCCTGAAGAAGATCGCCGCGCGCGAGAGCAAGCGTTTCGCCGCCTCGCGTCCAAAGACGAAGGCGGCGCTTGATGCTGGGGCCGGGAGCTACCTCGATTCGGTGCCGATGCACTGGATGAAGGATTGGCCAATGCCGTTCCCGATGCTGGTCGCCAAGGCGAAAGGCGCGCGGCTGACCGACCTCGACGGCTACGGGATCGACGATTTCTGCCTTGGCGATACCGGCTCCATGTTCGGCCATTCGCCCGGACCCGTCGCGAAAGCGATCCGGAAACAGGCGAAGAACGGCCTGACCTATATGCTGCCGACCGAGGCGGCGCTGCAGGCGGGCGCGCTTCTGACCGAGCTTTTCGGCGATTTCAAATGGCAGATCGCGACCACCGCGACTGACGCCAACCGCTTTGCCTTGCGGGTGGCGCGGGCGGTGACAGGCAAGCCGAAGGTTCTGGTCTTCAACGGCTGCTACCACGGCACCGTCGATGACGCGATGGTGGAGCGGCACAATGGCAAGACCGTAACCCGCCCCGGCCTGACCGGGCAGGTGACTGACCTGACCGAAGTCGCCGCCTGCGCCGAGTTCAACGACCTTGCCAGCGTCGAGGCCGAGTTGAAGACCGGCCAGATCGCCGCGATCCTGACCGAACCGGTGATGACCAATTCCTGCATGGTCCTGCCGGAGCCGGGGTTCCACGCCGGCCTGCGCGACCTTGCCACCCGCTACGATGCGCTTCTGATCATCGACGAGACGCACACGATTTCCTCCGGTCTTGGCGGCTATACCGCCGTTCACGGTCTCGATCCCGACATCTTCGTCGTCGGCAAATGCGTGGCGGGCGGGATGCCGACCGCCGTCTGGGGGCTGAGGCCGAAACTGGCGAGGGACTACCTCGCCTACAATGCCGGCCGCGCATCGGGCCATTCCGGGATGGGCACGACACTGTCGGCCAATCCGATGCAGTTCGCCTGCCTCCGCGCGACCCTTGCCGAGGTCATGACGAAGGATGCCTATGCGCATATGGAAAAGGGTGCGGAAAGGCTCAGTTCAGGCTTTTCTGAGGTCATCGACAGGCACAAGGCACCCTGGCATGTCGTCCGCGTCGGCGCGCGGGTGGAGTTCATCTGCGCCCCCGGCCCCCTGAAGAACGGCACCGAAGCCGCGATGGCGCACATGCCCGAGGTGGAGGCGACGCTGCACACCGCGCTGCTCAATCGCGGCTGCCTGATCGCGCCCTTCCACAACATGATGCTGATCAGCCCCGCGACCAGGAAACGCCAGATCGACCGCCTGATCGCGGCCTTCGACGAAATCCTGACCGAACTCTTTGCCTGAGGATACCATGACCCAGACCTGCCCCTCGGGCGCCACGCTTGCCGAGGCCGAAGCCTTCCTCGCCGCCCATCCCGAAATTGAGGCCATCGACATCGTGCTGCACGATTCGAACGGCATCGGCCGCGGCAAGATCATCCGCCGGCACGAACTCTCCAGCCTCTACAAATCGGGTCGGCACATGCCGATTTCGATCCTCGGCCTCGATATCTGTGGCGAGGATGTGCATGAGACCGGCCTGATCTGGGATCAGGGCGACGGGGATCTGCGCGCCTGGCCGATCCCCGGCACGCTGAAGCCCCTGCACAACACCACGCCACCGCGGGCGGAGGTCTTCCTGTCGCTCTACGAACTTGACGGCAGGGTCATGACCTCCGACCCGCGCCACGCGTTGCAACGGCAGGTCGATGCCTTCGCAAAGCGCGGACTGAAGCCCGCCGGCGCGTTCGAGCTGGAATTCTTCCTGCTGGCGAAGGATCGCGGCCCCGACGGCAAGGTGCGCCCTGCCGCCGACGTCCTCGACGGCCGGCCGAGCCACAAGACCGAGGTTTATTCTGTCGATCACCTGCACGGGATGCTGCCGCTTTTCTCGGACATCTATGCCGGGGCCGAGAAGGCCGGGATCAAGGCCGAGACGATGATCTCGGAATACGCGCCGGGCCAGTACGAACTGACGCTGCACTATAGGGAAGACGTGATGCAGGCCGCCGACGACCTCGTGCGGCTGAAACGGATCGTGCGAAGCCAGGCCCGCGCGCACGGCGTGACGGCCTGTTTCATGGCGAAGCCGGTCGAGGAATATGCCGGCTCCGGCATGCATTTTCACGTCTCGATGATGAACGAGGCGGGGATGAACGTCTTCGCCGAAAAGCCCGGATCTGGCTGGACAGAGCCGCTTTTGCACGCGCTCGGCGGCCTTCGGGCGACGATGGGCGAGTCGATGCTGGTCTTCGCCCCGCATCTGAATTCCTGGCGCCGCTTCGCCAATCAGTCTTATGCGCCGGTCTCGACGAACTGGGGGGTCAACAACCGCTCCGTGGCGTTGCGTGTTCCGGAAGGCGATGTGAAGGCGCGGCGGATCGAGCATCGCCCTTCGGGCGTCGATGCCAACCCATATCTCGTCGCCGCGACGGTGCTTGCGGGGATCCTTCACGGGCTCGACAACCGGCTCGATCCCGGGCCGGAGACCACCGGCAACGGTTATACCGAGGACGAGAGCGGCCCGGCGATCCCGCGCGACTGGCGCGCGGCGATCGAGGCGGCGCAAGACTCGGCCTTCCTCAAGGAGGCGCTTGGCGAGGGCATGCACCGCACCTTCACTGCCGTAAAGGCGGCCGAATACGCGCGCGTGGCCCGCACGATCTCGGAAGTCGATTACGACCTTTACCTGCACACTGTCTGAGGGCCAGCGCCCCGGGTGGCAGCTCGGGGCGCTGCGGCTCCCGCCGTCAGTCCCGTTCGTCTGCCCGCATCCGCCGTTCGAGCCAGCGGACGCCGGCCGAGACGATCAGGATCAGAACGAGATATTCGAGGACCAGAACCGAGTGGATCTCCAGCGGCCGGTACTCGGTCACTACCAGTTCGCTCGCCTTGCGGGTCAGGCCCTGCATGCCGGTGACCGAGACCAGCGACGACATCTTCAGCATATAGACCAGTTGGTTGCCGAGCGCCGGAATGATACGCTGTACCGCCTGCGGCAGGATCACTCAACCCATCATATCGAAATAGCTGAGCGAGACGGATAGGCGGCATCGTATTGCCCGCGCGCGATGGCTTGTATCCCGGCGCGGAATATCTCGGCCTCGAACGCGCTGTCTGAAAGGGCGAGCAAGAGGACCCCGGCCCAGAACACGCTGATCGACATCCCGGAAAGCTGCGGCAGGCCGTAATAGACCCAGAGGATCATCACCAGGAGCGGCACGGAACGGACCAGTTCGACGTAGATCCGGCTTACCCGGTTTACCGACACTGTCCGACAGACCCAACGCTCTGGTCAAGACAGATCGAGAAGCGCGTGCAGGGCGGACAGGAGCTTTCGGCCATCCTCCGGCAGGTTATAACCTTGGATCGAAAGCCGCAGGAAACACCGGCAACCCCAGCGGAGCGCCGGGATCTCGATCCCGAAGCACGACAGCAAATTGGCATGCAAGTGGCCAGTGTCGCATGCCGGGATCGGCATTGCCACCATCTGCGGCGCCGAAAATTCGGGCTCTGAAATCGCCGGCAGGCCGGTCATCCCGGCAAGCTCCGCCGCGATTTCCTGCGCGAGCGCGTGGCACCGCGCCACAACGGCGGGCCAGTCATGTTCCGCCCTAAACTGCAACGCCGCCGGCACGGACAGCCATGCGGAAGCGTCACGAGTGCCCTGGAACTGGAACCGGTCGAGGAACGCCGACCCGCCGAACGGGCCGGGATCTTCGCCCGCCTCGGTCCAGCCGTGGCTGATCACCGGCGGGACCAGCCGGTCCTGCATCTCTGGGCAGGCATGAAGGAATGCCGTCCCCTTCGGCGCCATCAGCCATTTGTGGCAATTGCCGACATAATAGTCCGCCCCGAGCGCGGTCAGGTCGAGCGGGATGTGGCCGGGCGCATGGGCGCCATCGATGATCGTGACGATCCCGCGCCTCCGCACTTCGGCGACGATGGTCGCGACCGGAAAGACCAGCGCGGTCGGCGAGGTGATGTGGCTGAGAAGTGATCGGTCGTCAGCACCTCGTCACCGGGACCAAGATCAAGCGAGCGGGCAACGATGTTCAAACCGGCGGTGGCGTTCGTCACCCAGACGAGGTCATCAGGATCGGCGCCGATCCCGGCCCCGAGCGCGCGGCGCACCTCCCCGAACCGGTCCGCGAGATGGGCGGGATCCATGAAGGCGACCGGCTGCGCCTCCAGCCGTTCCTGCCAGCGACGATACTCCTCCATCACCGGGCGCGGGCAGGCGCCGTAGGAGCCGTGGTTGAGAAAGGCGACAGACGGATCGAGAAGGAAGTGGCGCGCAAGATCGTCGGGCAAGGCGGGCTCCGCATGAGGTCCGGGCGCAACCCTAGCACGGACCCCGCGACCGGAAAGCCCCGATCATGTCCAGTCGAGAACGACCTTGCCGCTCTTGCCCGATCGCATCACCTCGAAACCGTCGGCGAAGCGATCGACCGGGAAGCGGTGGGTGATGACCCGGCGGATATCGAGGCCGTTTTCCAGCATCGCGATCATCTTGTACCAGGTCTCGAAGATCTCGCGGCCATAGACACCCTTGATGGTGATCGCCTTGAAGACGAAGCGGCTCCAGTCCACCGGCGACTTGCCCGGCGGGATGCCCAGCATGGCGATGCGCCCGCCCATCACCATGTTTTCGACCATCTGGTCGAGCGCGGCCTGGTTGCCGGACATCTCCATCCCGACATCGAAGCCCTCCTTCATCCGCAAGGCACCCTCGACATCCTTGAGATCCTGTTTCGCGACATTGACCGGCACCACGTCCGTCACATTCGCGGCCAGGTCAAGACGGTCCTGGTTGACGTCGGTGATCACCACGTGCCGCGCCCCGACATGGCGGGCGACGGCGGCGGCCATGATGCCGATGGGGCCGGCGCCGGTGATCAGCACATCCTCGCCCACGAGGTCGAAGGACAGCGCGGTATGGACGGCGTTGCCCAAGGGATCGAGGATCGCCCCGATCTCGTCGTCGATCTCGTCGGGAAGCGGCACGACGTTGAATGCGGGCAGGCGCAGGTATTCCGCGAAAGCGCCCTGTTCGTTGACGCCAATCCCCCGCGTCGCGGGGTCGAGGTGGAACTTTCCCGCCCGGCTCTGCCGCGACTGCTTGCCGATCAGATGGCCTTCGCCGGAACAGCGCTGGCCGATGCTCAGCCCCTCGACGTTCCGCCCGACCTCGACGATCTCGCCCGCGAATTCATGGCCGGTGACCAGTCCGACAGGTACGGTCCGCGCCGCCCACTCGTCCCAGTTCCAGATATGGATGTCGGTGCCGCAGATACCGGTCTTTCGGATGCGGATCAGCACGTCGTCCGGTCCGATCTCCGGCACCGGCCGGTTCTCCATCCAGAGCCCGACCTGCGGCTTCACCTTTGCCAAAGCTTTCATGTCATTGCGCATCAGATTGCCCCCACGGCCTTGCCCGCACCCCTGAAGGCGTCGAGCGCAAAATCAAGGTCTGCCCGTGTCAGCCGCGCATTCATCTGGGTGCGAATGCGCGCCTGCCCCTTGGGCACGACCGGGAAGAAGAAGCCCGCGACATAGACGCCCCGGTCATAAAGCGCCGTCGCCATGGCCTGCGCCAGCTTCGCATCGCCAAGCATGACGGGAATGATCGGGTGTTCGCCGGGCAGCAGGCGGAAGCCGGCCTCCTCAAGCCCCGCGCGCCAGTAGCGTGCATTGTCGAAAAGCGCAGCACGCAGATCGTCCGCCGCCTCGACAAGGTCGAGCGCGGCGATGCCGGCGGCGACCACGGCGGGCGGCAGCGCGTTCGAGAAGAGATAGGGCCGCGCCCGTTGGCGCAAGAGGTCGATCACCGGCTGCGGGCCTGCGATATAGCCGCCGAGCGCACCGCCCAGCGCCTTGCCGAGTGTGCCAGTCAGGATATCGACCTCAACCCCGGCATGGGCCGGCGTGCCACGGCCCTTTGGCCCCATGAACCCGGTCGCATGGCAATCGTCGACCATAACCAGTGCGCCGTATTTCCCGGCCAACGCCACGATCTCGGGCAGTTTCGCCAGGTAGCCATCCATCGAGAAGACGCCGTCCGTCGCGACCATCACGAAGCGGGCACCATCGGCGCGGGCGGCCTTCAGCTGCTCTTCGAGGTCCGTAATGTCGGAATTGGCGTAGCGATAGCGCTTTGCCTTGCACAGCCGGATGCCATCGATGATCGAGGCATGGTTGAGCGCGTCGGATATGACGGCATCCTCGGGACCAAGCAAAGGCTCGAACAAGCCGCCATTCGCGTCGAAACAGGCAGCGAAGAGAATAGAATCGTCCTTGCCGAGAAACCGCGCGATCCGCGTCTCCAGTTCCCGGTGCAGATCCTGGGTGCCGCAGATGAAGCGGACCGAGGCCATCCCGTAACCGTGTCCGTCCATCGCCGCCTTGGCCGCCGCGATCAGCTTCGGATGATCTGCAAGACCGAGATAATTGTTGGCGCAGAGATTGAGCATGTCGCGCCCCGCCACCGTCACATGCGCGCCCTGCGCCGAGGTGATGAGCCGCTCGCGCTTCGTCAAACCCTCGGCTTCGATCGCCGCAAGAGTATCAACGACATGGGCGATAAAGGCAGTCTTTTCCGACATGACAGAACATCCTCCAATATGGCGGAATACACCCGCCGCCACACGAATGTCAACATAAAGGACGAACATCCTAAATAACGGAATCTGCCCTCTTCTGTTTCAAAATACCTCCGCCGGAGGCTCCCCCGCCGCCGCAAGCGGGACGTCAGGAGTTCTGCACGATCAGAATCGCCCGCGCCGGCCCGCCCTTGGCCTCGATCCGGTGTGGACGGTCGGCAAAATACCGCGCCGTGTCGCCAACGCCGAGGCGCTGCCTCTCGTCGCCTGACACGACGATCACCGCCCCCTCCAGCACCGTCAGATGCTCGCGGCAGCCCGGCCCGTGCGGGTCGCTCACAAGCGTGCCGCCTGCGTCGAACCCCAGATCGTAGACCTCATGTTCCCCGGCCGCCTCAGCCGGCGACAGGATGCGGATGCGCACCCCCTTTCCGCGGCCGCCGATGACCGGCGCGGCCTCGGCGCGGATCACCTCGATCCCCGGCGCCGAACGACCTTCGAGAAGTCCGGCAAAATCCACCTGCAAGGCTTGCGTGAGGTTCCAGAGCGTCGAGACAGTCGGGCTGCTTTCCCCCCGTTCGATCTGGCTGACCATCGAGCGCGAGACGCCGGAGAGCTTCGCCACCGCGTCAAGACTCAGCCCCTTCGACTTTCGCGCCTCCTTCAGCGAGGCGGCGAGGCGGTCATGGATGTCGGGGCGCGTGTTCATGCCGTGAAGGTGGTCCCGCGACGGAAAAAGGTCAACGGGGCAGCATCGCCTCGCCGTCCGGGTCGGCCGCTTCCGCCGCCAGCCAGTCGCGAAAGGCCTGAAGCGGCGGGTACCAGGCGCCGACCGAGGGCCAGACGAGGTAATAGCTGCCCTCTGTCGGCACCGGCCCGCCGAACGCCTCGACCAGACGTCCGTCCGCAAGTTCCGGCCGCGCGAGGAACTCCGGCAGCAACGCCACGCCAAGCCCGTGGATCACCGCCTCGATCATCGGCGCGAACTGGTCGAAGAGCATCCCCTGCGGCACCCGGCCGGCCACGCAGTGATGGGCAAACCACGCCGCCCAGGCATTCGGCCGGGTTTCGAGTTGCAAAAGCGGCAGGCCGATCATGTCGCGCGCCACGCTGACCGGGTGGCGCGCCAGAAAACCGGGGGCGCAGCACGCCACCAGCCGTTCGTCGAAAAGCTTGATCGCCCCGGCGCCGGACCAGTCCTCGGTGCCAAAGTGGATCGCGGCGTCGAACCCTTCCTCCTCGAAATCGAAGGGCTTCAGCCGGGTGCCAAGGTTGATCGTGACACCCGGATGGCTGGCGAGAAAACGCGGCAGGCGCGGGGCCAGCCAGCGGGTACCGAAGGTCGGCAGGATCGCCAGCGACAGCGTGCCGCCGCCGGTATTCGACCTGACCCGCATAGACCCGCGCGAGATGAGGTCGAGCGCCTTGACCACGTCGCGCGCGTAGGCC
Source organism: Rhodobacterales bacterium 32-67-9 (assembly GCA_002280515.1). GTDB lineage: Bacteria > Pseudomonadota > Alphaproteobacteria > Rhodobacterales > Rhodobacteraceae > Albidovulum. The sequence continues at coordinate 27,853 of NCEA01000021.1, forward strand.
AGCGCCGGGTCGGTCGGCACCAGCCGGCGGCGCTCGCGCAGGAAAAGCGTGACGCCGAGCTGCGCCTCGAGCGCCTGGATCAGCCGGCTGACCGCGCCCTGTGTCAGATCGAGATCGCGCGCCGCGGCGAGCGTCGATCCGGTGCGCACCACCGATTCGTACGCCGCAAGCAGCGAGATTGACGGGAGAAGCCTGCGCGGCGTGGCCATACTATGCTCTCCATGCATATTACACGGTCAGAATATCGCTATTCCCCCCCGCATTAATAGCCCATAGTGCATAAGACCCTGCGCGAGGCCATCATGTCAGACCCTTTCCGTCGCTCAGCCCGGATCGACGCCGTCGAACTCTCGGAAATCCTGAGGATTTCCGAACTGGCTGCCGCGTTGAAACGAGAAGGACGCGACATCATCACCCTGGGCACCGGGGAGCCGGATTTCCCGACGCCGGCGCCGGTGATCGAAGCCGCCCACCGCGCGGCGCTGGCCGGTGAGACAACCTATACCCCGACCGCCGGCACGCTCGCACTGCGCGACGCCATCGCGGCGGCCTGCGAGCGCGAGAACGGCCACCTTCCGGCAAACAGCGAAATCATAGTCTCCACCGGCGCAAAGCAGGTGCTCTACAATGCCTTCGCCGCCACGCTCGATGCTGGCGACGAGGTGCTGATCGGGGCGCCTTACTGGACGAGTTATCCCGACATCGTCACGGTCTGCGACGGTCGCCCGGTGATCCTGCAGACCTCTGCCGCGACCGGTTTCCGCATCACGCCCGACCAGCTTCGGGCGGCGATCGGCCCGAAAACCCGGTGGCTCTTGCTGAACTCGCCCTCGAATCCGTCCGGCGCGGTCTATTCGGCCGAGGATCTCGAGGCGCTGGCCGCCGTGCTGCGCGACGCACCGCATGTCGGGATCATGGTCGACGAGATCTACCAGCACATTTCCTACGTGCCGTTCCGGTCCTTCCGTATGGTGGCGCCCGACCTTGCCGACCGCACCCTGATCATCAACGGCGTGTCGAAAAGCTATGCGATGACCGGATGGCGGATCGGCTGGGGCATCGGGCCGAAGCGTCTGATCTCGGCGATGATCGCGGTACAGAGCCAGATCACCTCCGGCGCGTCCTCGGTCAGCCAGGCAGCGGCGACAGCGGCGCTGGCGGGCAACCAGCAGCTTCTGGCCGAGCGCTGCGACGATTTCCGCGAGCGGCGCGACATGCTGGTGGCAGCACTGAACGCGACGGGAATCCTCGACTGCCCCTCGGCCGACGGCGCCTTCTACCTCTTCCCGGGTTGCACCGGGGCCTTCGGCAGGCGCACGCGCGACGGGCGCGTGATCGCCACCGACGCCGACTTCTGCGAGGCACTTCTTGCCGCCGAGGGCGTCGCCCTCATCCCCGGCCGCGCCTTTGGCACGCCCGGACATATCCGGCTATCCTACGCCTATTCCCGCGCCTCGCTTGGCGAGGCTTCAACCTGCATCGCGCGTTTCTGCGCATCGCTTGAGTGAGGATCCCGATGGCCCTGAAACCCAAGGACGCCCCCGACCTGTCCCGCTTCGACTGGGAGGATGCCTTCCGGCTCGAAGATCAGTTGTCCGAAGAGGAGCGGATGCTCCGCGACGGCGCCCGCGCCTATGCGCAGGAAAAGCTGCAAAGCCGGGTGATCGCCGCCTACCGCGAGGAGGCAACCGATCCCGCAATCTTCCGCGAGATGGGGGAAATGGGGCTTCTGGGCGTGACCGTGCCGGAGGAATACGGCGGGTTAGGGTCTTCCTACGTCGCCTACGGCCTTGTCGCGCGCGAGGTAGAGCGGGTCGATTCCGGTTATCGCTCGATGATGTCGGTGCAGTCCTCACTCGTCATGTATCCGATCTATGCCTATGGCTCGGAGGAGCAGCGCAGGAAATACCTGCCGAAACTCGCCTCCGGTGAATTCATCGGCTGCTTCGGCCTGACCGAGCCCGACGCCGGCTCCGACCCGGCCGGCATGAAGACCCGCGCGACGAAGACCGCGAACGGCTATGTCCTGAACGGCTCGAAGATGTGGATCTCGAACGCGCCGATCGCCGATGTCTTCATCGTCTGGGCGAAGTCCGAGGCGCACGGCGGCAAGATCCGCGGCTTCGTGCTGGAGAAGGGCATGAAGGGTCTGTCGGCGCCGAAGATCGGCGGCAAGCTCAGCTTGCGCGCCTCGATCACCGGCGAGATCGTGATGGACAATGTCGAGGTCGGCGAAGACGCGCTTCTCCCGAACGTCGAGGGGCTGAAGGGTCCCTTCGGCTGCCTAAACCGTGCCCGCTACGGCATTTCCTGGGGCGTGCTCGGTGCTGCCGAGTTCTGCTGGCACGCCGCGCGGCAATACGGGCTTGACCGCAAGCAGTTCAACCGGCCGCTGGCGCAGACCCAGCTTTACCAGAAGAAACTCGCCGACATGATGACGGAAATCACGCTCGGCCTTCAGGCCAGCTTGCGCGTCGGCCGGCTGATGGACGAGGCGAAGGCCGCGCCCGAGATGATTTCGCTCATCAAGCGCAACAACTGCGGCAAGGCGCTGGATATCGCGCGCGCCGCGCGCGACATGCATGGCGGCAACGGAATTCAGGAGGATTTCCAGATCATGCGCCATATGGTCAACCTCGAGACGGTGAACACCTACGAGGGTACGCATGACGTCCATGCGCTGATCCTCGGGCGCGCGATCACCGGACTGCAGGCATTCTTCTGAGATCTTCTGTTCGAAAATACCTCCGCCGGAGGCTCCCGGCCCCGCCGTCAGACGCCTCCGGCGGAGGTATTTGGAAACAGAAGAAAGCCGGGTGAGAGAGACATGGACCGCGCCGATATCGTTCACGAGAATTTTCTGCGGCGGGTCGCTGCAGGCGACCTTCCCAGCGGCGCCGAGCCCTCGGGGCCGCTCACGGCACCGGACGCGGTGGCGATCTATCGCGCCGGCTGCTTGTCCCGCGCGCTCGACCGGCAGAGCCGGGCGATGCAGAAGGCCGGTCAGGGCTTCTACACGATCGGGTCGTCCGGCCACGAGGGGATGGCGGCGGTGGCGGCGGCGCTGAGGACGACCGACATGGCGTTCCTGCACTACCGCGACGCGGCCTTCCAGATCGCGCGCGCCGGGCAGGTGCCGGGGCAGTCCATCGCCTGGGACATGCTTCTGAGCTTCGCCGCCTCGTCCGAGGATCCGATTTCGGGCGGGCGGCACAAGGTGCTGGGCTCGAAGGCGTTGAACATCCCGCCGCAGACCTCGACCATCGCCTCGCATCTGCCGAAGGCGGTCGGCGCGGCCTATGCGGTCGGCGCGGCCCGGCGGCACGCGCCGGAGCACAAGCAGTTGCCGGACGACGCCTTAGTCTGTTGCTCGTTCGGCGATGCCTCCGTCAACCACTCGACCGCGCAGGGCGCGTTCAACACGGCGGGCTGGACCTCATATCAGTCGATCCCACTGCCGCTCCTGTTCGTCTGCGAGGATAACGGCATCGGCATTTCGACCAAGACCCCGGCCGGATGGATCGCGGCAAACTTCCGCGAGCGGCCAGGTCTGAAATACTTCGCCTGCGACGGTCTCGATCTCTACGAGACGTTCCGGGTCGCGGCCGAGGCTGCGCACTACGTCCGGACGCGCAAGAAACCTGCATTCCTGCATCTCCGGACGGTTCGCCTTTACGGTCACGCGGGGGCGGACGTGCCGACAACTTATCTCAGCCGCGAGGAGGTCGAGGCCGAGGAGGCGATGGACCCGCTTCTGCATTCGGTGCGGCTTCTTGCCGAGGCGGGCGCGCTCGACCGCGCGGATGCGCTCGCGATCTACGAAGAGACGAATGCCCGCGTCCGCCGCGCGGCCGGCGAGGCCGTGACCCGGCCGCGGCTGAAGACCGCGCGCGATGTGATGGCGAGTCTCATTCCCCCTAAGCGCGCTTGCCGCCCGACGAACGGCCCCTCGGTCGAGGCGCGGGCGGCGGCGTTCGGCGGCGACCTGAAGGCGATGGACGAGCCACAGATCATGTCGCGCCTGATCAACTGGGCGCTGACCGACCTGATGCTCGAACACCGCGAGATCGTCCTGATGGGCGAAGATGTCGGCCGCAAGGGCGGTGTCTATGGCGTGACGCAAAAGCTGACCCAGCGGTTCGGACCGGACCGGATGATCGACACGCTGCTTGACGAGCAATCCATCCTCGGCCTCGCCATCGGCATGGCGCAGAACGGCTTCCTGCCGATGCCGGAAATCCAGTTCCTCGCCTACCTGCACAATGCCGAGGACCAGATCCGCGGCGAGGCGGCGACGCTCCCGTTCTTCTCGAACGGGCAATACACCAATCCGATGGTGTTGCGCATTGCCGGGCTTGGTTACCAGAAGGGTTTCGGCGGGCATTTCCACAACGACAACTCGGTCGCCGTGCTGCGCGACATTCCGGGCGTGATCCTCGCTTGCCCCTCGAACGGCGCGGACGCGGCGAAGATGCTGCGCGAATGCGTGCGGCTGGCGCGCGAGGAGCAACGTGTCGTGGTCTTCCTCGAACCCATCGCACTTTACCCGATGCGCGACCTTCTGGCCGAGAAGGATGGCGGTTGGATGAGGCTCTATCCCGCCCGGAACGAGGTCATTCCGCTGGGCGAGGTTGGCGTTCACGGCGACGGGACGGACCTTGCCATCGTGAGTTTCGGCAACGGATACTACCTCTCGCGGCAGGCCGAAACGCGGCTGGCGGCGCAAGGTGTGAAGGCACGGGTCATCGACATGCGCTGGCTCTCGCCCTTGCCGTCGGACGCGCTGATCGAGGCGGTGAAAGGCGCGAAGCGGATTCTCGTCGTCGACGAGACGCGCCGCTCGGGCGGGATCGCCGAGGCGCTGATGGCGCTTTTCACCGAGCGCACCGCAGTGCCACACGCACGGCTGACCGCCGAGGACAGTTTCATCGCCACCGGCCCCGCTTACGCGGCTACAATGCCGTCAGCCGAGAGCATATTCGACGCAGCGATGGCACTGATCGGGGGGGCGGCATGAAAACGGCGGTCGTCATCTGCCCCGGACGCGGCACCTACACCAAGACCGAGCTTGGCTACCTGAAGCGGCATTTCCCCGACCGCGCGCTTCTTGGCGCCTTCGACCGGACCCGCGAGGCGCTGGGGCAGGAGACCCTCTCGGCGCTCGACGGTGCCGCGAGCTATTCGGTCGCCCGCCACACGCGCGGCGACAATGCCTCGGCGCTGATCTATGCCGCGACGCTCGGCGATTTCCGCGCCATCGACGGGGTCGAGGTCGTCGCCGTCACCGGAAATTCGATGGGCTGGTATTCCACGCTGGCCTGCGGTGGCGCGCTGACCGCCGAGGCCGGATTCGAGGTGGTCAACACCATGGGCACGCTGATGCAGGACGCGCTGATCGGCGGCCAGCTCATCTATCCATTCATGGGCGAGGACTGGGCACCCGATGCTGTGCGCAAGGCCGAACTCCTGGCCCTGGTTGCAAAGATCTCGGGCCGCCCGGACCATGAGCTGACGCTCTCCATAGATCTCGGTGGGATGCTGGTCCTCGCCGGGAACGAGACGGGTTTGAGCGCCTTCGAGGCGGCCGTTCCGCCGGTGCAGGGTCGATTCCCGATGCGGCTTGTCAATCACGCGGCCTTCCATTCCTCGCTGCAAGCGCCCGTCGCCGAACGCGGGCGGGCCCAGCTTTCAGCTGCGCTTTTCGGCCAGCCGACACTGCCGATGATCGACGGGCGCGGGGCGATCTGGTGGCCCGGCGCCACGGATACCCATGCGCTCTGGGACTACACGCTCGGCCACCAGGTGACAGATACCTACGATTTCAGCCATGCGATCCGCATCGCGGCGCGCGAATTCGCGCCCGATCTCTTCATCGTCACCGGGCCGGGCACCACGCTCGGCGGTGCGGTGGCGCAATCGCTGATCCTTGCCGACTGGCGCGGCATGGGATCGAAGACAGATTTTCAGACACGGCAACAGGCGGAGCCGCTGCTGGTCTCCATGGGCATGGACGATCAGCGCACAACCGTCACCAAGGGAGACCCAGAATGACCCATGACGAGATCCTGAAGGCCGCAGGCCTGACCAATGCAGACCTGACCGGCGGCACCCTGGCGGTACATTCGCCGATCGACGGGGCCGAGATCGCAAAGGTGCGCGAAACCGATGCGGCCGACATGGCCAGCATCATGGCCCGCGCTCAGCAGGCGTTCAAGGCATGGCGGCAGGTGCCAGCGCCGCGCCGGGGCGAGCTTGTGCGGCTTTTGGGTGAGGAACTGCGGGCCGCCAAGGATGAGCTTGGCGCCGTGGTGACGCTGGAGGCGGGCAAGATCACCTCCGAAGGCCTCGGCGAAGTGCAGGAGATGATCGACATCTGCGACTTCGCCGTCGGTCTCTCTCGCCAGATCTACGGGCTGACCATCGCGTCTGAGCGCCCCGGCCACCGGATGATGGAGACCTGGCACCCCCTCGGCCCCTGCGCCGTCATCACCGCCTTCAACTTCCCCGTTGCGGTCTGGTCATGGAACACTGCCCTTGCGCTCGTCTGCGGCGATCCGGTGATCTGGAAACCCTCGGAGAAGACGCCGCTCACGGCCATGGCCTCGATGAAGATCATGGAACGGGCGCTGAAGCGGTTTGGCGATGCGCCCGAGGGCCTCGTGCAACTGGTCATCGGCGGGCCAGCCGTCGGCGAGGCGCTGGTGAATTCGAAGGACGTGCCGATCGTCTCGGCCACCGGCTCGACCCGGATGGGCGGCATCGTCGGGCCGAAGGTTTCCGCGCGTTGGGGTCGGCCGATCCTCGAACTTGGCGGCAACAACGCGATGATCGTGGCGCCTTCGGCCGACCTCGACATGGCGGTGCGCGCCATCGTCTTTTCCGCCGTCGGCACCGCGGGGCAGCGCTGCACCTCGCTCCGCCGACTGATCGCCCATAACTCGATCAAGGACGATCTGGTGGCGAAGCTGGCCAAGGCCTATGCCAGTCTTCCCGTCGGCGATCCGCGAAAGTCGACGACGCTCGTCGGCCCGCTGATCGACCACGCGGCGCGCGACCGGATGCAGGCGGCGCTGGAACAGGCGAAGTCCGAAGGCGGCACCGTCCACGGCGGCAAGACCGTAACCTCGGGCGTGCCGCAGGGCGGTGCCTATGTCGAACCCGCCATCGCCGAAATGCCGAAGCAGACCGAGACCGTCCGGACCGAGACCTTCGCGCCGATCCTTTACGTCATGGGCTACGAGACGCTGGAGGAGGCCATCGCGATCCAGAACGACGTGCCTCAGGGCCTGTCGTCGTGCATCTTCACCCTGAACCTGCGCGAGGCAGAAGCGTTCCTGTCCGCCGCTGGCTCCGACTGCGGCATTGCAAACGTCAACATCGGCCCCTCGGGTGCCGAGATCGGCGGCGCCTTCGGTGGCGAGAAGGAGACGGGCGGCGGCCGCGAAAGCGGATCGGACGCCTGGAAGGGCTACATGCGGCGGCAGACGAATACGATCAACTATTCGGCCCAACTACCGCTCGCGCAGGGGGTGAAGTTCGACTTCTGAGGAGGTGCGTCCCGGACCCGACCCGGGACGGTTGTCAGATCGAGGTGGCCCCGGATGGCATCCGGGGCCTGTTGTTCTTCATTCAGCGATTGTATCGCCATGCCCTGTGCAGAAAGCGTCCGGGACGGTACGTCTTCGCGACTCCGTGCATAAACGCCGTCTCGACGATCATCCGCTCTTGCACGGCAACTCCCCAATCAAGGAAACCACAATCGAAATCGGCCGATCCCGGGTTCTGCCGGCAAACGTGACGTTGATCGAGGTGGATTTGGGTAACATGGGGCCAGGGTGCGGTTTCCACGCCGGGCGGATGGAAACGCCATTGCCGGTTCCGGCGTTTGGATGCTCAATACGCGCGTGGTGAAGGGGCCGTGCGACAGGCGTTCACCGGGGCGCAAATCGGACGGAGGAAGATGGCATGACGGCGCGTGACGACATTCGCAGGACGATCCGCGAAGGACGGTATTCGGGTCCGACATCGGGGCTCTACCCGGGATACCTGCAAGCCAACATCGTGATCCTTCCGCAGTCCGTGGCCGAGGATTTCCTGACCTTCTGCCTCGCGAATCCGCGCCCCTGCCCGCTTGTCGGCCTGGGTGAGGCCGGCAATCCCGGGTTGCCGGACCTCGGCGCCGATATCGACATTCGCACCGATGTGTCGCGCTACATCGTCCACCGGGACGGGGTGGCCGTAGAAGAGCATACCGACATAAGGGACCTTTGGCAGCCAGACTTCGTGACCTTTGCGCTTGGCTGTTCCTTCACCTTCGAAAACGCGCTGATGGCCGCCGGGATTCCGATGCGGCATATCGAAACACGGACGACCGTTCCGATGTTTTCCACCAATGTCTCGACCCTGCCCAACGCGGTCTTCGGGGCCGACCTTGTTGTCAGCATGCGCCCGATCCCCGAGGACCGGGTCGCAGACGTGACGGAAATCTGCGATCGTTATCCGTTTGCGCATGGCGCCCCTGTTCACGTCGGCGATCCCGGCGAGATCGGGATCCGCGATGTTACGAGTCCCGATTGGGGCGATCCGGCAAACATACGTCCCGGCGAAACCTGCGCCTTCTGGGCCTGCGGGGTGACATCGCAAGTGGCTCTGGCAGAGGCCCGCATACCCTACGCCATCACCCACAAGCCCGGCGCGATGCTGATTACGGACGTGCCCGAAACCGAGGCGCGGATCCTCGGCGGCGGGCATATGGTTTGACAGGCTGAAAATAGAGGCGCATACTCCCTAACTTACATCCTGAGAAGATCGAGCGCTATGGAAACAGCGCCGCACGGGGGAGATTGAAATGCCGGGAATAGCCACGAAGATCATGCGCCTTGCCGCAACTTGCGCCACCATCGGCCTCGTTCACGGGGCGGCAGCGCAGGACCTGCCGAAGACCGAGTTCAACTATGTCGGCACCTGGGGCAACCTGTCGCTCTACAACAAGGTCGAAAAGCCGTTCTTCGAGAATACGATCCCCGAGAAATCCGGCGGCGCCGTCACCGTGACGGTCCAGCCGTTTACCGAGATGGGCCTCAAGGGGACCGAGATCCTGCGGCTTCTGCGCAGTGGCGTGCTCGACATGAGCGCGACGCTCCTTTCCTATATCGGCGGTGACATTCCCGAGGCGGAGGCCGTCGACCTTGCCGGCATTACCCGCGACATCGATGAGGCCCACCGCATGACCGATGCCTACAAGCCGGTCCTGGCCGAGGTGTTCGAGCAGAAATACGGTGTCAAGCTGCTGGCCGTCATCCCCTACCACGCGCAGATCGTCTACTGCCGCCAGCCGATCAGCAGCCTTGACGATTTCAAGGGGCTCAAGATCCGGTCCTCAGGCCGTTCGCAGGGCGACCTGATTGAGGCGCTCGGCGGGACACCGGTCGGCATGGCCTTCGGCGAGGTCGTTCCCGCGCTCGAAAAGGGGGTCATCGACTGCGGCATCACCGGGGCCCTCAGCGGGAACCTGGCGAAGTGGGACCAGACCACAACCCATCTTTATCCTCTGCCGATCAGTTGGGCGACGACCTTCGTGGCGGCGGGGAGCGAGTTCTGGAACAAGCTCGACCCCGCGGTGCAGACCTTTCTGGAAGAGCAGATGGCCGAGTGGGAAGACCTTGCCTGGGAATCGGGGCGCTCCGAGACCGATGACGGTATCTCCTGCAATACCGGCGGCGCCTGCGTTGACGGACATGTCTCGGACATGACGTTGATCCCGGTGAACGATGCGGACTATGCGAAACTGCGCGACCTCCTTTCCTCGGTCGTCGTACCCCGCTGGGCCGAGCGTTGCGGCAGCGACTGCGCCGCGCGCTGGAACGAAACGATCGGGAAAGAGCTGAACCTGACGGCGCCGACCGAATAGGCGATGGCCATCCCGCAGTCCCCTGTTCTGGCGCTCGGCGAGCGGATCTGTCTTGTCGCCGTGTGGATCGGCGGACTCATTATCGTCGTGACCGCAGGGCTGATCACGGTCGAGGTTCTGCTCAGGAAGATCGCCGACATATCGACGGGCGGCGCGGACGAGCTTTCGGGCTGCGCGCTCGCCATCGGGTCGAGCTGGTCGATGGGCTTCGCGCTGCTGCGCCGGGCGCATGTGCGGGTCGACGCGCTCTACGCGCGGTTCCCGGGCACGCCTCGCGCGTGGCTCGATTGCCTCGCGATCCTGTCGATGACGGGGTTCGCGCTCGTGCTGACCTGGTTCTGCGCCGGGGTGCTGGTGGAATCGATCACGCTCGACGCGCGGTCGACGACGACCCTGTCGATTCCGCTCTGGATTCCCCAAGGCCTGTGGGTCGTCGGCCTGATGATCTTCAGCGCCGTGAGCCTCATCCTGTCGTTCCACGCGATCCGGTCGCTGATCGCTGGCGATAGTGACAGCGTGCGACGCCTCGTTGGCAGCCGGACGGCGGACGAAGAGCTTGCCGACGAACTCGGCAGACCCGCAACGGATGGGGGTCGGTGATGCTGACATTCGCGCTGGTGTTGCTGTTTCTGTTGATCGGGCTGTCGATTCCGGTGGCCGCTGCGTTGGGTCTGCTCGGGCTTGCCCTCGATCAGCTTTTCACCGTGATGCCGCTTTACCGGGCGATGGGAGATATCGCGTGGTCGGCCTCGACCGATTTCCTGCTTGTCGCCATCCCGCTCTTCGTGCTGATGGGCGAAATCCTGCTGCGGTCGGGCATCGCGGACAAGGTCTATCGCGCGGTATCGACCTGGATCACCTGGCTGCCGGGCGGGATCATGCACGCCAATATCGCCGCCTGCACCGCTTTCGCCGCGATCTCCGGTTCGACCGTGGCCACCGCCGCGACGATCGGGACGGTCGCAATCCCGCAGATGGAAAAGCGCGGATACAGTCCGCGCCTGTTTCTCGGCACCCTCGCGTCGGGCGGAACGCTCGGCATCCTGATCCCGCCTTCCATCAACATCATCATCTACGGCGCCCTGACCGACACTTCGATCCCCGAGCTTTATCTTGCCGGGATCATTCCCGGTCTCGTCCTCGCGGCGCTTTTCTCGCTGACCGTCGTCGTCGTCTGTCTCGTCCGCCCGGCCCTCGGCGGCGAGCGCGAAAGCTACAGTTGGGGTGAGCGGCTGAGATCGCTTCTTGATATGGTCCCGCCCGCGATCATCTTCGTCATCGTCATCGGTTCGATATACGCCGGCCTTGCGACCCCGACGGAATCGGCCGCCCTCGGTGTTGTCAGTTCCCTGATCCTGGCCGGCGTCTATGGCAGGCTCACACCTGCCATGCTGAAGGCGTCGATAGAGGGCGCGATGCAGACGACAGCAATGATCATGCTCATCATCGTAGCCGCGTTCTTCCTGAACTTGGTGCTGTCCGCGATCGGGCTACCGCAAGCGGTCAGCGGCTTCGTGACCGGCCTCGACTATTCTCCCGCTGTCACGCTTTTGGTGATCGTTGGGCTCTATGTCATTCTCGGGCTGTTTCTGGAGACGCTGACCTTGATGATCACAACGATCCCGATCATCGCGCCGGTGGTGTTCTCGCTTGGCTACGATCCGGTCTGGTTCGGCATCGTGCTGATGCTGCTGATCGAAACCGCGCTGATAACGCCGCCGGTCGGGCTGAATCTCTATGTGATCCAGGGAGTAAGGGGCCACGGGCCCGTCGGCGACGTCATCTACGGTGCGCTACCCTTCGTCCTTGCGCTACTGGTCATGATACTGCTTCTCATGGCCGCGCCGCAGATTGCACTCTGGCTGCCGAACGCGGTCTACTAGGCCGTTTGGCGCCGCGGGTTCCTGCCGTCTTCGCCGAGCATTGCGACAAGCGCCACAACGATTAGGGCGATGCCGGGCAGGATCATCGCAGGCGGGCCTCCTGCCCCAAGTGCGAGTTCCCAGACAATGACCCAGGCCGGTACGAGATAGGTGTAGGCCATGACATTCGCCGCCGGAAGCCGGAGACTGGCGAACTGCGTCAGCGCAAAGCTTGCGGCGGTGGCGAAGATGGCGGTGTAGGCGATCGTGATCCAGACTACGGATGGAAGCGCAGCCCAGTCAGTCGAGAGCAGCGCCGGCATGCCCGCCATGAACAGTCCGACCATCGCGCCAATCACCGTCCCGAGGGTGAAGACCAGGGCGCTTTCACCTCGGTTGAGGATGCGGATCAGCGGTATGTAGAGTGAATGCGCGACGCAGCCGAGGAAATAGATGGCCTCGACCCGGCCAAGCTGGAAAGCCAGCAAGGCGGCGAGATCCGGGCGGAATATCACCCAGATGGCGCCGATCCCGGCTATGGACATCGCGACCGACATACGCCGCGTTGGCCGCTGTTTTAACAGCATGAACCCAAACCCGGCTGTGATCAGGGGCGTCGTTGCATAGACTGCGGCGGCAGAGACCGGGGCGGCGGTATTGAGCCCCTCGAACATCAGGACGAAGTAGAGTGAGAAAAGACTGCCGAGCGCCACATAACGCCAGAGACCCCGGTAGGCGCCGAGCGGAACCTGTTCACGTCGGATCAGAAGAAACACCCACAGCGCGATCGCGGCAATCGCAAAACGCACCGCCGTCAGCGCGAGCGGCGCGATATGCGGCGCGGCCATCGCACCGAGGCTGAAAGATCCGGCAACGAAGGCCGAGACGATCAGCATCGCGGCGTGGCTTGATGCGGCCGGGCTCATGCCGGAATGTCTTTCTGGATGGGGAGCGCCTGAAAGAAACACCCCCCGCATAAGCGGCGGGGGGGTGCGGTAGACACTAGCTAGGGAGCGGTTGGTTACTTGAAGGCGCTGGCGGGGTAGAACTTCACGTTCTCCCACTTGCCGTCCTTGGCCTGCTGGATCGAATAGGCGCCGTCTGGCGTTCCGCTTTCATCGAACGCGAGCGGGCCGGAGGCGCCTTCGTAGTTGATATCCTTGCCGCCGGCGATCGCCTCCTTGCCTGCTACGAAACTGCCAACAGCCTCACCACCGTCGGCGACGGCGCGGATCACGCTGTTGATCCCCTCGCCCGTGCAGCTGTCCGCGCTTTCAAGCGACAACGCGATCAGGTTCGCCATGTCGAACGAGTTCGCCGCGAAGGGGCCCGGCTCGCCGCCCTTCTTCTCCTGGTAGAGCGCATCGAACGCCATGTATTCCGGCAGCGAATTGTCGGCGTCCGCAAATTCGACATAGGCCCGGTCATTCAGGTATTGTGCGCCGACCGCATCGAAGATCTCGGGCACCGCCAGGTCAGCGGTGAAGAGCCATTCGCCCTCGAACCCGCCAGACGTCGCCTCCTTGATGACGGTCACGCCGGATTCCTGTCCGCCCGCCAGATAGATCGCGTCAGGTTCATTTGCCAGGACCGCGACCAGCTCGGCCTGATAGGAAGGCTGGCCGGGGTTGTAGACAACATAGTCCGTCAGTTCGATACCGGAGGCTTCCAGCTTCTCACGCGCGACCTGGGCCGGCGAGATCGTGGATTCCTCGTTCTGCACCATGAGGGCCACCCGCTTGTAGCCCTTGTCGGTCAGCCACAGGCCCGAGGCCGCCCCATCGCCAAGGTCGGAGGATACCGTCCGGTAAACATAATCGCCGCCGAGTTCGTTCAGGGTGATGGTCCCGGCATAGGGCGACATGATCACCGTCTTGGTCCGCTTGGCGAGGTCGACCAGCGCCACCATCACGCCCGAAGTCGGGCCGACGACGGCGACCGCCCCATCGGATTCGATCATTTTCGTCGCTTCGCGAATGCCGACCTCCGGATCCCCCCCGGTGTCTGCGACCACGGTGCGCAGGTTGCCGCATTTGGTGCCGCCGGCGGCGTTGACCTCGGCCACGCCAAGCTCGACCGCACCGGCGACGATCTTGCCGAATTCGCCAAGCTCACCGGTCAAGGGGACGAGAACCCCGATGGTCACATCCTCGGCCCGCGCCGCGACTGTCGAGGCCGCGAAGGCCCCGGCAAGCAGGGTGGATTTCAGAAGGGCACCCTTGATAGACACTGTAGTCTTCATTTCACTTCTCCCTGTTATCGTCAGTTATGGACTTGAAGCAGAACCTCTTCGAGCCGGCCCGGTTCGAGTAGGCTTCTTGCCGCGACCGTGTCGGAGTTGCGGCCCGCGTCGATCACATAGGCAGTGCCTGAAATGGCCAGGATCTTCTCGGGGTTCTGTTCGACAACCCAGATCACGCCCATGCCGTCCTGGACCAGTTCCCGCACCCAGGAGACGATCCGGTCGACGAAGATCGGGGCTAGGCCCGCCGTAGGCTCATCGAGGATCAGCAAGTCCGGGCCGGCGACAAGGGCTAACGCGATGGAAAGGGTCTGGCGTTCACCGCCCGAGAGCGTGGACGCAAGCTGGTTCGAACGCTCTGCGAGGATGGGGAAGCGCCGGAGCACCTCGTCGATGCGTTCCCCCGCCCCCTCGAAGGCGAGGGCGGAAGCCGAGAGGTTATCGCGCACCGTCAGTTCGGAAAAGACATTGCGTTCCTGCGGGACATAGGCGATGCCCTCCTTGCAGATGGACAGGGCGGTATGCCCGACGAGCGAATTTCCGCGATAGCGGATTTCGCCCGCCATCACCGGCAGGTGCCCAGCAATGGTTTTCATAAGCGTGCTTTTTCCCGCGCCGTTCGGGCCGAGGACGGCGGTGATCTCCCCCGCCGGGGCGATCAGGTCGATCCCGTGCAGGATCTGGACCTTGCCGTACCCGGATTTCAGCCCCTTGACCTCAAGCTGCATGATCGGCCCCCAGATAGGCCGCGATGACCTTCTCATCCGACTTGATTTCGCCGGGCGTGCCGTTCGACAGCAGTTCCCCGTTCTGAAGGACGACGACGGAATCGGCGATCTGCAACAGGAAGTGGAGGTTGTGTTCGACCACCACCAATGTGCGGCCCTCTCCGTGCAGATCGACGAGGAAGCGGCTGAGTTTCGCCTGGAGACTGGGATCGACCCCGGCGGTCGGCTCGTCCAGCAGCAGGATCTTTGGGTCGCGCACAAGCTGGCGCGCCACTTCGAGCATTCTGAGTTCGCCCCCCGACAGATTGGCGACGACGTCATTGATACGCTCGGTGAGGCCGACTCGCTCCAGCACCTCTTTGGCCTTGTCGCGCAAGGCACGTTCGCGCGGCCGCCAGCTGCCGCGAAAGACTGAAAGAAGTGTCTCGCCCTCGTTGTCCGCACCCACCATGACGTTCTCCAGAACCGTCAGCGATGGAAACGCCCGCGGGGTCTGGAAGGTCCGGCCAAGTCCGAAAGACGCGATGTCCGAAGCGCGGGCGGTCGACAGATCCTTGCCGTCAAGGATCACCGACCCCGAGGTCGGTTTCAGAACGCCGGAGATCAGGTTGAAGGTCGTCGACTTGCCGGCCCCATTCGGTCCGATCAGCCCGAGGAACGTCCCTTCAGGGACAGAAAAGCTTAGGCCTGCGTCGCCGCCGACGGCCTTAAGACCGCCAAAACGTTTGGTGACCTTGTCGACGACGAGAAGATCGCGCGTCATGCCGGTTGCCTCCGTCTTGCGAAGGCGGCGAAGGGCTGCCAGCGCAGGATCACGATAAAGAGGATGCCGGTCACGATATCCTCGGCAGAGGCGGCGATTTCCGCCGCCCGCACGGATTCGAACGGGATGGCGCGGATGGCCTCCTGGAACCCGACAAGCGCCATCGTTCCGACAACCGCGCCGAGGATCGTGCGTTCGCCGCCGAGAACCAGCGCGATCCAGACGAAGAACGTAACTTCGGCAGAGAAGAGGTTGGGGTTCACCAGCGTGGTGATCATCGCATAAAGCGCGCCGGCGAACCCGATCGGGATCGAGGACAGGACGAAGACTTGGAACCGCAACCGGGCGATGTCCTTGCCGATCGCCTGAGCGGCCACCTCGTCATCCCGGACCGCATCGATCGCCCGGCCATAGGGCGAGGCCAGAAGGCGGCTGAACGCATAGGCCGTCGCCAGCATCAGCAGAAACGCCGCACCCGCATAGACGATGTTTTCGGACAGCCCCAGAATGTTGGCATCCGGCCGCTCGACATTCGCGAGGCCCACGGTTCCGTTGCCGATCCGGCGTTCGTTGACCAGAAGCGAGCTCAGCATTTCGGCGAAGGCGAAAGTCGTCAGGGCAAGGTATTCGCCGCGCAGCCGCAGCGTCGGCCAGCCGGTCAGGATCGCGAAGGCCATGGCGGCAATTCCGGCGGCGATGAACCCGGCCCACCAGGGCGCGTCCAGCCCGACGAGGTACTGGTCGAGACCATGCGGCGGTTCCTGCGTGACGATCGCATAGGCATAGGCGCCGGCCGCGAAATAGGCGACGGTGCCGAAATTGATCATGCCGCCCCGGGCATACTGCAGGTTCAGCGACAGCGTCAGGACCGAAAAGAGGCTGCCGAACATGACGATGGTCAGGGCGGTCTGGGCAAGGGTATTCATGAGCTTCTTTTCATCGACAGGCCCTCGGGGCGCACCAGGAGTGCGATGATGACGACGGCGAATGCGATCAGGGGGCGATAGCCCGCCGGTATCCAGAAGACCGAGACATCCATGGCAATCCCGACGATCAGCCCGGCGGCGATCACGCTGTAGAGCGACCCCAGGCCGGCAAGGATCGCAACGGCGAGGATCTGGAGGATCTGGTGAAAGGCGATATCCGTCGACAGCGTCGCGATCAGAGCGAGCATGACACCGGCAAGACCGGCGAGGCCCGAGGACAGAAGCCAGGTCGCGCGCGAGGTCTGGCGCACATCAATGCCGCGCGACGCCGCAAGCTCGGGGTTCGTCGACATGGCGCGGATCGCAAGTCCGGTCTTGGTGCGGTTGAGGAAAAGCGCCAGAGAGATGCCAGTCAACGCGGCAAGCGCGACCACGATCATCTGGTAGTTGGTGATCCTGAGGCCGAAGAACTTGTAGGTAGTCGCAAGCGGAACGTCGAGCGTCCGGATCCCCGTGCCGATGATCGCGTGCATGATACCGGCGATCACAAGGGCCACCCCGACCGAGGATATCAGCACCACGGCCGGTCCGAGTTTCCGGATCGGATCGTAGACGACGCGCCCGATGAACAAGCCAACGAACGCGGTCGCGACGATGGCGACCACGGCGGCCGGAATGAACGGCCAGCCGGCTGCCGCGTTCAGCCCCCAGGTGATGAAGGCAGAGACGCCCAGCATCTCGGCATGTGCGATGTTGAGGAACCCCTCGACCTGCCGCGTCAGCGAGAACCCGATTGTCGCGAGGATCAGAAAGCACCCGGTCACCACTCCGGTCAGGGCGTATTGCGCCAGTAGGTTCAATCGGTTCTCCCTCGGTCCCGCAGGGCATTGCCCTACTGGTGTCTGTTGGTGTCGCGACCCGCTCCACTGTCCGGCCGGGGCCGGTTCGGGGGGTGCGATCAGCTTTATATACGAAGTATGCTCCTCTTTCGTGCAAACGCAACGATTTTCTTGCGCAGCCGAATTGCCTCACCCTGGAAAGGTTTGGTGGCGTCGCGCGATCAACAGGGGCGTGATTGCGGAATCGGCGTCAGATCGTTCCCATCGGGGCGCGGCTCGCCTCGTTGTTGGCATCGACCAGCTTGTTGATCAGGCGGAAGAATTCCTCGCGCTCATCATCGTCGAGGGGGGCGATCAGCCGGTCCTGGGCCCTGACCATCCGCGGTCGGACCCGCTTGATGTAGGCTTTGCCCGCTTCCGTGATCTTCACGATCTTCGCACGCCGGTCGAATTCCGACGGTATCCTGGTCAAGAGCCCGCGCCGTTCAAGCCGCCGGATGACATCGGCACCGCTGGTCCGGTCGATTCCAACCGAGGTCGACAGCGTCAGCTGATCCATCTCCTCACCGCCTTGCAGGACGGACAGGATCGCCGACTGGACCGGGGTAAGATCCTCGCTGCCACACTCCTCCGCGAAGAGGCCCACATGGATTTGGTGCAGGCGCCGGATCAGGTATCCCGGCCGGGTCCAAAGTTCTTCATAGGTCCGGCTTTTGACTTTTCCCGGCCGCGCCGCTTTCTTAGATGTGTTTTCCATATCCCTGATCACAGCTATGTTGCAGACTATAGATGCGTGCGGGTGGCGCTTGCACGTGCGACCCGCGCTTATTGCCCACTTTGACCATTCGAGACAAGCCCGGGCGTGGCTTGGGGTGTTGCATCGGAAATAATACACAGTATACTTCTTTTATCGCCCAATCGCCATGGGTTCGGCAACGCCTTTGACGTTCGTGGTGCGATTGACGGCATGGCCGGCGCTGGAGGGAACAGGTCTTGACCACCGGAATTGGCGCTCGCATCGAACGCAAGGAAGACCGGCGGCTCTTGACCGGGCAGGCGAAATTCGTCGGCGACATCAAGTTGCCTAGGCAATGGGAAGCCGCCTTCGTCCGCAGCCCCGTCGCCCATGGGCGCATCTGCGCCATCCGCAAGCCCGACGGTCTGTCGGGCTGGGTCTTCACCGCCGCCGACCTGTCCGACGTGCGCCCGATCCGGGCCGAATCGTCGCTGCCAAGCTACAACGCCTCTGACCAGTATCCGCTTGCCAAGGACAAGGTCCGGTTCGTCGGTGAATGCGTAGCGATCTGCATCGCCCCCACCCGTGCCGAGGCCGAGGATCTTGCCGAAGCGGTGGAGATCGAGATTGACCCCCTGCCCCCGGTCATCGACGCCCTGAAGGCGCGCGAGCCGGGCGCGCCGCTCCTGCATGAGGAATGGGGCAACAATCTTTTCCTGACGACCTTCTTCGACGGCGATATCGAGACGCTGCGCAAGACCGCGCCGGTGGTGATCGAGCGGGAATATTCGACCGCGCGCCAGGCCATGAACCCGATGGAGGGCAAGGGCACGCTGGCCTACTGGGACGAGAAGGCGGGACAGCTCGTCGTCTATACCTCGACCCAGGTACCACACCTGATCCGCACCGGGATTTCGGAGCTTCTTGGTATCGACCAGGGCCAGGTCCGGGTCATCGCGCCAGATGTCGGCGGCGGTTTCGGTTACAAATGCGTGCTTCAGCCCGAGGAGCTTTCCGTCTCATGGGTCGCGCGCAAGACCGGCCGCCCGATCCGCTGGACCGAGGATCGCCGCGAACATCTTGTCGCCGGTGCGAACACCCGCCAGCACCACTACAAGCTGACCGCCTTTGCCGACGAACGCGGGCGGCTTCTGGGGCTGGACGCAGAGATCACCGTCGACGTGGGCGCCTATTCCGTCTGGCCCTTCACCGCCTGCCTCGAAGCGGCGCAGGCCGGTGGCAACCTGCCCGGGCCTTACGATTTCGGCACCTACCGCTGTCGCACCTTTTCGGTCGCGACGAACAAGCCTGCCTTCACCCCCTATCGCGGCGTCGCCCGCCCCGGCGTCTGTTTCGCGATGGAATTGACCATCGACGCCATTGCCCGCGCTGTGGGGCGCGAGCCTTCCGAGGTGCGCAAGGAAAACCTCGTGGCGGCAGGCAAGATGCCCTTCACCAATGTTACCAAGAAGTTCTACGACAGCGGCGACTACCCCGCGAGCGTCGTGCAGGCGGAAGAGCACATCGGGCTTGCCGGCTTCCGTGCGCGCCAGGGAAAGGCGCGCGAAGAGGGCCGTTATCTCGGTATCGGATTCTCGACATTCACCGAACAGTCGGCGCATGGCACCAAGGTGTTCGCCGCCTGGGGCCTGCCGCTGGTGCCCGGATACGAACAGGCGATGGTGAAGATCACGCCCTCCGGCTCGGTCGAGGTACGGTCGGGGAACCACAGTTTCGGACAAGGGCTAGAGACCACGCTCGCGCAGGTGGCGAGCGAATGGCTGACCGTCGATGTCAGCCGGATCAGCGTCACGATGGGCGATACCGGAGTGACCCCCTATTCGACCGGCGCCTATGCCTCGCGCGGGATGGTCATGGCGGGCGGCGCCGTGTCGAAGGCGGCGGAGGTTCTTGCGGGCCGGGTCAAGGCACATGCCGCGCATCTGTTGCAGTGCAAGCCGGAGGATATTCGCCTCTCCGACGGAAAGGCCTGGTTCGGCGAGGCGCATGTCGGGTTCGAGGACATCGCCCGCGCCTGGTATCTGCGCCCCGACCAGCTTCCCGACGATGTCGAGACCGCCGGCCTTGAGGTGACCGAAGGCTACAAGCCCGACATCGACACCGGCGTCTTCACCTACGCGACCCACGCGGCCATCGTCGAGGTCGACCCGGATACCGGCGAGACCGCCATCGAGGACTATTACATCTTCGAGGATTGCGGCCGCCGGGTGAATCCCCTGATCCTCGAAGGGCAGGCCTATGGGGGCGCGACGCAGGGTATCGGCACCGCGCTCTTCGAAGAGGCGCTTTATGACGCCAACGGGCAGCCGCTGACCTCGACGCTCGCCGACTATATCCTGCCCGGCCCGGCGGAGCTGCCGCATTTCCGCCTCGGCCATACCGAGACGCTGTCGCCCTATACAAGGCACGGGATCAAGGGCGTCGGTGAAGGCGCGGCCATCGCGCCAGCAGGGGCCATCGTCAACGCAATCAATGATGCGCTTTCGCCCTTCGCGGTGGAGATCAACGCCATCCCGGCGACGCCCGAAAAGGTGCTGGGCGAGATTCTTCGGGCCCGCGCTGCTCGGGAGGCCGCCGAATGAAGCCGTCTCCGTTCGAGATTTCACGCCCCGGAACATTGGACGCAGCGCGCGAGGCGCTTCGCGACGAAGCCCATGGCACCAAAGTCATCAGTGGCGGCCAATCGCTCGGCCCGATGCTGAACCTGCGGCTTGCCCGGCCGTCGCGGTTGGTGGATGTGACCGGCTTGCCGGGCCTGGCCGAGATCCGCAAAACCGAAACCCATGTCGAGATTGGCGCGGCCGTCACCCATGCGCGCATCGAAGATGGCGAGGTGCCCGATCCGATACCGGGCATGTTGCGCCATGTTGCCGCTGGCATCGCCTATCGGGCCGTGCGCAATCGGGGCACCATCGGCGGCAGTCTCTGCCACGCCGATCCCGCCGCCGACTGGGTCACGGCGATGATCGCGCTCGACGCGGTGCTTGTGGTACGGGGCGGTGGCGGCGCACGGGAAATCCCTATGTCGGGCTTCATGCTCGGTGCCTACCGAACGGCAATGAAGGACGACGAGATCCTGACCACGGTGCGCATCCCGCGCTATTCGGATCAGGCGCGCTGGGGCTATTACAAGATCTGCCGCAAGGTGGGCGAATTCGCCGACGCGATAGCGGCCTTCGTCGCCGACCCGGAACGCCGCACCTGCCGGGTCGTCTTCGGATCGACCAGCGGCGCGCCATTTGTCAGCACGGAGCTAGCCCGGCAAATCGCGACGACCGGTGCCGCCGTGCCACTTGACGCGGTGAAGTCGGTGCTGCGGGACAGCGGCCTCAACCTCTCGGAGGTCAAGATCCATCAACTTGCCATCGCCCATTCCCGCGCCGTGA
Source organism: Rhodobacterales bacterium 32-67-9 (assembly GCA_002280515.1). Classification (GTDB taxonomy): domain Bacteria; phylum Pseudomonadota; class Alphaproteobacteria; order Rhodobacterales; family Rhodobacteraceae; genus Albidovulum. The sequence continues at coordinate 49,266 of NCEA01000021.1, forward strand.
CAGAGGCCCTTTCGGATGCCTGAGACACTCATTCTGACCGTCAATGGCGAGGCCTGCACCGTCACTGTCGCGCCCCGCACCCAACTGGCCGAGGTGCTGCGCGACCATCTCGACCTGACGGGAACCCATCTTGGGTGCGAGCAAGGCGTCTGCGGCGCGTGCACGGTTATCATGAACGGCAAGCCGGTGCGGTCCTGCATCACCTATGCCCATACCTGCGATGGTGCAGTGATCGAGACGATCGAGGGGCATCGCGGTGACCCGGTCATGGATCAGCTGCGAGATGCCTTCTCGCGTCACCACGCGCTGCAATGCGGCTTCTGCACGCCGGGGATGCTGGCCACCGCGCATGACATCGTAACACGCTTCGATGCGGCGGACGAAGCAACGATCCGGCATGAGCTGAGCGGCAACCTCTGCCGCTGCACCGGCTATGTCGGCATCGTCGGTGCGATCTCCGAGGTGATCGCGGCGAAGGGTGCGACTTCCGCTCCCCCTGCCCCGCTACGCAACGTAAAGCCCTTCACGCCGTTCGATCCCGTCGAAGCCGCTGCGGTGCCAGCCGCGTCGGCAGCCCCAAAGGGCTCCGTTTCAACGGATGGTGGCTGGACCGTCGTCAAGCGCAGCTTCGCCCTCAATCATGCGCCGGACGCGGTCTGGGCGCTCTTCCGAGACCCCGCGCGCGTGGCCCCCTGCATCCCCGGTGCTACGGTCGACAGCCTTGACGCTGAAAACTTCTCTGGTGCCGTGGAAATCCGCTTCGGCCCGATCCGGGCGCGCTTCGGCGGGCGCGGCACCTATGCCAACGACGACAACGCCCGCGCTGGGTCGATCCGCGGCGAAGGCAACGACAAGCTCGGCAAGTCGACGGTCAGGGGCGAGCTGCGCTATGCCATCGCGGCAGGGACAAACCCTCAGACGAGCCGGGCCGAGGTGGAGCTTCGCTTCGAGATCGACGGGATGCTGGCGCAGTTCAACCGGCCGGAGCTTGTCACCGGCTTTGTCAACTACATCCTCGCCCAGTTCGCGGCGAACTGCGATGCGGTCCTGTCGGGCGGCGAGGCCGGCCCGGCGAAGCGGCTGAGTGTCTTCGCGATGCTCTGGGCCGTCCTGAAGGCGCGCTTCTCGCGCTGACCGGCGCTTGCCCGGTCAGTCGACGAAGGCGCGTTCGACGACGTATTCGCCGGGCTTGCTGTTCGCCCCTTCGGTGAAACCCCGCGCTTCGAGAATGCGCTTCATGTCGAGGTTCAGCGCCATCGATCCGCAGATCATCACGCGGTCATAGGCCGGATCGAGTGCGGGGACCCCGAGATCCTCGAACAGCTTGCCGCTTTCGATCAGGTCGGTGACGCGGCCCATCCTCTCGGAGGTCTCTCGCGTCGTGGAAGCGTAGCGCCGGAACTTGACGGCTGCCTCCTCGCCCACCAGCGGGTCCTCGGCAAGCCGCCGTTCCAGATCGTCGCCGTAGTCGAGCTCACTCCTCAACCGGCATGTCTGGGTCAGGATGACGCTTTCGAATTTCTCATAGGTCTCGGGCTCCCGCATCAGGCTGGCGAAGGGCGCGACGCCGGTGCCGGTCGAGATCATCCAGAGCCGTTTGCCCGGCAACAGCGCGTCGATGACAAGTGTACCGGTCGGCTTGGTCTTGACGATCACCTGATCGCCCACCTCGATCTTCTGAAGACGCGAGGTCAACGGTCCGTCGGGCACCTTGATCGAGTAGAACTCAAGCTCCTCGTCCCAGAATGGCGAGGCGATGGAATAGGCGCGCAGGATCGGTTTGCCGTTCTCGCCCGGCAGGCCGATCATCACGAACTCGCCCGAGCGGAAGCGGAAGCTCGCGGGCCGGGTGACGCGGACGGAGAACAGGCGATCGTCCCAGTGCCGGACACTCAGGACGGTCTGGGCGTCTGGCATGGTCTGGGCGGGCGCTGCGGCCGGCTTGGGGGCGACGTTCATGGGTGGTCTCCGGTTCGGGGTATGATGGCGCCGTCGGGCGCGGGCGATCAGTTGTTCACGCGCAGCCCGTCCACCTCGAAGCCGTCAGACTCTTCGGTGTCGAGCGGGTCCAGTCTGACCATCTTTGCCGGGTCCTTGGCCTCGGGGAAGGGAACGGTGGCGCCGTCGACCTCGTAGTGTTCGACGGCGGCATCGCCGGGCATTTCGCCAGGTTCATAGATCGGCTTTTGCGCATGGGGTTCGGCCGGCGCCGCGCCGGTGATCAACAGCCCCGCCTTGCCGGGCTTGCCGTTCCATTCCTCGGCATCGGGCGGAACCCTCCCTATCTCGGTGATGTTCGGCCAGATGTCGGCGTATTTGGCGTTGATCGCGAGCCAGGGCTCAAGCCCCGGTTCTGTATCAGCCCGGATCGCGTCGGCCGGGCATTCGGGTTCGCAGACGCCGCAGTCGATGCATTCCTCGGGGTGAATGACCAGAAAGTTCTCGCCCTCGTAGAAACAATCCACCGGGCAGACTGTGACGCAGTCCTGGTACTTGCAGTTAATGCAGTTCTCCGTGACGACATAGGTCATGATTCACCTCTCATTTATAGGAAGTATACTCCTTAAAATTGGAGAAGGCAAACCCTATCCAAGAATCGGCACCGGTAGGACGTCATAGGCGTGGGAGATCCGGCGCTTCAGCACCGGGTCGATCAGTTCGAGCGCGAAGCGCGGGCTGAACCTGACACCACCGATCGCGCCACAGGTGCCGCCGAACATCAGCGTGTGTTCGGCCAGTTCGCCTCCGTCTTCCTTCAGGTGGGTCAGCAGTTCCGCGGGAGAAAGAAGCCCCGCCACCCCGCCATCCTGGTAGACGACATCCTCGCCGCCTTCGCGGATGGTGGACCGGATGAGGATCTGGTCCCAGTGCCCCTCGACCTCGTCGAGCGGCCAGAATTCGGTGGCGATCGGCTTGTCGCAAAGTTGCTTGGCGACGGTGATCCCCATGTGCTCGACCACCCGGTCGGTGTGGTCCGAGCCGGCGCCGACCCAAATCCGGCCCTTGCGGTTCAAGAGCACATACTCGACCTCGCCGCTCGACCCGTCGCCGATCACCTCGATCGCGTCGGCCACCGAAAGGCGCGACACCCCGACGCGGTAGAACAGCGGGGTTTTCGCGGGCGGCTTCACGCCGATCTTCGCAAGCTCGTCGATATGATGCTGAAGTGCCGCCTTGTCGCGGCCGGTCCAGCCGCCGACGATCACCTTTTCGATGACGACCCTTTCCAGCTCCTGCCCGGAGCGGGAGGTGAAGGTTGCGTCGAATTCGACCCTGGCAGACATGATGTGACCTTTCGGTTAACGGCCCCGGATGGTGCCTTCCAATCCTCGTGCGATAGACAGCAGATGTCTGTCCCCACCTGTCCGCCCCATCAGCATCGCGCCGACCGGCAGCCCGCCTTCTTCATGGCAAGGGATGGAGATTGCCGGCAGGTCGAGGAAATTACCGACCGCGGTATTGCGCAGGCACAGCAGGTTCGTCGCCGCGGATTTCGCCGGGTCCGCGAGGCTTTCCATCGTCGGTGCCACGATCTGCACGGTAGGCAGAATCAGCGCGTCGAAGGCTTCGGTCTTGCGGGCTACGAGCGCGCGTATCCGCGCGCGCGCCTCGACCGTGCGGATGTAGTCGTCCGCGCTTTGCGACCGGCCCGCGCTGAAGCGTTCCCGGACCCAGGGATCATAGAATTCCGACCGCGTCTCGAGGTACGACTTGTGCCAGGAATAGGCTTCGGCCCCGACGAGGCCGCCCTTGCTGTTGATCTTCGGAAGTTCGGCAAGCTCTGCGATCGTGAGCGGCATCAGGCGCACGCCCCGGTTCGACAGGCGGGTCAGCATCTTCTGGTATGCCGAGCCGACCGCTTCATCCAGATGCTCGGTGACATAGCCGTCAAGCACAGCAAGGCGCAGCCCGCCTTCGGGGAAGGAGTCCACATCCTCCCCTGTCCCGCCGGAAAGGATGGAATCGAGAACCGCGCAGTCGGAGACCGAATTCGCGAAGGGGCCGATGCAGTCGAGCGATTTTGACAGCGGCACGGTGCCGTCCTTCGGCACCCGCGTCGATGTCGGCTTGAATCCGACCACGCCGCAGAAGGCCGCCGGGATGCGGCACGACCCGCCGGTATCGGTCCCGATCGCGGCAGGCACCATCCCCTCGGCCACGGCTACGGCCGCGCCGGAGGAGGAGCCGCCGGGGATGCGATGCGCCGTCTTGTCGTGCGGATTGCGGGGCGTTCCAAAATGCGCGTTGATGCCAAGCCCGGAATAGGCGAACTCGGTCATGTTGTTCTTGCCGACGATCACGAAACCGGCCGCGCGCAGGCGCTGCACGATCACGGCGTCCGCCTCGGCCGCGGCCTGTTCGTCCAGAACGCGCGACCCGGCCGTCGTGACTTCGCCCTTGACGTCGAAGAGATCCTTGATCGCCAGCGGCACCCCGGCAAAGGGCGGCAGCGCGATGCCCTTGGCGCGGGCTGCGTCGATCCAGTCGGCCTGCGCCATTGCGGCCTCGGCATAGGTGCGCAGGAACACAACGCAGCCCTGCCCTGCCGGATCGGCGATGCGGGCCAGCGTCTCCTGCACGAGGTCGGCGCTTTTCAGGGTGCCCTTGATCAGCTTGCGCGAAAGGTCGGTCAGATTCTGGATCATGTCCGGATATACCGCAAAGGAAGACCGCCCCGGCGGGGCGGTCTGGATAAAGGCATGGATTACTGCGGGTCGTAGTAGTGCTGCTCCAGCAGCAGGCAGCCTTCCTCGGTGCGGAAGGGACCATGCGCGACATGCGGCGGGCGGACGCAATAGGTGAACTTGCCGAAACGCTCGCCACCCTTAGGCCCGTCATTGCCGACCCACATGTCGCCCTCGATCACGAAGACCTCTTCCCAGTAGTCATGCTCGAACGGGACAGTGGTGTAGGTGCCCGGCTCGAACTTCAAGAGCCGCGTCCAGCCACCCTTGCGGTTCTCCATGTCGAGATGACCCGACAGAACCTTTTGCTTGATCCCGGACGGATAGCCCTTGGGCGTTACCCAGCCGCTGTCCATGTCGAGCTGGTAGAATTCGCGATGTTCCTTGTTGACGGCCATGATCGTCTCCTTACTCGGCAGGTTCCTTGTTGAACTTCGGGCTGTTGGCGCGGATGGAGTACATGTTATTGCGCCGGGTCTTGAACTTGTCCTTCTCGTACACTTCCGCCGGGATGTTGAAGAAACCGGAGTCGAGCTGGGCGGGAGAGGTTTCCTTCATCTCGATCGAGTCGAACGGGCAGGCGTCCATGCACAGCTCGCAGCCGATGCAGTTGTCGGTATGCACCTCCACCGTGCCATCCGGTGTCTGCGACAGAGCCTCGTAGAAGCAGACCTGGATGCAGATGTTGCAGGTCGGGTTCTTGCAGGTGTCATCATTGATCACTGCATGGATGCGGTTTTTCGAGAACTGTTCGGAATAGTCCTTCACCGACCGCTTCGAGGCAATGCCGATCATCTCGTCAACGGTTGCATAGCCGTTTTCATCCATGAACGTTTCGACGCCCTCGATGATCTTCGGCAGCCACTTGATGCCCTTGACCATCAGGATCGAACCGACCTGAACGATGGTCGAACCCGCCATGATGAACTCGATCACGTCACGGTGGTCGAAGATCCCGTTCGAGCCGGAGATCGGCATCCCGAGCTCCTCGTGGATCCGGTGGACCCAGCGCAGCGAGAGGGGCTTGACCCAGGTGCCGCCGATCCCGGCGGGGCCGCCGATGCGGGGCTGGCCGGTGTCGATATCGACGACAAAGCCGGTATGGCGGTTGATCGCGGTCACACCGGCAGCGCCTGCCTCGCGCACCGCCTTGGCGATGGCAAGCGGCTTGGACTGATCCGGCGTCAGCTTGACCACGACCGGGATATCCACCGACTCGCAGACCTGGCGCGTGACCTCATAGGCCACCTCCGGCTCCTGCCCGATCATCGAACCGCCATGCACGCCCGGCATCATCGCCGGATGCGGGCAGCCGAAGTTCAGCTCGACCATTGGCAGACCGCAATCCTCGATCGTCCGGCAGATATCCTTCCAGCCGTTGATGTCCTTGGCGCCGGCGCTGCCGATCAGGTGCGCCCCTCGCTCCGCCGCGTATTTCTGGATTTCCTTCAGATCGGGAATCCAGTCCTTGTAATAGGTGCTGGAATAGCCCGAGCGGCTGTAGAAGACGAAGTCCCGCGCCGGCTTGCCACGGATGATGTCGCCTTTGGAGTTCATCACGCAGTACTTGGAGTTCTGCGTCAACCGGGCCATGTCCTCGATGTCGGTCAGCGTCTTGATGATCGCGCCGGAGGCTCCCCCGTCAAAGCATTGACGCATCAGGTCGGGGCTGTTCGTGGTTTCCAGCGAGGCGATGATAACGGGGTTTTTGAACTTCACTCCGCAGAAGTCCACGCTCATGTCCGCCATCTCAATCCTCCAGCACGGTGTCAGAGTCCCGCAGTTCGGTGACGGGAATATTAGGTAGTATACTCCTTTTCTATCGTCCGGCAAGTCGTTTGATCCGGCATCGAAGGGGGACTGGTGGGCGGTGCCGAAACCCTCGGCTCCGAATTCAAACTGGTTGTCCGACAGTCCCTCGCCGGAAATGACCAAGCCTCAAAGATGCGTTCCACAACTCATTTCTTGTATACAAAAACATTGACATGGAATGCACAACGTGACAACGGAGGTGAATTCATCGAGCATTCGGCATTCATAGGGAGGATACCAATGACCGGACGACTCACAGCGGCAGCGCTGACAGCGCTTGCAATAGGAACAGGTGCGGCAAACGCGGAGGAACTCCGCCTGTCACATCAATGGTCCGAGAACGACGTACGCCACCAGGTGGCGCAGATGGTCGCGGATGAGGTTGCCGCCGCCAATGTTGACCTCGAAATCAAGATCTTCCCCAACCAGACGCTCTTCAAGGCGCGCGAGCAATATACCCCGCTCAGCCGCGGCCAGCTCGACATGACGGTCCTGCCGCTGAGCTATGCCGGTGGCCAGCAGCCCGCCTACAACCTGACCCTGATGCCGGGCCTGGTGCGCAACCACGACCATGCCGCGCGCCTGTCCGCCTCGCCCTTCATGGAAAAGCTCGAGGAGATCATGGCCGGGGACGATGTGAAGGTCCTCGTTCACGGATATCTTGCCGGAGGCTTCGGCTCGAACAAGGGCTGCATCACCGGCCCCGACGACGTGAAGGGGGTCACGATCCGCGCTGCCGGCAAGTCGTTCGAGCAGATGTTGGCCGGGGCGGGCGCCTCGATTTCGTCGATGGCGTCGTCGGAGATCTATCCGGCGCTCCAGACGGGCGTCCTCGATGCCACCAACACCTCGTCGGAAAGTTTCGTCAGCTTCCGTCTCTACGAGCAACTCAAGTGCTTTACCCCGGCCGGGGAGAATGCGCTGTGGTTCATGTATCAACCTATGCTGATCAACAAGCGTACCTTCGACGAACTCAGCCCGGAGCAACAAAAGGCGCTGACGGATGCGTCGGCCAAGGCCGAGGCCTTCTATCTGGAAGAGGCCAAGAAGGGGGACGATGCGGCACGTCAGATCTTTGCCGACAACGGTGTGGAGATCGCCGAGATGGCGCCGGAAGATTTCGATGCCTGGCTCGCCCTGGCAAAAGAGACCGCGTTCCCGGCCTTCGTTGAGGAAACGCCGAACGGGCAGGAACTCCTCGATCTCGCCCTGGAAGTGAAGTGATGCAGTGGCCCCCTGCTCCGTCCGGAGCGGGGGGCTGCGGCTTTCGTCATCGATGGAGGGTGTCATGCCGGGCCCTGAACGGAAACCGACGACGCGACTGCAGGACGCTGTTCGCATCCTGTCCAACGCCTGCGGCGCCGTTGCCGCGGCGCTCATCCTGATCTCGGTTCTCGTGACCTGCCAGATGATATTCGTGCGCGGCGTACTTGGGCAGTCGACGATCTGGCAGACCGAAGCCGTCATCTACATGATGATTGGCGCGACCATGATCGGCCTTCCCTATGTGCAGCATCAGCGCGGCCACGTCGGGGTCGATCTCGTGCCCGGTCTCCTGTCACGGGGGGCACGCAAGGGGCTCGCAATCGTCGTCCTCATCGCCACGCTGCTCATGGTCGCGACAATGACCTATTACGGGTGGGAGATGTTCCACCTCGCCTGGGAGCGTAACTGGAAGTCGGAATCGGTCTGGGCCTTCCCACTGTGGATTCCCTATCTGACCGTGCCTTTCGGTTTCGGCGTCTTCGCCCTCCAACTCTTCACCGATCTGTGGCTTGTCGCAACCGACAGCGGTGATGCCTTTGCGGCCAATGCCCACGGTATCAGCCCCGAGGGGGAGAACCTCTGATGGAACCTCTCACGATTGGCATTCTGGTCGCAGTTGCGACGGTACTTGTCCTGTTCTCGGGCATTTCGGTCGCCGTCGGCCTCCTGGTGGTCGCGACCCTCTTTCTGCTCGCCTTCGACGGGGCCCGTTCGCTGGAGGCCTTGCCGGAACTCTTCTTTGCAGAACTCAACAGCTTCGCCCTCCTCTCCATCCCGATGTTCATCATCATGGGGGCGGCCATCGCCTCGACCCGCGCCGGCCCCGATCTTTATGAAGCGTTGGAGCGCTGGCTGACGCGGGTGCCCGGCGGGCTTCTGGTGTCCAACCTTGGCGCCTGCGCCTTGTTCGCGGCGATGTCGGGATCGTCTCCGGCGACCTGCGCGGCGATCGGCAAGATGGGCATTCCTGAAATGCGCCGCCGCGGCTATCCCGATGAAGTTGCCGCAGGCTCCATCGCCGCCGGCGGGACGCTTGGCATCCTGATCCCGCCCTCGGTGACGATGATCGTCTACGGCATCGCGACCGAGACGTCGATCGGGCGGCTGTTTCTGGCCGGCGTCGTCCCGGGCCTGCTTCTGACCATGCTGTTCATCGCCTGGGCGATCTTCGACACCTGGCGGCGCGGTGCGGCGGGCGCAGCCCTCACCAGCGCGCGCTACTCCTGGCGGGAGAAACTCGAGATTCTGCCAAGGGTCGTCCCGTTCCTCGTCATCATCGCCGGCGTCCTCTACGCGCTTTACGGCGGGATCGCCACGCCGTCCGAGACGGCGGCGGTCGGGGCGCTGCTCTGCATTGTCGCGGCGATCATCATCTACCGGATGGTCCGGCCCGCCGATCTTTGGGCCGTGCTGCGGGATTCGACCCGCGAAAGCGTGATGATCCTCTTCATCATCGGGGCGGCGGGGGTGTTCAGCTTCATGCTGTCGTCGCTCTTTGTCACCCAGTCGGTGGCGCAGGCGATTGCCGAGCTCGAGGTCAACCGCTGGGTGCTGATGGCGATCATCAACCTGTTCCTGCTGGTCGCGGGCTTCTTCCTGCCACCGGTGGCCGTCATCCTGATGTCTGCGCCGATCCTCCTTCCGATCACCATCGCGGCCGGTTTCGACCCCTACTGGTTCGCGGTCATAGTGACGATCAACATGGAGATCGGACTTATCACGCCGCCGGTCGGGTTGAACCTCTACGTCATCAACGGCATTGCCCCGGACATATCGCTCAGGACCGTGCTTGTCGGCTCGTTTCCCTTCGTGCTCTGCATGGTGGCGGCAATCGTGATCCTCTGCGTCTTTCCGGGGCTGGTGACCTGGCTTCCGAACCTGGTGATGGGAGTGGCGCTGTGACCCTGCTGGCAGATCTTCTTTCGACCGTGTTCGAACGGCGAACCCGCTCGCTTCCGAGTACCGATCGGGACGAAAGAACCCTCGAGCAACTCTGTGCCGCCCTCGTCGGTTCGACAGGCGAAGTGTCTGGCGTCACGATCGCCAGTCTCATACTCGTCCGTTACGAGGCGCTCGACGACGGTGGAAAGCTCGGGTTCTTCCGCCATGTCGCGGGGGCCCTCAACATCGACCCGGAGCAGGCGCGCGCCGCGCTTGCCGCCTACGCGACCGAGGCGACCCGGAAAAGCTATGCCGACTTCATGTCCGCCGTCGAACCAGCGCGGCAAGAGTTGATGCGGCGTCTGAATCAGGCGCCCGGCGCGACCGAACGGCTGGTCGCGATGCGCGCCGACCTCTTGCGCCTCAGTTCGAGGGAGCCGGCGCTTCAGGCGCTCGACCTCGACTTCCGCCACCTCTTCTCCTCGTGGTTCAACCGCGGTTTTCTCGTTCTCAGGCCGATCAACTGGGGAAGCCCCGCCCACATCCTGGAAAAGATCATCGCCTACGAGGCGGTGCACACCATCGACAGCTGGGATGACCTGAGGCGGCGGCTGAAACCGACGGACCGCCGGTGCTTTGCCTTCTTCCATCCCGCCATGCCGGATGAGCCGCTGATCTTCGTTGAAGTCGCCCTGACCGTCGGCATTCCCGGCTCGATCCAGCAGCTTCTGGCGGAAGATCGCACGCCGCTTGCGTCCGAAAAGGCAGATACCGCCGTGTTCTACTCGATTTCGAACTGTCAGCCCGGGCTGGCGGGTATCTCGTTCGGCAATTCGCTCATCAAGCAAGTCGCCGCCGACCTGGCCAAGGAGCTTCAGGGCCTGAAGACCTTTGTCACCCTGTCACCGATTCCCGGCCTTGCCGCATGGATGGAATCGGAGAACCTGACGGTTGCCGTCGAGGATCACGACCGGGTCCGCCAGATTGCCGCACGCTATCTGTTGACCGCCAAGCGAGACGACGGATTGCCCCTTGATCCGGTAGAGCGGTTTCACCTCGGCAACGGCGCCATCGTACACGAGGTCCATGCCGGGGCCGATACCTCGCCGAAGGGGCGGGCCCAATCCGCGGGTGCCATGGTCAATTACCTTTACGATCTGTCGAAGGTCACGCAGAACCACGAGAAGTTCGCCACGGGGCATGTGATTGCGACATCCAGGGAAATGCGCGCCCTCGCCAAACCCGCCACAGTGCCGATCAAAAAATAAGGAGCAGGTAATGAGCAACCCGCTTTACGACGAACTCTTTGGCCGCCACGACGGCAGGGCCGCCCCGTTTCTGTATCTGGAAGACGGCTCGGTCGTTTCCTATTCGGACTTCATCATCAGGGCTGCGCGACTTGCGAACCTGCTGACTCAACTGGGTCTCAAACCCGGCGACCGCGTCGCGGCGCAGATCGGAAAATCGCCGGAGGCACTGGCCCTCTACGCGGCCTGCGTTCGGGCCGGGCTGGTGTTCCTGCCTCTCAACACCGCCTACACGCCCGACGAAGTCAGCTATTTCGTTGGCGACAGCGGCGCACGACTGCTCGTTTGCGATGCCGGGTCCGAGGCCCGCCTCGGTGCGGTTGCCCAAGGCGTCGGGGCCATGCTCGAAACAATGAATGACGACGGCACCGGCACCCTTACCCGTCAGGCCGAGCTGATGTCGCCGGTCTTCGATACGGTTCCGCGCGACAGGGAGGATCTTGCCGCGTTCCTTTACACCTCGGGCACGACCGGGCGGTCGAAAGGCGCGATGCTGACGCAGGAAAATCTCTTGTCCAACGCGCGCACCCTGGCCGAGCACTGGCGGTTCACGGACAGCGATGTGCTGCTTCATGCCCTGCCGATTTTCCACACCCACGGCCTTTTCGTTGCGACCAATGTCACCCTGGTGGCCGGTGGCGCGATGATCTTCCTGCCGAAGTTCGACCTCGAAACCATTCTGAAGAACCTGCCGCGCGCGACCGCCATGATGGGCGTCCCGACCTTCTACACGCGGCTCTTGGACGAGCCGCGGTTCACGAGGGAGCTGGCCCGTCACATGCGTCTTTTCATCTCCGGCAGCGCGCCGCTCTTGTCCGAGACGCATGTGGCGTTCGAGAAGCGGACCGGCCACCGCATTCTCGAACGCTACGGGATGACCGAGACCAACATGAACACGTCGAACCCCTATGACGGAGAGCGGCGCGCGGGAACGGTCGGGTTTCCACTTCCGGGCGTGGAGATCAAGATCACCGATCCGGCCACCGGCGCGACCCTGCCCGATGGCAAGGTCGGGCAGATCGAGGTGCGGGGGCCGAATGTCTTCAAGGGCTACTGGCAGATGCCGGAAAAAACGGCCGCCGAACTGCGCGCCGACGGTTTCTTCATTACCGGCGATCTCGGCAAGATCGACGAGGACGGCTATGTCCACATCGTCGGCCGGAACAAGGACCTGATCATTTCGGGCGGCTACAACATCTACCCGAAGGAGATCGAGCTTGTCCTCGACGACCAGCCCGGTGTGCTGGAAAGCGCCGTGGTCGGAGTGCCGCATCCGGATTTCGGCGAGACTGTCCTGGGGGTGCTCGTGCCAAAGCCCGGTGAAGTGCCGGACCTCGACGCCATCGGCAAGGCCGTTGCCGCATCGCTTGCGCGCTTCAAGCATCCCCGGAAACTCGTTGTGGAGAATGAACTGCCACGGAACACTATGGGCAAGGTGCAGAAGAATGTGCTTAGAGACCGGTATCGCACCCTGTTCGTGCCGGCCTGACCGTGCCGTGAGGGCGATTTTGCGGCCGCTCCCACACCCGGCCCGCATCAGGGTGAAATCGGCCTTGGCGAAGATCGCTTTTTGTATGCAACACACCGGGTTTCGCATAATTTTATGGTGTCTTCCTGTCTTGGCGGCGGCCATGCCCGGGAAAACGCCCCGTGGGTATCCAACGCAGGATGCCTCGCAATGACAACGGCTTGAGGCCGAAGGGAAAATGGAAAAACGGAAGCCCTGCAGCGGCTGGCCCGAACCAGTCTTGTCGAACTGATTCCGCGCCGCGGAGCCTTTGTGCGGCAACCGGGCCCGCTCGAGATTGTCGAGATGTTCGAAGCCATGGCCGAATTCGAGGCGAGTTGCGCGCGACTGGCCGCGAAACGGATCACCGACCGCGCGCTCGATGACCTCCGGGCCGCCAATGAGCGATGCCGGGCAGCCGTCGAGAACGGCAATCCCGACACCTACTATGCCGAGAACGAGGCGTTTCATCTGCTGATCTACGAACAGTGCGGCAACGCCTACATCCAGCAGGAAGCCTTGCGGCTGCATCGGCGCCTCAAACCCTACCGGCGCCTGCAATTGCGCGTGCGCGGCCGGATGAAGCAATCGATGTCGGAACACGAAGCCATCGTGGCGGCCATGGCCGCGGGAGAGGCGGAGGTTGCGGCCTCCACGATCCGCGATCACGTCGCCATCCAGGGCGAAAAGTTCCATACCTTGTTGGCAAGCCTGAAAGAGACTGCGGCGTAGCTTTTGCGGCACACGAATTGCTCTGAACCGCCGAGCCATGCCACCTTGGCTCGCGAAAGCATACCCATCCGGCCAACTGAACCGCGCCGGGTTTGCCGGAGGCTCCAACTCCTGAGCAAGATGGAGCATCATGAGCAAGACGACGAACAAGTTTTCCCCCGAAGTGCGCGAGCGGGCGGTGCGGCTGGTCCTCGACCAGGGAAACCTGCCGGTCGTGATCGACCTCGGTGATGTCAAGGCAACTGCCTTGCTGTTCACGGGCCGCCAAGGACCGCCCGAACTCCGGCCCGGCCTCGGTTAGGACCCTGACCTGGCTCTGCACGCCGGAAAACAGCGTCGGATCAATCAACCAGGCGATTACGCAAGGATCGTGCAGGTGCCGGTCGCCCGCCGCGTAGACATCCAGAAGGTCCGCGGCGATGTCGGAGCAGTCGTTCCGGTTCTGCCGCAGGCCCTCAAGATGGCTGTCCTCGATCCGGGCCTTGAGCGTCACGTCCAGACCGAACATCACCAGTCGGGCATCCGACTGAAGAACGATTTCCGCAGCATGCGGATCGAGCATGAAATTGAATTCGGCAAATTCGTTCATGTTGCCGCCGCAATAGGCGGCACCACCCATGAAGGCGACGGACTTCAACTTTTGCCCGAGCAGCGGGTCAAACAACAGCGCGACCGCGACATTTGTCATCGGCCCGATCGCGCGCAGCACGACTTCGCCGGGATATTTCTCCGTCTGTTGTAAAATGAAGTCGACCGCGTTCGGCCCGGTCTCTTGTGCGTGATCTGGCAGCGGAAGGCCGATATCACCAAGCCCGTCCTCACCATGCACCGACGCCGCAAGGCCGGCCGGCGCGAGGATCGGGCGCGACATACCGCGCAGCACGGGAATGTCGAGCCGACCCGCCGCTGCACAGATCCGCTGGGCGTTCAGGTAGGTCTTGTCGACCGAGCCGTTGCCCTTGACGCAGGTCAGACCTAGGTAGGGCCTCGATATCCGCGCGCGAGGCCAGCGCCAGAAAGATGGCAAGGGCGTCATCTATGCCCGGATCGCAATCGATGATGATCTTTTGCATGGATCGCTCTCGCTGGTGATTGGAGTATTCGTGCGGCTCCTGCCGAATGTATTGGTATATCGGTCAATAGCCCTCGGAAACGGAAGAGTGCCGATGCCGGATCAGGGACTTTTTTCAAAGTCGGGCGTAGGTGTTGCCAACATGCAGACTGGTCCTTCGTTTGCATCCTTGCATTGGCCGACGCCAGGGGCGCTGACGCGCCACTTGGTTCCGTCGCTGCGTGACCGAAGGATCTGCCCATTCTTCGCATGGTGGTCGGGCCAGCGCCATTCGGGACCAAGGTGTTCGGGATCACGCCCTATCCTTGGGCCGCGTCGTCGCGCCGGTATCCTAAATGCGGGAAGCGGTGCTGGTTTCCGCCGGCATCATCGAAACCTATTGCGGCGAACAGGGGCGCATCACGCTGTCTGATTTTCGAAAAGTGCCATGCGGCGCAAACTCATGGAGATGTGATTGCGCCGGATATAGCCAACCGCCTCAAGGTCGCCCATTTCCATTGCCGTCAGCGTATCGGTCATTTCGCGCACGAAGGCATCGACCTCGGCAGTCAAGTCAAGTTGCGGCATGTAGGTCAGCCAGATACGGTGGGTCAGGTAGTAAAGCCGTTCCGTGATCTCACGCAGGGGCTGGTTGCCGATCATCTCGACGACCTGCTGAAAGAAGAGCATGTTCATCCGGGCAAATTCGCGCGGGTCGGGGGCCAGACGCGCGGCGTCACAGGCGTCGATCAGAGCGCGGATGCGGTCGAGGGCGGCGGGGGCCGGGGCGATGGGATCCAGTTTGCCGATCAGAGGCGCCAATTCCATCCGCAGCCGATAGGTCTGGATCAGGCTGGGCAGGTCGGCGGTGGTGACGAACGTACCGACACCGTGGCGGCTTTCCACCAGCCCTTCGGATTCCAGTCGCGACAAGACCCGGCGCAAGGGCGTGCGCGACACACCAAATTCCCGCGCCAGGTCTTCTTCGCCCAGACGGGTTCCGGGTTTGTAATCCAGAAGGCCGATCCGGTCGCGCAGCGCGATGTAGATCGTGTTGAACCGTTCACGCGCCAGCGTGGTCGGACGTTCTTCTTCGATCTCGGGATGATCCTTCATCCTGCCTCCAATACCGCGCGCAGGAATTGACGCGAGCGTTCGTTCTGCGGGTTCTGGAAGAAAGCCGTCGGTTCCCCCTCTTCGCAGATCTGGCCACTGTGGAAGAAGCAGACGCGATCGGCAAATTCTTTCGCGAAGCCCATCTGATGAGTGACCATCAGCATGGTCAGGTCATGTTCGGCCCCGAGTTTCCGGATCACCTGAAGCACCTCGCCCACCAGTTCGGGATCAAGGGCAGAGGTCACCTCGTCGAACAGCATAACCTTGGGCCGCATCGCGAGGGCGCGGGCAATGGCCACGCGCTGCTGCTGGCCGCCGGACAGTTGCGATGGATAATAGTCGCGCCGGTTCGACATGCCGACCATCTCCAGAAGCTCGGTCGATCGCGCTTCGGCTTCGTCGCGCGACAGGCCCAGCACCTTGACCGGAGCCTCCATGCAATTCTGCAGTGCGGTCATATGGGGGAACAGATTGAACGACTGGAAAACCATGCCGATCTTGGCCCGGACCTTGCGGGTATGGGCCTGGTCGGCGGGCACCAGCTGGCCGTTCCTCTCCATGTGGGTCAGGGGCTCCCCCTCGACCCGGATCACGCCGCCGTCGATCGTCTCCAGCGTCATCAGCATACGCAGCACGGTCGTCTTGCCTGAACCCGATGGACCGATGATCGCCACCTTCTCGCCGCGTGCGATGGTGAGGTTCAGGTTGTCCAGAACCGTCAGCGCTCCATAGCGCTTGGTCACGTTCTCGAAGCTGACCATCGGGAACTCGATCATCGCTTGTACCTCCTGTTGATACCGGTCTCGACCCGCCGGATCGCCCAGGCTGAGGCCAGGCTCATGACAAGGAAGAAGAGACCGACAAGGGTGATGGGCTCGTTGTAGCGGAAGGTCTGCGACCCGATGATCTTTGCCGATTGCATCAGTTCCATCACCGCGATCGCGGACAGAAGCGGCGTTTCCTTGAAAAGGGCAACGAGATAATTGCCGAGCGCGGGCACGACCGGAGGGATCGCCTGCGGAATTATGATATCGCGCAGCGTGGTCCAGCGGCCGAGGTTCAGCGCGACCGATGCCTCCCACTGGCCGCGGGGCACGCTTTCGAAACCGGCCCGATACACCTCGGAACAGTAGGCGGCATAATGCAGCCCCACCGCCAGAATGCCGGCCGTCAAGGCGTCAAGCGTCAGCCCGAATGACGGGCCCACGAAATAGAGGAAGAAGATCTGGATCAGCAACGGCGTGGACCGTATCAGTTCGACCAGAAGCGAGATCGGAAAGCGCGTCCCGGGCAGCATGACGCGGCAGGCCGCCAGCATGAGGCCGACGACGAGCGCGATCAGAAAGCCGAGGACAGTCACCTGGACCGTGACCACAGCGGCCTTCGCCAGCGTCGGCAGTATTTCCAGCGCAAAGGCCCAGTCCCACATCAGGCGGCCCTCGCGCGCAGGATGCCACGCGCCGCCCGATGTTCAAGCACACGCATGCCAATGGTGATCGCCAGCGACATCGCCAGATAGATCAAGAGGACGAGGGTGAAGATCTGCACGGTCTTCATCGTCGTCTGGTTCATCTGCTGCGCGCGGAAGGCGAGGTCGCCCAATGTGATCATGGACACGAGGGCGGTGGTTTTCAGCAGTTCGATGAACAGGTTGCCCCAGGGCGGAATCATCGCCGCAAAAGCCTGCGGCAGGATGATGCGGCGCAGCGCCTGGGCGCGGGTCATGTTCAAGGCGATCGTTGCCTCCCATTGGCCGCGCGGAACCGAGATGATGGCACCGCGGACCACCTCTGCCCCGTAGGCGCCAATGTTCAGGCCAATGCCGAGAACGGCTGCTTCATAGGCCTCCATCGTGATGCCGAAGACGGGCAGGACGAAGTAGAGCCAGAAAAGTTGCACAAGCGCCGACGTGCCGCGGAACACTTCAATATAGGTGATGGCAAGCCAGCGCAGCGGGGCGGGCCCGTAAAGCTTCGACAACGCGGCGGTGATGGCGGCTATCACGGCCAGAACGGCTGCTGCGGCCGTGATCTGCAGCGTCATGGCCGCGCCTTGAGCCAGCCCCGGAACGAAAATCTTGTAACCCTCGAGTCCCGACAGGTACCAGATCACGGCAACGGTCAGGAAGAGGACACCCGCCAGCCCGCGGATACCCATGCGCCATCCTTTCACCAAAAGAAAACGGCCGACGCACGAATGCGGCGGCCGTAAAGCCTAGGTTATTCGCCCGCGCAGAGTTGCTCCATCGTCTTGTTCGGCAGGTAGTCTGCCCCGAACCCGAAAGGCTCAACCAGGGCAATGTGCTCGGGCGTTCCGAGGAAGGCCTTCAGCTCGGTGTTGAAGGCCTCTTGCAGATCGGTATCTTCCTTGCGGAAACCAAAGCCGCCGTGGCCTTTAACGGACACACCGGCAACCTCGCCAAACGGCTTGGCGGATTCCACGCCCTCGCCCTTGGACGCCATGTCCGCAATGGACAGCGCGGTCAACGCGGCGGCATCGGCGCGGCCCGCCTGAACGGCGGCCAGAAGGCTCGACTGGTCGGGAAGGATGACAAGCTGACCTTCAGGCACACCGGCGGACTTGGCGTAATCAGCCTCGACCGCGCCGGACATGACGGCGAGCTTTGCGTCGGGGTTGGCCACGATCGAGCTGTAGTCGGTCAGCCCCTTGGGGTTGCCGGCCGGCACAAGGAACGCCTGGCCAATACCATAAGACGGATCGGAGAAAGCGATTTCCTCGCAGCGCTTGGGATTGATGAACATACCGGCTGCGATGATGTCGAAGCGGCCGGCCTTGAGGCCAGGGATCAGCGAGCCGAACTCGGTCAGAACGCCATCAACCTCGGTAATGCCCATCTTTGCCAGGACGGCCTTGGCGACCTCGGGCGCCTCGCCCGTCAGCTTGCCATCCGGCGTCGCATAGCCAAAGGGCGCCTCGTTGGCGAAACCGATGCGAATGTAGCCTTGCGCCTTGATCCGCTCGAGAGCGGATTCGGCCATGGCGGTCGTGACTGTGAGCGCGGTCATTACACAGGCTGCGCCCGTAGTCATGAGCCCGCGGCGGGAAAGCATTGCAAACTTTGTCATGGTGGCTCCCGTGCTGGATATATTTTGGGTCTCGCTTCTGCGGCGCGACGTTAACTTGTATACATCATGACTAGACTTTCCGCAATAACCAATGCATCCTTCAGGCATAATGCATAAAGGCAGCGCGGTTGTGCACAAGGAAGACGATCAGGTGAGTTTGCAGGCGATCCGCGCAGCCGCGCGGTCGCTTGGGCCGGAAAGCGGTGTCTTGCGCAGCCCGCTGGTGCCAGCGGCCTTGTCCGGGCAAATTGGCGTCGATGTCCTGTTGAAGCTCGAAACCCTGCAACCCACCGGGGCCTTCAAGCTGCGCGGGGCCACGAATGCTCTGTCCCGCCTGACCGGAGACGCGGCGCGGCGCGGTGTGGTTTGCTGTTCCACCGGCAATCACGGTCGCGCGGTGGCCTATGCGGCAAAGGCGCGGGGCATTCCGGCCACGGTCTGCCTGTCGTCCTTGGTGCCGCAGGTGAAGGTCGATGCCGTCGCAGCCCTTGGCGCGCGGGTCGTCCGCCACGGTGCCAGCCAGGACGAGGCGCAGGTCATGGCCGACCGACTAACCGCCGAAGAAGGTCTGGTCGCCCTGCCCCCGTTCGATCATCCCGACATCGTCGCAGGCCAGGGTACCATTGGACTGGAGCTGCTGGAAGATCGCCCCGATCTTGAAACCGTGCTTGTACCGTTGTCCGGCGGCGGCCTCCTGGCGGGCATTGCAGTAGCCATAAAGGCACTGAAGCCCTCGGTCCGGGTGATCGGCATCAGCATGGAACGGGGTGCCGCGATGGCCGCCAGCCTTCGCGCGGGGCACCCGGTCGAGGTTACGGAACTGCCGACGCTTGCCGATTCTCTGGGCGGCGGCATCGGCCTTGGCAACCGGCACACCTTCGGTCCCTGCCGCGATCTGGTGGATGAGGTCATCCTGCTGAGCGAGGTGGAAATCTATCGCGGCATGCGCTGGATGCTGCTGGAGGAACGGATGGTTGTGGAAGGGGCCGCCGCCGTCGGCGCCGCCGCGCTGCTGGCGGGCAAGGTCCAGCCAAGGGGTCCGGTGGCACTGATCGTCTCGGGCCAGAATGTGGAAATGGCGCAGGCGCTTGCGGTTGGCCGGGGTGAACCCGTGACCTTGGGCGACATCATCGTGGAGAACAGGTCGTGACAGACATATTTGTCTTGAACGAAGCCCAGTTGCGCGGCTGCGTAACCTTGAACCTTGCCGCCGTCGAGGTCGTCGAAGACGCCTTTCGCGCGCTCGCCTCGGGCAAGGTCGTGATGCCGCCGATCCTGTCGATGGACCTGCCGGCTGTGCATGGCGAGGTGGATGTGAAGACCGCGTGGATCCCGGGTTTCGACGGCTTTGCCATCAAGGTCAGCCCGGGGTTCTTCGATAATCCCAAGATCGGCCTGCCCAGCCTGAACGGGCTGATGATCCTGTTTTCCGCCCGCACCGGTCTGGTCGAGGCGCTGCTTTTGGACAACGGTTATCTCACGGATGTGCGGACAGCGGCTGCGGGTGCCGTCGCGGCCCGGCATCTCGCCCCCGCGACGGTCACGACCGCCGGTGTCCTTGGCGGCGGCGTTCAGGCCCGGTTGCAGATCGAGGCGGCGCATCTGGTGCGCCCGTTCAACCGCGTCCTTGTCTGGGCGCGCCGCGATGATGCCGCCGCCGCCTGCGCCGCCGATATCTCGGCTCGCCTGGGGATCGAGGCGGTGACCGCGACTGCCGAAGCCGTAGTTCGCGAAAGTCAGCTGGTCATCACAACAACTCCGGCGCGGGAGCCGATCCTGAAAACGGACTGGCTGCATCCGGGGATGCACATCACCGCCATGGGCTCCGATCAGGCGGGAAAATGCGAGATTGACCCCGCCGCCATCGACCGCGCCGATCTTTACGTCTGCGACCGCCTGAGTCAGGCCGCCATGCTGGGCGAATTGCGCGCGGCCCGCGCGGCTGGCGTGCTGGTCGGCAGCGATCCGCCCGAACTTGGTGCCGTCGTCGCAGGGAACGCGCCCGGACGCCGCCACGCCAGCGACATCACCATTTGCGACCTGACCGGAACCGGCGCGCAAGATACCGCAATCGCCACCTTCGCGCTTCGGGCGGCCCGCGCCGCCGGGGCCGGAACCGTCATCCAATCCTGAGACCGGGGACCATGATGGATATCTTCGACAAGCTTTTCCCACCCGAAGAATATGCCCGCCGAACCCGCGACGTGCAGGCCCGGATGCGCGAGGCGGGGTTCGATCTGATCATCTGCCAGGATCCCGCCAACATGTGCTGGCTGACCGGGTTTGACGGCTGGTCGTTCTACGTCCCGCAATGCGTGGTGCTGCATGTCGATGCGTCGAACCCGATCTGGTTCGGCCGCGCGCAGGACGCCCGATCGGCGCGGATCACAACCTGTCTGCCGGATGACGACATTTTTCCGTTCTCGGAGCGGCTGGTGCAGCATCCGGAGGAACACCCCTACGACGAGCTGGCGCAAATGATCCGCGACCGGGGTTGGGACAAGGCCCGCATCGGGGTGGAGATGGATGCGCATTACTATACGGCCCGCTGCCATCAACACCTAGTCGCGGGCCTGCCGGGGGCGGTCTTCGACAACAACCGCGATCTGGTGAACTGGGCGCGGCTGGTGAAATCGCCCGCCGAACTGGCGCTGATGCGCGAGGCGGGGCGGATCTGCACCGCCGGGATCGAGCGCGCGACCGAGGTGATGCGGCCCGGTGTGCCTCAGCAAGATGTCATCGCCGCGGTGTTCGACACCCTGACCCGTGGCGTGCCGGGCGCGGCGGGCGATTATGCCGCCATCGTGCCCCTGATGCCGGTGGGCGAAGGCACATCCACCCCCCACCTGACATGGACCGACAAACCCTTGCCGGACAATGCCCTTGCCATGCTGGAAATCGCGGGCGTTCGCCGCCGCTACCACGCGCCGCTGACCCGGACCTTCCACATTGGCGAACCGCCAAGGGAAATTCGCGATCTCGCGAAGATCATCGTCGAAGGCGTCGACGCGGGGTTGGAAATGGCCCGCCCCGGCAATACGGCCGAACAGGTCGAGGCCGCCTGGCAGGCGGTGCTGCGCAAGCACGGAATGCGCAAGGACAGCCGCGTCGGCTATCCCATCGGCCTGGCCTATCCGCCCGACTGGGGCGAACGCACCGCGAGCCTGCGCCCCGGCGATCACACCGTGCTGGAGGAAGGCATGTGCTTCCACATCCAGTCCGGGCTATGGATGCAGGATTATGGCGCCGCGATTTCGGAAAGCTTCGTCGTTGGTCCCGGCGGCGGCGAACGCCTCTGCGATGCGCCGCGTGATCTGATCGTGGTGACATGATGGAAAACAATCCTTTTTCCGAAGCCGAGATCGCCGCGCGGCTGAACCGGGTTCGCGCCGCCCTCTCTGCGCGCGGCTTGGCAGGCGGGGTCTTCGCTTCGCCCGAAAACGTGTTCTGGCTGACCGGGCTGGACCACTGGGGTTATTTCACGCCGCACCTGCTGATCTTGCCGGTGGCGGGCCACCCCGTCCTCGTCACCCGCGCGATGGAGCGCGTGACGATCGAAAAACAAGTCCGCCTGGCAGAGTTCCGCGGCCACCCCGACAGCGAAACCGCCGCCGACGAAGCCGCGCGCGTCCTGCGTGACGCGGGGCTTGCGGGCGAGCGGCTGGGGCTGGAATTCTGGACCGCCGGCATGAGCCACGGCCTTGCAACGTCGCTCAAGGCGCAGGCGGCCGCCCGGTGGGAGGATCTGGGACGCCTTGTTGACGACCTTCGCCTGGTGAAAAGCGCCGAGGAACAGGCGTTGATGCGCCGGGCCGCCGCCGTGACCGATGCTGCGACCGGGGCAGCCATCGCAGCGATCCATGACGGCGCAGGCGAGGTCGACGTGGCGGCAGAATGTCTTGCCGCGATGACCCGCGCCGGCGGGCAGCCGCCGGGCTTTGGCCCCTTCATCCGACCCGGCGCGCGGCTGGGCGAAGAACACACCACATGGGGCTCCGGCCGATATCGCAAGGGCGAACCGGTGTTTCTGGAACTGGCAGGCTGCGTGTCGCGCTATCACGCGCCGCTGGGCCGCCTGGTCCGCATTGGGGGCATTTCCGACGCGGACGCGCGCATGGCCGAGATCACCCGCGCCGCGTTCAATGCCGTGGTCGCCGCTTTGCGCCCCGGCCAACCCGCTGCAGCCGCCTACGCCGCTTGGCAGGACGTGGTCGATGCGGCGGGCCTGTCGCATTATCGCCGGCATCACTGCGGCTATGCCGTCGGGGTGGGCCTGCCGCCGTCATGGACCGGGGGCAATACCGTGGTCGGGCTGCGGCCCACATCGGACATGGTGATTGCCGAAGGGATGAGCTTTCACGTGTTGTCGTGGCTGATGGGCACCGGGATGGGCGATGACTTTGTGTCGAACACCGTGCTCGTCACCGCCAACGGCGCCGAGGTTCTGAACCAGACGGACCCCGGACCGATCCTGCGCTGATCCCTAAGGGGGGCGTCATGCGCGCCCGTTATGACAGTTCGCCAATTGGCCGGGCGAGGCCGCGCGGCACGGTCAGGTCGAATGTTTCGGGTTCCGGCCGGGTCACGCGGACCGGAATGCGGTCTTTGCCCGCTGGCGGCCCGTACGGGGCGGGTGCCGCCGGTCCGATCGACGGCGGCGAACGCCTCCGGGCGCCGGCGCGAATGCGGTGGGCTGCCACCACCGCCTCCCCCGCAGGGGCCATCCCGCCCATGACCGGAGAACGGTTCCGGCCCGATTCCGCGACCCATTGCGCATCCTCAACTCTTCTTCAGCCGGAACCGCTGGATCTTGCCGGTCTGGGTCTTGGGCAGGGCATCGGTAAAGACCACCCGGCGGGGGTATTTGTAAGGTGCGATAGTCATCTTCACATGGTTCTGCAGGATCTTCGCCATGGTTTCGTCGGGTTCATGATCGGGGGCCAGCACCACATGCGCCTCGACGATCGTCCCCCGCTCCTCGTCCGGCGCGCCCACGACCGCGCATTCCGCCACCGCGGGATGGGACAGGAGAGCGGCCTCGACCTCGGGGCCGGCGATGTTGTAGCCCGCCGAAACGATCATGTCGTCCGACCGGGCGGCGAAGTGGAAACGGCCTTCCTCGTCCTGCCAGAAGCTGTCGCCCGTCAGGTTCCAGCCACCCCGCACATATGTCCTCTGGCGCGCGTCGGCCATGTAGCGGCAGCCGGTCGGCCCCTTCACCGCCAGCCGTCCGACCTCGCCGCGTGGCAGTTCCGCCAGGTCGTCGCCCACGACCCGCGCCTCATAGCCGGTCACCGGCCGCCCGGTGCATCCGGGGCGGTGGTCGTCGAAGCGGTTGGTGATGAAGATATGCAGCATCTCGGTCGCGCCGATCCCGTCCAGCATCGGCTTGCCGGTCTTGGCGATCCAGTCCTCGTAAACCGGGGCGGGCAGGGTCTCGCCAGCCGAAACCGCAGCGCGCAGGCTGGACAGGTCCGCCCCCTCCGCCATCGCCGCCAGCATGACGCGATAGGCCGTGGGCGCGGTAAAGCAGACGGTCGCGCGGTATTTCTGAATGATCTCGATCATATTGGCGGGCGAGGCGGTTTCCAGAAGCGCCGCCGCCGCGCCGAACCGCAGCGGGAAAACGGCGAGCCCGCCCAGACCGAATGTGAAGGCGAGGGGAGGGGAGCCGACGAAGACGTCCTCGGGCACCACGCCCAACACTTCCCTGGCATAGCCGTCCGCAATGATCAGCAGGTCGCGGTGGAAATGCATCGTGGCCTTGGGTTCGCCCGTCGTACCGCTGGTGAAACCGAGAAGCGCCACGTCATCGCGCCCCGTCTTCACCGCCTGAAATCGGACCGGCTTGGACAGGGCCGTCCGGTCCAGTTCGGCATCGTGGTTCGCCGTGCCGTCAAAGCCCACCACCGTTTTCAGGAACTTCGAATGCTTGGCGCAGGCCACCATATCGTCCATCAGCCGGGTGTCGCAGAGCGCCAGCGCGATCTCGGCCTTGTCGACGATGGCGCCGAGTTCGCCCGCCCGCAGCATCGGCATCGTGTTCGCCACCACCGCCCCGGCCTTGGTCGCGGCGAGCCAGCACGCCACCATGGCGGGGTTGTTGGCGCTGCGGATCAGCACCCGGTTGCCGGGTCGCAGACCATAATCCTCCACCAGGACATGGGCGATGCGGTTCGACCAGTCGGTCAGTTCCTTGTAGGTGCGTTCCCGGCCATTCCCGATCAGCGCGGTATGATCGCCGAACCCCTTTTCCACCATGCGGTCGGTCAGTTCGACGCCGGCGTTCAGCCAGTCCGGATAGTCGAAGCCGTCCAACCTGATGTCGGGCCATTCGTCGGCGGGGGGCATGCGGTCGCGGGTGAATGTGTCGCTATGGCCGCTCGGTCCAAGATGCATCGCGGTTCTCCTTTTGGGGGCCGGAGGGTCGATGCCGTCCGGTCCATAGTTCAAAGAATGGTGCGGACGCGCCAAAGCTCGGGGAAAAGCTCGACCTCGAGCATCCGGCGCAGATAGGAAATCCCCGCTGTCCCCCCGGTGCCGCGCTTGAAACCGATGATGCGTTCGACCGTCGTCACATGGTTGAACCGCCAGCGCCGGAAGTAGTCCTCGAAGTCCATCAGCTTCTCGGCCATCTCATAGGCCTCCCAATGCGCCGCCGGGTCGCGGTAGACCTGTTCCCAGACCTGGATCACCGCCTCGTTCACCTCCCAGGGCTGAGAGACATCGCGGCTAAGCACTGCGTCCGGCAAAGGCAGGCCAAGACGCGCGAGCCGTTGCAGGACCACATCATAAAGCGAGGGACGGG
>NCEA01000022.1 GCA_002280515.1 Rhodobacterales bacterium 32-67-9
ATGCTGACAACGAGCCCGATCGAACGCATCCTGCGCGGCCTTGCCATCACGCTGGTCTGCCTGTTCTTCATGTTCCCCATCGCCTGGATCTTCCTGATGAGCTTCCAGACCAACGAGACGATCCTGCGGGTACCGCCGTCGCTCGACTTCATCCCGACGCTCGCCAACTATCAGGCGCTGATCACCGGCAAGCTGGAATCGGCGGCCGGCACGCTCGAGATCAACTTCATGCGCAACCTCGGCAATTCGCTCTTCCTCTCGGCAAGCTCGGTGGCGATCGGCCTCCTGCTCGGCGTGCCGGCGGCCTATGCCTTCGCGCGGCTCAAGTTCCGGGGATCGGAGGACATCGCCTTCACGCTCTTGTCGTTCCGCTTCGCGCCGCCGCTTCTGGTGCTGCTGCCGCTGACGATCTACTTCCAGCAGCTTGGCCTTGCGAACACCTATGGCGGGCTGATCTGGGTCTACCAGCTGATCGTGCTGCCGCTGATCCTGTGGATCGTGCGCGGTTATTTCGAGGATATCCCCGCCGATGTCGAATATGCCTACCGGATCGCAGGCCACGATTTCTGGGCGACGTTCCGGCGCATCGCCCTGCCACTGGCGGGGCCGGGGATCGCGGCGGCGGGGCTGCTCGCCTTCATCTTCGCCTGGAACAACTTCGTCTTCGCGCTGGTGTTGGCCTCGGCCGACAAGCAGCCGGTGACGGTCGGCGCGCTGGCCTTCGTGACCGCCAGCGGCATCCAGTACGGCCAGGTGGCGGCCGGGATCGTGCTGTCGATCGCGCCGACCTTCGCCCTCGCCCTCTACGCCCAGCGCTACCTCGTCGAAGGTCTGTCGCTTGGTGCGGTCAAAGGATGATACGATGACCATAGTTCTGAAAGACATCGAGAAATCGTTCAAGACCGACACGGTTCTGGACGGCGTCTCGCTCTCGGTCGATACCGGCGAGACGCTGGTCCTCTTCGGCCCGTCCGGAGCAGGCAAGACCGTTCTCTTGCGCCTGATCGCCGGGGTGATCGAACCGGACGCGGGCGAGATCGGGGTGAATGGCGTCAACATGGACGGGGTGGAGCCGGAGGACCGCGGCCTTGGCATGGCGTTCCAGAACTTCGCGCTTTTCCCGCACATGGACGCCTTCGCCAACATCGCGGCCCCGCTCACGGCGCGGCGGCAGTCGAAATCGGTGATGAAGCAGACCGTCGATCAGGTCGCCAAGCTTCTCAAGATCGACCACGTACTCCATCACAAGCCGAAGGAGCTGTCGAACGGCCAGAAGCAGCGCACGGCGCTTGCGCGCGCCCTTGCCGGGCAGCCGTCGGTGCTGCTGCTCGACGATCCCCTGCGTAACGTCGACGCCAAGCTGCGCTTCGAGATGCGGCTGGAACTGCCCCGGCTTCTGAAGGACCAGAACGCGACCGTGATCTACGTGACGCAGGACTACAAGGAAGCCATGGCGCTCGGCCACCGGATCGCGGTGATGAGCGGTCACGGCATCCAGCAGATCGGCACGCCCGAGGACATCTACCTGCGTCCCGCCAATGTCGAGATTGCGCGGCTGTTCGGCGACCCGGTGATCAACCTCCTCGACGTGCGGCCCGAACGCAGCGCCGACGGCGTCGTGGTGCAACTCTCAGGTGCGCCGGTCGGCCTTGCCGCCGGGTTCGAGGCGACGATCGGCACCGACTGCATCCTGGGGCTGCGGCCCGAGGGGCTGCATTTCGTCGCCGAGGGCACGAAAGGGGCGATCCCGGTCGAGGTAGAGACCGAGACGCCGCTCAATGAAAAGACGGTGACGCTCGCCATGACCGTGCGCCGGCGCGAGATCATGGTGTCGCGCCCCGCCGGCACACCGGGGCCGAAAAGTGGCCGGGCGTGGCTCTCGGTCGATGCCGCACAGGCGCTGCTCTTCGACCGCGAGACCGGCGCGCGCATCACGCCGCGCATCCAGGACACCCGCAAGGAGGAGGTGGCATGAGCGAGGCGATGCTGCGGCTCGACGCCGTCGACAAGTATTATGGCGCGATCGACCAGGGGGTCGCGGCGGTCAAGAACATCAACATGGACGTGGAGAAGGGTGAAATCATTGCGCTTCTCGGTTCCTCCGGCTGCGGCAAGACCTCGACCCTGCGGATGATCGCGGGATTCGAGGCGGTGTCGCGCGGTGTCATCCACCTGCACGGGCGCGAAGTGCAGGCCCTGCCGCCGGTGAAGCGCAACGTCGCGATGGCATTCGAGGGCTATTCGCTCTATCCGACCGTGACGGTGCGCGACAATATCGCCTTCGCGCTGAAGGCGGCGCGGCTGCCCGGCGAGGAGGTCAACCGGCGTGTGAACGAAGTCTCGGAAATGCTTGAGATCACGAGTATTCTTGACCGCTTTCCCTCGTCCATATCGGGCGGGCAGCAACAGCGCGCCTCGCTGGCGCGGGCGCTGATCCGCGACGCGGACCTGCATCTTCTGGACGAGCCAATGGGCCAGCTTGAGCCGCAGCTGAGAACCCTGCTGCGCGGCCGGATCAAGTATTACATCAAGGAACGCGGGCTGACCGCGATCCTCGTCACCCATGACCAGACCGAGGCGAATGCGCTCGCCGACCGGATCGCGGTGATGGAGGGCGGTGTCCTGCAGCAATACGCCAGCCCCGACGAAATCAAGGAGCGGCCCGCCAACCTCTTCACCGGGACCTTCGTGGGCGAGCCGCCGATGAACGTCTTCCCGGCCTCGGTCACGGCGGCGGATGGCACGTTGCATATCGACCTGCGTGGCGAGGTGCGCGGCGACCTGCGCGCCGGGCTCGACCTGATCTATGCCGAGAGCGATTTCGCCCGGCCGGTGCGCGACCGGATGCTCGGCAAGCGCGACGTGGTGATCGGGGTGCGGCCCTATGCCGTCCACCGCGCCGCGAAAGGCGCCGCGGCGCAGGTCGTGGCCAACCAGTGGCTGGGCGACCAGAGCCATATCGCCGCCTCCTTCGCCGGCAAGTCGATCGTCCTCGTGGAGCATGACCGCGCCGCGCTGGCGGAAGGCGAGAACATCACGGTCGAGATCCGGCCCGACGACCTGCACGTCTTCGACGCAGAAACCGGCATGGCGATGAGCCACGGGCAGGAGCTTGCCTGATGGGCGGTGCGGGGCACGACATCCTGATCGGGATTGATGCCGGAACCTCGGTCATCAAGTCTGTGGCCTTCGACCTCGCGGGCCGCCAGTTGGGTGTCGCCTCGCTCCCCAACCGCTACACGACCAGGGCCGACGGCGCGGCGTTCCAGCCGCTCGGCCAGACCTGGGCGGATTGCGCGCGAACCCTGCGCGACCTCGCCGCGCAAGTGCCGGACCTTGCCCGGCGCACGGCGGGCATCGCTGTGACCGCGCAGGGCGACGGCACCTGGCTTGTCGGGGCCGGCAACGCGCCGGTGGCCGATGGCTGGCTCTGGCTCGACGCGCGGGCGGCCGGGCTGGTGCGCGAGTTGCGCGGGCGGCCGACCGACCGCGCGCGGTTCGAGGCGACGGGCACCGGGCTCAACGCCTGCCAGATGGGCGCGCAGATGGCGCAGATGCAGGCGACGACGCCCGAGATTCTCGACCGGGCCGAGGTGGCGCTGCATGCGAAGGACTGGCTCTACCTCAACCTGACCGACCAGCGCGTCACTGATCCCTGCGAGGCGACCTTCACCTTCGGCAATTTCCGCACCCGGTCCTATGACGACGCGGTGATCGAGGCGCTGGGGCTGACACCGCGCCGGAGCCTTCTGCCAGAGATCGCCGACGGCACGCAGGTGACCCACCCCCTGACCGCTTCGGCGGCGGCGGAGACCGGGCTTCTGGCCGGGACGCCGGTCAGCCTCGGCTATGTCGATGTCGCCTGCACGGCGCTTGGCGCCGGCATCCACACGCCGGGCGGCGGGGCGGCGGGCTGCACCATCATCGGCTCCACCGGCATGCACATGCGGGCGCGGCGCGCCGAGGACGTGCAGCTCAACGAGGACCGCACCGGCTATGTCATGCTGCTGCCGCTGCCCGGCATGGTCGCGCAGATCCAGTCGAACATGGCGGCGACGCTCAATATCGACTGGGCGCTGAGGCTGGCGGGCGAACTGATGGCCGACATGGGGCACACGGTGTCGCAGGCCGAGCTGATCGGACGGATCGAAGGCTGGCTCGCGGCGTCGGCGCCGGGACAGCTTCTCTACCACCCCTATATCTCGGACGCGGGCGAGCGAGGCCCCTTCGTCGACAGCGCCGCGCGGGCGAGCCTCGTGGGCCTCTCCATCGGCCACCGCTTCCCCGACCTGATCCGCGCCGTGATCGAAGGGCTCGGCCTTGCCGCGCACGACTGCTACGCCGCGATGGGCGAGATGCCGGCCGAAGTCCGCCTGACCGGCGGGGCCGCCCGCTCCCCAGGCCTGCGCGGGATTCTCGCGGCGGCAATCGGCGCGCCCACGCGCATTTCGGCGCGCGAGGAGGCAGGGGCCGCCGGGGCCGCGATGATGTCGGCGGTGGCCATCGGCGCCTATCCCGACATGGAGGCCTGCATCGCCGACTGGGTGGTGCCGGAGCTTGGCGCCCCCGAAGAACCCGACCCCGCCGCCGTGCGCACCTACGCGCGGCTTTACCCGGCATACCGCAAAACCCGGCTGGCCCTGGCGCCCGTCTGGGCCAATCTCGCAGAACGACAGGACAGGAATAATGGCTAGACGCGTTGCCATCATCGGCGATCATTTCATGTTGCCGGAGGTGTTCGAGGAAAAGCTGATCGCGGCTTGCGGTCCGGCCATTGAAACGCGCATCCGGAAGGACAACTGGCCCGACGAGCCGATGGAACACGGCTACGCGGTCGCGGGGATGGACGGGCTGAAGGAATATTTCGGCAGTGCCGACGATGTCTGCGATTTCATCGGCGACGCCGAGATCCTCGTGACCCAGCTCGCGCCGATGTCGCGGGGCATGCTGGAACGGCTGCCCGGCCTGAAGCTGATCGCCGTGTCGCGCGGCGGGCCGGTCAATATCGACATGCAGGCCGCACGGGATCACGGGGTCCTGGTGGTCAACACGCCAGGTCGCAATGCAAGTGCCGTGGCCGAGTTCACCATCGGCGCGATGATCACCCTCAGCCGCAAGATCACCGAGGGGCATGAGGCGCTCCGCCGGGGCGAGTGGCGCGGCGACCTCTACCGCGCCGACGTGACCGGGCGCGAATTGAACGAACTGACCATCGGCGTCATCGGTTATGGCAATATCGGCACCAAGGTGGTGCGGCTCCTGCGCGCCTTCGGTGCCAGGGTGCTGGTCAGCGATCCCTATATCCAGCTTGCGCCCGAGGACTCGGCCGGCGGGGTGGAACTCGTATCGCTCGACCGGCTGTTGGCGGACTCGGACATCGTCAGCCTGCATCCCCGCGTCACCGACGAGACGCGCAACATGATGAACGCGGCGACGTTCGCGGCGATGAAGCCGGGGGCGCTTTTTCTCAATACCGCGCGCGGGCCGCTTTGCGACTACGATGCGCTTCATGCCGCCTTGAAAAGCGGCCATCTGGGCGGCGCGATGCTGGAGACCTTCGCGGTCGAGCCGGTGCCCGCCGACTGGCCGCTCTTGCAACTGCCGAACGTGACGCTGACGCCGCATATCGCCGGCGCCTCGGTGCGCACCGTCACCTATGCCGCGGAACAGGCCGCCGAAGAGGTGCGCCGGTTCCTTGCGGGCGAACCGGCGAGGAACCCCTGCTGATGACCAAGCGCGAGGATATCTGCGCCGCGATGGTGGCGCTGGTCGACACCGGGCTGAACCGGGGGGCGTCGGGCAACGTCTCGGTCCGTGACGGCGACCACATGCTGATCACCCCGTCGGGCGTGCCGCCGCGCGACATCGCGCCGGGCGACATCGCGCGGATGCCGCTTGCGGGGGATGGCGAATGGGAGGGGCCGCTCGCCCCCTCGGTCGAATGGCGCTTTCACCGCGACATCCTGAACGCCCGGCCAGAGATGGGCGCGGTGGTCCACACCCATGCGCCCTGGAGCACGGTGCTGGCGGTGGCGCGCCGGCCGATTCCGGCCGTCCACTACATGATTGCCGCGTTCGGCGGTGCAGATGTGCGCTGCTCCGACTACGCGACCTATGGCACGGCGGAACTGTCGGTTGCGGTTCTAGCGGCGCTGAAGGACCGCGCCGGCTGTCTCATGGCCAATCACGGGATGGTCGTGGGCGGCGAGAGCCTGACAAAGGCGCTCTGGCTTGCCAACGAGCTTGAGGCGCTGGCGCACCAGCATTACCACAGCGCCCTGATCGGCGGCGCCCATCTTCTCAACGACGCCGAGATCGAGGCGACGGCCCGGGGCTTCAGCACCTATGGCGCCAAGGCCAGGGGAGTGGATAGATGACCGTCACGGTCGATCTTTTCGTCATCGGTGGCGGCATCAATGGTGCGGGGATCGCGCGCGACGCGGCGGGGCGCGGCCTCTCGGTGATCCTCTGCGAGAAGGACGACCTAGCCGAGGGCACCTCGTCGCGGTCGGGAAAGCTGGTGCACGGCGGGTTGCGCTATCTCGAATATTACGAGTTCCGGCTGGTGCGCGAGGCGCTCATCGAACGCGAGGTGCTGCTGGAAAGCGCGCCGCACATCATCTGGCCGATGCGCTTCGTGCTGCCGCATTCGCCGCAGGACCGGCCCGCCTGGCTCGTGCGGCTCGGGCTTTTCCTCTACGACCATCTCGGCGGGCGGAAGCGCCTGCCGGGGACGCGCACGCTCGACCTGCGCCGCGACCCGGAAGGCGCGCCGATCAAGGATGCCTATAGGCGCGGTTTCGAATATTCCGATTGCTGGGTGGACGATGCGCGGCTGGTGGTCCTGAACGCGATGGACGCCGCCGAGCGGGGCGCCGAGATCCTGACCCGCACCGCCTGCACCTCGGCCCGGCGCGAGGGCAATCTCTGGCGGGTGGAGATGACCGACCGCCGCACCGGCGCCACCCGCGCGGTGATGGCGCGGGCCTTGGTCAATGCCGGCGGGCCCTGGGTCAACGACATCATCCACCGCGTCGCCGGATCGAAGAGCAGGCGCAATGTGCGCCTCGTCAAGGGCAGCCACATCATCGTTCCGAAATTCTGGGAGGGTGCGCAGGCCTATCTGGTGCAGAACACCGACAAGCGGGTGATCTTCATCAACCCCTACGAAGGCGACAAGGCGCTGATCGGCACCACCGACATTCCCTACGAGGGCGCGCCCGAGGCGGTCGCCGCCGACGAGGACGAGATCGCCTATCTGATCGCCGTCGTGAACCGCTATTTCAAGCAGGCGCTCCGGCGCGAGGATGTGCTGACCAGCTTTTCCGGGGTCCGGCCGCTCTACGATGACGGGCAGGGGAACCCCTCTGCCGTCACGCGGGACTACGTGTTCGACCTCGACACTACCGGGGGCGCACCCCTGCTGAACATCTTCGGCGGCAAGATCACCACCTTCCGCAAGCTGGCCGAACACGGCGTGCAGCGGCTGAAGGTGACGTTTCCGGGGATGGGCGCCGACTGGACGGCGAAGGCGCATCTGCCCGGCGGCGATATCGCCAATGCCGACATGCCGGCCTTCCTCGCGGCTTTGGCGCGCGACTACCCGTGGCTGCCGCGCGATCTTGCCCGTCATTACGCCACGCTCTACGGAACCCGGGCGCGGACGCTGATCGGGGAGGCAAGGGACCTGGCGGGGCTCGGCCAGCATTTCGGGGCCGGGCTTTACGAGGCCGAGGCGCGCTATCTCGTGGAACATGAATGGGCCGAAAGCGCCGAGGATATCCTCTGGCGCCGGACCAAGCATCGGCTCCACCTGTCCGAGGCCGAGATCGCGGCCTTCGGGGTGTGGTTCGCCAAGGGGCAGGAGGCCCGCAGCGCATGATTTCCCGGCATCCCGAGCGGCCCGCGACCCTTATCCCGCTGGCCGAGCTTTCCGCCCGGATCGGGTCCGATCCGCTGCTGATCCAGGCGGCGGGGGGCAATACCTCGGTCAAGGCCGGCGACGTCATGTGGATCAAGGCCTCGGGCACGCTTCTGGCCGATGCGCTTCAGCGCGACATCTTCGTCGCCTGCGACCTGCCGGCGATGCGCGCGGCGCTGGATGCGGGGACGGAGCGGGCCGACCAGCCGGCCGAGTTCGCGCTGGTCGAGGGCGCCTTGCGCCCGTCGATCGAAACCTCGCTCCACGCTGTCTTTCCGCAGGCCGTGGTCGTGCATGTTCATTGCGTCAATACGCTGGCATTGGCGATCCGGGCGGATGCCGAAACGGCCCTGACACGCCGCCTTTCCGGGTTCGACTGGGCCTTCGTGCCCTACACCAAGCCCGGCGCCCGGCTTGCCGCACTCGTGCGCGCGGCGCGCGGGGAAATGACGGATGTCGTGGTGCTTGGCAATCACGGGCTGATCGTCGCCGCCGAAGGGGTGGCCGAGGCCGAAGCGCTCTTGCGCGCGGTGGTCGCCGCCGTCACGGTTGCCCCGACAGAGGAGCCGGAGGTGAACCACACGCGGCTCGCCGCGCGGGCGGGCGACGGGTTCGAGCCGTTGCCGGAAGGACACCCGCTCCACCGCGTCGCGACGGAACGGCGCCTTTGCGACCTCGCGGCGGCGGGAAGCCTTTACCCCGACCATGTGATCTTCTGCGGGCCGGGGGCGGCGATCCTTGGCGACGACGAGACGCCCAAAATGGCCGTCGCGCGCCGGATAGGGGAAGGGTTTCCGCCGCCGGTTTTCCTTCTGGTGCCGGGGATGGGCGCGCTCGTCCGGTCGGACGCCAGTTCCGGCGCGCGGGCGCTCGTGCGCTGCCTCGGCGACGTGCTGGCACGGCTGGAAGGTGGCGCCGCCGTCACGCATCTGACCGAAGCGCAGGACCGCGAGCTGAGCAACTGGGACGCGGAGAAATACCGGCAGGCGCTCAATGCCGGCTGAGGGGCTTTTCGTTGGGCTCGATCTCGGCACCTCGGGCGCGCGGGCGGTGGTGATCGACGGGGACGACAGGGTGCGGGCGACCGCGAAATCCGCGATGGCCGATTTCGGGGCCAATCACCGCGACCCCGCGATCTGGTGGCAAGCGGCCGAGGCGGCGCTGAACTGCGCGCTGGCAGGTGTCGCGCGCGCCGACGTGCGGGCGATTGCCGTCGATGGCACCTCGGGGACGATGCTGCCGGTCGATGCCGATGGCACTCCGCTCGCCGAGGGGCTGATGTACAATGATGCCTGCGAAGACGCCGCGATCCTTGCCGCCATCGCCGAACACGCACCGGCCACCAGCGCCGCGCACGGGCCGACGAGTGGGCTGGCGCGGGCGCTGCTGTTCCAGCGTCTGAAGCCGGCGGCGATCCTGCATCAGGCCGATTGGATCGCCTTCCGACTGTCGGGGCGCTTCGCGAGCGATGCCAACAACGCGCTGAAGTCGGGATACGATCCGGTCCGGGCGGAATGGCCGGTCTGGATCGGCGCGACCGGCCTTGACATGTCGCTGCTGCCGGATGTTGCCGAACCGGGTGTTCCGGTCGGGACGCTGACGCCGGAGGCTGCCGCCCTTACCCGCCTGCCGGCCGACACCCTTGTGGTCGCGGGCACGACCGACGGCTGCGCCTCGTTCCTCGCGACCGGGGTCGCCGAGGCGGGCGACGGCGTCAGCGCGCTTGGCACCACGCTGACGATCAAGATCCTCTCGGACCTGCCGATCTTCGCGCCGGATTACGGCATCTACAGCCACCGCATCCTCGGCAAATGGCTCGCCGGTGGCGCCTCGAATTCCGGCGGAGCGGCATTGCTCAAGCATTTCACCGCCGAGGAGATGGCGGCACTGTCGCCCGCCATCGACCCCG
Source organism: Rhodobacterales bacterium 32-67-9 (assembly GCA_002280515.1). Classification (GTDB taxonomy): domain Bacteria; phylum Pseudomonadota; class Alphaproteobacteria; order Rhodobacterales; family Rhodobacteraceae; genus Albidovulum. The sequence continues at coordinate 9,831 of NCEA01000022.1, forward strand.
AAACCGATACCGGCCTCGATTACTATCCGCTGCCGAAACCGGGCGAGCGGTTCCCCATCGCCGACCCGCTATATGCGCCGCGCACCACGCCCCGGCCGGAAAGCCGGGCGGAGTTCCTGAAGGCGCTTTTCGAAGGCGTCGCCGGGGTCGAGGCACTGGCCTATGCGCGGCTGGCCGAGCTCGGCGCACCGCCCCTCCGTTCGGTCCGGTCGGTCGGCGGCGGCGCCGGGAACCCGGTCTGGACCCGGATCCGGGCGCGCAGGCTCGGCGTGGCGATGGCCGTGCCGCGATCGACAGAAGCGGCCTTTGGTGCGGCCCTTCTGGCAAAGGCCGGGGCGGACAGATGATCGCGACGACCCTCGATCCTCTGGCAGAGCGTTTCGACGCGTTTCTGGTGGACCAGTTCGGGGTCATCCTGAACGGCACCGGCGCCTATGATTTCGCCCCGGCCGCGCTGGCGCGGCTTGGCGCCACGGGCAAGCCGGTGGTGCTGCTCTCCAATTCCGGCAAGCGTTCGGCCCCGAACGAGGCGCGCCTCACCCGGCTCGGCTTTGCGCGCGACAGCTACCTGACCGTGATGTCCTCGGGCGAGGCCGCCCATGCCGCGCTCCGCCGCCGCATCGGGGCCGAGATCGCCCCCGGCGCGCCGGTCTGGGCGCATGGGCGCGACGACGACGCGAGCCATGTCGAGGGCCTCGACCTTACCCTTGTCGATCTGCCGGCGAAGGCGAGCCTGATCCTGCTCGCCGGCAGCCGGGGCGAAAGCCTGACGCTCGACGACTACGCGGCGATGCTGGCGCCCGCCGCCGCGAAGGCGGTTCCGTGTCTCTGCACCAACCCGGACATGGAGATGCTGACGCCGAAGGGGATCCGCTTCGGCTCCGGCGCGATTGCGCGGCTTTACGAGGATCTCGGCGGGCCGGTCGAATGGATCGGCAAACCGCATCCGCTGATCTACCGCGAGGCCGCGCGGCTCTTGCCCGGCATCCCGCCCGAAACTGTCCTCTGCATCGGCGACAGTCCGGCGCATGACGTGGCCGGCGGCCGCGCGGCGGGTCATGCGACGGCGCTGGTGCGAACAGGTCTGCACGAGGGTATTGACGACGCAGAGCTTGCCGCGCTTTGCCAGGAGGAAGGCGCCGTGCCGGATTTCGTGATCCCACGCTTCGCCTTCGCTGCCGAGGAGACGTAATGCCCTTTACCCTGTCGCTGAACACCAACCCGCTCGTCAACCGCTTCGCGGAGCCCGATGACCTGATCGGCACCGTGGCGCGCGACCTGCGCATTCGCGACCTGCAACTGACGCACGAGTTCATCAATCCGGGCTGGCCGGCCCATGTCATCCGCCGGCTGACAAGGCAGATGCGGGCGGCTTGCGCGCGGACAGGGGTCCGCATCACCTCCGGCATGACCGGCCCCTACGGCCGGCTCAACCATTTTGGCCATCCCGACGCCGAGGTGCGGCGCTACTACATCGACTGGTTCAAGACCTTCGCCGAGATCACGGCCGACCTTGGCGGGCAGTCCGTCGGCACCCAGTTCGCGATCTTCACCTACCGGGATTACGACGATCCGGCGCGGCGGGAGGAGCTGATCCGCATCGCCATCGACGGCTGGGCCGAGGTGGCGGAGCACGCGAAGGCGGCGGGCCTCGCCTATGTCTTCTGGGAGCCGATGAGCATCGGGCGCGAGTTCGGCGAGACGATCGAGGCCTGCCTTGCGCTGCAGGACCGGCTGACGGCGGCGAAGATGGCGATCCCGATGTGGATGATGGCCGACATCGACCACGGCGACGTGACCTCGGCCAATTCCGACGACTACGATCCCTATGCCTGGGCGCGCGCCGTGCCGAAACTGTCGCCGATCATCCACATCAAGCAATCCTTGATGGACAAGGGCGGCCACCGCCCCTTTACCGCCGCGTTCAACGCGCGGGGCCGCATCCAGCCCGAGCCGCTCCTCGCCGCGTTCCGCGCCGGCGGCGGCGCGGACAACGAAATCTGCCTGGAACTGAGCTTCAAGGAGCGGGAGCCGGATGACCGCGAGGTGATCCCGCAGATCGCCGAAAGCGTTGCTTTCTGGGCGCCGCATGTCGATACCGGGGTTCAGGACCTGCATATCTGACCGGAGGACGCCGCCATGACCCTCACCCAGAAGCTGATCAACGACGGCAACGATGCCGTCGATGAAATGCTGGCGGGGGTGATCGCGGCCCATCCGGATCACCTCTGGCGCCCGGACCACGCGCCGCGCGCGGTGATCGCCCGGCACGGCCCGCGCAAGGGCAAGGTCGCGCTGGTGATCGGTGGCGGGTCGGGGCATGAGCCGACCTTCCTCGGCTTCGTCGGCAAGGGCCTCGCCGATGCGGCGGCAATCGGCAACGTTTTCGCCTCGCCGCCGCCGCAGCCGGTGATGGATGCGGCGATGGCCGCCGACGGCGGGGCAGGGGTGCTCTTCATGTACGGCAACTATGCCGGCGACGTGATGAACTTCGACATGGCCGCCGAGATGCTGGAGATGGAGGGGATCGAGGCGCGGACCGTGCTGACCACCGACGACATCGCCTCGGCCCCGCGCGAGGCGCGCGACACGCGGCGCGGCGTGGCGGGCAATGTCTTCATCTTCAAGGCGGCGGGGGCGGCCGCTGACCTCGGTTTCACCCTCGACGAGGTCGAGCGGGTGGCGCGGCACGCGAATGCGCGTACCTACACGATGGGCGTGGCGCTCTCGGCCTGTTCGCTGCCGCAGACCCGGCGGCCGAATTTCGATCTGCCGGCAGGCGAGATGGAAATCGGCATGGGCATCCACGGCGAACCCGGTATCCGGCGCGAGGCGCTGCGCCCCGCCGACGCGGTGACGGACGAGATCATGGATGCGATCCTTGCCGAAATGGCGGCCAAGCCGGGCGATAGGGTCGCGGTGCTGGTCAACTCGCTCGGCGCGACGCCGCTGATGGAGCTTTACATCATTTACGCCCGCGTCGCCGTCCGGCTGGCGACGGCGGGGCTGACGGTTCACCATGCGCTGGTCGGCCCCTATTGCACCTCGCTCGACATGGCCGGCGCCTCGATCACGGTGATGCATCTCGACGACGAGTTGCAGCGGATGATCGACCATCCCTGCGATTGCGCGATGTTCCGGCACGGAGGCTGAGATGGCGGAGCTGACGAGCGCCGGGCTGGTCGCCACCTTCGCCGTCCTCGCCGACCGGATGCGGGCGGAACGCGACGCTCTCTGCCGGCTCGACGGTGTGATCGGCGACGCCGACCACGGCATCGCGATGGAGCAGGGGATGGCGGCGGCGGCGGGCGCCACGGCGGCGCTGACGCCGGACGCCACGCTTCAGGACGTGTTCAACGCGGCGGCGAAAGCCTTCCTCAACGCCGTCGGCGCCTCCTCCGGCCCGCTCTATGCCACCGCCTTCCTTCGGGCGGGGAAGGTGGCGGGGCCGCGCGCGGCGATCCCGGTCGCGGAAACCCCGGCGCTGATCGCAGCGATGGCCGAGGGGATCGCGGCGCGCGGCAAGGCTGAACCCGGGCAGAAGACAATGATCGACGCCTGGGCGCCCGCCGCCGGGGCCGCCTTGCGCGGCGCGGACCTGCGCGCCATCGCCGCCGCCGCCGAGGCTGGCGCCGCGGCGACGGCCGATATGGTCGCGACGCTCGGTCGGGCCGCGCGGCTTGGCGAGCGGAGCCGGGGCCACAAAGACCCCGGCGCGGTCTCGGCTGCAATGATCGTCGCGGTGCTCGCGGGGGAATGGTCGCCGGCAGGGGCGGCCTGAGGCCCCCGGTTGCGAGTCAGAGAATGCTCTGACCCGTCGCCGCCCAGTCCTTCGCGAACTGCGCCAGACCCTTGTCGGTCAGGACATGCGCGGCAAGCCCCTTGATTACCGCTGCCGGCACCGTCGCCACGTCGGCCCCGGCAAGGGCCGCGTCCTTCACATGGTTGGCGCTGCGCACCGAGGCGGCAAGGATCTCGGTCTCGAACCCGTAATTGTCGAAGATCACCCGGATTTCGCGGATCAGCTCCATCCCGTCGATGTTGATGTCGTCGAGCCGCCCGACGAAAGGCGACACATAGGTCGCCCCGGCCTTCGCGGCCAAGAGCGCCTGATTGGCGGAAAAGCAGAGCGTCACGTTGGTCTTGATGCCCTTCGCGGCGAAGTGGCGGCAGGCCTTCAGCCCGTCGAGCGTCAGCGGCAGCTTGATCACGACGTTCGCGGCGATCTTCGCCAGATGCGCGCCTTCGGCCACCATCCCGGCAAAGTCCGTCGCCGCCACTTCGGCCGAGACCGGCCCCTCGATCAGCGCGCAGATCTCGGCGACGACTTCCTTGAAGTCGCGCCCCGACTTGGCAATCAGGCTCGGATTGGTCGTCACCCCGTCGAGCAGCCCGTAGCTGTTCAGCTCCTCGATCTCGGCCACGACGGCGGTGTCTGCGAAGAATTTCATGCCTGTCTCCTTACTTGCCCGTCAGCGTGCGGGCGCGGGCGATGATGGCGTCCTTTGTGATGCCGAATTTCTGGTAAAGCACCTCGGCCGGGGCCGAGGCGCCGAAGCCGGTCATGCCGATCACGTCGTCCTCGCTGGCGACGTAACGGGTCCAGCCGAATTTTCCGGCCGCCTCGACCGCGAGGCGCGGCGCGGTTCCAAGCGTGCGGCGGCGGTACTCTGCGGGCTGTTCCTCGAAAAGCTCCCAACTCGGCATCGAGACGACGGCGACGCCGAGCCCCTCGGCGGCCAGCGCCTCGGCCGCCTCGACTGCGAGCGACACTTCCGTGCCGGTGGCCAGCAGGGTGATGTCGCGCGCGGCACCGAAGGAGCGGATCACATAGGCGCCGTGGGCGGACATGTTCGGTGCATCGACAGCCGGCCGGCCACCCCGCAACTGCGGCACCGCCTGTCGCGACAGCGCCAGAACCGAGGGGCGCTTGCGGTTCCTGATCGCGATCTCCCAGCATTCCAGCGTCTCGACCGCGTCGGCGGGGCGGAACACCAGAAGGTTCGGGATGGCGCGCAGGCTCGCCAGATGTTCGACCGGCTGGTGGGTCGGGCCATCCTCGCCCAGGCCGATACTGTCATGCGTCATCACATGGATCGTGCCGACCCCCATCAATGCCGCCAGCCGGATCGCGTTGCGCGCATAGTCAGAGAAGACGAGGAAGGTGCCGCCGTAGGGGATGATCCCGCCATGGAGCGCCATGCCGTTCATCGCCGCCGCCATGCCGAATTCGCGCACCCCGTAGCCGATGTAGCGGCCGGGGTGGTCGGGGGTGAAGGCCGGCTCCACCGCCGGCACCCGCGTCAGATTCGACCCCGTGAGGTCGGCCGAGCCGCCGATGAGTTCCGGCAACGCCGCTGTGAGCGTTTCAAGCGCGATCTGGCTGGCGCGGCGGGTCGCGACGGTCTGGGGACTGGCGAAAAGCGCGTCGCGGGCGGACTTGAACGCGGGCTTCAGCCCGGCGGGCTCGCCGCCGGCAAGCCGGGCGGTCAGGTCGGCGCCCTTCGGGTCGGCCGCGAGGCGGTCTTCCCATGAAGCGCGGGCTGCCGCGCCGCGACTGCCGATGGCGCGCCAGCGGGCGAGAAGCTCTGCCGGGATCTCGAACGGCGGATGGGCCCAGCCGAGCGCCTCTTTCGCCGCCGCCGCCTCCGCCGCCCCGAGGGGGGCGCCATGCGCGGCCGCGCTGCCGGCCTTCTTCGGCGCGCCGTAGCCGATCACCGTCTTCAGCGCGATCAGGCTCGGCCGGTCGGTGACCGAGGCCGCCTCGGCCAGCGCGGCGTCGATGGCGGCGAGGTCGTGGCCGTCCGCCTTGACCACATGCCAGCCGCAGGCGCGGAACCGGGCCGGGACGTCCTCGGAGAAGGAGACCGAGGTGGCGCCGTCGATGGTGATGGAATTGTCGTCGTAAAGCACCTTGAGCTTGCCGAGCTTCAGGTGCCCGGCAAGGCTGATCGCCTCTTGCCCGATGCCTTCCTGAAGGCAGCCGTCGCCGACGAAGACCCAGGTCCGGTGATCGACGAGACCGGCGCCGAACTCGGCCCCGAGAATCCGTTCGGCCATCGCCATGCCGACCGCGTTCGCCAGCCCCTGACCCAGCGGCCCGGTCGTGGTCTCGATCCCCTTGGCATGGCCGAATTCGGGATGCCCGGCGGTGCGCGATCCCCATTGCCGGAAGGTGCGCAATTCGTCCATCGTCATGTCGGGCGACCCGGTCAGATGCAAAAGCGCGTAGAGCAGCATCGAATTTCAGGTGGCGGGCAAAGAGGATTGTGGCGGCATCAGCCATGCCCATCGGCGCGCCGGGATGGCCGGACTTCGCGGCCTCGACGGCGTCAATGGCAAGCGCGCGGATGCAGTTGGCGAGTGCGGTGTCGGGCATGGCGGGCGTTCGGTCGGGCATCGTGTCCTCCTCGGTGCCGGGATTGCCTATGCCAAAATCGGAAAAATCACAAGATTGAAACTCAAAATCACATCATAAATGTTGCTTTTGCGGTTGGACCTGTTATGTTTTGCCCATCTCCAGAGGCTGGACATGAAGCTCGAAAACCGCCGCCAGCAAATCATCGACCTGCTGATCGAGCAGGGGACCGTCGGGCTCGACGATCTCGCGGCGCGCTTCGGCGTGTCGAAGATGACGATCCACCGCGACCTTGACGACCTTGAAGGCGCGGGGATGCTGCGCAAGGTGCGCGGCGGGGCCTCGATCGAGACCAGCCTGCAATTCGAAAGCGATTTCCGCTACCGCGCCCGCCGCGACACCGAGGCCAAGCGCCGGCTCGCCCGCGCCGCGCTGGAGATGGTGGAGCCGGGGATGACCGTACTGGTCAATGACGGCACCACCGCCAGCGTTCTGGCCGAGATGCTGCCCGAAAAGCGCCCGCTGACGGTGATCACCAACAACCTTGCCGCGATCGAGGCGCTGACCGACGCGCCCGGCATCACGCTCCTGGCGCTCGGCGGCACCTACAGCCGCAAGTTCAACGGCTTCTTCGGCATTGTTACCGAAGAGGCCCTAGGCCGGCTGCGGGCCGACATCGCCTTCCTCTCCACGCCGGCGATTTCCGGGACCGTGTGCTACCATATGGATCAGGAGGTCGTGCGGTCGAAGCGTGGGATGATCGACGGCGCCGCGCGGGCGGTGCTGCTGGCCGAGCGGCGGAAATTCGGGCGCACGGCCCTGCACCGGCTGAGCGATCTCGGCCGGTTCGATACTGTCATCACCGACGCGCCGCTTGCGCCCGATCAGGCGGCACCGCTGATCGACGCGAAGGTGCGCATCGTCGTCGCGGGGAACGGGGAATGAGCATGGAACCGCAGGTCTGGGTCGGCACGAGCTGGAAGATGAACAAGACGCTGGCCGAGGCAATGGCCTTCGCCGACGGTCTGGCCGGTGCCGAGACGGGGCGCGACCCTCGCATCCAGCGTTTCGTGATCCCGCCGTTTACCGCCGTGCGCGAGGTCAAGGCGCGGCTGGCGGAAAGCTCGGTCAAGGTCGGCGCGCAGAACATGCACTGGGCCGACAAGGGCGCCTGGACCGGCGAGATTTCGGCGCCGATGCTGGTGGATTGCGGGCTCGACATGGTCGAGCTTGGCCATTCCGAGCGGCGCGCGCATTTCGGCGAGACCGACGAGACGGTCGGCATGAAGGTCGAGGCCGCAGTGCGCCACGGACTGATCCCGCTGATCTGCATCGGCGAAACGCTGGCCGACCGCGAAAGCGGCCGCGCCGACGCGGTGCTGGCGCGCGAAGTGGAAGGCGCCCTCGGCCGGCTGGGCGGTGCCCAGAAGGCCGCGCCGGTCCTCTTGGCCTACGAGCCGGTCTGGGCCATCGGAGAACACGGGAGTCCCGCGAGCGCCGACTATGCCGACGCGCGGCAGGCGAATATCATCGCGGTGGCGGAAGGGATTCTCGGCCGCCGCATCCCCTGTCTCTACGGCGGCTCGGTCAATCCCGGCAACGCGGCCGACCTGATCGCCTGTCCGCATGTCGACGGGCTTTTCATCGGTCGCTCCGCCTGGGATGTCGCCGGTTATCTCGATATCCTCGCGCGCGTCTCGGCGGCGCTTTGACAGCAATATCCTCGGGCAAGGGAAAGGACATGACATGAAGATCGCAATTGCAGGGGACAGCGCCGGTGAAGGGCTGGCGGGCATTCTCGCCGACCATCTCAAGGGAAGGTTCGAGGTCGCGCATGTGTCGCGCACCGATGCGGGGCCGGACGCCTTCTACGCCAACCTCTCGGACCGCGTCGCCACGGCGGTGATGGCCGGCGAGTACGACCGCGCGATACTGGTCTGCGGCACCGGAATCGGCGTGTCGATCGCGGCCAACAAGGTGCCGGGCATCCGTGCCGCGCTGTGCCACGACACCTATTCCGCCGAACGCGCGGCGCTGTCGAACAACGCCCAGATCATCACCATGGGCGCGCGGGTGATCGGACCCGAGCTTGCGAAAGCGATCGCCGATGCCTTCCTGAAGGAGACGTTCGACGAAAAGGGCCGCTCGGCCGGCAATGTGGCGGCGATCAACGAGGTGGATGCCAAGTACCACGGGCGGTCCTGATCCGGCCGGATCGGGCACCGTTGTCCGGGGCGGGGCCGCTCAAGCCCCGCGATGGGCGGCAAGCAGATCCCAGACGCCGGCCTCGGTGGAACCCGACGCCCCGGCGAGCCGCACCGCCGTGATCAGGAGATCGCAGGCGGGCAGTTGGTCGGTAAGGTCGCAGAGCGTGCCTGCCGCCACGTAGCGACTGGACAGCGAGGCCGGCACCCAGGCGACGCCCAGTTCCTCCGCCGCGAGTTCGACCGCCGCGAGAGTGAGCGCGGTTTCGACCTGCTGGTCGACGGCAAGGCCGGGATCAAGCTGCGGAAAGACCACCCGCTCCAGCACCTGGCCGAGAAAGACATTGGCGGGATAGGCGATGACCGGCAGTTCGCCCGCCTGGACGGCATGGCGCATCCGCCCGGCGGCTCCGGTCGCGCAGACCGGGATCAGCCGGTCGACCCCGAGAGCCGTGGCCTCGATATAGTCCGCCTCGATCGGATGGTCCTGCCCCGGTACCCTGTAGACGATGGCGATGTCGGCCTGGCGCGACAGAAGCTGGGCGAAGCATTCGTCGAGATTGGCGGAACGCAGGCGGATATAGGTATCCTGTCGGCGGGCCTGGACGGCACGGATCAGGCCGGGGGTGAAGGCGGCGGTCAGCGCGTGCTGGCTGGCGATCACGATGCGGTTCAAGGCGCGCCGGTCGCCGCGCCTCAGATCCTCGACCAGCTGGCGCAGCCCGGCCGCGAGCCGCGCGATCTGTTCGCGCTGGTCCCCGGTCGTCGCGCGAAGCTGCACCGGCTTGCGCGCGCGGTCGAAAAGCTGCACCCCGACATAGTCCTCGATGTTGCGGATCCGGCGCGAAAACGCCGACTGCGTCAGATGCCGCCGATCGGCCGCTTCCGAAAACGAGCCGGTTTCAGCGACCGCGAGGATGTCTTCAAGCCATTCCAGACGCATTTGCGCACCTAACATGCAGTATGTGCATGTTATATGGAGAATTTGGAATTTGCATTAGCTTTTCATTCCCGACACCATATGAATAACGCAAGTTGTCGATAGGACCAGCCGATGCATCTCGCCCGTTTCCCCCGCCATTTCCTCGCCCATCTGCCGACGCCGCTCGAACGGCTCGACCGGCTCACGAAAGACCTCGGCGGGCCGGAAATCTGGATCAAGCGCGACGATTGCACCGGCCTGTCGACGGGCGGCAACAAGACCCGCAAGCTTGAATTCCTGATGGCCGAGGCCGAGGCGATGGGCGCCGACATGGTGATGACGCAAGGCGCGACGCAGTCGAACCACGCCCGCCAGACGGCGGCCTTTGCGGCCAAACTGGGGATGAAGTGCCATATCTTGCTGGAGGACCGCACTGGGTCCAATGATGCGAACTACAACCACAACGGGAACGTCCTTCTCGACCACCTGCACGGGGCCACGACCGAGAAGCGTGGGCCGGGTCTCGACATGAATGCCGAGATGGAGGCGGTGGCCGAGACCTTCCGCAAGGCCGGGCGCAAGGTCTACACCATTCCCGGCGGCGGTTCGAACCCGACGGGCGCGCTCGGCTATGTCAATTGCGCCTTCGAGCTTGTCTCGCAGGCCAACGACCGCGGCCTCGTCATCGACCATATCGCCACGGCGACCGGCAGCGCCGGCACCCAGGCCGGGCTGATCGTCGGGTTGAAGGCGATCAACGCCGGCATTCCGCTGCAAGGCTTCGGGGTTCGCGCGCCGAAAGCGAAACAGGAAGACATGGTCTTCGCGCTGGCCCAGAAGACCGCCGAGAAACTCGGCTGCTCCGGCGTGGTGAAACGCGAGGACGTGGTGGCCGACAGCGATTACGTCGGCGCCGGATACGGCATCCCGCGCGAGGATACGCTGGAGGCGATCCGCATGTTCGCGGAGCTGGAGGGCATCCTTCTCGACCCGGTCTATTCCGGCAAGGGCGCGGCCGGCCTCATCGACTACATCCGCAAGGGCCGTTACAAGAAGGGGGAGCGGGTGGTCTTCCTCCACACCGGCGGCGCGGCCGCGCTCTTTGGCTACGACGCGGTCCTCGAGGGTGACCGGGCGCGGGGGGCCAGTCAGCCGTGACGAGAATGCCGGGCCGGGACAGCGCAAGCGGACGGGGCCGGTATTCCGGGGCGGAAACGGTATGAGGCGGGTCGGCATTCTCGGCGGCATGGGGCCGGAAGCGACGGTGCTTCTGATGCAGAAACTCATCGCCGCCGTGCCGGCCAGGGATGACGCCGACCACATTCCGCTGCTCGTCGACCAGAACCCGCAGGTGCCCTCGCGCATCAAGTTCCTGATCGAGGGGGAGGGTGTCGATCCCGGCCCGGTTCTGGCCGCGATGGCCGTCCGGCTTGAACAGGCCGGGGCTGCGGCGCTGGCGATGCCCTGCAACACCGCGCATCATTTCGCGCCCGAGGTCCGCGCCGCCGTGCGGGTGCCGTTCCTCGACATGGTGGCGCTGGCGGTGGAGCGCGCCCGTGCCGAAGCCGGTGCAGAGACACGTGCCGGGGGCAGGGTCGGCATCCTCGCCTCGCCTGCCGTGCGCAAGGTCGGGCTGTTCGACACGGCTCTCGCGGCGGCCGGGCTGACGGCGGTCTATCCCGACGACGAGGCGGCTATGCTGGGCGCCATCCGCCGGATCAAGGCGGAGGGGCCCGCCGATGCCGCCCGCGTGGTGCTGCGCGCCGCGTCCGCCACGCTTCTGGCGGAAGGGGCACGGGTCCAGATGATCGCCTGCACCGAGTTTTCCCTGATCGCGGACGCCATCGCGCCGGGGGCAGCGGTCTTCGACACGCTTGACGTGCTCGTGTCCGCGATAAAGGATTTCGCGCAAGGGAATGGCGCGGAAGGAGGAGCGGCGGCACCCTAGACCGCTGGCCTCGAAACGCTAACAACAGTGAGGATACAAAGATGAAACACAGACTGACCCATCTGATGGCCGGCGTCGCGACCTTCGCCATGATCGCCGGCGCCGCCTCGGCCGAAAAGATCATCATCGGCCATTTCGGCAACCCGACGCCGATGCAGCTTTTGGCATCGTCGGATTCGCTGCAACAGGAAACCGGCTGGGAGATCGAGTGGCGCAAATTCGCCGCCGGCACCGACGTCATCGCTGCGATGGCGTCGGGCGACGTGGTCCTGTCCGAACTCGGCTCCTCCCCGCTCGCCATCGCGGCGAGCCAGGGTGTCGATCTTCAGCTCATCGCCTACTCTGACGTGATCGGTCAGGCGGAATCGCTGATCGCCCACGACGGCTCGGGGATCGAGAGCGTGGCGGACCTCAAGGGCAAGCGCATCGCGGTGCCGGTCGGCTCGACGGCGCATTTCTCACTCATGGGGGCGCTTCAGCACGAAGGCATCGCCGAGGCCGACGTCACGATCATGAACATGCCGCCGGATCAGATCGCCGCCGCCTGGGAACAGGGCGTGGTCGATGCGGCGTGGATCTGGCAGCCGGTGCAGTCCGAGATTCTGAAGACCGGCAAGCTGATCATCGGCGCCGACCAGACGGCGGAGTGGGGTTTCCCGACCTTTGACGGCTGGGTGGTCGACCGCGAGTTCGGCCAGGCGAACAAGGACAAGGTCGTCGCCTTCCTGAAGGCGATCGACAAGGTGAACGCCGCCTATCTCGCCGATCCGGCCGCCTGGACCGTCGACAGCACCGAGGTGCAGACGCTCGCCACCGCGACCGGCGCCGATCCCGCGCAGGTGCCGGGCATCCTCGAAGGCTTCACCTTCCTGCCGATGGCCACGCAGGTGAGCGACACCTGGCTTGGCGGGGCGGCGGCGACCGTCAAGGGCACGGCCGAGTTCCTGAAGGCCGCGGGGCGCATCGATTCCGTCGGGGACGACTATTCCGGCTTCGTCAACGCCGAGTTCGCCGACGCCGCGAAGTGATCCGATCCGGTCCCGGCCGGCATGAGGCCGGCCGGGACCGAACCGATAAGGGAATCCGTGCATGGGGCTGATTATCAGCGACGCCTCCGTCGTCTATCCCGCTGCCGATGGCCGCCCGCCGGTCGCGGCGCTCTCGAGGATAGACCTCGAGATCGAGAACGACGATTTTGTCGTGGCGCTCGGGGCGTCGGGCTGCGGAAAATCGACGCTGCTGAACCTGATCGCGGGGTTCCTCTCGCCAAGCTCGGGGGAAATCCTGCTGGATGGCCGCAAGGTGTCGGGGCCTGGAGCCGACCGGTCGGTGGTCTTTCAGAAACACGCGCTGCTGCCGTGGCTGAACGTCATCGACAACGTCGCTTTCGGGCTGAAGATGCAATCCGTGCCGGAGCGGGAGCGCTACCCGATCGCCGAGAAGTTCGTGGCCCTTCTCGGTCTCGACGGGTTCCAGAAATCGCCGGTCTACAAGCTTTCCGGCGGTATGCAGCAGCGGGTCGGCATCGCGCGGGCGCTGACCTGCGATCCGAAGGTCCTCCTGATGGATGAACCGCTTGGCGCGCTTGATGCATTGACCCGCGAAAAGGCGCAGGAGCTGATCCTGCGGATCTGGGACGAGACCCACAAGTCGGTGTTCTTCATCACCCACAGCGTGGAAGAGGCGCTTTTCATGGGCACCAAGCTGATCGTGATGTCGCCGCGTCCGGGGCGTATCGCCCACCGCTTCGACCTGCAATTCTCACGCCAGTTTCTAGCCGGCGCATCGGCCCGCGCGGTCAAGGCCTCGCACGAGTTCATCGCGCTGCGCGAGGAGGTGCTGGGGATCATCTTCGCCGACGAGGAGGCTGTGGCATGAGCGACGGGACCGGGAAAACACCGGACGCGAAGACCGGCGGTTTCTTCGCATCGCTCGGCAAGAGCCGGCCGACGAAGCCCGGCGAGATCTACGGGGTGCCGGGGCAGGGCGATACGCTCTGGCTGTCGCTCGGCTCCATCGCGGTCCTGATCTTCATCTGGTGGCTGGTGACGGCGATGGGCTGGGTGAAGCCGCTCTTCGTGCCCTCGCCGGGGGCCATAGTGACGAAATTCTTCGAGATTGCCCAGAACGGCTTCACCAATACCTCGTTCTTCGACCATGTCGCGATCTCCACGGCGCGGGTCTTCGGCGCCTTCCTTCTGGCCTGCGCCATCGGCATCCCGCTTGGCCTCGCCATGGGGATGAGCCCGCTGGTCCGCGGCATCTTCGATCCGCCGATCGAGTTCTACCGGCCGATCCCGCCCTTGGCCTACCTGCCGCTGATGATCATCTGGTTCGGCATCGGCGAGACCTCGAAGGTGCTCCTGATCTTTCTCTCGGTCTTCGCCCCGGTGGCCCTCGGCGCGCGGTCGGGGGTGAAATCCGCCGCGATCGAGCAGATCCACGCCGCCTATTCCTTCGGCGCTTCGCGCTGGCAGGTGATGCGGCACGTGATCCTGCCCTCGGCCTTGCCGGAGATCCTGACCGCGATGCGGATCGGCATCGGTTTCGGCTGGACCACGCTCGTCGCCGCCGAGATGGTCGCGGCGACCAAGGGGCTTGGCTACATGGTGCTGTCGGCGTCGCAGTTCCTGCAGACCTCGACGGTGATCATGGGAATCGTGGTGATCGCCGCCATCGCCTATGCCTTCGACCTCCTGATGCGCTTCGTGGAACGAAAGGTGGTGCCGTGGAAGGGCCGGATGTAGGCGGGCCGGCCCCGCAAGCGCCCCCGGCCCGCGCCGCATCTCGATAATCTGACCCACCTGTGCCGCCCGTCACAGCCGGACGCGGGCCGTCCCTGCGATCCTGTCCCTGTCGAAGAGCCGTTCGCTCTTCCTGCAATCGACAGGGTGAACAGATGATCAAAGTCATTATCCTTGCAAGCATCGCCGCCGCTTCGGCGGCCCCCCTCCATGCCGCCCCCGACACCGGGATTTCGCCGCACCTGACCGGGGTGGACGAGGTCCAGCGCGTCGATCCCGGCAAGACGCTGAAGCTGATCAAGCGCATCAGGGACGCGGGCGGCGCCCGTATCGCATCGTAAACGACGCAGCCGCTGCCCTGGCGCGGCCGGGGTAGGCTCGTTCCGTCACAAACGACGCCAGCCAGAGGAGATGACAGGATGTCCTGCCCCGTAATCGTGTCCGCCACGGCCCCGGAGCCGGCCACCGTCGCGACCACTGGAAGGAGGGCATCCAGATGAGACGCCTAGGTTCCGGACTTCTCGCGGGCCTTCTCCTGTCCACTTGCCTGACCGGCGCAGGACAGGCGCAGGGCATGCGCGAACTAGACCGTTTGCTGGGCGGTGCCCCCGGTTTTCAGGCGCTTCGCGGCATCGACACCGCGACCCGCGCGGCGCGGCGCTATGCGATCGTGATCGGCAATTCCGACTATTCGGCGATCCCCGACCTGCCCAACGCCCATGCCGACGCGGGCGCCATGGCGGAGTTCTTCAAGGCGCAAGGCTATGAGGTGCATTTCCATCTCGACATCACCAAGCGCGGCTTCGAGGACACGCTCCGCCGGGTTCTCTTCGACGTCGACAAGGATACCGAGGTCGTCGTCTTCTTCGCCGGCCACGGCTTCCAGATCGGGTCGGAGAATTACCTCGTCCCCGTCGATGCCGATCTCGACACGATCTACGACGTGCCGTTCGAGGCGGTCTCGCTCGGCTCGCTCGTCGGCATCGTCGGCGCGCGGGCGCGGCTTCAGGTGGTGATCCTCGACAGTTGCCGCAACAATCCCTTCGCCGGGAAATCCGTCCTGACCCGCATCGGCAACGAGTTGCGCGAGGCGCGGACCGGATTTTCCTCGCAGGCCGCGCCCCTGAATTCGATGCTGATCTTCTCGACCGCGCCCGGCTCCGTCGCCTTTGACGGCGAGGGCACGAACAGCCCTTTCACCGCGGCGCTGATCGAAGAGGTCAGCGACGCGCCGGACGCGCTGGTCAAGGAGGTGTTCGAAGGCGTGCGGCGCATGGTGTTCGAGCGGACCAATGGCCGCCAGGTGCCGTGGGACAGCTCCACCCTTGTCGAGCCGGCAAGCTTCGGCCTTGGCAACGCCCTGACCAAACCGATCCTCGTCAGCAGCACCGGCGGCGGGATCAATCGCGGTCTTGCCCGCATCGTGCCGCCGGAGGAGGCGAGCCAAGTGGTGCAGGTGGCCGAGACCCGCGCCGTCCTGGAGGCGGATTTCGTCCCCGAGGTGAAGATCGGCTTCGTCCTGCGCGACGGGCTTGATCTTGCGCCCACCGATACCGTGACGATCGTCAGGCAGCCGAAGACCGGGCGCCTGGTTTTGCCCGACGAAACCGGGTTCCAGCGCAACGTCGTGGGCGAAGCCCTGTCGAGCGCCGATGTCGACCGGCTGATCCTCGTCAACGATTCCGTGCAGGTGCCCGCGACCTCGCTCATAAACGGGGTGATCGAGGACGGCATCACCGTCAGCGTTGGCGGCGAAGAACAGCGCCTGCAACTGAACCTGAAGCCGAACCCTTGCGATTTCGAGGCGGGTGACCACCTCGACCCCGACGGCATGGGCCTCACGCGCTACGCCAACGAGATCCGCCCCGAACTGGCGCTGGAAGCCTGCCGCGCCGCCGTCGCGGCGGAACCCGACAACGGGCGCTTCCACTACCAGCTTGGCCGCGCGCTGATTTCGCTGCGCCAGACGGCCGAGGCGAAGGCCGAATTCGAGCGTGCAAAGGAACTGGGCCATACCCGCGCCTGGCAGGCGCTCGGCAACGCGATCCTGAACGAAGCGAAGGAAACCGGCGGCGTTTCCAATCCGAAGGCGTCCGAGGCGGTGCTTCAGCTTTTCGCGCAAGGTGTCGACAAGGGCGATCCTTACGCCTTCTACTCGCTCGGCCGGCAGTTCATGCGCTTCGGCGGCACCAATGAAATCGAGATCGAGGGCTACGACCTGATGATGCGGGCGCTTGAGGTCGGCCATACCTTCGCGATGAACGAGCTTGGCTATTTCTACCTTCAGGAAGACGGCGAGTTCTACGACGCCGAGCGCGGACTGCGCTACCTGCGTGAAAGTGCCGCCCGCGACGACATCTACGGCTTCAACAACATGGGTCTTGTCTATCTGAACGGCCTTGGCGGCACCGAAGTCGACGATGCCGCCGCCGTCGAGATGTTCCGCAAGGCGGCCGAGGGCGGTCACCCGAACGCGCCCTTCAACCTTGGCCGCATGTACCGCGACGGCCGCGTCGCCGGCGGGCGCGACCTCAAGGCGGCGGTCGAATGGTTCAGCGAGGGGCTTGAGCGCGGCGACGCCAATTCCGGCGGCAACGCGGCCTACCTGATTTCCAGCGAAGGGGTGGCGGGCTACGACCTTTTCGACGCCGCCGTCCTGGCCGCGAAAGCCGCCGCCCTCGTCAACCAGAACGCGGCGAAGCCGGCGCGCGAGTTGCTCGCGAGTTACAACGAGACGGCGCTGAACGGCGGCGCGCAGAAGCTGATCCGCGAGCTTGGCGGTGCGGTCGAGGCGGACGGTGCCTTCGGTGCGTCGAGCCAGGCGGCGATGGAGGCGGTTCTGGCCACGCATGGTGCCGGCCCCGCCAGGACCGATCCGCTCGACCGGATCGTCCAGCTTGCGATGCTGCGCTGGTCCACCTCTCCCTTCCGCGTCGATCTTTACTGAGGTTTCCCTCCCCCGTCCGACTTGCCCGTGTCCGCGAGGATGCGGGCATTTTTGCGGTGGTGCGGGTGCGAGGACTGGTGATCGCACCGCGCAACAGAGGGCCGCGCCCACCCTCGGGTGGGCGCGTCACACCTGTTGTGGTCGTCCTTTATCTCAAAGTCCCGGACGCCGGCCGAGCGGCGGGCGACATCGCCAATGCGCCCTCCCGGGGGGAGGGTCGGGCGCGGCCCGGGCTGGTCGCCCGGGCCATACAGGCGGATGGGTTTGCGCCAAAGTATCATTGCACAGCGCATCGGTCGACGGTGGCAAGGAGTAGACGCCACCTTCCCCTACGCCGCCTTCATCCACGCGCGGCGGCGATCTCCGCGTCGCTCAGCCCGGCGGCGATCATCCGCCGCTGCATCAGGAGCGAAATGCGATAGGTATCCTCGAGGAACCCGTTCGAGGCGATGAGGATGCGCTTCTGGTCCGCCGACATCCGCTCGTCGATGCGCCGGTCGAGGAGCTTGCCGTAGCGCAGGTCCTCGATCAGCTTCTCGGTCGTCTTCGGCGACATGTCGTCGATCAGGAGATGCCCGTATTCGTAGATCGCGAAAATTGGTGCGTTGAAGGTGCGGATCGTGTCGAGGATCTTGGCCTGCCGCTCGGGCCGGATGATCGCCTTGCGGTATTCCTTTTCGCTTTTCGAGAAGTCCGGACTTCCGATCTGCTCTTCGAGCCGCGCGTTGTGCGAGCCGATGAAGGCGGCGATGTGGTCGGCGCTGGTGCAGTCGAGCGCCTTGAGGAAGAAGAGGAACTGGGTGAAGTGCAGAAGGTAGTCGTGGCCGTTCGCCCCCATGATCGTCGGAAATTCGGCAAGGGGTGCGGTTTCTTCGAGCTTCTTGCGCACCGTCTCGAAGAACCAGTTCTCGGATCTGAGGGCGATTTCAACCGTGTCGAAGGCGAGTTTCAGGCTCTCGCGCCCGTCCCCCCGCGCGCCGCCCGCCTCTGTCAGACCCGCCTCGATCATCTCCCGTCCTCCGGCGAGGATCGTCAGGTTTGCCTGATGCCCTGTCAAGTAGCTGGCATAGGGGGCCTGGTCATTGACGATGACATGAAGCGGTGGGGGTCGCTTTGCGGACACGTCCGGCCTCCTTCAGTGCCGGGTCAGAAAACCGGTCCGCCCATCCAGATCAGAAGCTGTGCCGCCCCGAGTGCCGGGGCGAGCGGCAGGGTGCGATCGGTGCCGCGCGCCACCGGCACGCAGGTCGCCGGGCGCAGATCGACGAGATGGCCTAGGCCAAGCCGGCCAAGAAGGAGAAGGCCGGTCAGGAACAGAAGGTCGGGCAGGTTGGCGGGGCCGA
Organism: Rhodobacterales bacterium 32-67-9; assembly: GCA_002280515.1. Classification (GTDB taxonomy): domain Bacteria; phylum Pseudomonadota; class Alphaproteobacteria; order Rhodobacterales; family Rhodobacteraceae; genus Albidovulum. Next base: position 28,297 of record NCEA01000022.1, read on the forward strand.
ACCAGGCCACCGCGCCGGAGAGGAGCAGCACGTCCCCTGCGCCGAGCCAGTCGGCGCGGTGCCGCAGTGCCAGATTCAGCGCCAGCGCGGCCCCGACGAGGCCGAGGATGGCGATGGCGAAGACGAGGCTGGGGGCCCCGTTCATCTGGGCATGGATCAACCCGAGAGGGATCAGCGGCAGGGTGAGGATGTCGGGCACCGTGCGGCTTGCCGCGTCGATGACCGCGAGGCCGCTGAGGCCAAGGATCAGCACCATGCTCCAGAGCGCGAAGCCGAGCGGTACCGGGCCGGGCACAAGGACGAGCGCCATGAGCGCCGGCGTCGCGGTCGCGCCGAGATAGGTGTTGGGCGCGACCCTGATCCCGTCGAACTGCGAGGCGAGCATCGCGCCGATCGTCGCCGACAGGCTGGCGATGGCGACGAAGCTCCAGGCCGGCAGGTGCAACGCGGTGAGATCGGGCATGGCTTACCCCCGGACGGTGTGGAACGGAAAGACGGCGACCCCGGGCGGGGTAGGCAGCGACCGGGCATAGGCGCGGAACCCGTCCCAGAACCCCGCCACGTCGCGCGACCCGTCAAGGCGCCGCAGCATCTCGCGCAGGTCCGGCGCCGGGGCGTCGGTCTCGATCGCGATCACGGTGTCGGCGCCGAACGGCGCGCCGACTTCCAGCGCAAGGCCGAGCTTGGAGTCGGCCACGATCTGGTCCGGGTCGCCGAGGTCGGGGCGCGGATAGAGAAAGGCGATCTTGCCGTCCGAGGCGATGTTGAGAAGCGTCAAGCCCGGGCGTTCGCGGCCCGTCACCCGCACCGTGACCACATCGCCGCGCCGGTAGGTCCCGTCGCCGCCGAGGAAGGTCACGTCAAGGCCGCCGGCCATCCCCGCGAGCGCGCCCCTCAGCCGCTGGGTGTCGGCCACCGCCTGTACATCGACCCGCATCGCCGGGGACGGCGAAGCGGCCACCTCGCGCACGACGTCGCCGACCATCGAGCGCAGCGCCCCCGTCGCCATCTCGAGGCGGAGGTCGGCGGCGGTACCGGGCGGCACCAGCGTCACCCCGCGGAGCCCGGCCAGAAGCCGGTCGCCCTCCGGCCCGCCATCGTGCGACAGCGTGACGGCCGGAAGCGCGTCGAAACCGAGGTCCACGGGCCGGTCGCCGGCAACCGGCGTCGGATTGCCGCGAAGCGCGATCACCACCCGGTCGCTTTCGCCCGCCGGCGCCACCTGCGGGCGCTGCGAGCCTTGCGAGACGCTGCGGACCTTGCGGCGCACGAAGGTCTCGATCTCACCCTTGGTCAGGGCGCGGTCGCCGTCGGCATCGGCTTCGCCACGAAGGCCGGCCGCGAAGGCATAGCTGAGCGCGCCGCGCGGCTTGCCGTCGATGAGGAATTCCGGCGTCTTTTCGGATTCGTCGACCGCCGCGAGAAAGAGTGCGGCCTGCTCGCGTCCTTCGGCCCCGGCGGCGCGGGGCGGTGGCGGCGGCAACGGATCGGCCTCGATCCGGCCGACCGAGACGTAGCGGAAGCCGAGCGCCGGGGACAGGTTGCGCGACATGGTGCCGGAATAGCAGGCATCGGCGACGAAGATTGTCTGACCGTCGCCGGCAAGCGCGATCAACTCGGCGATCTCGTCGTCGCGGATGCGTTCGGCGGCGGCGGCGCCATAGGGGGCGAAGCCGGACAGCAGCAGCGTCTCGTCGCGCCCGTCCGCCTCGCTGCCGGAAATATGCTCCGGCTCGTTGGAGCCGTGCCCGGCATAGCTGACGATCAACTGGTCGTCGGGCGCGAGCCCGGTGGCGAGCCGGTGCCATTCCGAGAGGATCGCAGCGCGGCTCGCGGCCCCATCAAGAAGCGTGGTCACCTCGGCGTCGAGCCCGGTCAATGCCGCGGCGATGTCGTTCGCGTCGTTCACCGCGCCGTGCAGGTCGGCGACGAAACGGTAATCGTCGATCCCGATGACGAGGGCATAGATGCGACCCGCCCCGGCCTCGGCCGGGACGCAGAGCAGGCCGGTGGAGAGAACGGACCAGAGGGGCGCGTGCATGGTCCTGGCCTAGCGGGTCTGGAAGCCGACGCGGCGGGCGATGCGGTAATGTTCCTCCGACCCTTCCACCACGCCCGGCGGCGCCGGCGGCAACTGGCTTTCACCGAAGCCCTCGGTCTCGATCTCGCCGGAAAAACCGCGCGATTTCAGGTAGGTGCCGAGCGCATCGGCGCGGGCGAGCGACAGGGAGATATTGTAATCCTCGCTGCCGATCGGGTCGGTGTGGCCGCCGAGGATCACGTGGCGCGCGCCCATCCCCTTCAGGTGATCGGCGAGCATCTGCGCGTATTCGGCGCCGCGTTCGTCGAACTGGGTGCTGGCGAACTGGAAGGTGATCGGCAGTTCGACCTCCTCGACGCTGAAACCGCGGATCGAGGTGGCGAAAACGCCGCCAATCTCGCCGCTGCGGGTCCGCGGCATCTCCACGGCGCTGTCGGCGAGCGCGAGGGATGCCGAGGCCATCTGGTAGACCTCGGCGATTTCGGAGGTCTCGGCGGCATGGGTCGGGTCGCCGTCGACAAGTTCGTTGATGGCAAGCTGGAAGTTGAGAGCGGCGGAGCCGTATTTGTGATCCGACCAGTCGAGCCGGCCCAGCTCGGCATAGCTGCGCCAGTGCTTCTCGAATCCGAGCGCGCGGGTCAGCCCGGCGCGGCGGTCCCCCGGCGTCACCGAGGCATCCATCGCCTTCAGGAAGCTGTCGCGCGCGAGGTAATCGCCGAGCCATTCGCGCAAGGCGTCGTCGCAATCGGCGGCGACGGCGATGGTCTCGTACAACTCGGCCGCGCGGGGGGCGTCGTCGGCCTCGACGGCGGCGACGACAGCGTCATACTGGGCGCAGGCGAGGGCGCCGGTGGCGGCGAACTGGCAGAGCACCAGCGCGGGGGCGAGGCGGCGGCTAAGCGGAAACGGCATCTGAGGTCTCCTTCGGTCGTCTAGGGGAGGATTTCGTAGGGCAGATAGGTCGCGGACCAGTCCGGCGCGGCGGTGCCGGCGCCATCGGCCTGTAGACGCAAGAGGTCCTGCGCGATCTCGTAAAGGTATTGCCCGGCATTCGGCACCGGCCCGCCGGCGAGGTTCTCGGGCAGGATGGCGGTAAGGCGCGCCAGATCGTCCTCGATGAAGAGACCGAGGAGGAAGCCCTTGCCGTGCGGTTCGGTCACGCGGATTTCCAGGGGCGCGCCGCTCTTGCCCTTGCCGTTCGGGATCGTCAGCGTCTCGCCCGCTTCCAGCCGCGTCGTGCCGGTTGCGGACAGGGAAGAAGGGAAGATTTGCGCCAGTTCCCCCCTCGGGTTGATGTCGAGAAGGACGAGCGTACCGGGCCGCTCCGCCGTGACCGAGAAGCGGACAGTCTCGCCGATCTTCAGCGGGCCGACCTCAGAGAGGCCGATCCGCAGATGCGCCGCGTTCGACGGGGTGAAGAGGTCGGTGACGAAGCCGAGCGTATCGGTGAGGTCGAGGTCCTTCGGCGCGAGCGTCGATGTTGGCAGCGGCCGGTCCTCGGGGACGGGGGCTGCGGACGGGGCAGGAGCGGGCGCGCGCAGCGCGAGGTCCTGAAGCGGCCCGGCGAAGTTCGGCGTCAGGCCGGCGCCGTCCGCCGTGCAGTCGGCGGTCGCCGCGCACCAGCCATCGGAACGGTCGCGCAGGAAGGTCAGAAGCTCGGCATTGGTGATCGTGCCGTTGCCGTTGGCATCCGCCGCCCCGCTGCCGATCCCGTCGATCAGACCCTGGGTAAAGACCCCCTGGCCGCCGGATTCCCAGGCGAACTGACCCGGTGCGGCGGCGTTCCAGACCGCGCGCCCGGTCGATCCGGCACCGAAGGGCGCGTCGGTCGCGGGGCCAGCCCCGGCCTCGGCCCGGTCGGCGGTGTCGAGCCGCAGGCTGCGCCCGGCCGCAAGGCTTCCCGCGAGGTCGCGGGCATCGGCACGGAACGAGGCGTCGACGATCACCGTGACCTGCTGGTCGGCCAGCAGATCGAAGATCTCGGCCAGCGCATCGCGCGGGATGTTGCCGAGAACCGAGGGCGCGTCATGGGCAAGCAGAACCTCGTTGATCCCGCCGCCGGGCCCGGCGAGGCGCGAACCGAGGCCGGCGAAGTAGAAGACCGCCCGGTCGCCCGCCGCTGTCTCGGCCACGAGGCGGTCGATGATCGCCGCCATGATCGCCGACGAGGTCGCGGCGGCGTCGGTCAGAAGCGTCACCTCGGAGGCGTCGAACCCCATCTCGCCGGTCAGGAAATCGCGGAAGCGTTCGGCATCGGCCCGCGCCCCGGTCAGGGGACGCGCGAGGGCGAGGTCGGGATAGGCGTCGATCCCGACGACCACCGCCCGGTCGCCCGCGAGTGCCGGGGTCGCCGCGAGCGCCGCGAGGACGGAAAGTGCCGCGCGACGGATCATTTCCAGGCCTCCAGGTCACGGGCGCAACGAATGCCGAAATCGACGCCGGGGGCGTTTTCCGGCACCGCGAGCCGGGCCGCGATCCTGAGGTCGGCAGGGTTCGCGGTGTTCCACGACCCGCCCTTCAGCACCGCGCCATCCTCGGCCAGCACCCATTCGCGGGCATTGCCGGAAAGGCCGATCAACCCGGCCGGATTGGCGGCGCCGGCGGCCGAGACCGGCTGCGGCAGGCGCATTCCGGCATCGCGTGCACCGCGCCAGACGAGGGCATCGGGCGACCAGCCGGCGAAGGGGAAGGCCGCGTCACTGCCACCCCGCGCGGCGGTTTCCCATTCCGCTTCGGTCGGCAGCCGCCCGGAGGCCCAGGCGCAATATGCGGCAGCGTCTTTCATGGAGACATTGGTAACCGGCAGGTCGGGTGCCGAGCGGTATGTCGTATCTTTTCCGCCGGGCGTGCGCCAGGAATAGCCGCCGTCGATGAACCGCGCCTCGCCGCTGCTGGTCAGGGCGACGACGCGGGCTTTCGCCTCGGCCTCGCTGACATAGCCGGTCTCTTCGGCGAAGCGGGCGAAATCGGCGGCGCTGACTTCGGTCGCGTCGATCGTGAAGGGGGTGAGGGTCGCGGGTCGCGCGGCCTCGTCGGCGGGGCGCGCGGTCGGGCAGCTCGATGCCGGGATCGGTGCCGCGTCGAGGCAAAGCCGGACCGCCTCGGCCAGCCGCTCCGGCGGCTCGCCGATCGTGACCTTGCGCGCGGCTGCGTCGGCTGTGGGTTCGGCCTGATGGTCGGGGGCAGGCGAGGCCGCCGCGAAGGCCTGCTCGGCCGCCTTGAAAAGCTTGACCGCATCGCCAAAGGATTTGGCCGCGAAGGCGCCATCGGCCCGCCGTTCGAGCCCCAGTGCCAGCACGTAACCGGCGCTGCCCTTGGTGGCTTCGGCCCCGGCCTTCGCGGCCTTAGCGGCGCGTTGCGCCTCGGTCGCGGCGACCTGCATCTCGGCCAGCGCCTGGCGGAACCCGTCGGCGGCAGCGGTCCAGCGCCCGGAAGCGCGGTCGAGCGTTCCCGCCGCCAGCGCCTCGCGCGCGGATGCACTGTCGGAGGCGGCGGCGGCGAAAGGCTTCGTCCCCTCTGCACCGGCGCCCCGGGCGGCCTCTTCGGCGGCGCGGGCGTCCGCCTCGGCCGCAGTCGCGGCGGCGCGTGCCTCGGCAAGGGCGGTGAGCGCGCCAGAGGCGGCGTCGGTCGCGGCGGCGACGGCGGTGGCCACCGCGTCGGTATCGTCGGCATTGAGCGCGGCTTCCGCCCCGGAATAGGCATCGCCGGCGTCGGAATAAAGCCCGGCCGCCGTGTCCGAGGCGACCGCGGCCCCGGTCAGCCGCGCCTCCGTCAGGAGCCGGTCCGGTTCGCGCATCGACAGGGCCGCAGTCTTGATCCGGCCATTGAGCGCGAGGCTTTCGTCGAGCTTTTCGGCCAGCGCCGCCCGGCTTTGCATCGCAAGGCGCAGTGTGTCGGTGGTGGCGCGGGTCTCGAAGTAGAAATAGACCGCCGCGGCCGTGGAGACGAGGAAGCCGCCGAAAAGCGCCATCGCCGTGACGCGCGAGATGCCGGCGGAGGCGCCTGCCGGCGCCATCGCCGCCGAGGCCATCGCAAGGTCGGGCGCGGGCGCGGTGCTGGTGCGCAGGGGTTCGGCGGCGATTCCGACATTGGGGTTTTCCACCACCGAGCGGAAGGCCTTGAGCGCGGCGGCGGCCGAACTGTAGGCCGTCGCATTGGCCAGCCGCCCGGTCATCCGGGCCAGAAGCCGGGTGATCTGCTCGGCACTCGCATGGCCTTCGGGGAAAAGATCGGCCGCCGTCGGTGCCGTCGGTTCCTCGCCGAGGATCGCCGAGACGACCTCGTCGTTCTCATGCGCCTCTGCCCGGCCGGTCAGCACCCTCTCGGCGCCGTGCGGGCCAAGGAGGATGCGGTAGCCGATCATTCCCGCCGCGTGGATGTCGTCGACGAGCCGCGCCTGCGAGGTGTTGATCACGTGGCGCGACTGGTAAGCCGGCGGCAGCCGCGTAACCTTCGTCGTGCGCCCGCCCGCGAAGGTGAAGTCGCAAAGCCGCAGCGCGCCATCCGGATTCTCGCGCCGGACCGCGTCGGGGTTGAGGTTGCCGTGCACGATCTCGGCGCCGTGCAGCACCGCGAGCCCGTCGAGGATCTCGTCGAAGATCTGCAACTTGGCCTCGACCGCGCGGGTGTCGAACGCCTCGTCGAAGACCGCGACCGGACAGCTCAGGAGCGCCAGCGCCGGGGATTTCTTGAACCCGCGCGACGCCAGCAGCCGCTCGGCCGACTGGAGGCGCGGGCTGACGATTTTTTCGTAGCGTTCGAATTCCTTCGCGATCGCCGCGCAGGCGGCGTCGTCGGAGGCCACGGCGAAACTCGGCGTGTAGATGTCGACCGGCGCGCCGTTCTGCTTGCGGATGCCCGAGAACACGGCGCAATCGCCGATGGTCTCGCGCAGGGTCACGCCGTTGAAATACTGCGACAGTGCCTCTTGCAGGCGGGCGTCGATCACGTTGTTGGCGGTGTCGTTCATCGGTGGGTCCCGCGAATGAGGTCAGCGTTGCCCGTCCCTGAGTTCCAGGATCGCCAGATCGAGCCGGGCTGCGGAAAGGATAGGGCAGTCGCCATTGCCCACGGGCAAAACGTATTCCAAACGACGTAAGGCGCGGGACGCGTCCAGCGGACGGTTCTCGTGCGCCAGAAGGTGGCTTTCGGCGATCAGGCCGCGCACCTTCGCGGCAAGATCGGCGCTGGCCGGACCGGCGGCCCCTTGGGCCAGCGCGGCGCGGAAGAGGGCGTCGGGTTCCGTGGCGGTTGTGCCGGTCGGCAGCGCCTTTGCCTCGGGGCTGAGGCCGGCGGCGAGGCAGGTCGCGAGCGCGGGTTCGAGTGCCGCGCTGCCGTCGAACCAGGGCGTCGTGCGCAGAGCGGCGCGGTCGGTGCCACCACCGGCGAGCGCGGCGATGTAAAGCGCGAAGCCGACAACCATCAGGCCCATCGCCGGCAGGGCGACCGACAGCGGCACGGTCTTGCCTTCGCCGGCCTTGGCGTCGGTCTTCAGATCGGCCGGCGCCTCGGTCCTGACGATGTCGATGCGGGTCTCGCCGCCGAGGACGAAGACCATGCCGGGTCTTACCGTCCCGGTGCGCGGATTGCCCTTGTCGATGGCGGTGTGGCCCCGGTCGGAGCTGAAATATTCCCACGCCCGCGATCCCTTCTGGCGCTGGAAGGTCAGGTGCCCGGCGACGACATTGCGCGCGCCGAGCCTGAGGCTGTCACTGGGGGCCGATCCGATCGTCACCCGCTCTCCGGTCAGCAGAACCCGGCTTTCGAGGTCGATGCCGCCGGTCACTTCGGCGCAGAGAACCTTCGGGGAGAAAAGCGAAAGAGCCATCAGAAGAACCCCTGACTGCGGATCGAGACGATGGTCGGCGCCAGCGCGGCAAGGATGATCGCCATCATCATCAGGAAGACCGGCAGCACGATGTTGGTCTTCAGGCGTTCCGCCGTGCGGTTGGCCATCTCTTCGCGCAGGTAGCGCAGTTCCTCGGCCTGGTCGGAATAGAACTGCTCGGCCTCGCCGCTGGATTTCTCGCCCTGCGCGAGGTTTTTCAGGATGGTCTTCACCGTGGCCGGCTTCACCCGCTCGACCATCCGGTGCAGCGCCTCGTCGAAGCTGGTGGAATCCGCGTCCTTGGCGGTGATCGCGATTTCGCGCGACAGCGGTGTGCCGGGCGAGGCCTCGACATATTTCGCCAGCGCCTTGCGCGGCGTGCCGCCGGCCTGAACCACGAGAACGGCGAGGTCGAGGAAGAAGGGAAACTCGCGCTCCAACTCGTCGGCATTGCGCTGCGCGGAGTTGCGAACGTCGAGAATGAGGAAGATCGCGATGAAGAGCGCCGCGACCACCCACCATTTCAGCGCCGCCGACGCGGCGATGGCCGGGCCGGCGCCGTGAAGGGCGCGGTTCAGCCCGAAGAACACCGCGACCGCGCCGCCGATCAGCAGGCTGAGCACGATCACGGCGGCGAAATACTGGCGCCCGTCGACCCCGCCATAGGGCCGCCCCGCATAGGTCAGTTGCTGGTCGAGGTCGTCCGCCAGCGTCCCGAACGGGCCGGCCAGGCCGATGAAGGCTGTGCCGATGGCGCGAATGACCCGTGCGGCCTGTTCGCGCTGCACCGGCTCGGCCTCCAGTTCCGAGCTGAAGCGCGCCGTCGAGGAGGTGAGCCAATCGGCGACGACGAGCCCGATCAGCAGGATGCCGAGGCCGGACAGGCCGGCGATGACGAGGGGGAGCATGGGGGCGGTCATACGTTGGCCTTTGTCAGAAGGTGGCCGATCACATGCGCGGCAAGGAAGGCGAGAATTGCGATGCCGACGAGCAACTGGCCGAGGCCGTCGTCGAGAACCGAGGTCTCGTGATCGACGACAAAGCCCGAGGCGATGGCGACGACCGGGCCGATGAAGGACATCAGGTAAAGGTTGCGCCGACCGTTCTCGGACGCCGTGCGGATCTTCTTGTTGAGCCGCTCGATCTCGATCAGGGTCCGCGACAGGCTCTTCAGCGCCTCGATCAGCCGCCCGCCGCTCGACGTGCCGACGCGGACGACCGAGGCGGTCAGCGTGAAGCTGCGGGAGTCGAGCCGCCGCGCCATCTCGGCGAAGGCCTCGTCGATGCCCATCACCTCGACCCGGCGCTGGAGCCGCGCGATCTCCACGTCGGCCGGGGCCGGGGCAGAGCCCGCGACCTTCTTCAGCGCGGTTTCCAGCGTGGCACCGGCGGCCATCTCGTTGGCGACCTGCTGGAGCGCCAGCGGCAACGCAAGCTCCAGTTCGCGCGCCCGCCGGCCGGCGGCGCGGTAGTAAAGGAACACCGGCACGGCGAGGCCGGTGAAGCTGAGAATGAAGATCGACGGCAGTTTCAGCCCCGCCGCCGCCAACACCGCGCCGATCAGGAGATTGGCGAAGAGCAGAAGCGCCAGCGTATCGACCGGCGCGACCTTCGGCCCGAAGGCGAAGGCGAGGACCGCCGACACCTTCTCGCGCAGGTCTTCGTCGAGCCGCGCCCAGATCCAGCCAAGCCCGTTCAGCGCGCCGATCTGCGCCCCGAAAAGCCCGAACCCGAGGGCGAGGGCCGCGAGCGCATTGGCGAGGGGGCCGGTTTCAAGCAGCATCGGCATGATCGCCCCCGGTGTCGAAGAACCCTTCGATGTCGATCAGGCCGTGATCGGCCATCTCCTCGAAAAAGCTCGGGATGTAGCCCGAGATGGCGAAGCGCAGGCGACCGGCGGTCTCGGCCGCTTCGTTCAGGCGGTGGGTCTCCAGCGACAGGGCCTCTCGCAACAGGGACATGTCGTTGCGCGCCCGTTCGGCGGCGAGCGCCGCCTGATCGATGTCGTTGCGCAGGGCGTCATCGACCCGGAATGGCCGGTGTTCATCGCCTGCAGCATGTCGAGCGTCTCGCCGCCCCGGCATTCGCCGACGACGATCCGGTCGGGCCGCATCCGAAGCGCGTTGCGCACGAGATCGCGGATCGAGATTTCGCCGCGCCCGTCCATGTTCGCCCGCCGGCTTTCCAGGGTGACGAGGTTGCGGTTGAGAAGCCTGAGTTCCGACGTGTCCTCGATGGTGACGATGCGCTCGCCCTCGGGCACGAACATGGCGAGCGCGTTCAGCAGCGTGGTCTTGCCCGAACCGGTGCCGCCCGAGATCACGATGTTCTTGCGCGCCTTCACGCAGGCGCCCAGAAACCGCTCCATCGGCGGCGACATGGCGCGGTTGCGGCGCAGGTCCGCGACCGACCAGTGGCCCTTGCCGAATTTGCGGATCGTCAGCGAGAGCCCGCCAAGCGAGGTCGGCGCGGCGACGATATTGGCGCGGCTGCCGTCGGGCAGGCGCGCGTCGGCCATCGGCGCGCCCTCGGTCAACTGCTTGCCATCGCGCCCGGCGATCCGGGCGGCGACGGTGAACAGCTCGGATTCCGAGGCGAACGAGAGGCCGGTCTCGAACATCCGGTTGCCCTTCTCGACGAAGATCCGGTCAAAGCCGCAGACCATGATCTCCGAGATCACCGGCACGTCGATCAGGAACTGGATCGGCCCGAGCCGGAAGAAGAGGCCCATGACCTTCTCGCGCACCGCGTCGCGGATCAGCGCAAGCTTGAAGGTCTCGCCGATCATGCCCGAGACGGTCTTGTAGGCGGCGTCGAAGCCTTCGTGCAGGCGCTGGAGGTCGGAGGCGGTCGAATGGGCGCTCATCTCCAGCCGGAGTTCCGATGCCAGTTCCTCGCGCAGCTCGATCGAGCGGGCGCGCTGTTCGGCGTTCAGCTGCGAGAACGACAGCTCGATGTCACCCCGCGTCCCGCTCATCAGGCAGGCGGAGATCAGCGGACGGCGCAGCGCCTCCTTGCAGTAGCGGTTGATCGTGGCGATCATGCCGGGCTTGCCGGCAAGGTCGAGTTCGACCGAGAGAAGCCGGTCAAGCTCGGCCGACAAGAGCGCCTCGCGCTGGCGGTCGTCGCCGTCGAAGAGGTCGCGGCGGCGGTCCTCGTAGTCGAGAAGCGCCTCGTTCATCATCAGTTCGATGTCGGAAAGCTCCGGCATCACGGCCTGTTCGGTGACGCTCTTGTTGAGGTCGAGAAGTTGCAGCAGGTTGTTGCCGAGCCAAAGCTCGGTCCCGTCGGTCAGCACCGTCGCCGCGTCGCGGGCAAGGTCATGGCGGCCAAGCTTGGTGCCCTTGGCAACCAGCGAGACGACCTGCCAGACCTCCTCGCCCGCCCGCTGCATCAGCCGGGCATGGCGCGCCTCGATGCCGCTGCCTTCAAGGTGGATGTAGCCCGGCTCTCCGCGCCGGGTGCGGTCGGCGCCCAGCTCGTAAAACGTCTCTTCGAGCGGGAGGACCGCGCGGCGGTTGCCGTAGGCGTCGCAGATCCTGAGATGGGCGCGCGCCTTGCTCATTGGCCGACGCTCTCGGCGATGCAGTCGTCGGCCCCTTCGCAGGGATTGCGCAGCACCAGCGTCAGCCCGCCCGAAGCATCCTCGGCCGCGGCGAGGAAGCTTTCCACCGCTGCCGCCGGCGCCTGGAGCGTGACGGAGTTGTAGTCCGGCCGGTCCTGGGTCTCATATTCGCCGCGGCTGTCGATCTCGCCCACCGCCATCACCTCGATATCTTCGAGCAGAAGCTTCGCGACCGACTGGTTCTGGCTGACCTCGAAGGTGCCGATCACGTCGACGCGGGCGCCGGGGGCGATGAACTTCTCGACCGCGCGCCGCGCCTCGACCGGGATCGAGAAGGCGCGGTTGCCGGGGCGGATGCGACGGGCAAATGCGTTTTCCGGGGCCACGAAGAACTGCGCGCGTTGCAGGAAGCTGCCCGAGGGCACGTCGGCCCCGAAGACCCGGCCGCGCAGGTTGATCCGGGTCGCGGCATTGTCATCGAGCACCCATTGGAACTCGGCCTCCAGAAGCTGCGGCATTTCCTGCGAGACGACGTATTTCTCGATGAAGGCATCGTCGATCTTCGTGCCGGCGCGGATCACCAGCCCGTCCTCGGCGACCAGCCGGAGCTTGCGCACAGTTGCGGTCTGGGCGACGACGTCCTGATAGTAATAATAGGCCATGCCGAAGGCGAGCAGGGCGGCGAGGACATAGAAGATACTGCGCATCACTCCTCCAGGTACTTGACGATGACCGTGGACCGGCTCGCCGCTGCGGGGTCGGGCTGAACGTAAAGGAAGAGCGCGCAGTCCTGGCGTTGTCCGACAAAAAACGACGTGCTTGCATCCGAGGCATCGGTGATCTTGAACCCCTGCCGCGTCATCAGCTCGACATAGAGCGGTGCGGTCTCCGCGGGCGGTGCCGGTTGCGACAGGATCACCTGGCCTGCGCAGCCGCCGGTCGCGCCGTCGTTCATCAGGACCGAAGCCCCCTTCGGCAATTCCGGACCGAGTGCGGTGACAAGCGCGCCGGGATCGGCGAGGGCGGGGGAACTCAGCATCACCCGCATCTGGGTGCCGGTCTCTGCCGGAACCAGCGCGAGGCTCAGGTTGACCTCGGCTCCGGGCGCCAGAAGGGCGGCGTCGATCTCAGGCACGGCGGCCAGCACGAAGCGGCGGAGCGGGTCGGGGATCTCGTTGCCGGCATAGGCCATCATCAGCACGCCGCCTTCGTCAACGAGGTCGAGCGCGCCGCCGAGATCGGCGCTGAGCCGGGCGGCGACGATCTTCGGCGGCTGGTCGACGTCGGTGACGAAGGTCCGGAGCGGGCCGGGAAGCGTCTGGCCGACCGCGCCGATGGGCAGGAGGAAAAGCGCGGCCGCGCCGATCAGGCCGTGCCGGAGCACGCGAGGCAAAGGGGTCATGTCACTTGTTCCTTGAGGGAAAGACATTGGGGAAAAGCTTGTAGGTGTTGCGCTGGCGCAGGGCCTGCCAGATCACCTTGTCGTGCGCCGCTGTGTAGGGTTTCGTGCCGTGGTCCCAGAACTTCGGTTCGGGGCTGATGTAGGTCTGGCGCGACGTGACGGCGCCTTCCTTTTGCAGGAACGATGGCTTGGAGAGCAGGAACGTCCCGCTCCCGTCGCCCTTCACGTCGTTCACCGGCTCCTTGCGGTCGACATCGCGCAGGATCTGCGGCCAGGCCCGGGCGCCGTCGCGCAGCGCGCGGAAAAAGGGTTTTTCGCGGCTCAGCCCCTGTTCGGCCCGGTAGCCGGCGCAGGTAACGTTGGCCGAGGCGCTGACCCCGGATTTCGCGCCGAAGGGCGTACGGTCGGCAGTGCAGCTGACCAGCCGGGGCAGGGTAGAACTGGCGGCGCTGACCGTGCTCGCCCGGGTGAAGACCGCGACCTGCTGGCGGGTCAGCATCCCTTCCACGACATAGCGCGCGGTCAGCATCACGATGATCGCGAAGGGGACGATCAGCACCGCTTCCAGCGACAGCGAGCCGCGGCGCCGGCGGTTAAGGTCAATGCGCATTGACCCGCCCCCATGTGCCCCGGCTGGACACGGCGCCAAGCGCGGTGGCCAGCGGGCGGAACGCCGCCTTCGCCTGGCGCTGAAGATCGCGCGCCATCTTCGCGGGATCGTCCACCCGCGTCGCCGGCATCATCCGGTAGCGCCAGTTCTGCGAGAAGAGGTCGGCGCCGTCCGGGTTGTAGACCCCGACCTGACCATAGCCGAAATGGCTTTCCACCGTCTCGGTCAGCACCTGCGCGGCGAGCCTGCGGCCCTTGTCCTTCTGGGTCAGAGCCAGCACACGGAAGGCGTCGGGCATCCGGTCGGGCTGCACGATCGGCAGGGGGTTCAGCGGCGGGATGTCCTTGAGTTGCCAGAAGGTCGGCACCGGCGCCTCGATCTCCATCCGCACGAGCTGGTTGAGCGGCCCCGTCACCGCCTTGCCGACGAGGCAGAGGCTCGCGAACTTGGCGTCATAGCGGCGGGTGAAGGCGTTGTTGCGCGTCGCCTGCTGCGGGCCGAAGAGGTTCGGGGCGATGCCCTTCTTGTAGGGCACCCAGAGGTGGATGTATTCGCCGAGAAGCGTCGAGGGGCTGTCGTAAAAGTCCTTGAATTTCTTCAGGTCGCGGCCGATCCGGGTCGTGTCGTTGATATGGTCCTTCACCACGGGCCTCGACCGGGCGCCACCGTAGGTCATCGGCCCCTTGCCAAAGGGAAAGCCGCGCTGGCGGAAGGTAGTGAAACGGGCGGTTGTGCCGAACTGCATCGCCGCGCAGAACTGGCTCCGCGCTTCGAACTCACCCTTTTCCAGCGGCAATGCCATGCCGTCGCTGGTATTGGTTTTTGTGCAATTCTTGACCCCGTAGCCATTGCAGGGATCGGCGAAGTGGAAGGCTTCGATACCAAGCTCTTTGGCGTATTCCTCGCCGATCTCGCGCATCGCGCGGGGGAACCGTTCGACGATGGCGCGGTTCATCCCCTCGATGGCACGAAGCGCCTTGTGCGACACCTCGATGCCGTGGTTCGGGTCGTAGCGGGCCTCGGTGATGAAGGTCTGGGCGAGGGCGAGGTTCGCCGGAATGGCCACGGCGCCGTGGTTGATCATGCACGGCGTGGTCCAGGCCGCCGCGATCGCCGCGGCCGAGATCGGGTCGGCGGTCCGGGGCGGGCAATGCAGCGCGCCATGCCCGATGATATAGGCGTCGACCAGACCGGCGGTGATGCGAATCTCCTGCAAGGTGCCGGCCAGCGCCTCGGACCCGATGGCGACGGTCAGGAGCTGCGTCGCGGTCACATTGTTCATCGAGATGACGTTGAGCGACCGCGCCGTCCAGGTGCCGTGCATCGCGGCCAGCGCATCGGCGCCGTCCTGGGTCATGCGGCGTTCGTTGACCATCTGGCCGCTGTTGGCATTGGCGGCGATCATCGCCGTGACCGGGATCATCGCGGCGACCGCGACGATGGCCACGGCGCCCCGGCGCCGGCGCGACAGGAGCGGTCTGAACGCCGCGCCGATCATCGCAGCACCACCGTCGCCTCGCCCCAGCGCCAATAGGTGCCGTCGCCGCGCCTGCCGTCCATGACGAAGCGCCGGAACGGGGTGGAAAGCGGATACTTGTAGCGCACGCGCGCCCGGATAGGGACCGAATCTGCGCTGGCCAGAAGCGAGAGGCCGGACTGCACCCATTCCACCTCGACCTCGACATTGCCGGGCTCGTAGGCGTAGCAGAGCGCGTTGGCGACGGCCTCGTCGTAGCCGCCGAGCTTGCCGGTGCCCCGGATCACCTCCTTGCCGGCGGCGATGTCGGGGCAGGTGCCGCGCCCGCTTGCAAACCCGGAGGTGGAGGCGGCCGCGCCCAGCGCCCAGCGCGCGGCGTCCTGCCATTTCTGCGGCTCGTCGGTGCATTGAAACGTCGCCACGGCCGCGAAGGGCGAGCCGAAAGCCTGGGTCAGGCTGAAGGGTGGGCATTTGTAGACAAGAGCGCTGCGGGCGGCGGCATAGGCCGCCATCTCGACATAGGTCCGGGCCTGGGCGAGGATCAGGATCTGTGCGGCGCCGCCGAAGAGGACCAGAAGCGCGGGGAAGGCCAGCACCGCCTCGATCCCGATCGCGCCCCGGCGCCGGCGTGCCAGGGCGCGGGCGATTGCCCGATGAAGCGCCGCGCGGGTCATTTGAGCTTGTCCACGGTGGTCTGGACCTTCTCCTGATAGCCCTCGTAATCGGGTTTGCGGTCGTTCGCCATGTTGGTCGCGGTGAAGGCGAGCGCCGAGGCCACGGCAAGGCCGAAGCCGAAGATCAGGAGCTTTTCCAGGGTCATGACGGCATCCTTTCGGGGCCTTAGACGCGTTCAGAAGCCGGCGTTCTTCAGGCCGTCGACCTCTTGCTTGAACTCGTCGTTCGCGGTGCCACGGTCCTTCATCATGTTGGTGCCGACCGTGGTGATGGCGAAAAGGGCGGCGAGCGCGAAACCGAAGATCAGGAGTTTCTCGAGGGTCATGTTGCTTTTCCTTTTGATGAATTTGGGTAGATCCGGCATGGCTCGGGTCACTTCATGATTTCTTTGACTTGCGTGATGACGAAGTCGACGATCTCGTTCCCCATCGTCGCGAGAACCGTCGCGATGGCGAGGGCGAGCGCGAAATACAGCAAGTATTCCAGTGACATGAGGTGATCCTTTATCCCGTGGCGGATCACGTATCCGCTGGTGCCAGAATAGATCGGGCAGGGGCCGGGCCGCGGCGCGTCGTTTTCAGTGCGACAGGTGCGGGTCAGGCGGCCGCAACCCGTTCCAGCGGGCTTTCAGGGCCGCCGGTTCCGCGCTGGAAGATCGGCAGGGTGGCATATCCTGCCGCCTCGGCGCCGGCCCCGGCCACTTCGGCGATCTCGACCACCACGCGCCGGCCGTCCTTGCGCCGGACCTGCACGATGAGGTCGATCGCCTCGATGATCTGGCGCCGGACCGCGATCAGCGGCACATCGACATCGGACATGAGGCAGAGCGTCTCCAGCCGCGACAGCGCCCGCATCGGATCGTCGGCATGGACGGTCGAGAGCGAGCCGGCATGGCCGGAGTTCATCGCCTGGATCATGTCGAGCGCCTCGCCGCCCCGGCATTCACCGACAAGGATGCGGTCGGGGCGCATCCTCAGCGTGGCGCGGAAAAGGTCGCGGATCGTCACGCCGCCGCGTCCCTTTGCATCGGGCATCTGCGCCTCGAGCTGCACGACATGCGGCATCCTGAGGTCCAGCTCGGCCACGTCCTCGATGGTGATGATCCTTTCTTCCGGCTTCATCATCCGGGCAAGAAGGCCGAGCAGCGTGGTCTTGCCGGTGCCGGTGCCGCCCGAGATGATGATGTTGCGATGGCCGAGAACCTGGGCGCGCAGATAGTCGATCGCCGCTTCGCTCAGCGACCCGCTGTCGATCAGGTCCTGAAGCGTCGGCGGCTGGCGCGCGAACTGGCGGATGGCGATGGTGATCCCGGCCCGCGCCGCCGGGTCCTGCACGATGTGGACGCGCGAACGGTTCGGCATCCGCGCCTCCAGCGACAGGTTCTCGGGCGTCAGCCGCTTGCCGGAATATTGCAGGATCACCCGGGCGAGGGCACGCAGGGCCGCCGGGTCGCGCATCCGGTGTTCGGTCCTCTCGATCCCGTTCCTGCCGTCGACGAAGATGTCGTCGGGGCCGTTGATCATGATTTCCGAGATCGAGGGGTCGTCGTAATAGGCGACGAGCGGCCCCATCAGGTGACGCACCAGCGCATCATATGCGGCCTCGGATCCCATCGCACTCATCCGAACGGCAGCGCGTAGATCAGCGTCTTGATCGCCATCGAGGTGACGAGGACGCGCTTGAGCAGAAGCAGAAGTCCCATGAACGCAGTGAGCGCGACCCCGGCGGTCAGGAGATAGTCGAAACTCACCATGTCGTAGCCTCCCTGTGGCTGGGGCGGACCCGGAAAGCACGGTATCCGCCCTAGTAATTCACAGGATTTCCAACCGGTTGCGGCGGCTTCGTAAGTTAAACGACGCCGACCCGGTTCCGTGGCGAGGGGCTATTCTCACGGCAAGTTGAACGGCAAGACGCCGCCCTTCCACCGCCCAGATGCCACGGAGTTCCCGATGCGCCGCATGTTCCTTCCAGTCCTTCTCATCGCCGCCTCGAGCGGTGTGGAGGCCCGGGAATGCGCGGAGCTTGGTCTCTCGAACGACTACCTCTCGGCCATGTTCTGCGCCGAACTCAAGGCGATCGCCGGAGGAACGGTGTCGCGCGGCGTTGGTGACGGGGGCAGTGCGCAGGACGTGCTGCCTCTGCCTGAATGGCCCGAGGTCGAGATCCTCCAGGATGCCTTCCGCGCCGACCCGCGCAAGACGCTCGACCTGATCCGGCGGATCAAGGATGCCGGAGGGCTTGCCTCCGAATGACCTCCCCCGAAACCCTCAACCCAATCAAGCAGAAGTGAGTTTTGACATGTCTACCGATAGATTTTCCCTGACCGGATTGCTCGTTGTCGGATGCGCTGCCCTTGGCGCCTGTGTTCCGGTGCCGGCCCCGCAGCCCGAGCGGCAGGCGATGCCGGCCTATGCCCCGACCTATACGCCGAGCTACACGCCGACCTACACCCCGGCGCCCGCGCCGGCGCCCGTTCCCTCGGCCGCGCCCGCCCCGGCCCCGGCGGCACCCGCCGCCCCGGCATCCTCGACGCCGCCGAGCTATTTCAACGGTGGTGGCGGCGACGGTGGCAGCGGCGGGGGTGGTGGCTCCGGTGGTGGCAGCGGTGGCGGCGGCGGCTGGGGCTAACTCCCACACCCCCGACCGATGAAGGCCCGGCGATCGTGCGTCGCCGGGCCTTCCCGTGCCTGCCGCACGGGTGCCGTCCCATATTGACCGCGCGCCCGGTGGCGGGAGAGAGTGCGGCATGGGGGAAAAGCCGCCTGACCGTCCGTCCGGGAGCGTTCTGCTCACATCGCTCACCGATACCGATCGGGGCGATCTTCTGGCGCTTGCGCACCGCGCGTCTTTCCAATCCGGCCAGATGATCTTCAGCCGCACCGACCCCGGCGACACGCTCCTCCTGATCGAGGAGGGGGTGATCGAGATTTCCATCACGTCGCTCTCTGGGCGGAAATCGGTGCTGAACCACATGGGGCCGGGCGAAGCCCTGGGGGAGATCGCGCTCCTCGACGGCGGCTTGCGCAGCGCGGATGCAGTGGCGACGACGCCGGTCCGGGGGCTTCTTCTCTATCGCCGTGACGTGACGGCGTTCCTGCGCGACCGGCCGCATGCGCTTTTCGCGCTGGTGGCGGAGCTTTGCGGCAAGGTGCGCAACGCCTCCGAGATGTTCGCGACGCAGGCGCAGACCGAGGCTCCGTCGCGGCTTGCCCGCACGCTCATCCGTCTTGGCGACCGCTGGGGGACGGAAGGCGCGGGGGGCGTTCTCTTGCCCTCGGCGCGGTTTTCGCAATCCGACCTTGGCGAATATTCCGGCCTCTCGCGCGAGAACGTCAACCGACGCCTTCGGGCCTGGGCCGGTGAGGGCATCGTCGAGATCACGCCGGAGGGCATCCTGTTACGGAACACCGGGGCGCTGCGCGATATCGCCGGGGACTGACGTCAGGTGAGAGACGTGGCCTCTACCGGCTGCGAAATCCCCTTGAGGTCGAAGCTCCGCATCGCACCGGCGTCGCCACCGGCCGCGTCGGTCAAGGCCTTGCTCGCCAAGGCCTCGCCGGCTGCGGCAGCGGCAGCAAGCCGGGCCGTGATATTGACCTCGACGCCGAAGATCGACACGTCGCGGAAAAGGCCGCGCGCGGCCTGCACGGTGCCGATGTAGACCTCGCCCAGATGCACGCCGACACCGACGGGCACCGCGCCGTCGCCGGCCCGGGCATCGGCCGAGATCGCGCGCGCGGCGGTCAGGGCGAGCCGTGCGTGGTCAGGCCCGGAAAACCCGGGCGGCCAGACCGCGACGATGCAGTCGCCGTAGAAGGCGAGGATGAATCCGTCATTGTCGGTGATCGCCTTCGTGGCGCTGTCGAGGAAGCGGTTCACCCGCTCCGACGCGGCCTTTGGCCCGGCGCTTTCGGCGAAGGCGGTCGAATTGCGGATGTCGGCGAACAGCACCGACATCCCGACCTCGGCGCCGCCGGGGAAGGCATCGAGAAAGCCGTCGCAGGCATTGCAGTAATTCTTGTTCCGGCTTGACGGCGCCTTGCCGCGAAACCGCATGTAAAGCCCGCCGAGCCCGGCGAACGGGGCCTTGCAGAGCTTGCAGCGCGGATCGCGCGGCAGCTTCGCATGGAAGGACTGCTGGGCGCTGAGATCGGGATGGCCGACGGCGAAGATCGTGTGCCAAAGCTCGGTGTTGCCGTCTTCCTTGGTATAGGTCTCGGTCATGGTCCCCCCCTAAAGCCAGTATTTTTCGGGCATCGGCGAAATGATCATGCTCATGTTCGGGGTCACGGGAACCAGCGCCGGGCTGTTGTTGACGACGCTGGCCCAGAGGAAGGTCGGGCCGGCGCGGACGTGGCGCGGCGGCTGGATGCCGCGATACATCACCGCGAAGGTGTCGCCCTTGGCGAAGGGCGGTTCGGGCAGGAGGCAGGTGCGGAACCGGCCGGGATTGCCGGGGTCCGGCTCCTTCCGCGGGATCGACGGAACCGAGACGACAATTCCGGCGTTCAGCATCTCGCCCGAGATCCATTCCGGCGCCTCGGCAAGGCTCATCACATGGTCGTGGTCGAGACCGTAGAGCGGCGGCACATGCGGGCCGGTCAGCAGTTCGGCGGTCTGGAGGTTGGTCATGTGGGCTTCGTGCGTATGCCCGAAGCCGGGTTCCTTGTGGCCCCACATGAAATAGGACGCGGTATCGGGGGCGGGCTCATGGTGGGCGAAGGGCCGCCAGAGGACGACGCGCTTCACCGTGATCTCGATCTTGTCGATGACCGGCAGCGTCTCCCTGTCGTTCCAGGGAAACCAGCCTTCGGGCTCGGGGTCGGGGGGCGGGCGGAAGCCGCGGTAGATGGCGCCGGTGAAGGAGGTCCGGGCGAACCCGCCGAGCGACGGGATCGAGCATTTGTCCTCGATCCGGTTGCAGAGAATGAAGGTGTCGTCGGGGTAGAGGTCGCGCTGGCGCAGGTATTCGGCGCGCGCCTCTTCCGGCAGATCGACATGCAGGATCAGCTGATACTTGTGCTTTTCGCAGTGATATTGCGTCATGTGGACGCCGTAGATCCGCTCCAGCCCGACAAGGATGAAGGCATGCTGGCAGGGCGGGTTGTCGACCTCGGGGTGGTCGTAGCTCATCTGCGGGGGAATGTTGAAATGGACCATGATCAGGGCTCCGTCCCAAGGTCGTATCTGGCGATGATCCGGCTCCGGACATCCTCGATCGTGGTGCGGAAAACCGTCATCAGCGTGGGAATGAAATTGCCGTCCGCCGTCGCCGTCAGGAACGGGTTCTGCATCGTAGAGATGAGGAAGCGCACAGGCTGGCCGGCCACGTAATCCACGCCGGCGCGCTCGGCGAAGCTTCGCACGAAGTCCGTGCCGTAAGTATCCGGGGAAAAAGCGGAACTCGTGACGAAAAGCGGCGTCGTCGGCACCTCGCCGGCCTTTTCCGGCACTTCGAGGCTCAGCCGGTGGAAGAGCGTGTTGTTGAATTCGTTCAGAAGCGCGAGGTCACGGTTGAGTCGGCCCTCGACCTTGAAGTTGAACGCATAGGCAAAGACCGTGAGGTCGGGGCCGAGCGACTGGAAGAGCGCGAGAAGCTCGGGGTTTGCCTTGAAGCGTGCCATCAGTTCGGGGTTGTCGCCGGGGACGATCCGGTCCCGGATCAATGCGCGTTCGGCCTCGATCTCGGCGGCGGTCTTGTGGGCCTTTTCCGACGGGAGCCGCTGGAACGGCACGACGATGAAATCGTCCTCGGGGGTGGCAAGCGTCGTCAGCGCCGCATAGTAGCGTTTGGAGTTGAAGACGCAGCGCCCCAGAAGCCGGCCATAGCCGAGCCTGTCGGGCGGCACGGTGATGTGCGAAAGTGCGACACCGACCGCCGCCGCGCCGGGTTTCGACCCCTCGATGCCGTAAACCCCGACGGTCGGCGCCTCGCCGTCATGGAAGACCACGGGCGAGGTCAGGGCGATCAGGAAGATCATGTCGCGGTTGCGGTAGCAAAGCGCGCCGGCCGGGTAGGGGACATAGCCCGACTTGTGCGGATCGACGGTGATCGTGTCGGCATGACGCAGCACGGCGAACTGGTCGCGGACATGGTCGCTCAGCGCCTCTTCCGGGGTGTCGTCGAGGCCGGTTTCCTCGCCGTCCGGGGTCAGCTTGTTCGTCGCGGGCTGGCGCAGAGTCGAGGCGAAGTAACCGCCCCAGGCCGCGTCGGCATGAAGCGCGAAGGTCAGGCCGCGCCCGGCGAACTGGTCGCGCAGGGCGAGGATGTCGGCCAGGGGATCGACCGCGCTTTCTCCGGTGGAGCCGATGACCGCGACCACCTGAACCACGGGGCGCTTTTGCTCGAGGCAGGCGTCGAGCGCCCGCGCGAGCGCGGCGACGATCATCCGGCCGTCGAGGTCGACCGGGATCGGCTGCACCGCGTGGCTGCCAAGTCCGAGCAGCGTCGCGGCCTTGACCCAGGAATAATGCGCCGTGGCCGGCACCAGGATCGCCGGTGTCGCCGCTACCGCGCCGTGCAGCATCTCGGCATCGAAGGCCGCGGCACCCCGCGCCTTGATCGTATGGGTATCGAGCGCCGCCTTCACCGCCGCTTCGTCGACGCCGGCCTCTGTCACCAGCCGCTTTGGCAGGGAAAGCGTGTCGTCGGTGGCCAGGTTGAGCAGTTCCCAGAGTGTGAGGTCAAGAAGCCGCGCCCACTGGCCGTCGGGCTTGCGGATATTGATCCCCTGCGCTTGTGCAAGGCCCGGCTCCACCCGGATCGCGCGGGCCAGCGCCACCGCCTGATACTTCAGGTTCCGCGCCGCCCACATGCTTTCGATGTTCGCCACCGATCCGTCGCAGGTGATGTGGCCCCAGGGCACCGGCGTCGCGGCCATGTCGTAGCCGAGCATGGTACAGAGGTCGCGCGCCGCCTGGATCTCGAGGCTGGTCGTCACCGGCGAGGCTTCGGCGGCGACGTTGTTCTGGTTGAAGAGCATCCCGGCAAAATAGCCCGCCGCACCGGGCATGGTGATGTCCCAGTACATGTGGCTCTGGTTGCGGTGGCTCGACAGCGGGATCGAGCCGCGCAGTTCCGAGGTGATCCGCCGCAGGTTCTCCTTCATCGCAGCGACGGTCGTCTCGTAGCTCGGGTCGCGGGCGGCGACCATGTTCGGGTCGCCCGTCATGTAGTCCTCGCGCGCCTTGGCGTGGTCGCCGAGGGCGATGGCGATCAGTTCGGTCATGATGTCGAGGTTCTCGGCGTTCGGCCCGAGGAACCAGGCCGAGGGCGTGTGCGTCTCGGGCGGGGTGAGACCCAGCGGTTTGTGCGCCTTCGCCGAATGCCGCGCCGAAACGACGCTGTCCCAATCCGTCCCCATCCGAACCTCGCTTCTGCGCGGCAAACGGAAAATCGTTTGCATACGGGTTAAATCCCGCGTGTTCGGTACAATGGTTAACAGCAAGAACCGGTTTGTGGAAAATAATACGTCATCGTGGTCCGCAGGCGGGAAGGTGCCGCCCCGGTGCCACACCGGGACGGCGGTCGCGCTTCCGGCGTGCGGCCCTTAGCGGTAGACGAGGTCCGGCAGCCAGGTGATCACTTCCGGCAGCAGCATGCAGATCGCCAACCCGACCGCCTGCAGGAGGAGGAACGGGATCGCCGAGCGGAAGATGTCCGACATCGGGATCGACTCTGGCGCCACGCCGCGCAGGTAGAAGAGCGCGTAGCCGAAGGGCGGCGAGAGAAAGCTCATCTGCATGTTGACGAGATAGAGCACGCCGAACCACAGCACCAGATCGTCGGTATTGTCGAAACCGTAGGCGGCCGCGCCGAGCGACTTGATGATCGGCACGAAGATCGGCACGCAGAGCAGGAGGATGCCGACCCAGTCGAGGAACATACCGAGGACGATCAGGATGATCTGCATCACGATCAGGATGCCCCACGGGCCGAGCCCGTAGCCCTGCATCGTCTCCTGCACGAATTGCTGGCCGCCTTCGAGGACGTAGAGACCGACGAAGATCGTGGCGCCGAACATGATCCAGATGACCATCGCGCTGGCCTTCAGAGTGGTCAGGCAGGCCTCGCGGATCGTCGGCCAATCGAGCCGGCGGTGGATCGCCGCGACGATGAAGGCGCCGAAGGTGCCGATGCCGGCGGCCTCCACCGGGGTTGCCACGCCCGAGAAGATCACGCCGAGGACGACGAAGATCAGCGCGATGGGGGCAGACATCTTGCCGAGAAGATGGATCTTTTCCCGGGTCGAGACGCGTTCTTCCATCGGGATCGGCGGGCCGAGGTCGGGGTTGATGTAGCAGCGGACCGTAACATAGAGGATGTAGAGGCCGGAAAGCATCAGCCCCGGAATGACCGCGCCGATGAAGAGCTCGCCCACCGACTGTTCGGCGACGACCGCGTAGATGATGGCGAGGATCGAGGGCGGAATGAGGATGCCGAGCGTGCCGCCTGCCATGATCGAGCCCATGGCGATCTTCGGATCATAGCCGCGCTTCAGCATCGCCGGCAGTGCGATGATCCCCATCGTGACCACGGCCGCGCCGATGACGCCGACCATCGCCGCAAGGATCGTCGAGGCGATGATCGTGGCCGAGGCAAGCCCCCCCTTCACGCCGCCAAGCACCTTGTAGATCACGTCGAACATGTCGTTGATGATGCCCGCCCGTTCCAGCATCGCCGCCATGAATATGAAGAGCGGGATCGCCGAGAGCTGGTAGTTCGTCATCAGGGGAAAGATGCGGCTCGGCACGATGTTGAGCGCCCGCGCATCGCCGAGGATGAAGAGGAAGACGCAGGCCAGCCCCCCCGTGACGAAGGCCAGTGGCAGCCCCGCCATCAGCAGCGCCAGAAGCGATCCGAACATGATGAGCGTCAGAAGCTCGATGGAAATATCAAGACCCATGCTTCAGGCTCCCCTCGCGATCGCGCGAATGTCTTTTGAGATTTTCGAGACGCCCTGAAGGACCAGCAGAACGCCGCCCACGAACATCATCCATTTCATTGGCCAAAGCGGCACTTCCCATTCGTTGAAGCTGATCTCGCCCCAGCGGATCGCCGGATCGGTCCAGTCTCGCAGCGATAGGCCGCCCAGCATCTCGCCGAAACCGACCTGTCCGCGCGCCCAGTCCGAGATGACGGAATTGCCCGACGGCACCGCGATCGCGTCCATCGCGAAGATGTAGGAGGTGACCATCAGCGTGCCGGCGAAGATGAAGAAGAAGACCGAGGTGAGAAGATCGACCCAGGCCTTTCTCGGCCGGCTGAGCGGGGCGTAGAATATATCCACCCGCACATGGCTTTCGGTCAGCATCGCGTAGGCGCCGGCGATCAGGTACTGCATGCCGAACATCAGGTACATCGACTCGTGCGCCCAGCTTGTGGGCGAGTTGAAGACGTAGCGGCTGATCACCTCGAAGTAATAGACGAAGACCGCGATCACGGCCCAGTAGCTGACGAATTCGCCGGTAAAGAGCGACAGCCGGTCGATCCAGGTCTCGGCCCATTCATGGTCGGGCTTGCGGGCGTCGGGGTCGATCTGCGCGGCCTTTTCGGCGGCCTCCGGGTCGATCAGGCTTTCCTCCGGTGCCTCATGCGCGACCAGCGCGTCGGCGCGCCGGACAAGGCCGGGGATCAGCACCGCATCTATGACCAAAAGCGCGAGGATCGCGTAGAAGGCGTATCGCGCGACATCGGCCCAGAAGGCGCGCTTGACCACCGCCGTCTTGGCGATGGGGTCGGCAGCCGCCAGTTCGGCTTCGGCAGTCGTGATGCGGTCGCGCCCGGTGACGATGGCGTCCTCGGTGCGTTTCAGCCGCCGCTCGGCGCTTTTCTTGGCGAAACTGTCCGGCTCCGCCGTCGCCACCTCGGCGCGGAGCTGGTCGATCTCGGCTTCCGCCGTGGCGAGGCGCGGGCGTTCCCGGTCCAGCGTGCGCTCGGCGATCTTGACGATATTGGTCGCATCCGACAGGGCCGAGCGCGCCTCGCGTTCCTGCGCGTTGCCCCAGAGGACGCAAAGGAAGATCGGGATATAGACGAGGCCGAGCAGGCTTTTCAGGTAGAACCGGTGCAGGCCGAGGATGCCGCCGGTGACGAGAATCAGATAGGCCAGCGGGACGCTGTAGCCCGGTCGGTCGGGTCGCGCCCGGCGGGCAAGGATCATGCCGGCGACGGGGAAGAGGATCAGGCCGAGCCAGTAGGCCCAATGCGGCAGAGTGAAGTCGATTTGGGGCATTGCGGGTTCCTGCGGGTGGGCCGCGTCAGCGGGGCGCAACTGCCCGCGCGGGCACACCCCGCGCGGGCCTGTCTTGGTCGGTCATGCGGGTCAGAGGTCGAGCGTCAGTCCCTCGATCTGCGCCTGCGTCACATAGCCGAGCGAGCCGGACATCATGTAGTCGAGCTGGATCTTGAAGACCCGCGCCGCGTCCTTGTCGCGGTTCGCGTATTTGAACCAGATCGGCACCGCGACCTCGGTCAGAAGCTCCACGTCGTCCTGGCTGAGGCGCGTGACCTCGGTGCCGTCGGCCGCGAACTTGGCCCAGGCCTCCTGGTCGGCCTTCTGGATCGCGGCATGGTGCATGTCGGAATAGACATGCGTCTCCATCTCGACGAATTGCTTCATCGCCGGCGACAGCGCATCCCATGCGCTTTGTGCCACGGTGATGTCCATGAGGTCGACCGGCTGGTAGACCGACATGAAGCCCGGCGGTCCCATCGAGATGTATTTGGTCACCTGGCTGAAGCCGAGCGCGTAGTTCACCGCCGGTCCGACATAGTCGGCCACGTCGATCGTACCCTTTTCCAGCGCCGGGAAGATCTCAGACCCCGGCAGCACGGTGGTCTCGGCGCCGATCTCGGTGAAGACGTCGGCCACCATGCCGCCCGGCAGGCGCATCTTGCGGCCGCGGAAGTCGTCGATCGAGTTGATCGGCACCTTCGAGTGGATGATGTTCGGGCCGTGGTGGACCGGGCCGACGTAATACATGCCCTGCGCCGCATAAAGCTCCCGCGCGATCTCGAGCCCGCCGAGGCCGTAGAAGAACACGTCGAATTCATGCGGATTGCGCAGCCCGAGCGGATAGGACGTGAGGAACGTCGCCGCCGGAATGATGCCTTGCGCGTAGATGGTGAAGGGGTTCACCGCGTCGAGAACGCCGTTCTTGACGGCATCGTAAAGCTGGAAGTCGCCGACGACGTCATTGGCGCCGAACGGCTGGAAGGCAAGCTCGCCTCCGGTCTTCTCGGCGATCGTCGCGCACCAGTCCTTGAAGATCTGAAGCCCCGCGCCCCCCGGCCAGGACGTCTGGATCTTCCAGGTCGTGCCAGCGGCCTGCGCCGAGGCGATATGAGGGGCCGCGAGCGTCGATGCGCCGGCCGCCGCGATGGTTCTGAGGGCGGCCCGTCGCGAAGTAGGTTTGATCAGCATTGCTTTCCTCCCGAGGTTCGGCGGCCGGTCGTCTTGTCGCTGGATTGCCCGTGCCGCCGATGCGGGTAATCCCGTCTCCCGTGGTATTGGTAACATTAACTTACCAGATGTCCACAATTGATATGGATCTGCCAGGTTTTTTTGGTCGCGCGTCAGCCGGCGAGGCGGAAATCGGGTTTCAGGCTCGCGGCCCGGACAAGGCGGGCGTTCGGCAGGTCGTTCTCTTCCAGCTTGGCGCGGATCGCCTCGGGCGGCAGGCCGAAATGCTGCCAGCGGGCGGTCAGCCGCGCGTGGAGCACCTCCTCGGCCACGTCGAGGAAGACGGTGAGGCCGAAATGCCGCTGCAACCGGCGCCAGGGTTCGGCATCGAGCAGGAGGTAGTTGCCCTCGGCGACGATGAGGTCGGCCGAGCGCGGGATGATCCGCGCGCCGGCGCGGGCGATCTCGATCGCGCGGTCAAAGACCGGCACGGCGACCTCGGCCTCGTCGCGGGCGGCAAGGCGGGCGAGCGCATGGTCGAGGCCGCCGGTATCAAAGGTCTCGGGCGCGCCCTTGCGCGGCCGAAGACCGCGCGCCTCCAGAACCCGGTCGTCATAGTGAAAGCCGTCCATCGGCAGAAGCGCTGCAAAGCCCGGTCGTGCGGCGTTCGCGCCGCCGACGAGCGCCTCGGCGAGGGTGGACTTGCCAGACCCGGGCGCGCCGGCGATGGCGACGATCCGCCGCGCGCCATCCTCCGCCGCAAGAAGCCGCGCGAGAAGCGCGGCGGCGTCGATGAGCGGGGCGGGCCGGGTCATCGCCAGCCACCGGCGGCGCGGGATGGAATGCAGGAACGGTCCATGCGGCGGTCTTTTCCTGATCGCTGACTTGGCCAGACTTGCACGGAACCGGCCCGGATCAAAGGGCCGCCTTTGCGGCCGGGCCGCCGTCCGCAGGAGAACGGTGGCCCGGCCCGATGCGGCAAAGCCTTGGCAGGGAGCGTGCAGCCTTGTTCCGCGACAGGGTCGCGACCGCATCCTTGGATGTACCGCGTCTCAGGTTCGGACGGATCCCCGCCCAACGCAATATAGCGGAAGGTCGGGGTTGGCAGAGGGTCAGTCGGCCCGCCGCCGGGTCATGCCGCGCGCCGGGTCGTAGCCCCAAAGTGCCAGCGCCATGAAGACCAGAAAGCTGAGCGCGGTCCAGAACAACGCCGGCCCGTTCCACTGCAGATAAAGCGCGAAGCGGATCGCCTCGACCGCATGGGTGAAGGGGTTGGCGGCGCAGATGTCGCGCAGGAGCGGCGAGCTTTCGGCCATCTTCCAGAGCGGGTAGAGCGCGGACGAGAGGAAGAACATCGGGAAGATGACGAAGTTCATCACGCCGGCGAAATTCTCGAGCTGCCGGATCGTCGAGGAAATCAGCAGGCCGAGCGCGCCGAGCATCAGCCCGGTCAGCACCAGCACCGGCAGGACGGCGACATAACCCCAGGGTTCCATCTCGATCCCGAAACCCCAGGCGATGGCGAGAAAGACGGCGATCTGGAGAATCGAGACGGCAGTGCCGGCAAGGAGCTTGGAAAAAAGCAGCCACCAGCGCGGCATCGGCGAAGTCAGGAGAAGCCGCATGGAACCCATCTCCTGATCGTAAACCAGTGAAAGAGACGATTGCATCCCGTTGAAAAGCTGGATCATTCCGACAAGGCCCGGGACGATGTAGACCTCATAGGTGATATAGGTCTGGTAGGGCGGCACGATGGAAAGGCCGAGCGCCGCCCGAAACCCCGCCGCGAAAACCAGAAGCCAGACCAGCGGCCGCACGAGGGCGGCGAGGAACCGGCCGCGCTGGCTGACGAAACGCAACGCTTCGCGCAGGACAATGGCACGGAGCGCAATAAACCAGGCGCTCATGCGGCCGCCTCCTGCGTCAAGGTATCGAGCCCGACGGTCGGTTCGTCAAGCAACAGCACCGCCGGATCGTGGATCAGCGCCCGCGCGATCTCCATCCGCCGGCGGTGTCCGCCGTTCAGGGCGCGGACCTGCTCTCCGGCGCGCTCGCGCATGCCGAGCCGGTCGAGGGCGGCGTCGATCGCCGCCTCGGCCCGGCGCCCGGCCATGCCCTGAAGCCCGGCGAAATAGCGCAACGACCGGCGCACCGACAGGTCGAGGTCGAGCGTCGGCTGCTGGAAGACGACGCCGATCCGCGCCAGCGCGGCGCGCGGTGTCCTGGCAAGGTCGTGCCCGGCGATCGTGATGCGCCCGCCGGGCGCCACGAGCAGCCGCGTCAGGAGCGAGAAGAGCGTCGACTTCCCCGCGCCGTTCGGGCCGAGAAGTGCCATGAAATCACCGGGTTCTACGGTGAAGCTGACATGCTCCAATGCCGTCTTCGCGCCGTAGCGATAGCTTACGTCCTCGACCACCAGCCCGTTCATCCGGCCTCCTTGTCGGGCCGGATGGTCGCAGGCCGTCCGCCGAGGCGCAAGATGCGTGTCGCAAGCCGCGCGGCCTCCGGTTCGGAATGGGTGACGAAGATGGTCGCGGGCCGGCTCCCGGCGATCAGCCCTTCGGTCAGCGCCAGCATCTCGTCGGCGGTGGCCGGATCGAGCGAGGCGAAGGGTTCGTCGAGGATCAGCGCTTCGGGATCGCCGGCGAAAGCCCGCGCCAGCGCCACGCGGCGCTGCTGGCCGAGCGAGAGCTGGCGCGGGAAAAGGTCGGCCCTGTCTTCGATGCCGACGCGGGCGAGCGCGGCCACAGCACCTTCGCGGCCGAGACTAGGGTGAACCAGGGTCAGGTTCTCCGCCACCGTTCGCCACGGCAGCAGCGTCGGTTCCTGAAACGCCATCGACAGGCGTTCGGGGCGCGCCACGGTGCCCTCGAACGCGCTGTCGATCCCGGCGACGATCCTGAGAAGCGTCGACTTGCCGATGCCGGACGGGCCGAGGATCGCCAGAACCTCGCCGGTCGCGACCCGGAAGCGGATGTCGCGCAGCACCGGCGCGCCGCCGAAGGACTTCACGCGGATGTCGGCCTCGATCATGCGCCCCTCCAGCGCCGGACGCGGGATTCGAAGGGTTGCAGGATCAGCCATTCGACGCAGAGCATCACCGCGATGAACGACAGCGCGTAGACCAGCACCATCGCCACGTCGAACTGCTGGAAGTAGAGGTGGATCTGGAAGCCGATGCCGTTGGAGCGGCCGAGGAACTCCACCACCAGCACGATCTTCCAGATCACCGCGATCCCCGACCGGGCGGCGGCGGCAATGAAGGGGGCAAGCTGCGGCAGCACGACATGGCGGAGCCGCCGCAGCGGGGGCATCCGGAACACCGCCGCCATCGCCGCGAGGCCGGGGTCGAGCGCGCGCGCGCCTTCGCGGATGATCGTCGTGACGGACGGGATCTTGTTCAGCGTGACTGCGGCGATGGCGGCGGTCTCGTTGAGCCCGATCCAGAGGTAACAGAGCACGATCAGCACCAAGGCCGGCAGGTTGAGGAACACCACGAGCCAGGGGTCGAGCCAGCGGTCCACCGCCGGCAGCCTGCCCATCGCGAGCCCGAGCAGCAGCCCCAATGACATCGCAAGGATGAAGGCCCAGAGGACGCGGGTCAGCGTCATCCACAGATGCCAGGGCAGCGTGCCCGACTGGATCGCCTTCCAGAACGGGCCGATCAGCGCCCAGGGCTGCGGCAGGATCGTCGCATCGGCCGAGATCGCCGCCGCGATGATCCATAGTCCGAGGAGCGCCGTCAGCGAGAGGATGCGGATCGTCGCCGGATGGATCGGGGCCTTAGTCAAGGGACAGGAACACCCCCTCGGGCAGGGTCGTGGCCTTGCCGACAAGCTCCTCCCCGCCAAGTTCGGCCATCAGCCGCAGGAAGCGGTCGGCGGCGGCGGTATCGACCGGTTTGCCGCTCGGGATGCCGGCGCGGTAGCCGTCGCGCAGGGCCTCGAACTCGGCCTCGTCGCCGGCGTTCATTGCGGCGCGCAGCCCCTCCCAGGCGCCGTCGTCGGTCAGGAGCTTGTCCTTGGCGGCGCGCGAGGCCCGCTCCAGGCCCGCCGCCACCTCCGGATGGGCGGCGACGAAGTCGCCCTTCAGGACATAGCCGAGGAGCGGCGTGTCGGGATCGAGCCCGAGTGCCGCGGCCGCGTCCGAGACGGAAATCAGGTCGTGCATCCCCTTGGCCTTCATCTTTGCGAGGAAATGCCAGAAGTTGACCGCGCCGGCGGTCTCGCCCTCCAGCCCGGCCTTGAAGATCAGGGGTGGCGCGCCAAAGACCTGCTCGGTCTCGTCCTTAAGGTCGAAGCCGTATTCCTTCTGCGCATAGGCGCGCAGGATCAACCAGCTCTTGTCGAGCGGCCCGCCGGCGATGCCGATCTTCTTGCCCTTGAGGTCGGCCAGCGTCGCGATGCCGCTGTCGTCCTTGACGACAAGGCCGCCCACGGCGCGGGAATAAGGGATGAAGACGTAGTCGCGCCCCTCGGCCCGCATCCGTGCCACCCAGATCCAGTCGGCGACGACGACATCGGCCTCGCCGCCTTCGAAGGCGATCCGGGTGGCGGCATTGTCGGCATAATCCTGGACCACCAGTTCGAAGCCGTTGCCGGTGTCGAAGCCGCTGTCCTTGATCGTGGCGATTTCCCAGTTCACGGTGCCGGTCGCCAGCATCGCCGCACGCAGTTCGGGCAGATCCTGCGCCAGTGCCGCAGTAACCAGTCCGGCGACCGTCGCGGCGCCAAACACGAGGTTTCTCAACAATCCCATTTCATCCTCCCTGGCTTGCGGGTCTCACCTCTCCGGCCCGCCCTCAGTCCGGTGCCACGACGACGCCCCAGGGCTGTTCGCCGACCTGTACCGACTTGATCACCTTCTCGGCCTTCACGTCTATGATACTAACGTCGTTGGAATTTCCGTTGGTGGTGATCAGAAAGGCCTCGTCCGGGGTAAGGGCCATCTGCCAGACCCGTTGGCCGACAAGCAGATAGTCGATGACCTCGTCGGTCGTGC
This sequence comes from Rhodobacterales bacterium 32-67-9, assembly GCA_002280515.1. Lineage (GTDB taxonomy): Bacteria > Pseudomonadota > Alphaproteobacteria > Rhodobacterales > Rhodobacteraceae > Albidovulum. The sequence continues at coordinate 60,300 of NCEA01000022.1, forward strand.
CGTCGATGACCGCGACGCGGTTCGCCGGCCCGAGCGCCACGAAGACCCGCGAATCGTCGGCGGTGATCCGCACGCCCACCGGCTGGAGCCATTCTGGAAGGACGCCGGGAACCTCGAAGGCGATCTTCTTGGCGACGACCGGCTCGGAGCCGGTCAGGTCCACCACGGCAAGCGTGCCACCGATCTCGGACGTGACGTAGAGCTTGGTTCCGTCGGCGGTGAACTCGGCATAGCGCGGGCGCTGGTCGACGAGGATGTTGTGGGTGATCTGGTAGCTCTCGGTATCAATGAAATGCGCCATGTTCGTCGTCTCGGACGTGTTCACCAGCGTCTTTCCATCGGGCGAGATGGCCATGCCCTCGGGCTCCACCCCGACCGGCACCTCGGCGAGGACGGCGCGCGTCTCGACATCGACGACGGTGACGAGGTTGTCGTCCTCGTTGGCGATGTAGAGCGGGTTGCCGCCGGGGCCGAGCACGAAAAGCTCGGGGTCGGGGCCGGAGGGCAGGGTGCCGATCTCCTCGTAGGTCTCGGGGTCGAAGACCCGCACGGTGTCGTCGTCCGAGGCGCAGACATAGAGCTTCTTGCCATCGGGGCTGATGGTGATGCCGCGCGGCCGGTTGCCGGCGGGAAATTCGGCGATCTTCTCCCAGGTCGCGCTGTCGAGCACGCTGACCGAATTGCCGCGTTCATTGGTGATGTAGATCTTGTTCGCGAAGGCCGGCGAGGCCATGAGCGGCAGCAGGAAGAGGGCAAGGCGCATGGTCATCCTCCGAAGGCGGTGCAGGCGGTTTCGGGGCGGTCGCGGCCGAGCGTGTCGAGCGGCGAGACCGGATGCAGGTATCCGTCCTGCGGCGAGACCGAGACCATGACATGGCGGTCGGTCAGCATGATCGGCTGGCGCAACTGGCCGTTCCAGGGGCGGAACGTCACCTTCTGGCCCTTGAAGGCGGCGAGTTCGAAAGCCTCCGACAGCGCATAGTCGCGGATCGCCGCCGGATCGGCGCTGCCTGTACGCGTCACCGCCTCGCCGACGACGCGCAGGGCGAGCCAGACCTGATAGTCCTCCTCGCGCATGCCGCGTCCGGTCAGATTTTCGAACCGGCGCTGAAACTGGGTGGCGCCCCAGGCCTCGAGCGCCGGCATCCAGGTGACGGGGATGAGACCGGCAGAGCCGACGACCGGGCGCGGCGTCCAGGTGTGAAACGGCAGGTAGGCCGCGAAGACATCGGATTCGTCGGCGGCGACGACGACGTCATGGTCCTCGGTGTCCTGGGTGAAGACCGGAATCTGGCGCTGGACGAGGACATGGCCGGTATCGGTGCGCCGCGCGCCGCCGGTATCCTCGAACAGCCGTTCCTCTACGATTTTCGCGCCGAACTTCTTCGCCGACGCACGGTAGGCATCCGCCAGTGCCGCGTCTTCGGGATGCGACCCGTGGATCAGGAGGAGCCGCGCCCATTTCTTCCAGATCAGGAATTGCACGACCGCATCGGTGGTCATCTGCCGGCTCGGTGCGACATGGAGCATGTTGGCGCGACAGTCCTCTTCGCGCAGCGCCTCGTCGCGGGCACCGGCATTGAGGATCAGCACCTCCGGTCCGGCCCGGTCCGCCAGCGCCAGCGTGGTCGGACCGTCGCCCAGTACCACGATCAGCCCGATCCCCTCGGCCTTCAGTGCGTCGAGCGCGTCGCCCGCCGCCTCGGGCGCCACCGCCCGCGTCTCCAGCGAGAATTCCATGCCGATGAAGCGGCCGGTGGTCTGGTTGTCCTCGGTCGCCAGCTCCGCGCCGGCAAAGCCGAGGTCCCCGGGTGGAATGTCGAGCCGCGAGATCGGCAAGGGCAGGGTGCGGTCGATCCGGAGCACCGCCGCCTTCACCTCGACCGCCGCCGCCGGCAGGGCGAGCGCGAAAAGCGCGGACGCGGCGGCGATGAAGGTCCGCAAGAGCGGCATTCGCGGGTCAACCTCCCAATTTCCCTCGAATCTCATGGTCAAGGATGCGCTGCCACGACTGGTCGTGAAACCGATACTTATGGTGGAGTTGTCGAACGGCCGGCGGGCGCTAGACTTTTGCCCCATGAAACCGGGACTGCTCCTTGCGTGGCTGCTCTTTCTGCCGCTTGCCGCCGGCGCGGCCGGCTATGGCGACCCGCTGCGACCCGCCGCCCGGGTCGCCTTTTTCGGGATCACCTTCATCGACACCTCGACCGAAGGCGCCTATGACGGCGAGCGCCCGGACCAGACCGCGCGGATCGGGCTTCTGGAAGCGGCGGTGCGCGACCGCTTCGTCGCCGAGGGATTCGAGCTTCTCGCCAACCTCCCGGTGGCGGAGGACCTCGCCGGTACCGTCAATCCCGCCGATTGCAATGGCTGCGAGGTGCGGATGGCCGCGAAACTCGGCGCCGATTACGTGCTTGTCGGCGAGGTGCAGAAGGTCTCGAACCTGATCCTCTCGATGAACCTCGTGATGCGCGAGGTCGAAAGCGGCGCGATGATCCGCGGGCAGAGCGTCGATATCCGCTCGAACACCGACGACAGCTGGCTGCGCGGGCTGAACTACATCCTGAAATACAACTTCTTCAAGGCATGAGGCTGATGATGCGTTACCTCCGACCGTTCTGGATCCTGCTCTTCCTCGTCCTGCCGGCCCTGGCCCTGGCGCACGGGCCGTCGCGGCAGAAGCTGACGCTTTCGGTCGACGTGGCGGCCGCCCCCGCCGATGTCTGGGCGGTGATCGGCAACTTCCAGGACATGAGCTGGCATCCGGCGGTCTTTTCCACCACCGGCGAGGGCGGCAACGCGATCGACGCGACCCGCGTGCTTACGCTCGGGCAGGAGGGCGGGCCGACGATCTCTGAGGTGCTTTACAAGTACGATGCCGAGAAGATGTCCTATTCCTACCGGATCACCGATGTGAAGGTGGAAGTGCTGCCGGTCACCAATTATTCGAGCCACCTCACCGTCACGCCGACGGCGACGGGCGGCAGCCATATCGAATGGCGCGGTGCCTTCTACCGGGGCTATCCGAACAACGACCCGCCGGCAGAGCTGAATGACGAAGCCGCCATCGCGGCGGTGACGGGCGTCTATCAGGCCGGGCTCGATGCGCTGGCCGCGCGCTTTGGCCAGTAGGGCGCGCGCCGTCCTTCTGCTTTGCCTCGCCGCGTTGCCGGGCGCGGCGGCCGAGACCGCCTTCGTCACCAACCAGTCGTCCTCGGACCTGTCGGTCATCGACCTTGCGACGCTGGAGGAGGTGGCGCGGCTGCCGGTGCCGGGCAACCCGGCCGGCCTCGCCGTCGCCGACCGGCTCGGCGCTGTCTTCGTCGTCAGCCCGGAAACCAAGACCGTCAGCCGCTTTTCCCTGAAGGACGACAGCCTGACCGGCAGGCTCCAGCTCGACGGCGGCCCGATCGGCATCGCGGTGGACGAGGGGCGGGGGCGGCTTTTCGTCTCCGACTGGTTCAACGCCCGCGCCTGGGTGATCGACGCCCTGACGCTGACGGTCAGCGGCACCCTGACGACCGGCTCCGCGCCGGCCGGCCTCGCGCTTTCGCCGGACGGGCGGTTTCTCGTCACGGCGGACCGCGATTCCGACCGGCTTTCGATCTTCGACGCCGCGACGCTGGCACCGCTCCGCCGGATCGCCACCGGCGCACGACCCTTCGGGGTCAGCTTTTCCCCCGACGGACGGGTGTTTTCCGCCGATGTCGGATCGAACAGCGTCACTGTCGCCGATCCCGGCAGCGGTGCCGTCCTTGGCCGCGTCGCGACCGGAGAGCGGCCCTATGACATCGCCTTCGCCAATGGCCGGGGATTTGTCACCAACCAGTATGCCGACAGCGTCACCGTCTTCGACGCCGCGACCCTCGCGCCCGTCGCGCTGATCGAGGTCGGCGAATATCCCGAAGGGATCGACGCCTCGGCCGATGGCGCGCGCATCTATGTCGCCAACTGGTTCTCGAACACGCTCAGCGTCATCGACACCGCGACACTCGTCGTCACTGGCGAGGCGACGACCGGCGACGGGCCGCGCGCCTTCGGCCAGTTCATCGCCACCACCGGAGGAGAGGCATGCGCCACCTGCTGATCGCCGCCGCCGTTCTCTTGGCCCTGCCGGCCTTGGCCGACGAGGGCAGCTGGCCCGACATCCGCGCCCAGCTTTACGCGGAGCGGCCGCTGCATTCGGGCCAGAACGTGATCGCGCTCGACGCGCCCTACCGGACCGACAACGACGCCCGCACGGTGATCGGCGTGGCGCTGGCCGCGCCGCCGGGGCTGAACCTCGCGGCAGTGACCGTGGTCCTCGACGAGAACCCGATGCCGGTCTCGGCGGTGATCCGGCTTGCCGATCCGCTGCCACGGTTTCGCTTCGACGCGACACTCCGGATCAACGGGCCGACGCCGGTTCATGTGATCGCCGAAACCTCCGACGGCCAGCTTTTCGTCGCCGAGGGTTTCGTCAAGACCTCGGGGCAGGGTGCCTGCGCCGCGCCGCCGGGGACAGACCCGGAGAAGGCGCTGGCGACGCTGGGCGAGATGGTGATCGGCATCGGATCGGCGAGCGGCGCGGCCGACACGCTCGCCGGGCTGGTGGGCGGGCAGATGGACCTCAGCCTTGGCATCTCGCACCCGAGCCATTCGGGCATGCAGATGGACCAGATCACGCTTCTCTTCATCCCGATGCGCTATGTCGAGACTGTCGGGATCGACCTGGACGGCAAGCCGTTCGCCGAGATCACCGGCTCGATCTCGCTGTCGGAGAACCCGGAACTCACGCTGTCGATCCCGGCGGCGACGCGGGGGATCGACGTGACGATGACCGACACCGACGGCACCGTCACCCATGCCAGCAAGCGGCTGGCGGACTACTGAGGCCGGCGCCGCAGGGCGTTACGGCTCCGGCGTCAACTCCTCCAGCGGGTAGTCCATGAACTCCCAGCCATCGGTGCCTTCGGGGTACCAGTAGACCGTCGGATAGCCGTATTCGAGCGCCCGCTTGGCGGCATTCCAACTCATCCAGCAATCCTCAAGGCAGAAGAAAAGGACCGGATGCGCCCTGTCGCCGCCGGTGGCCTTTTCCAGCCCGGCGCGGAAATAGGCGTCGGTCACCTCGGCGATGCGGCCATAGCCGACGTTCGGCAGCCAGAGCGCGCCAGGGATCGAGAGGCGGGGCTTTTCGTGCCAGATCGTGCCTTCGGGCAGCTTCTCCGGCTTCGGCGCGCGCGGAAGCACGTCGAGAAAGGCGACCGTGCCACCCTGCCAGAGCGCAAAGGCCTCCTCGGAACTGACGACGGTGGCGCCGGCAAGCGTGTCGGGCACCGGCGCGCGGTAATCGTCCTCGCGGTAGCTCTCGGGTTCCGGCACCTCGGCGATGGCCGCGAGTGGCAGCAGCGCCAGCAGAAGGGCGGCGACGTGGTTCATGGGGACAGGTTCTTCAGCGCGGTGCCCATGTCGTCGAGGATCGGCACACCGGCTTCGGCCAGGATCGCGTCGATCTTCTCCTGGTCGCGACGAATCAGCGAGTTGAGCTTGCGCGACCACGCCTTCTCGCCCTGACGGACGCCCATCGTGATGCGGTAGAACATCTTCGGCTGCCCCGGTTCGGACAAAAGCGGCGTCGTCTTGAGCCCGGGATGAGCGTCCTTGACCAGTGGCCCGCCGATCGGCCCCCAGAGGATCGCCGCGTCGATAACACCGCTTTCGAGGTCGGCGAGCATGTCGCCCGACGGGTCCTGGTAACGGCGGTCGACGAAAAGGTCGTAGCCCTTGGCAAGCGGCATCAGCCCGTGATGGACAAGATGTGTCGCCGGCGCCGATCCGGCGACGACGCCGATCCGCTTGCCCTTGAGTGCGGGATCGGCGAGCGCCGTGACCCCGGCGAGCGGGCCGTCGGCCGCGGTGATCAGCACATAGGCCGAGGTGTAGTAGTGGTTGGTGTTGAGAACCAGCTCATCACCTTGCGCATAGCCGATCACCACGTCGCAGCGGTTCTCCGCCAGCGTGCGCCGGATGAAGCCGGTGGCCATCGGATACCAGGTGTATTCCAGCGGCAGGCCGAGATCGGCGGAGAAAAGCTCTGCGATCCTGTTCTCGAAGCCCGAGCCGTCGTCGACCGACATCGGCCGGTTGGCCGGATCGGCGCAGACGCGGAAGGCGGTCTTGGAGACAAGGTCGGATGTCTGCGCCCGTGCCGCACCGCCGAGCGACGCAACCGCAAGTCCGGCGGCGATCAGGACGGGCGCGACATGCCGCATGTCACTGACCCAGGCAGGCGGCTTCTGCCGCGCGCGTCTCGTCCGGCTTCTCGGCGCGCTTGGCGGGACGTCCGCGCGGGATCGCGTCGGTGCCGCGGGCCTTGAGATAGGTATAGATATCGTCGATGTAGCACATCACGTTGGCATTGGTGCCGAAGGAGGGCATCACCGAGGTATGCGAGGCATCGACCTTCTGGCGCCCCTCGGCGACGACGCCGATGAAGTCGTAGTAATCCATTGCCACGGCGGAAGCCTTCAGCGCCGGCGCATAGCTTGATCCTTCGCCCTCGGGTCCGTGGCAGACGTGGCATTCCGAATGATAGCGGCGGAACCCGGAATAGCTCGCCCAGTCGATCGTGCCGTCTTCCTCGACCTTGTAGGTGGGTGCGCCGTTCTCGGCATACCAGCGCCCGTCCTCGAAAGTCACGGCGTCGATATTGTCGGGCGTGTTCTGCGCCATGGCCGGCGCGGCGAGACCGAGTGCCGCGACGGCGGCAAGGGGCAGGAGATGGGGGATCGTGGTCATCTGGGTTCCGCTTCCTTGGGCCTGGGTAGGGGCCGGCGCGGGGAATGCCGCGCCGGCCCGGTTCATGGCTGGGACGGACTCAGTCCGGCAGCGTGAAGACGGTCATCGCCCCGCCAAGCGCGGTATAGTCGCTCAGCGCCGCGTAGCCGCCCACGGCCCCGAGGCCGTCGGTCGGGTTGGTCAGACCGGCCGCGAGGCCGATGCCTGCCCAGCCGCCGACACCCGAGAGGATCGCGACGTACTGCTTGCCGCCGTGGCTGTAGGTCATCACGTTGCCGATGATGCCGGACGGGGTCTTGAACTTGTAAAGCTCCTCGCCCGTGCTAGCGTCGACAGCCTTCAGATAGCCTTCGAGCGTGCCGTAGAACACAACGTCACCCGCGGTGGCCAGGGCCCCCGACCAGACCGAGAACTGCTCGGGCAGCGACCACTTGATCTTGCCCTCCTTGCCGTCCCAGGCGATGAAGTTGCCCATGCCGCCGTGGCTGCCCGGCGCGGGGTACATCGAGAGCGTTGCGCCGACATAGGGCTGACCGGCGGTATAGCTCACCCGGAACGGCTCGTAATCCATGCAGACATGGTTGGTCGGCACGTAGAACAGCTCGGTCTTCGGGCTGTAGGCCGCCGGCTGCTGGTCCTTCGACCCGAGCGCCGCCGGGCAGATGCCGACCGAGTTCACGTCCTCGCCGTTCTGCTCGGTGGAGTACTGGGCCACGACCGCCGGACGCCCGTAGGTGGCCGAGTTCGGGTCCATGTCAACGCCGGTCGTCCAGTTGACGGCCGGATCGAACTTTTCGGCGACCAGAAGCTCTCCGGTCACGCGGTCGAGCGTGTAGCCGAGGCCGTTGCGGTCGAAGTGGGTCAAGAGCTTGCGATCCGTCCCGCCGACGTTCTGGTCGGTCAGGATCATCTCGTTGATGCCGTCGAAGTCCCACTCGTCATGCGGGGTCATCTGGTAGACCCACTTGGCCATGCCGGTATCGACGTCCCGGGCCCAGATCGTCATTGACCAGCGGTTGTCGCCGGGCCGCTGCGCGGGGTTCCAGGTCGAGGGGTTGCCCGAACCGTAATACATCAGGTTCAGGTCGGGGTCATAGGAATACCAGCCCCAGGTGGTGCCGCCACCGATCTTCCACTGGTCGCCTTCCCAGGTGTTGGTGCCCGAGTCCGGGCCCACCGGCTTGCCCAGATGCGTGGTGTTCTCCGGGTCCATCAGCGTGTCGCTGTCCGGGCCCATCGAGTAGCCGCGCCAGGCAAGGCTGCCATCCGCCATGTTGTAGGCCGTCACCGACCCGCGCACGCCGAACTCGCCGCCCGAGATGCCGACGATCACCTTGTCCTTGACCGGCAGAACGGTCGCGGTGTTGGTCTCGCCGATCGCCGGATCGCCGTTCTTCACCGACCAGACCACCGCGCCCGAGGTGGCGTCGAGCGCCACGACGGTCGTGTCGGCCTGATGCAGGAAGATCTTACCGTCGCCATAGGCGAGGCCCCGGTTCACGGTGTCGCAGCACATGACCGGGATCACCGCCGGATCCTGCTTCGGCTCGTATTTCCAGAGCACTTTGCCGTCATTGTTGAGGTCGAGCGCATAGACGATGTTGGGGAAGGGCGTGTGCACATACATCACGTCGCCGACCACCAGGGGCGCGCCTTCATGTCCGCGCAGGACACCGGTCGAGAAGGTCCACGCCACTTGCAGGTCGCCCACGTTGTCCTTGTTGATCTGGTCCAACTTGGAATAGCGGGTGTTGGCATAGTCTCCCGTCTGGATGACCCACTGGTTGGGATCGTCAATCAGGGCCTGAAGGTCGGAATTGGCATAGGCCGCAACCGAACCGCCGAGCGTCATCGCTGTCGTCAAGATCAGAAGTTTCTTCATGGTCTCCTCCCATTAGGGTTGCCGTCCTGGCAAGTCCCGTCGCGCATCCCGGACAGTCCGAAGCAATCTCCTCTCCGCTATCCGACCTGCACTCCGTCTGATCGTTCCCCGTGATCCCCGGTCGCTCCGGGGCCCCACGCGGAACAGGCTGGAATGTGGTCCTCTCCGTTTCTCCTCTTGCTACTCGGCGAACGTGCCAAGATAGGCGATCACGTCCGCACGCTCCTCTTCCTTGCGCAGCCCGGCGAAGCTCATCTTCGTGCCGGGAATGAAATCCTTCGGTTTTTCAAGCAGGTGCGCGATGTTTTCCGGGGTCCAGACAAGACCCTCGGCGGCCTTGGCCTTCATCGCGTCGGAATAGGCGAAGCCCTCGAAGCTGGCCGCGGGGCGGCCGACGACGCCGTTCAGGACCGGGCCGGTCTTCGACTTGGCGTCAGCGCCGACCGCGTGGCAGGCGGCGCATTTCTTGAACACCTTCTCGCCCGTGACGGGGTCGCCCGCCTCTTGCGCAAGGGCCGCCCCGGCCAGCATCGCGCCGGCAATCAGCGCCGCAAGTCCGGTTCCGGTCGTCCAGTTCATAGGTCTCACTCGCTCCTTCTTCCTTCCGTCGTGGTCATGCGGCCAGCAGCCGCTCGGCGTGCCAGTTCACGTGGTCCTCGCCGAAGCTCGCGACGAAGAAATAGCTGTGGTCGTAGCCGGCCTGCATCCGCAGCATTCCCGGTTGACGCCGCTCTGCCATGAGGCCCGCCATCGCCTCCGGGCGCAGAAGTTCAAGGAACTGGTCGTCGGCCCCCTGGTCGATCAGGATGTCGCGCGCCCAACCCTGTTCGGCCAAGAGCAGGCAGGCGTCATAGGCGGCCCAGTCGGCCTCGTCGTTGCCGAGATAGGCCGAAAGTTGCTTGCGGCCCCAGTCGGAGCGCGTCGGATTGACGATCGGCGCGAAAGCCGAGACCGAGAGGTAGCGGTCGGGGTTGCGGAAGGCGAGCGTCAGTGCGCCGTGGCCACCCATCGAATGACCGGTGATGCCATGCGCGTCACTGACGGGCAGGGCGCCTTGCAGGAGGTCAGGCAATTCGCGGGCGATGTAGTCGTACATCTGGTAATGCGCGCGCCACGGATTGCGGGTGGCGTTGACATAGAACCCCGCGCCCTGGCCAAGGTCGTAGGCGCCGTCGTCGGCGACGCCCGCACCGCGCGGCGATGTGTCGGGATAGACGAGCGCGATGCCCGCCTTCGCGGCATGGGCCTGGAGCCCGGCTTTGGTCATGGCGTTCTCATGGGTGCAGGTCAGCCCCGACAGATACCACAGGACCGGAACCGGGCGCCGCGCCGCCTGAGGTGGCAGGAAGACACCGAAGGTCATCTCGGTGCCGCAGGCGGTGGACTTGTGGCGGAAGACAGACTGGGTTCCGCCGTAGCACCGGTTCTGCGAGATGAGCTCCATGTCCTGCGTCATTCCGGGCCGTGTCTCTCGTTCGGTCGGGCAACATGAAACCGTCCGGCAAAAGCGGGTTGAAGCGCCGATGCCGAGATTTCGAAACGTTACGCGAATTTAAAAACGGTCTAGTTCCAGTACCTTGTCTTCGTATTCACGCGGGGAACGGGCCTTGTGCCCCCGCGCGTCAGTAGATGACCACCGACCGGATGCTTTCTCCGGCATGCATGAGGTCGAAGCCCTTGTTGATCTCGTCGAGCTTCAGGGTGTGGGTGATCATCGGATCGATTTCGATCTTGCCGTCCATGTACCAGTCGACGATCCGCGGCACGTCCGTGCGACCGCGCGCGCCGCCAAACGCGGTGCCTTTCCAGACCCGCCCGGTGACAAGCTGGAAGGGCCGGGTTTCGATCACGGCGCCAGCAGGCGCGACGCCGATGATGATCGACTGGCCCCAGCCGCGATGGGTGCATTCCAGGGCGTCGCGCATCACCTTCACGTTGCCGGTGCAGTCGAAGGAGTAATCCGCGCCACCGATCTGGTCGAACGGCGTCTTGGTCAGGTTGACGATCTCCTGGACGACGTTCTCGCACTCTTTCGGGTTGATGAAGTGGGTCATGCCGAAATGCTCGGCCATCGCCTTCTTGTCGTTGTTGAGGTCGACCCCGATAATCATGTCCGCCCCGGCAAGGCGCAGGCCCTGCAGCACGTTGAGACCGATGCCGCCGAGGCCGAAGACCACCGCCTTGGCGCCGATCTCCACCTTCGCGGTGTTGATCACCGCGCCGATGCCGGTGGTCACACCGCAGCCGATGTAGCAGATCTTGTCGAAGGGCGCGTCCTCGCGCACCTTGGCCACCGCGATCTCGGGCAGGACGGTGTAGTTCGAGAAGGTCGAGCAGCCCATGTAATGCAGGATCGGGTCGCCATCGAGGGTCGAGAAGCGCGAGGTGCCGTCGGGCATCACGCCCTGGCCCTGCGTCGCGCGGATCGAGGTGCAGAGGTTGGTCTTGCGGGAAAGGCACGACGGGCAGGTCCGGCATTCCGGCGTGTAGAGCGGGATGACGTGGTCGCCTTTCTTGACGCTGGTGACACCTGCGCCGACCTCGACCACGACGCCCGCGCCTTCATGTCCGAGGATCGCCGGGAAGAGGCCTTCGGGATCGGCGCCGGACAATGTGAACTCGTCGGTGTGGCAGATGCCGGTGGCCTTGATTTCCACCATAACCTCGCCCGCTTTCGGACCGGCGAGGTTTACGTCCATGATCTCAAGCGGTTTGCCCGCCGAAACCGCAACTGCCGCACGTGTCCGCATTGATAGATCCTCCAGGAGTGACTTTTCTCACCTATAGCGGGTCACTTGGGTTGAGTATAGGCGGGGGCCGGCACGCGACAATTGCGACCTTAGTTTGTAGATCGGACCCTTGGGCACCGGCGCCGGCCGGGCCTATACTGGGGTCGAGCCGAAGGGGAGGAGCGCCGATGAAAGCCTTCGTGTCGCTGGTCTGTCTTGTCGCTGCGGCACTCGTCGTAGTGCCTGCGTCCGCCGCCGACAATGCTGATCCCGACTGGCCCTGCATCCAGCGCCGGACCGGCGCAATGTCGCCCGGTGTCCTCTGGCCGTTGCCGCTTGGCGAGGCCGATGCGAAGGCGGAGGCGAGCGATCTTGCTGTGGCACTTGCCCTGCGGCGCGTCGGCATCGAGGAGGCCGAGACGCGGGTAGCGGCCTTCGCCGGGAACCATCCCGGCCTTGGCGCCGCCGACTGGGGCGCGATCTTCCTTTCCGCGTTCAAGCGGATCGACCGCGACCGCGAGCGGGTGCTGGCCGGGATCGTGCGCTATGCCCGGAGCCAGATCGCGCTGGCGGCCCGGATCGACGCGGCGCATACCGAGATGGCGACGCTCGAAGCGGCAAAGACGCCGGATTTCGACCGGATGGATGCGCTCGAGGAACAGATCGACTGGGATGAACGCATCTACCGCGACCGGGAGCGGGCGCTGACCTATGTCTGCGAAACCCCGGTTCTGCTGGAAAAGCGGGCCTATGCGGTGGCGCAGATCCTGCTGAAACAGGTGCCGCAGTAATGGCTCACTCCCATTCCAGTTCGGTATAGGCGACGGTCGCGTTGCGGGCGTTGTAAAGGTCGAACAACAGCCAGTTCGGCGCCTCTGCGCGGCCGATGGTGCGCGAGGCGGCGCTGAGCGGCACGCCGGCGTCGAGGGCCGCGCGCGTGTCGGTGGCCAGCGTGTCTAGGTACTGCGCCAGCGCCGCGCCGCCCTCGGGCCAGGGCAGGGCGGGGCCGCCGTGCCCGGGCACGATGAGGGTCGCGGGCTCTGCCTGCATCGTCGCAAGCACCGCCTGCCAGCCCCGGAGCGAGCCGTCGAGTGCCGGCGCATGATCGGCGAAGACCAGATCGCCGGTGAAGAGCACGCCGGTCGCGCTGTCGTTTACCGTCAGGTCCGACGCGGTATGGGCGGTTGGCCAGGCCCGAAGTCGCAGGCTGCGGCCGCCGAGGTCGATCACCTCTTCATCGGTCACCTCACGGGTGAGGGCGGGGATGGCGCTGCCGAGGAACCCCGCCGGACCGATCAGCGCGGCGAAGTTTTCGGAATAGGCGTCGGCCCGGTCGGCCAGGGCCCGCGAAAGCCCGGCGCGCCCGATGACGGCGGCACCGGCCTCGGCCAGCGTGGTGGCGCCGAAGACATGGTCGGGATGCATATGGGTCAGGATCACCGCCGCGATCGGCAGGTCGGAGCGTTCGCGGATCGCGAGGTAGACCTCTTCGCCGATGGCGCGGGATCCGCCGGTGTCGATCACCGCGACCGCCGCCGCGCCGATGACGAAGGCGATGTTCGAGACATCGCCGAGATTGTCCGGCCCCGGTTCGGCGACGGCCCCGCGATGGGCGAAGACGCCCGGAGCTATCTCGGTGAAGGCCAGGCGCGCGGCGCGGCGCGGCACGCAATCGGCCGGCGCCGCGCCGGCCATGTCCGGCGGGCGGGCGGTAAGCGCGGCGCTGCAGTCTGCGAGGGGCGCGGCGGCATAGCCGGGCAGGAGCGCCTCGCGGCAGGCAGCGTTCGCGGCGGCGTCGAGGCAGAGCGTCACAAGGGCTTCGAACATCGCGTCCTCCGCCGCCCATCCTGCGCCGGCGCAAGGATGCGGGCTACCGATCCGAAAGGTTGAATTTCCGCGATGCGCCGGCTGTGGTACCCTCCGATCACCCAAAGGTACGGAGCACAGCCGATGAAACAGCTTCTGGCGGGACTGTCGCTTGCCCTGATCGCCGTCCCGTCCGGCCTGTTGGCCGCCGAAAGCCCGATGGTCGAGGGGCCGACCTGGGGCGAGATTTCCGGCGATATCGTCGGCGATGCCGTCCTTCAGGATGGCGGAACGCTCCTCAGCCTCGACGCGCCCTACCGGGCGGAGGACGCGGCGACGGTTCCGGTTGTCATCGAACAGACCGATACCGGGCCCGAGATCACCGCACTGAAGCTCGTCATCGACGAGAACCCCTCACCGCTGGTGGCCGAGTTTCGTTTCGGTCCGGCCATGCATCCCCTGAAGCTCGAGACGCGGGTGCGGGTGAACCAGTATTCCAACGTCCGCGTGATCGCCGATACCGCCGGAGGCAGTTTCATGACTGGCCGTTTCGTCAAGGCCTCGGGCGGCTGCTCGGCGCCGGCGACGAAGGACCCGGCGGCGGCGCTGGCCGGCATGGGCGAGATGCGGCTGAAGCTTTTCGACCCGGAGCCGGTGCAGCAATCGACGCCGAGGCGCGAGGCGCAGATCATGATCCGCCACCCGAACTATTCGGGCCTTCAGCGCGACCAGATCACCCAGCTATTCATCCCGGCGCATTTCATCCACGCGCTTGAGGTCTGGCAGGGCGACGACCTGCTCTTTGCGCTCGATGGCGGCATTTCGATCTCGGAGAATCCGGTGTTCCGCTTCGACTATACCGACAATGGCGCGCCGGCGCTGCGGATCCATGCGGTCGATACCGAGGGCAATGTCTTCGAACAGATGTTGCCTAAGGACCCGCCTGCCTGAGCCTGTGGCGGCCTAGAAGCAGACCATCTCGGCCTCGGCCTGTGCGCGGCGCAGGGTGGCGACCACTTCCGTCGCGACCGGCATCGTCTTGAACATCGACAATTGTTCGCCGGTGCCGAGTTGCAGCGACAGGACGGTTTCGGCCTCCACATAGGCGTCATAGGGCAGGATCGACGCGATCACGTCGATAGAGCAGGCGCATTTGCGCAAGGTGAGCCGGTCCTGCCCGTTGGTGGCCATGCAGCCGAAGACGTAATCGGCCCGCGCCTCGGTCGGGTAATCGTTGAGCCGTTCTGCCATCTCCTGCGCCGGGGCGCCGGAGGCGACGATGAGCAGGAGGAGTGCCAGAGCCCTCGTCATGGCGCGGCCGCCGGCAAGAGGGTGATGGCGTTGACATAGCCCGAACCGGCCTCGCCCGATGCGGCAGGCGCCGTCGCGGTCAGCGAATAGTACCAGCCCGGAACTGCGTCCGAGACCACCGCGACAAGCGCGAGATCGGCGAAGCCGGACATGCGCTCGCGCGCGGTATCCTTGGCGAAGGGGCGGATCGTCACCTCCTGCGCGGCCACGGTGGCACCGCCGAACGTCAGCTCGAGGGGGCGGATCTCGGCGTCGCGCAGGAGCGCATTCTTGATCCGGTTGCGGATATAGAACGGGCTGCCGCCCGACTGGCTCGCCATGTCGCGCAGCACGGTTTCGAGGAAGAACATGATCAGCGGATTTCCGACCGACCCCGGAAAGGTCCCGGCACGTTGTCTGGTGTCGCCCTGGACCGCGGTCAGGACCACGTCGGAGCCGGGCTCTACCGTGAGGTCAAGCCGCAGCTCCGGCGGCGGCATGGCGACGTCCTGCCCCGGGGCGGGAGCAGGGGCCGAGCGACCTGAGCGCCGGGCGCTGTAGGACAGCGTGTCGCCGCCCCCGATCCCGGACAGCACGCCTTCGCGGAAGAGAAGCTGGTAGGTTTCGGCGGCCCCGGCCGGCGGGATGCCAAGCCCGAGGCCCAGCGTCAGCGCCAGTATCACGGTCCGGATGCGCATGAATGCCTCCCTTTTCCCTGCAAGCCTATCGCATCGTCTTTCGCTGTCACCGGCGACTTTGGTCGGTGCGGGGGCAGGGCCGGCGGCGCCGGGTCGCCCACGGGTCAGGCGACCTGCCGGCGCGTCTTCCAGTCGATGAGCGCGCGCAGGCGCGACAGCTGCACCGGTTTGGTGAGGACCGAAAACCCCATCCTCTCGCCCAGTTGCAGGAGAGACCTCGACCGGTTGGCGGTGATCACGATCGCCGGAATGTCGTAGCCGGCGGCGTCCCGCAGGGTGCGGATCGCCTCCACCCCGTTGTCGCCCTCGTCGAGCTGGTAGTCGGCGAGGATGATGTCGGGCGCCGTGCCGACCCCGAGCATCAGGTCGAGTGCGCCCTTGGTCGACGCGGTGCCCAGAACGCTGGCGCCCCAACTGTCGAGCTTCTGCGTCGTCGCATGGAGGACGTCGGCATCGTTCTCGATGATCATCACGATCAGGTCGAGCGCGCCTTGCGGGATCGTCTCGCTCGGCGCCCCGCGCGCAGTGGCGCCGGAGGCGGCCCGGGCCTGCGGCATCTCGATCGAGAAGACCGAGCCCTTGCCGGGCTGCGACGACAGCCGCACCGGGTGGCCGAGGTGCCGGCAGGCGCGTTCGACGATCGACAGGCCAAGCCCCATTCCCGGCCCGCCGTTCGACTTGCTGACACGGGTGAACTCGTTGAAGATCCGTCCCTGATCGGCCTCGGAAATGCCGATGCCGGTGTCCCAGACCTCGACCCTGGCCCGGTCGCCGGCGCCGCGGCAGCCGACCAGGACGCGACCGGTTTCGGTATACTGTATCGCGTTGACGATGAGGTTCTGCACGCAGCGGACAAGATAGCGCTGATCGCTCGTGACCCAGCGCGAGGAGGGCAGGATGGTCAGCCCGATGCCCTTTTCGGCGGCCAGCGGGGCGAGGTCTTCGGCCAGCGGCAGAAGCGCGTCGCCGAGACAGAAGGAGGTGACGTTGAACTCCGCTCCGGGACTGTCGAGCCGCGAGATGTCGAGAAGCGCGTGCAGGAGCGACTCGATCGAGGTGAAGGACCGGCTGATGCGGTCAACGGTGTCGGCGGCGTCGCGTTCCGTCACCTTTTCCTTCAGCGTAGAGATGTAGAGTTTCGCGGCGTTGATCGGTTGCAGAAGGTCGTGGCTTGCCGCCGCGAGAAAGCGGGTCTTCGAGGCGTGCGCGGTCTCGGCCGCTTCCTTGGCCAGCCGCAACGCCTCCTCGGTCTTGGCTTGCTCGACCGAATGGATGCGCAGGAGCCGGTTCGCCTCGGTCAGTTCGGCGGTCCGTTCCTGCACCCGGCGTTCGAGCGTCTGGTTGATCCGCTGGCGGGCCTCGGCCGCCTCGGTCTCCACCGTCACGTCGGTGATCGACACGATGAAGCCGTTGTCGGGCAGGGCATGGATGTGAATATCAAGGGTAACCCCGTCGGGGCGGCGGAAACGGTCCTGCACGACCCCGCCGCGACGCAGGGTCTTGGCCCAGCCCTCGGCTCCGCGCCCGATGCCGGGGCCATGCGGTTTCAGGGCTTCGAAGCGTTCGACATATTCAGTGATCCGGCGAAAACCGATGCCCTTCTTGAGAAGCGACAGCGGCACACCCAGGAGCTCGCCAAAGCGTTCGTTGCGGACCAGAAGCTCGCCCTCTGCCGAGAAGGTGCAGATGCCGAGCGACATGTGATCGAAGGCGGCCTGAAGGAAATGCGCGTGCTCGTCGATCAGCCGGTCCTTTTCGCGCTGGTTCTGGCGCACGATGTCGGTGATCTCGGTCTGCAGGACGGCGATGTTGCCAGAGCTGGTCTGGCGGTAGGACATCTGGAACCAGCGGTCGCTCTTCAAGGCCAGCACATGGCTTGAAAAGCGCCGGTCGCGCGGCTGCGGCCAGTGGCCGCCGTCCTGTCCCCCGGCGCCGTTGCCGCCCGGCTGGACGAAATTGCTGGCGGCGACGGCGTCGAGGTAGTCCTCGAAGGCCAGCCCCGGTTCAATCAGCGGCTCCACGTCCGGCAGGAGCCGGCGGAAGAACTGGTTGCAGACCTGCAGACGGTCCTCGGAAAAAAGCGCGAAGCCGCCCTCGACCGCCACCATCGCGTCGGCGAGGTTCTTCTGCATCCGCTCCTGAAGGCGGTGGGCCACCTCCAACTCGGAACTGGCGCGCCCGAGAGTGTCGAGCGCCATTTCGAGGTCCTTGGTCTTTTCCCAGACCGCCGCCTGAAGGACGATCGCCGACTGGAAGAGCGAATAGGCCGATCCCCCCACCTCATGCCCGCGTTCGGACCGCGAGATCAGCGCCTCGATGATTTTCGCCTGTTTCTCGATCTGGATTTCAAGGGGTTCGTCGGGGTCGATCATAGCGGCGATTCCCGGCGTGGTCGGAAGAAGGCGATGCCGACGAAGGTCTGGTTCACGTGGACGCCAAGGTGCTGTTCGCCGTAGGTGTTGAAACCGACGACACGGTGGGCGCGGAAGCGGTCCGACGCCTCGTGTTCAAGGCCCTTGTGCTCGATCTCCAGCTTGCGCAGGAAGCAGTCGAAGCCGAGGATCATGTCCGGCGCCTCGTCGGCGTCGTCGCGGACGGTCAACCCGGCATCGAGGGTGCGGATGATCTCTTTCCCGCGTCCGAGGGTCAGCAGAAGCCCGTCGTCGATAGCCGAGAGGAACGTCAGCCCGCCGTCCTGCCGCATCTGCTGAATCGCGCGGACGTGGTAGGTGTTGCCGCTGCGCACGAGAACCGGGTTCTCGGCAAAGATGATCGGCGACAGCTGATCCGCCGGGACACCGACAAGGCGGGCATATTCGTGTCCGGCGGGCGAGCCGTTGATTTCGAGCACCAGCCGTTCGTCGGGGATCGCGCGGGTCACCACCATGCGCTTTTCGGTCGGCATAAAGTGGTGAAATCCGAGGCCGCGGAAGTTGAGGTCGGTCTCGAGCATCAGGAGGAGCGCCGCATCCTTGTAGAAGGCACCGTTGTGCAGCACGAAGGTCTCGTTGAATTCGAGCCCGTCACCGGCGGAACCACCGAAGACCGGGATGTCCTTCAGCCCGGCTTCGAGGGCGGCGACAAGAATATCCTCCTGCTTCGAGAGCCCGTCGGCGAAGATCAGCGCCAGCCGCCGGCGCCCCGGCGTCGCCGGAAAGCGCGCGGCGAGCCGTTCGGTCTGGGTCACCACATCGGCGATGTGGACCGGGCGGATCGGCTTGATCAGGGTCGAGGCGACGCGGAAATGCGCGCGCCGGAAGGCCATCGCCACCATGGCGCTGCCCTCGTAGCCGCGCGGCGTGATCTGCCCCGCCGTGGTGCAGCCGAAGATCGCCGTCGCCGGAAGCATTCGCGTCAGCGCCGTTTGCAGCGCGCCGCGATCCATCCGGTGCGGAATGAACATCAGCACAAAGCTCGCATCCGTGTCGCCGATCCGCGCGGCGATCTCATCGACGGCGCGCTCCGGGTCTTCCTGGTAAGACACTGCAATGGCCACGGCTTCCGCCGGGTTCGATTCCAGATCACGAACTGCCGTCATACTCCGCCCGTTCCCCCCCGTGCGGTCCGGCCGCGCCCGCCCTTATTGCAGGTGGTGCCGGATAGATACTTCGCGCACCAGAAGCGCTGCCTGCGTGCGGTTCTGGACCTTCAGCCGGCGCAGAAGCGCCGTGATATGCGCCTTCACCGTCGCCTCGGCCAACTGCATTTCGTAGGCGATGAGCTTGTTGGGCTTGCCCTTGCAGATCAGCGAAAGGATCCGCGCCTGCTGCTGCGAAAGCCCGGCGATCTTGCGGGAAATGTCGCCGATCGTCGGATCGGCCTCGCTTTCCTTCGCCGGGGCCTTGAAGCCGGCCGGCACATAGGTCTTGCCGTCCCAGATATCCATCATCGCCTCGCGCAGCGTCTCGCGTGCGGCATCTTTCGGGATGAAGCCGGCGGCCCCGGCCAAGATGACCGACTGCACGACCTCGTCCGAGGTGAAGGCAGAAATCACCACGACCGGTACGTCGGGGGCCCTGTCCTTGATCTTCATGAAGCCGCTCAGCCCCGAGACGTCCGGCAGGTTGAGGTCGAGCATCACCAGGTCCGGCGAGAAGCGCGACCGCAAGAGTTGCAGCGCATCGCCGAGCGACGCCGCCTTGCGCACCCTGCGCATGTTGAAGACGGTCTCCATCATCGAGGCCAGAGCGTCGCAGTATAGCGGATGATCATCGACCACGAGGGCCGATCGGATCGGCACGGCGTGGGCCGACGTGTCCATCCGGGTCATGTCGATTCCTCCCTAAATCGGGCGACCTGTTGCACGGCACTCCCCGGTGATTTCGCGCAACAACCAGCCGCCGGGATCCCAGTCCGGCAGCGGTCGCCCCTCCTCCTGTCACGATACAATTCTATGCACGGAAACCTCAACCGCGCAAGCAGGGCGCGAGTGACCTCACGGAAGGCAGAGCGCGATGGCGGATAGCGGCCGAGTTCACAATGCCGTCAAGCCGCGCGCGAGGCGATTGCCGGGTGGGTCCGGGCGGCGGAAACTGTTCCGATCCGGACGGGAGGATGGCATGCGGATACTGCTGCTGCTGATATCGGTGTTCTCGGCCGGTTTTGGCGGTGCCGCCTTCGCGCAGGCGGAGATGGCAGGCATCGACCTTCAGGCACCGAAGATGACCGAGGCCGAGATGTCGCGCGACGAGGTCGAAGCCCTGATCCGGGCAGAGCCGCCGGTGGAACTGTCAGGGCGCTGGCTCAACGGGCTCGACCTGTCCGGCCTCGATCTGTCGGGGGCCAACCTGCGGGCCGCCGCGCTCAATGGCACCAACCTCTCGGGTTCGGTGCTGCGGGGGGCCGTGCTTGACCAGGCCTGGCTGCTTGGCGCCGACCTCAGCGGCGCCGACCTTGGCGGGGCGAGCCTCTTTCAGGCACAGTTCGGCGGCGCCAATCTTGCCGGGGCCAATCTCGGCCGATCGCGGGCGGCGGCGAATTTCACCGGGGCCGACCTGACTGGGGCCGATTTCACCGCGGCCGATCTGTCGGCCGACATGAAGAACCAGTCGATGGGGCTGATGCGCGGCGTGCTGCGGCAGGCGAAGGCCGCCGGCGCGGTCTTCAGGGACGCGATGCTGATGCGCTGCGATCTCGAATTCGCCGACCTCAGTGGCGCGGACTTTTCCGGTGCCGACCTGTCGATGGCCACGCTTGGCGGCGCGGACCTTTCGGGTGCCGATGTCGCGGGGGCGGTCTTCGTCAATGCCGATGTGGCCTCGGCCCGGCTCACCGGGCTGCGTCATGCCGATCCCGCCGCACTCGGCCGCGCGAAGAACCTTGACCGCGCGTTCCGGGACTGACCTCCCCCTCAGCCCCGTTCCGCCGCCGCGACGTGGCCTTTCACTGCAAGGAAACTGTCGGGCGTGACCGAGATCGAGTCGATCCCCGCCGCCACCAGCAATCGCGCGAATTCGGGGTCGTTCGACGGCGCCTGACCGCAAAGACCGACCTTGCACCCTGCGTCATGCGCCCGTTCGATCACCGTCCGGATCATCCAGAGAACCGCCGGATCGCGCTCGCGGAAGAGGTCCGCCAGCGCCTCGCTGTCGCGGTCGATGCCAAGCGTCAGTTGCGTCAGGTCGTTCGAGCCGATCGAGAAGCCGTCGAAGCGCTGGGCGAATTCCTCGGCGCGGATCACGTTCGAGGGGATTTCGCACATCACGTAAAGCTCAAGACCGTTCTCGCCGCGCACGAGGCCATTCGCCGCCATTTCGGCGATCACCCGGTCGGCTTCCGCAGGCGAGCGGCAGAAGGGGATCATCACCACAACGTTGGTGAAGCCCATTTCCTCGCGCAGCCGCCGGATCGCCCGGCATTCGAGCGCGAAGCCGTCGCGGTAGGCCTCCGAATAGTAGCGCGAGGCGCCGCGAAACCCGATCATCGGGTTTTCCTCGTGCGGCTCGAATTGCCGCCCGCCGAGAAGGTCGGCGTATTCGTTGGTCTTGAAATCGCTCATCCGCACGATGACCGGGTTCGGGAACCAGGTGGCGGCGATGCGCGAGAGGCCCATGGCGAGCGTATCGACGAAGTAATCGGTGCGGTCGGCGTAACCGCGCGTCAGCCGGTCGATCTCTGCCTTCGCGGCCGCGTCCTTCAACGCATCGTAGCGGGTCAGCGCAACGGGGTGGACCCGGACGGCGTTGTTGACGACGAACTCCATCCGGGCAAGGCCGACGCCATCGACCGGCAGCCGCCACCAGCGCGCGGCGGCGGCGGGGTTGGCGAGGTTCAGCATCACCTTGGTCTTGGTCTGCGGCACGGCGTCAAGCGCGATGTCCTCGACCGTCACCTCGGCGGTGCCGGCGTAGACGAAGCCGCGTTCGCCTTCCGCGCAGGACACCGTGACCTCCTGACCGTCGTGAAGCACATGGGTGGCGTTGCCGGTGCCGACGATGGCGGGCAGGCCAAGCTCGCGACTGACGATGGCGGCGTGGCTGGTGCGGCCGCCGTGGTCGGTGACGATGGCGGCGGCGCGCTTCATGATCGGCACCCAGTCGGGATCGGTGGTGGATGTCACCAGAACCGCGCCGTCGACGAAACGGTCGATCTCGGCGGCGGAATTCAATAGGCAGACCTCGCCGGTCGCCACCGCCTCGCCGACGCTGAGGCCTTCGGTCAGGACCGGACCGGCCTTGGCCACGCTGTAGGTGCGGAACCCGGCGGCGCTGGCGCGCGACTGCACGGTTTCGGGGCGGGCCTGCACGATGAACAACTCTCCCGTCTCGCCGTCGCGGGCCCATTCCATGTCCATCGGCTGGCCGTAATGATCCTCGATCGTCACGGCAAAGCGGGCGAGTTCGAGGATTTCGGCGTCGCTGAGGACGAAGGCCTCGCGCTCGGCCTTCGAGGTGGGCACGTTGCGCGTCGGGCGGGCCGCGCTTTTCGCGTAGATCATCTTCAGTTCCTTGGCGCCAAGCGTCCGGGCAAGGATCGGCCGGAGGCCGGGGCGCGAGAGGAACGGCTTGTAGACCTGGTATTCGTCGGGATCGACGGCGCCCTGCACGACATTCTCGCCAAGCCCCCACGCGGCATTGATCAGCACCACCTTGTCGAAGCCCGATTCCGTGTCGATGGAGAACATGACGCCCGAACCGCCGAGGTCGCTGCGGACCATGAGCTGCACGCCGACCGACAGCGCCACCTTTTCGTGCGCGAAGCCCTTCAGCGTCCGGTAGCTGATCGCGCGGTCGGTGTAGAGCGAGGCGAAGCAGCGCCGGCAGGCATCGAGAAGCGCCGCCTCGCCGGTGATGTTGAGGAAGGTCTCCTGCTGGCCGGCGAAGCTCGCGTCCGGCAGGTCCTCGGCGGTGGCGGAGGAGCGGACGGCGACGGAGGGGGCCGTGCGCCCGGTGCGGCGGGCAAGCTCGCCGTAGGCGGCGCGGATGTCGGCGGCCATCGCCTCGGGCCAGTCGGCGCCGGCGATGGCGGTCCGGATCGCTAGGCCGGCCGACGCGAGGTCGACGCGGCCCTTGTCGAGGGCCGCGAGCCGGTCGGCGATCACCGCATTCAGCCCGTTCGCCTCGAGATAGGCACGGAAGGCCGCCGAGGTCGTGGCGAACCCGGGCGGCACCCGCACGCCTTTGGCCGAAAGCGCCACGGTCATCTCGCCGAGCGAGGCGTTCTTGCCGCCGACCAGCGCCACGTCGCCGCGTGCCACCTTGTCGAACCAGATCAGGCTTTGCGTGTTCCGGGACATGCCGACCTCCTTCGCCTGGCCTAGGGCCAAGGATCGCCGATCCGCGCCGTGTTGCCGTTGATCTCGGTCAAGCGCCGGACGCCTGACTTCGGGCCGCATGGCCCGGCAAGGAGGATGCGTCAGTCGTGCCCGCGCTCCGGGTCGGCTCGGGTCGGCACGGTCGGGAACCAGTCGGCATAGGGCGCGGTCCGGGTGCGGGCGAGGAGGGTGGCGAGGGCCGGGACCGGGTCTTCCGACCAGTCGATGCGCAAAGTCAGCGGGGCGCTGTCGTCGGCGACGACGAGAAGCGCGGCCGATTGCAGGCCCCGGCTGTCGCCGCCGGCGGCCTCGGCCCCGGCGAGCGCGGCGATCAGGCGGTCCGCGAAGGGGCCGGTGGCGCGGTGGAACCCCGAGAGCATCGCACCGAGCACTTCCGGCCCGGTCAGGAGGTTTCCGCTGACGATCACGCCCTCGGCCGAAAGCGATCCGTGCCAGGCGGTGTTCTTCGTGCCCGTGAACGCCGCCGTGCCGCCCTGGCCGTCGAGCGCGGCGAGCTGGCGCCAGTCGCGGCCACGATCGGGGCCGGTGACGGTTGCCACCGCCTCGGCCGCATCGCTGCCGTTTCGCATCTGGGCCAGAACCTCCTCGCCCCAGAGCGTCGAGGGCGCGGCGCCCTGCGAAGCCGACATTCCCGCCCGCGAATCGCCGCGCAGTACCCAGCCGCCGACACAGAGGCTGCCGGTCGCCGCCGCCCCGCCGAGGGCGCCGGTCTTCGCGTCGCGGGCAAGAATGGAAAAGGTCATGGCATCGCTCCGTTCGAGATGTTTCAATTTATCATGAAAATTTTGACGAATGCAAATTATCATGATAAATAGACGGATATAAACACCACTACAGGGGGTTCGCAGATGTCATTCACCACGCTTTCCCGTCGGGGCTTCGGTCTTTTGACCGCGGCGCTACTGGCGACCTCGGCATTGACGGCACCGGCCCTGGCCGAAACGCCGCCCGGCGTTCTTGTCGTCGGCCAGATCGCCGAGCCGCAGTCGCTCGACCCGCATGCCGTGACGGCGGTCAACGATTTCCGCATCCTGATGAACGTCTACGACGGCCTGGTGCGCTACAGACCCGGCACGCTGGAAGTGGAGCCGGCGCTCGCCACCGCGTGGGAGATCAGCGAAGACGGCACCGTCTATACCTTCACGCTCCGCGAAGGCGTGACCTTCCACGACGGCAGCGCCTTCGACGCGGAGGCGGTGGTGTTCAACTTCGACCGCATGCTGAAGGACGATCACCCCTATCACGACACCGGACCCTTCCCGCTGTCGTTCTTCTTCTCGGCGGTGAAATCGGTCGAGGCAGTGGATGCGAAGACGGTGACGTTCACCCTGAACGAACCTTATGCGCCGTTCCTCTCGAACCTCGCCTATCCGACCGGCCTCATCGTCTCGCCGGCCGCGGTGCAGGCGCATGGCAAGGAGTTCGGCCGCCATCCCTCCGGCACCGGCCCCTTCAAGTTCGCCGAATGGCGTGCGAACGAGGCGGTGGTGGTCGAGAAGAACCCCGGCTACTGGGACGGCGAGGCGGCGTTGCAGGCGGTGATCTACCGGCCGATCACCGACGCCAACACCCGCGTGGCCGAGATGCTGGCCGGCGGGATTGACCTGATGGTAGAGGTGCCGCCGACGGCGCTGTCGCAGTTCCGGGGCGATGCCTTCAAGGTCGCCGAGCAGGCGGGGCCGCATCTCTGGTTCCTGATCCTCAACGCCAAGGACGGCCCTTTCGCCGACAAGCGGGTGCGCCAGGCCGCGAATTACGCGATCAACAAGGAGGCGCTGGTGAACGACGTCCTAGAAGGCACGGCAGCGGTCGCCGCCGGCCCGACGCCGCCCGCCTTCGCCTGGGCCTATAACGAGGCGCTTTCGCCCTATCCCTACGACCCGGAGAAGGCCAGGGCGCTGCTGGCCGAGGCCGGGGCCGAGGGGGCGGAGCTGACCTTCTATGTCACCGAGGGCGGGTCGGGCATGCTCGATCCCGTCGCGATGGGGACGGCGATCCAGGCCGACCTCGCCGCTGTCGGGCTCACCGTGAAGATCGAGACCTACGAGTGGAACACCTTCCTCGGCAAGGTCAATCCCGGTCTCGAAGGCAAGGCCGACATGGCCGAGATGGCCTGGATGACCAACGATCCCGACACGCTTCCGTTCCTGGCGCTGCGCACCGACGCCTGGCCGGACAAGGGCGGCTTCAACTCGGGTTACTATTCCAACCCGAAGGTCGACGAACTGCTGGAGGCGGCGCGGGTTTCGACCGATCAATCCGAACGCGCCCGGCTTTACAAGGAGATGCAGGAGATCGTCCATGACGACGCGCCGTGGGTCTTCGTGGCGAACTGGAAGCAGAACGCGGTGACGAGTGCGGCGGTTCAGGGCTTCGCACTGGAGCCTTCGTTCTTTCTTCTTCTGAAGAACGTCTCGAAGGACTGAGGTGCCGGGGCCTGGACGGACCGAACTGTCCGAGCCCTTTTTTCGCCTTGAGGTCGGAGGCCTCCGGCGGGGATATTTGCTGCAAGATGAAGCGGAGGGTCCGGCATGGGCGGCTATATCCTCAAGCGGCTGATCTCGGCGGTGCCGGTGCTTCTTGGCATCACGGTCATCGTCTTCGCGATCATGGCGCTGATTCCCGGCGATCCCGCGACCGCGATCCTCGGCAGTTACGCGACGCCGGAGAATGTGGCGCGGCTGAACCGCGAGCTTGGCCTCGACAGGCCGCTGGTCAGCCAGTACTTCATCTGGCTCGGCAATCTCGTGCAGGGCGATTTCGGCCGGTCGTTCGCGTTGAACCGCCCGGTTCTCGACGAGGTGCTGGAGCGGTTTTCGGCGACGCTGGTGCTGGCCGGCGCGGCCTTCGTCCTTTGCGCGCTTCTCGGCATCGCCGCCGGCGTCGTCTCGGCGGCGCGGCAGTACGGGGCGGCCGACAAGGCGATCACCGTGGCGGTGATCCTCGGCATCTCGGTGCCATCTTTCTTTCTCGGCATGATGATGATCCTCGTCTTCGCGGTGCGCCTCAGATGGCTGCCGGTGTCGGGCATGTACGAGATCTATGGCGGTGGCGATCTGCGCGACCTTCTGCGCCACCTCGCGATGCCGGCGCTGGCGCTCTCGGTGGTGGCGACCGGGGTCATCGCGCGGCTGACGCGGGCGGCGATGTTGGAAGTGCTGCGGCAGGATTTCATCCGCACGGCGCGCGCCAAGGGCGTGGGCGAGGGGCGGGTGATCTGGGGCCATGCGCTCCGCGCCGCCATGGTCTCGGTGATCCCGGTGCTCGGCATCCAGGCGGGGTTCGTCCTCTCCGGCGCGGTCTATATCGAGATCGTCTTTCAATGGCCCGGCATCGGCCGGATGCTGGTCGATGCGATCCTGAAGCGCGACATCCTTCTGGTGCAGGGCGGCGTCGTCTTCGTCGCGGCCTGCTACGTGTTCTTCAACATCCTCGTCGACGTGGCGCAAAGCGTTCTCGATCCCAGGATCCGCACATGAGGCTTTTCCTGAAGCTTCTCGCCCGCAACCGGCTCGCCGTCTTCGGGGCGGCGGTTCTCGGGGTGATCGTGATCGTCGTGCTTCTGGTACCGCTGCTGCCGCTCGCCGATCCGGACGTGACGAGCACCGGCGACCGGTTCCAGCGTCCCTTCAGCGCCGGGCATCCGCTCGGCACAGATCACCTTGGCCGCGATCTCCTGTCGCGGCTTCTCTGGGGCACGCGACTGTCGCTGGCGGTGGGCTTCGCCGCCGCCGTGATCGCCGGCACGATAGGCGCGGGCATCGGGGTGATCGCGGGGTATTTCGGCGGCCGGGTCGACAACGTCATCATGCGCGGCGTCGACATGCTGATGGCCTTTCCCTACATCCTCCTCGCGCTCGCCATCGTCGCCGCCCTCGGGCCGGGGCTGATGAATGCGCTGATCGCGGTGGCGGCGGTCAACGTGCCGTTTTTCGCCCGCAACATCCGCGGGATCACCGTCGGGATCGCGCACAGGGAATTCGTCGATGCCGCGCGGCTTTCGGGCATGGGGCATGGCCGCATCCTTCTGTCGGAGATCGTGCCGAACGTGCTGCCGGTCGTCGTCATCGCGATGTCCACCACCATCGGCTGGATGATCCTCGAGACGGCGGGCCTCTCGTTCCTCGGGCTCGGCAGCCAGCCGCCGCATACCTCGGTCGTACCGGGGGTGATGATCCTCTTGATCGTCATGTCGATCAACCTTCTCGGCGACGGGGTGCGCGACGCGCTCGACCCGCGCCTGCGCTCGGGCGCGCTGTCGCGGCCGATGGCGGCGACGCTGGTGGACCGGGACACGGTGCCCGATGCACAGGGCCCGGGGCTTCTGGCCATCGACGGGCTCAGGACCGAGTTCCGCGTCGGCCCGCGCCTCTACAAGGCGGTGGGCGGCGTGTCGCTGTCGCTTGCCCCCGGCGAATGCGTCGGGCTGATCGGCGAGAGCGGGTCGGGCAAGTCGGTGACGGCGCTATCGGTCATGGGCCTTGTCGCCTCGCCGCCGGGTGTGATCACCGGGGGCGCGGTGCGGCTTGAGGGCGAGGACCTGATCGGCGCGCCCTATGCGCGGCTGCGGTCGCTCCGGGGCGACCGGGTTGCCTACATCTTCCAGGACCCGCTCGCCACGCTCCACCCGCTCTACCGGGTCGGCGACCAGCTGGCCGAGGCGATTCGGGTGCATCACGCCGTGAGCCGCGAGGCGGCGGCGGCGCGGGCGGTGAAGCTGCTGGCCGACGTGCGGATCCCCAACCCCGAGGCGCGGGCGCGGGCCTTTCCGCATGAACTGTCGGGCGGCATGCGCCAGCGGGTCGGTATCGCGATGGCGCTCGCCAACGAGCCGGAGATCATCATCGCGGACGAGCCGACCACCGCGCTCGACGTGACGGTACAGGCGCAGATCCTGTCGCTGCTTGATGATCTGAGGCGTGAGCGCGGGCTGGCGATCCTGTTCATCACCCATGATTTCGGCGTCGTCGGCCAGCTTTGCGACCGGGTGGCGGTGATGTATGCCGGCCGGATCGTCGAGGAGGGGCGGACGGAAGAGGTGCTCGCCTCGCCCGCCCATCCCTACACGAAGCGGCTCATCGCCTGCGTGCCGGAGCTTGGTGGCGGCCGGCGGTGGCTGGAGGCGATCCCCGGCCTGCCGCCGGCCGTTGACAGCCTGCCCGAAGGCTGCGCCTTCGCCCCGCGCTGCGCCAAGGCCGACGATGCCTGTCGGACGGGCGAGATCGCGCTGGCGGGCGACGGACGCAAGGTGCGCTGCCTGAAACCGGAGGTCGTGGCATGACGCTGGCGCTCAAGACCGAAGACCTCGCCAAGACCTTCCCGGTGGGCAAGCCGCTTTTCGGTCCGCCGAAGGCGCTCGTCCATGCGGTGCGTCCGACAAACCTTGCGGTGGCCGAGGGCGAGACGCTGGGGATCGTCGGCGAATCCGGGTGCGGCAAGTCGACGCTCGCGCGGATGCTTGTGGGGCTCTTGCAGCCCACGTCGGGCCGGATCGAGATCGGCGGGCGGGCACTTGACCGCGCCGATCCGGCGGCCTTCGGGCGGCTCATCCAGTATGTGTTCCAGGACCCGGTTTCGAGCCTAAATCCGAGAAAGACCATTCGCCAGATCATGGAGATGCCGCTCGTCCGGCTGCACGGGATGGACCGCGCGGCCCGCGCGGCGCGGATTGCCGAGATATTCGACTGGGTCAGCCTGCGCCCCGAATTCCTCGACCGCTATCCGCACGAGTTTTCCGGCGGGCAGGCGCAGCGGATCGGCATCGCGCGGGCACTTGCGGCCTCGCCGCGGATCCTCATCCTCGATGAACCGGTCTCGGCGCTTGATGTGTCGGTGCAGGCGCAGGTGCTGAACCTTCTGGCCGACCTGAAAGCCGAACTGGGGCTCACCTACCTTTTCATCAGCCATGACCTTGCGGTGGTCGAGGCGGTGAGCGACCGGATCGCGGTTCTCTATTTCGGCTCGGTCGTGGAAACCGGGCCGGCCGAAAGTGTCTTTGCAGCGCCGCGCCATCCCTATACCAAGCTTCTGGCCGACAGCGCGCCGGTCGTCGGCCGGCCGCTTGGTGGTGCGGCAGAGGGCGAGTTGCCCGATCCGCTCAACCCGCCGCCGGGTTGCGCCTTTGCCGGGCGCTGCGCGCGGGCCACGGAGCTGTGCCGACGCGAGCGCCCCATGCTCGATCAGATCGAAGGAGACCAGTTTGCCGCCTGCCACCACCCGATCCCGGCCTGAACCCCGCCTGTCGCGTCCGCAGCAGGTGGCGGAGGCGATCAAGGACTGGGTGATGGCCGAAGGCTGTCAGCCCGGCGACCGGCTGCCGTCCGAGTCCGAGATGATCGAGCGGTTCGGCATGGCCAAGGGCACGATCCGCGAGGCGATCCGCATTCTTGAAGCGCAGGGCCTGGTGAAGTCGCGCACCGGGCCGGGCGGCGGGGTCTTTGTCCATCCGGTGTCTGAAGAGCGCGCCGCAGCCTTGCTGGGCAACTACTTCTATTTCCAGAAACTTTCCATCGACGACATCTACCAGATCCGCGAGGCGCTGGAGCCTGAACTGGCCGCCAGCCTTGCCGGAAGGCTGAGCGAGGCGCAGCTTGCCGCGCTGGAGGCGGTGATGGCGGATTACGCGGAGCCGGCAGGGACGGCGGAGGAGGAGCGCGCCCAGCACATCGCCTCCTTGCGCTTCCATGCGGTGTTGGCCGAGATGTCGGGCAATCCGCTCCTCAGGTTCCTGATCCGCTTCATCGCCAACATGCTGAGCGAGATCACCGTGTCGCGCCAGCTTTACGCACCGCCGAACCCGGAACTGTGGCGAAGCGGCATGGACTATCAGTCACGCCTGGTCGCGGCCCTGCGCGCCGGCGATGCCGATACCGCGCGCGAGGTGCTGCGCGGGCACATGAAGAACGCGCATCGGCTGATGAGCCTTCAGGAAGCGGCGGTGACGCAGCGATTCCTGTCGGAGCCCACGATCATCTGAGTGCTCAGGCGTCTGAGCATTCAGGCGACCATTTCGTCGAGCAATTCGCGCCAGCGGTGGCAGGCCACCTCGTGTCCGTCGCCGGGATGTTCCAGCACCGGCTCCTCTGCCTTGCAGCGGTCGATGGCATGGGGGCAGCGGGTGTGGAACTTGCAGCCCGGGGGCTGGTTCGTCGGCGAGGGGATCTCTCCGATCAGCTTTTGCGCGCGGCCGCGGTCGTCGGGGTCGAGCGAGGGGATCGCCGAGAAGAGCGCCCGCGTATAGGGATGGCGCGGGGCGGCAAAGAGCGTCCGGGTCGGCGCGGATTCCACCAGCCGGCCGAGATACATCACCGCGACATGGTCGCAGGTATGGGCGACGACCGACAGGTCATGGCTGATGAAGAGGAAGGTCAGCCCCATGTCGCGCTGGATCTGCTTGAGAAGGTTCAGCACGTCGGCCTGGATCGACACGTCAAGGGCCGCCACGCTTTCGTCCGCGACGATGAACTGCGGCCCGGAAACCAGCGCCCGCGCGATCGAGATGCGTTGCCTCTGACCGCCCGAGAAGGCATGCGGGAAACGCCGCAGGTGTTCGAGGTTGAGCCGGCATTTCGCCGCGATCTCGCGCACCCGCGCGTCGGTCTCCTCGCGCGACTTCGTCAGGCCCATAACCTCCAGCGGTTCGGCGATGATGTCGCGCACGGTCATGCGCGGGGAAAGTGCGGCGTAGGGATCCTGGAAGATCAGTTGCGCCCGCTTGCGGTAATCCTTGAGCGCAGGGCCCGAAAGCGTCGTCAGGTCGAGGTCGACCTCGCCGTCATTGTAGCGTGCCGTGCCGCCGGTGATCGGCACCGCCTTCAGCAGCGCCCGGCCGAGCGTGGTCTTGCCGGAGCCGCTTTCGCCCACGAGGCCGAAGAAGGAACCCTTCGCGATGTCGAGATCAACGTGATCGACCGCCTTCAGCACCGCCTTGCTGAAAAAGCCGGAGCCGATCCTGAACCCGACCGAAAGGTCGCGGGCCGAGATGAGAATGTCATCGCTCATGCCATGACCTCCGCGCTGTGGATGTGGCAGGCGACGCGGTGGTTCGGATCGACCTTTTCGTCGCGGGGCAGGGCGGTCTTGCAGATATCGCCGAGGAACTTCGGGCAGCGGGTGTGAAAGACGCAGCCCGTCGGCCGTTCGAGCGGCGAGGGAATGTCGCCCGCCACCGGCGTCAGCGGTGCCTCAAGATCGTCGAGCTTCGGCAGCGCCGCCAGCAGGCCCTGTGTATAGGGGTGTTTCGGGTTGCGGATCACCTCACGCACCGGGCCTTCCTCGATCAGCCGGCCGAGATACATGACGGAGACCTTGTCGGCGGTCTGGGCGATGACGCCGAGGTCGTGAGTGATGAAGACGATGCCCATGTGGAATTCGGCGACGAGGTCCTTCATCAGGTCGAGGACCTGCGCCTGGATCGTCACGTCGAGCGCCGTCGTCGGTTCATCCGCGATGAGAAGCTTCGGCTTCGTCGACAGCGCCATCGCGATCATCGCCCGCTGCCGCATGCCGCCCGAAAGCTCGAACGCGTATTGATCGACGCGCCGTGCCGGGTCGGAAATGCCCACCCGGTCGAGCATTTCGATCGAGATTTCGCGGGCCCGCGCCTTCGACATGTCGGAATGAAGCTGCAACTGCTCCACCATCTGCTTGCCGATGGTGATGGCGGGCGCGAAGCTCGCCATCGGTTCCTGGAAGATCATCGAGATTGCGCCGCCGCGCACCACCTTCAGATCGCGCGCGGTCGTCAGCGACAGGACATCGACCGGGCCGCTGTCGGTATGCAGCGTGATCCGGCTTTCGGGGCTATAGACCGCGTTCTTGGCGTTGAGGTGCATCAGCGCCTTGGCCGTCACCGACTTGCCCGACCCGCTTTCGCCGACAAGGCCCATGACCTCGCCCTTGGCGATGGAAAAGCTTACGTCCTCGACGGCAGTGATCAGGCCCTCGTCGGTCCGGAACTTCAGGGTGAGGTTCTCGACTTCGATCAGTGCCGTCATTTCTTGGTATCCGCATAAGGGTCAGCCGCGTCGCGCAAGCCATCGCCGACGAAGACGAAGGCCAGGACCAGCGCCACGAAGAAGATGACGGGGATGAAATACCACTGGTAGTTCAAGAGCACGTCGGCCTTGGAGACGTTCTGCATCAGCGCGCCGAGCGAGTTGACCGGGTCCTTGAGGCCGAGGCCGATGAAGCTGAGCGCAGTCTCGGACCGGACCATGTAGGGAAAGGAGATCATCAGGTCGACGATGATGTAGCTGGTGAACGACGGCAAGAGGTGGCGCCGGATGATATGGCCCGCCGAGGCGCCGCAGAGCTCCGCCGCCAGAACGTATTCCTGCGTCCGTTCGGTCAGAAGATGGGTTCGTATTCGCCGCGCCAGCGTCGGCCAGCCGATCAGGCCGAGGATGATCGAGATGAAGAAGAACCGCGTCTCGGACGACCAGTGATCGGGCATGAAGGCGGCGAGCGCCATGAAGAGGGGGATCGAGGGCACCGTCCGGATCGCGTCGGTGATCATCTGCAGGACGCTGTCGATCCAGCCGCCGAAATAGCCCGCCACCCCGCCGATGACGAGCGCGAGGACGAAAGAGATGAACACCCCGAGCTGGATGTTGCCCGGGATTAAGCCGAGGATCTTGTAGTCCCAGTCGCGCACGAAGAACCGGACATAGAGCCGCTTGTCGCGGTTCTCGGTCACCACCCAGCGGAAATTGGTCTTGATCGAGCGTTCCCGCTCGGTCGCGTAGATGAAGGGGCGGATGGAAAAGCCGTTTTCGTCGCTGAACTTCGGGAACTGCGGCGCGCCGTTCTCGTAATTCTCGTCGCGGCCCGCGATGGTCGGGTCGTAAGGCGCGAGGAACGGTGCGAAAAGCCCCATCAGGATCATCAGCATGAGCGCCCAGGCGGCGATCATCGCGGTGCGGTTGCCCCTGAACCGCGCCCAGATGAGCTGGCCCTGCGAGGCGGTGAAGTAGGCCTCCTTGGCCTTCTGGTCGATCCCGCCGACGGTTGCTGTCTTACGTCCGAACATCGCTTATCCCATCATGCCGCGGCGCACGCGCGGGTCGATCAGGGCCAGCAGGATGTCGGTGGCGAAGTTCAGTGCCACGATGCTGGCTGTTAGCAGGAAGATGATCGCCCCGGCGAGCTGCTGGTCGTTCGACCGGGCGAGACTTTCGAACAATAGCGCGCCGGCTTCCGTCAGGGTCAGGATCAGCGCGACGATCGGCAATTCGTTGAAGATGCGGTTGAGGTCGAAGCCGAGCGAGTTGATGACGGGCCCCAGCGAATGCTTGGCCGGATAGCGCCAGAGGAGCTTCGAGCCCGAGACGCCGCGCGCGGCGGCGGCGGTGACATAGAGCTTGCCGACCTCGTCCAGCATCAGGGCCCGCACGGTCTGCAAGGCAAAGGCGGTGGCCGACCAGCCGAGGATGAAGACCGGCAGCCAGGCCCGGCTGAGGAAGTCGCCGAACTTCGCCCAGCTCCAGGCCGCGTCGCGGAATTCCTTTGAGAAGAGCCCGGTCAGGCTGTCGCCGAAGACCACGGTCGAGAAGAGCATGATGATAAGCGCCAGAAGAAAGTTCGGCAGCGCAAGGCCGAGGTAGCTGATAAACCGCAGCGAGTTGTTTGTGAGCGG
Organism: Rhodobacterales bacterium 32-67-9; assembly: GCA_002280515.1. Lineage (GTDB taxonomy): Bacteria > Pseudomonadota > Alphaproteobacteria > Rhodobacterales > Rhodobacteraceae > Albidovulum. Next base: position 93,895 of record NCEA01000022.1, read on the forward strand.
GTTGTTGGAACTGGCCGATATGATGCCGATTGGCACCGCGATGGCATAGGACAGGATCAGTGCCGCCATGCAGATGCCGAGCGAGATCCAGAACTTGTCCGCCAGAAGCTGGTTGATGTTCAGCCTGAGAATGCAGCTGTCGCCGAACTCGCCGTGGACGAAGACCTTGTAGACCCATTTGCCCCAGCGTTCGGGAAACGGCCGGTCGAGGCCGAGACGTTTCTCTTCCGCAGCGATGTCGGCGATGGTGATCTGCGAGCCTTGCGTGTTCTTGAACGCGAGGTAACGCTCTGCGCAGGTGCCGGGTACCAGTTCCATCAACGTGAAGACGATGAGCGACACGGTCAGAAGCGTCACCAGCGCCATGAAGGCACGGGTCAGCGCGAATTGGGCGAATTGGGCCATGATCGAGCCTGTCCTGTCAGTCGAAGACGACGTCAGGTCGGGGCGAGCGATGACTCGCCCCGACCGATTAAGGCGTCAGGTCACGCTTTCATTCGTCGAAATACCACTGCGACGCCCGGTACGGGTAGGTGCGGTAGTATTCGTAGGACGCGGTCTTGAACTCCGGGAAGTTCTTGAGTGCGGTGCGGTGGTAGATCGGGTCGGGGGTCAGCGCCGTCCCGATGAACAGGAGGTTCCCCGTCATGTTCTCGACCAGCCGGTTCGCGATCGCCTTGAACTCGTCGGTGCCCGACGGGGTCGATTGCAGCGCGTTGATGTCGGTCATCAGCTGCTTGACGTAGTCGGGCGGCTCGACTCCGCTGGCGCCGTTGCTGTCGACCCATTCGGCCCAGAGCATGCCGGTGCGGTGGGCGAAGTAGTTCTCGAACGGCGGCACCCAGAGCTCGTTGTTGCCCATGATGATACCGGTCGGCTGGCCCTTCTCCCACAAGCCGACGTCGAGCTGGTTGGAGGATTGCGCCGAGCGGTATTCGTCCGGCGTGATTTCCTTCACCGTGGTCTTGATCCCGACGTTGGCCCAGTCCTGCGCGATCAGTTCGACGACCTGCCCGGCGATGCCTTGCGTCGCGAACTGCATGTTGAGCACGAACGGCGCCCCGCTCGGCAGGTCGCGCGATCCGTCGCCGTCCTTGTCGACGACGCCGACTTCGTCCAGAAGCGCCTTGGCGGCGTCCGGATCAAACTCGGCCGCGAAGGTCTTCCACTTCGCGTCGATATAGTCCGGCAGCGGCGAGAAGCCGGTATACTGCTGGATCGTGCCTTCCCCGAAATAGGCCGTCTCGTTCAGCGCCTCGCGGTTGATCGCGACCGACATCGCCTTGCGGAAGCGCAGATCGCCGAAGACGGTGCGCTTTTCCTCGTCGGCCGAGGTGACGTTGAACGATATCGCGTGCATGGCGATCTTCGGCTTCAACTGAACCGAATAGCCGCCCTTCTCCTGGTTTTCGAGCAGGAACGGCGCGTCGGAGAGTTGCAGCGACTGGCTCTTGTAGTCCGCCTCGCCGTTGACGAGCTTCAGCAGACGCACTTCCTGGTCGTTGGCAAACAGCTCGTCCATCTCGTTGATGTAGGGAAGCTGGTGGCCTTCGGTATCGACCTGGAAGAAGTATGGGTTGGCGACGAAATGCCGGCCCTCGGTCGTCTCGCGCACGACGATGTGGCTTTCGAGCGTCGGCGCCGCGTCGGCCGGCATATTGGCGACCTTGTCGGGCGAGTTCAGCATCGGCGTCGCCGTGTCCATCCAGTCAGAGTTGCCGTAGTAGGCCTTGATGACCTCGTAGCCGTTGGCGAAACCGAGCGCCTGGGCTTCCTTGTCGGCATCGGGATTGATCGCCGGATGGAACTTGCCGAGGAAGTGCTTCGGCTGGAACCCTTGGGCGAAGTGCGTCGCGAAGTGCGCGAGCAGGCCCGGCTTCGGCGCCGGAAGAACGAAGGTCACCGTCTCGTCATCCGGTGTCTCGACCGTCATCGGCTGACCGGCGACGGTCACGTAATCCTTCGGCTTTTCGTTGATGTTGGGATCAAGCGCGAGGTTCTCATACCAGAACTTGACGTCGGCCGAGGTGAAGGGCTGGCCGTCCGACCACTTGTGACCTTTCCGCAGATGGAAGGTCAGGCGGGTGAAGTCCTCGTTCCATTCCCAGCTTTTCGCGACGTTCGGAACGATCGTTTCTAGGTCGTCCGAATAACGCACGAGGTTGACGTGGCGCAGCGACATGAAGTCCGATGTGCCGGCCTCGGTCGCGTTCGACAGCGCGTCGAGCGTGCCGCCGTACTTGCCCACGGAATCGTAGGGTACGACGACCAGCGGGTCTTCCGGCAGACGTTCGGCGAGCGGCGGCAGCGCCGGGTTCGCACGAATCTGGGCGTTGAAATCGCCGATGGCCGGGTTCTCGGACAGTTCCATCGTGCAGCCCGCGGCCGCCTGGTATTCACTCAGATCGAACTGTTGCGGGTAGGCGCCAGCAGCGACGCCGCCCATGTCGGCAACGGTTATGCCGGGGCAGTTCGCGAGCGCCGCGGCCGGAATGGCCAGCAACGCCACGCTGCCTAACAATAGTCTCTTCATGATCTCTCCTGTCGTTTTGCTTACCGGAAGCTTATGGTTTTTTTGACGTATCCGGCCATGGTAACAGAAACGCTACGCACGGCCGGCAGGTCCGTATAGGGCCAGTACTTCCTTTCGGATAGCGCCAGATGCCGATGGACAATGCCCCGTTCCCTGACGGGAAGCGGGCGCTGACCATGGTCGTTCGGAACGGATCGGACGCATGGTCAAACTATGTGATTGCGAACAAAATTCCGTCAAGCGGATTTGCGCAGTTCCGCCCAAAAGAGCGGCGTGTCGGGCCGGGGCCGGTGCTTCGGCTTCAGGCCCTTGGAACCGTGACGAGGCCCGCGTCGGTGATCAAAGTACGGGCGAAGAGCGCATTGGCGTGGCGCATCCGGTGGTCGAGCATCGCCCGCGTCATCGCGAGAAGCATCGGCTGCGCCTCCGGTTCGCCCGCGATGTCGCGCATCTCGCCCTCGGCGCGGTGATCGAAGAGAAGGGGCGGCAGGCCTGCGTTGAAATGCACCAGCGTATGGGTCGGACCGCGCAGGATCGCGAGGTTCGCTGCTTCCGGCGCGATGCCGAGGGCGGCAAAAGCCGGGTGCGGCGCGACTGGATCGCCGAAATCCAGCTCGGAAAACGTATGGTCGCGCCAGGTCGCCGGGGTCTCGCCGCGCAGGAAGGGCAACAGGCTCTGCCCGTCCATCGAATGCGGGATCGGCAGGCCGAGGCAGTCGAGGATCGTCGGCGTCACGTCGACCGCCTCGGTCGGGTGATCGACGGCGCGGCCGAACAACGCGGGCAGGGCGGGGTCGCGGATGATCAGGCTGGTATGATAGGCGGCGTCGTAGAAGGTCGACTTGCCCCAGGCATGATGATCGCCCAGCATCTCGCCGTGATCGGCGGTGACGACGATCAGGGTGCGGTCGTATTGCCCGGTCTCCTTCAGGAATGCGATGACCCGGCCAAGGTGATGATCGACCTCGGTGGCAAGCCCGAGGTAGATCGCCCTGAGCATCCGGATGTTCTCGTCGGTCGGTGCGAGGTCGGGGAACCCCTCGACGGTCGAGGAGATCGGCGCCCGGGCGTGGCTTGCAGCGATCAGCGGATGGCGCGCGCGTTCGGCCTCCGCAGGCCCGACGCGGGTCGGAAGCGGCAGGGTCTCGGGGTCGTACATCCGGTTGTAGGGCGCCGGCGCGACCAGCGGCGGATGCGGACGGATATAGGTCAGATGCGCGAACCAGCCGGGCTTGCGGACCCGCAGCGCGGCGAGCGTCTGGTCGGTGAGGAAGGCGGTGTCACTGTCCTCGGCCCGGTAGAGCGCGGGATCGTCGGGGCAGGGCCCGGCGGGGCGGAAGATCTCCGGATAGGGCGGCACGTCATAGCCCTTCGCGGTCAGATGCGCCCGCCAGGGCAGGCTCTGCTCCAGCCGCATCTCGACCACTTCCTGAAAGCCCGGCATCACCTCTTCGTAGCTTTTCAGGATAGGATCGCCGGGCGGAAAGGCGCGCGGGTCCTGCGTCGTGTCGGTATAGCCGAAGAGCATCGGCAGAAAGCCCGCCTTGCGCACCTCGGTCGCGAGGTTCGGCGTGTCGTGGCGCAAGGGTGTGCCGTTCCGGGTGGAGCGGTGGTTCATCGCATATTGCCCGGTCAGGATCGAGGCGCGCGACGGGCCGCAGGGATTGACCACCGAGAAATGGCGGCGGAACGACACCGCGTCGGCCATCAGCGCGCGCAGGTTCGGAAGGTTCACATGTTCGGCGAGTGCTCCGAAAAGGCAGTCGGCGCGAAGCTGGTCGATGACGACGAAAAGGACGTTGCGGTCGGCTGGCATCGGAAATCCCTGGCTCCCGGTTGGATTGCCCAACTCAAACACCGGCTTTCGATGCGGCGCAACCGGGGATGCGGGTTCCGCCTAGCCGTCAAGCTCGCCGTGGATCGCGAATTGGTCGAGCCCGGCCTCGGACGGTTCGATGAAACGGTACTGTTCGCGCACGCCCGCCCCGGTCAGTTCACGCAGGACGGTGAGGACGGTGTTCGGCGCGTGATCGGCGCAAAGCCCGGCCATCTGGGCGATTTCCTCGGCGGCGATGGGGTGGGCGACCTCGACCGAGGGCGCGCCGTAGACCTCGACGAAATGCAGGGCGAGGCGGTTGACGAGGTGCACGGCCTCCTCGGGCTCGATCCGGGTGACGGCGACGAAGGTGACGCGGCCGAAGGTCTCCACCCCGAGCCAGCCGTTGGCGAAGGCCTGCCGCGCCTTGCCCGTCAGGTCCGCCTCGGTCCAGTTGGAGAACTCGAACCCGCCGGAGATCGCCCATTCGCCGGTCCGCGCCGGGTTGTGAAAGACGTTGCGGTCGCTTTCGTCGAAGTGGATCGCGCGGGCAAGCATCATGTCAGTCCTCCTCGATGATCCGGGACAGCGGGATCAGGCGCGTGGTGCCGTTGGTCTTCAGGAGCATGCCGAAATTTTCGTCGACCCCGAGGAATGTCCCGGTGGGCCGCTCGTCCGGCAGGCTCGGCGCCACGGTCTCGCCGAGGTGCCAGGCCAGGCCCGACCATTCGCGGTGCAGTTCCGCCCGCCCGCCGGGATCGTCGAGCCGGCTGATCCAGACGAGGCTGTGGCGCGACCAGCTTTCGAGGATCGCGACCGGATCGAGATCGCCGCACCCCTCGTGGTCGAGCGCGGTGCGGTCCGGCGTCTCGCCCGGTTCCCATTCCGGTGGCAGCTTCAGTGTCAGGTCGAGCCCGACGACCAGCCAGCCGGGCAGGGCCGCCGGGTCGCGGGTGGATGACCAGAGCCGCAGCCCGCCGGTATGCGCGCCGTTCACGCGCACGCCCCCCGACCAGTCGAGATGCACCGCCGTCTCGGGCGGCGCCAGCGCGCCAAGCGCGTTCTGAAGCCCGACGCCGCAGGCGACAAAGGCGGCCGTCGCCGGTTCGAGTGCCACCTCGGGCGCGAGAACCAGCGCGGCGCGCAACCGCTCGGGCGAGACCGACCAGGTGATGAGCCCGGCATCGACCCCGCGCCGCGCCTGATCGCAGGCAATGGCGAAGGGATTGGCCGGCCCGGCCGCGAGCCCCTTCATCAGGGGCGGAAAGCTCGGGATCTGGCTCATGCCCACCCTTCGGCGACAAGCCGTTTGGCGAGGTCGCGGAAGGCGCGAGCCTGGGGCGAGGCGGATTTTGACACCACCACCGGCGCGCCGCCGTCCGACGCGGTCCGGATATCGAGGTGGAGCGGGATTTCCGCCAGAAGCGGCACGCCGATCTTTTCCGCCTCGGCCCGCACGCCGCCATGGCCGAAGATATGCTCCTCGTGCCCGCATTGCGAGCAGACATGGACCGCCATGTTCTCGATCATGCCAAGGATTGGCGTGCCCATCTTGGCGAACATGTCGATCCCCTTCCTCGCATCGAGAAGTGCGATGTCCTGCGGGGTGGAGACAATGATCGCGCCGGTCACCTCGGATTTCTGCGCCAGCGTCATCTGCACGTCGCCGGTGCCGGGTGGCAGGTCGACGATGAGGATATCGAGCGCGCCCCACTGCACCTGGAACAGCATCTGTTGCAGCGCCCCCATCAGCATCGGCCCGCGCCAGACGACCGCCTCGTCATCGCGCGTCATCAGGCCGAGAGACATCAGCGTCACGCCGTGGTTGCGCAAGGGCAGGATCGTCTTGCCGTCCGGCGAGGCGGGGCGGCCGGTGACGCCGAGCATCCGCGGCTGCGACGGACCGTAGACATCTGCGTCAAGGAGGCCGACGCGGCGCCCCTCGGCGGCGAGTGCTACCGCGAGGTTGGCCGCGACGGTCGACTTGCCGACGCCGCCCTTGCCGGAGGCGATGGCGACGATCCGCTCGACGCCGGGGATTTTCTCCGGCCCCTGCGGTTTCGGCCGCGCGCCGGCCTTGAGGTCGGGTGGCGGGGGGGCGGCCGTATGCGTCGTCATCACGACCGAGACCGAGGCGACGTCCGGCAGCGCGCCGATCTTGGCCTCGGCCTCGGCCCGGACCGGTTCCATCCGCGCCGCGCGGGCCGGGTCGATCTCCAGCACGAAGCGCACCGCGCCGCCCTCGACGGTGAGGGCGCGCACCATGCCGGCCGATACGATATCCTTGCCGCCGATCGGGTCGGCGACAGTCTTCAGAACCTCAAGAACCGCGTCGCGATCAAGGCTCATGCGGCGGGTCCGGTGATCTTGCCCGTCACCACATGCTCGACATCAAGCCCGTCGACCGTCAGCACCACCTTCGCGGTGAAGGTCCGGCCACTGGCGCCGGCGCCGGCCTTGCGCACGCCGGCCTCGATCGCCTGCTGCGAGGTGACGCCGACCTGCTTGAGGAACTTGCGCATCGACATGTTGAATTCGTCGTCCATTTCGGACCCCCTTATCTTACGGTTGACCGGCATGGCGCGCCGTCCCTAGCCTTGCGGCCGGAAGGAACGCACGATGCGGCATCTCATTGGCCTCGCCCTCGCCCTGTTCTTCGTCCTGCCGCTGCGGGCCGAGGAAGAGGTGCGGGAGTTCGGTCTGTCCGCCGCGCCCGAGATCGTGGCGAGCGGACTTCTGGACTATATCCTGCCGCGCTTCGCGCTCAAGACCGGACGGCGGGCGCGGCTGGTCGAAAGCGGCGCCGACGCGCGGATCGGCCGCGCGGACGGGGCAGGGCCGGCGGTGATGGCGCGCGGCGGCGTGCGCTATGCGCTGACGCTCGACAGCGGCAATCCGGCGGCCCGGCATTTCGCCGACTGGCTTGCCTCCGGGATCGGGCAGACGGCGATCCGTGCTTTCACCCCCGACGACGGCCCGCCCTTCGAGAGCGTGGCGCAGGAGGTCGAGGTCGCGGTTGTCAGCTTCCCCGGCGACCCTGCACTTGGCGAGAGGGTCGCCGAAACCCATTGCGCTCGCTGCCACCGGATCAGCGCTGGTGGGACGGGAATCGGCATCGGCTCCACCATGTCCTTCCCGGCGCTGAAGGCGCTGCCGGACTGGGCTGACCGGATCGCAGCGTTCTTCGCGCGCAATCCCCATCCGGCTATCCTGCGGATCGAAGGTATCAGCCCGCCCTTCGACCCGGCGCGGCCGCCCCCCATCGTGCCGATCATCCTGACCGTCGAAGAGATGGAGGCGGTGCAGGCCTATGTCGCGGGCCTCGATGCCGCCGATCTGGGCGGCGCGATCGTCAACCGCTGATCCCGGCATCAGTGATCCCGGCGTTTGGAGAGGTAGTCGTCGGTGGTGCGCACTTTTGGCCGGTCGCCGGCCGCGAAGGGGTTGTCGGCGCCGTGATACTGCGCCCTGACGCGGCAGTCATCGCACATCTGGATCAGCCGGCCGGCGGCACTGTCGGCGAACATCGAGTGCTTGCCGGCGAGCTTCTCCATGATCTTCTCGACCGTGGAACGAACCCCGAAGAGCTTGCCGCACTCGATGCAGGCGAAGGGCTCCTCCTCGTTGAGCACGGTCTGGCCCAGCGCCGCGTCACTCGGGTCGAAGCGCGGGACGAGGGTGATCGCGTTCTCGGGGCAGACATTGGCGCAGAGCCCGCATTGCAGGCAGGCATCCTCACGGAAGCGCAGTTGCGGCGTGTCGGGATTGTCGAGGAGCGCGCCGGAGGGGCAGAGCGAGGCGCAGGCGAGGCAGAGCGTGCAGGCCCCGGTGTCGACGAGAACCGCGCCATAGGGCGCGCCGTCGGGCAGGGGGATCGGCTCTTTCATGTTGTCCAGCAAGGCCTTGGCGGCCAGCCTTGAGATCTGGCGGCGGTTGCCGAGCGGCAGGATCGGCTCTATCGCGATGGGCGCGGGGGCTTCCGCATAAAGCCTGTCCGACAGCGCGTCAGGATCGGCGAGGTCGAGAAACCGCAGGCGACCGGCCCCGCCCATCGCCTCGGCGATGGCGAGTTCCCCGAGGATCGGCTCGCGCTCGGTCAGGGGCGCCGGCAGGATATCGACGGCGGCAAAGCCGAGGGCAAGTGCGGCGAGCATCTCGGAATGGCCGAACCCGGCCAGCGCCGCGACCTCGAGCGGGATCACATCCGCCGGCAGTCCGCGCCCGAACCGGGCGGCGAGCGCGATCATCTCGGCGCCGTGCGGCGCGTCGTGGACGAGAAGCCGGGGTGCCGTGCCGCCTGCGGCGCGGAAGGTCTCGGCCAGCACCCGGATGCGGGTGAGGAGATGCGCGACCGGCGGTGCATCGTAGCTGATCGCACCGGAAGGGCAGAGCGCCGAACAGGCACCGCAGCCGGCGCAGACCAGAGGGTCGATGGCGACCTGGTCGCCGTCGGGCCGGATCGCCCCGGTCGGGCAGATGTCGAGACAGCGGGTGCAGGCGGGCTGACCGGCGCGGGAATGGGCGCAGAGCGTCGCCTCGAACGCGAGGTGCAGCGGTTTTTCGAAGGTGCCGACATGCCGGGCGGCCTCGAACACCGCCGCCGCGACCGCGTTCGGGTCGCCGGGGTCGGCGCGCAGGTAGCCGTCGCGCTTGTGCGGGGCCGGGAAGAGCGCGGGGCCCCCGCGAAGGTCAAGGATCATGTCGCAATGCGTCTCGGCCCCGTTGCGGGGGGCGCCGAAGCCGAAGCCGCCACGCCCGCCGGGCTGCATCTGCCGGAGCGCGTCGATGCGGACGGCGAAGGCGCCGAGCGTGCCGGTCGCGCCACGGAGCCGGCCGAGCACCACCTCGAACGCGCGCGACGCCGGCACTTCGGCCTCGTTCTCGAGCAGGACGGTGACGGCGAGCGTCTCGGCCAGCCGCTCGGCGGCGGCCAGCGCCACGTCGGGTGCCCCGAGGATCAGGCAACTCCCCTCGCTGACCACGTCGAGCGACTTTACCGGCGCGGCCGGCAACAGCGCCTCGGCCACAAGGGCGGCCATTTTGGGCGCAGTGTCGCGGTCCTCCGACCATCCGGCGCGGTCGCGGATATCGACAAAGGCAGGGGCCGGGCAGCCGAGATCGGCGGCGAGCTCTGTAAAGCGCGCCGCCTCCTGCATGCAGGCGATGACCGCGTCGCCAGCCTTGATCGCCTCGGCCGCTTGGGCCAGTTCGCGGGTGCAAAGCGCGTTGTGGACACGCGGGCATTCCAGCCCGGTTGCGCTGGCGACCCTATCCTTCGCGATTGTCTGGCTGCCGAGACAATCACATAAAATCAAGTGCTTGGGCATCATGTTCCCCAGTCGTGCCGCAGGGCTCCGGTGGTGCTGACCGTTCGCGGAAAGTAGCTAGGCATGAAAGCCCCGAAAGCGGCAAGGCAAAACCCGTATTGCCCGGTGATTCGCCGGAATTGGGGGTGAAATTATCCTGACGGAAAAAGGCGGAAATGGCGCGCGGGACAATTCGTCCAGACAGCTCCGGCAGGTCCGGCACCGATGTGGACAAATTGTCCACCCATGGCGGAATGGCGAGAAAATCCCGTGATTCGTGCGAAATTGACTTGGTGCGGGCGGTCATTGGCGCAAGTCTGATGCCCAAGGCGCAGCCCGACAGAGGCAGGCGCCGTGAGGGGAGGATTTCTGTCACAATGGCGCTTGTCCGCGCATCCCTGCCAATTGGCATCGTCGTCCGCAAAACACCGGGTGTGACCCGTTGGGCGGCCTGGGCGTGGAAGGTGACGGCGGTTCTGCCGGGCGCCGGCCCGGCTGACTGGCGGGAACTGCGCCGCGAAGGCGATGCGGTCGAGTATCACGCCGCGACCCTGCCGCTTGATCTCTGGTCAACCGACACCGAAGCCTATCTGGTGACGCTTTCAGCGCGGGTTCCGGGCCTCGTCGTGGTCCTGCACGAGGACGAGGCGCAGGATGCGGCGATGCCGTGGAAGCCGGCGCTGGTCACCGCCTCGGCCTACGACGGGCAGGATTACATGGACAGTGGCGACGGGCTGATCGAACTGGTGCCGATGCCTTCGGGCCTGATCGCCTGGATTGCCGGCTTCGTCGCCGAGCACCATGTCGAGGAGCCGTTCCTGAAGCGCAAGCGCGACCGCGCGCAGATCGACCTCTGCGAAGACGGGCGCGGCGATGCGCGGATCCGCCAGATGGCGGATGTCTACCGCGCGCCGCGTCATGCGAACCGGGGGGACGGCTGATGGCCGAGGCATCCCGTTCGGGCGATTTCTGGTCCCGCCGCCGCGCCGCGGTGGCGGCGGAAGTTGCCGCCGAGGACGCGGCGCGCCGGGCCGCAGAGGCCGAGGCAGCGCGCGCCGGGCAGGAGAGTGCGCTGGCCGGGAAGACCGATGCGGAGCTTCTCGCGGAACTCGACTTGAGCGACCCCGACACCATGGGGCCGGGCGACGATTTCGCCGCCTTCATGCGGGCCCCGGTGCCCGACCACCTGCGCCGCCGGGCGCTGCGCCGGCTCTGGCGGTCGAACCCGGTGCTCGCCAATCTCGACGGTCTTGTCGATCACGGCGAGGATTACACGGATGCCGCGACCGTTGTGCGGGGTCTCGCGACCACCTATCAGGTCGGGCGCGGCATGTTGCGCCACGTGACCGCGCGCGCGGAGGCCGAAACGGACGACAGTGATCCGGCGGCCCCCGCCGCGATCGTCGAAGACGTGGAGCCGGAGGCGCCGTGCGAACCGGAGGACGACCGGCGGGACGTGGCGCAGGCGGTCATGCCCGATGCAGCGGACCAGCCCGCGCCGCGCCGCCACATGCGGTTCGCCTTTGGCGACAAGACGGAAGGAGCGCCTGCGTGAACGACACCGCCAAGACCCTGAGCCCGGATCCGGCCATCGCCGAGGAAGACCGGCTGCGCGCCGACCTCTACGACTTTCTCGCCGCGCTCCTGGCCGCGCCGCCCGATCTCAGGCTGCTCCGCAAATGCGCGGGCCTGTCCGGCGACGACAGCGCGCTTGGCCGGGGCATCGCGGCGCTGGCGAAGCTGGCGCAATCGGCGGTACCGTCCTCGGTCGAGCGCGAGTTCAACGATCTGTTCATCGGCCTCGGCCGCGGCGAGCTTCTGCCCTATGCGAGCTTCTACCTGACCGGCTTTCTCAATGAGAAGCCCCTGGCGGTGCTGCGCCGGGATATGGCGGCCGCTTCCATCGCGCGGGCCGACAAGGTCTTCGAGCCGGAGGACAGTATCGCCAGCCTGATGGAGATGATGGCGGGGCTGATCGAGGGCCGCTTCGGCCCGCCGGCGCCGATTGCCCGGCAGCAGGCCTTCTTCAACCGCCATATCGCGCCCTGGGCGCCGCATTTCTTCGCCGATCTCGAAGGCGCGAAGGGATCGGTGTTCTACGCCCCCGTGGGTGCGATCGGGCGCGCGTTCATGACGATCGAGAAGGAAGCGTTCCGCCTTGGCGGCGGATGACGGAAAAGCGCGCCGGGCCAAGGGGCCGCGCCGCAGGATCGAAGGGAGACCAGACATGGGCAAGACCGTAGAGACCGAAAAGACCAGTCGCCGCGATTTCCTGAAACTCGCGGGGACCGCGGCGCCGGCGGCGGCGGTAACCGCACTTGGTGCCGCCCCGGCCGAGGCCGACACCGCCGCGCCGGGAAGCGGGCTTCAGGACACCGCCCATATCCGCGCCTATTACGACAGCGCCCGGTTCTGACCGCGCGAGGGTGGCCTGAAGCCGCCCGGTGCCAGAACCAACCGCCCCGGCCGCCGCGCCGGACAGCCAAGGGAGAGAAGGATGCTCAGGAAAAAGACGAGCGAAGCCACCAGACAGACGCCGCGCACGCCGATCCTGTCCGGTGCCGCAGAAGCCCGCGTCGACCGGCGCGCGTTCCTGCGCGGTTCGGGACTTACCATCGGCGGGCTGGCCGCGATCGGCGCGACCGGCGGCACGGTTCGCCGGGCCGAGGCGCAGGAGGCCGTCGCGGGCGCGGTCGAGACGGTGAAGACCGTCTGCACCCATTGCTCGGTCGGCTGCACGGTGATCGCCGAAGTCGACAACGGCGTCTGGATCGGACAGGAGCCCGGTTGGGACAGCCCCTTCAACCTCGGCGGCCACTGCGCCAAGGGGGCCGCGGTGCGCGAACATGCGCATGGCGAGCGGCGGCTGAAATACCCGATGAAGAAGGAAGGCGGGGTCTGGAAGCGGATCAGCTGGGACGACGCGATCAACGAGATCGGCGACAAGATGCTGGCCGTCCGCCAGGAAAGCGGGCCGGACAGCGTCTACTGGCTCGGCAGCGCCAAGCATTCGAACGAGCAGGCCTATCTCTTCCGCAA
>NCEA01000023.1 GCA_002280515.1 Rhodobacterales bacterium 32-67-9
GCTCGCCAACGGCCACCCGCAAAGCCGCCTCGACGATCTGCTCCCGTGGAACTTCACGCCGTCAAGCTGAGACGTCCGTGGTCCCCAGCGAACGCTTACCGTTCTGCTTGAGGAATTCCGCAAATGGTTTCCCCCTGTTTTGCGCGAGAGGGTTGAAGTCCTGCCGAACGCAGTTTCACGGCTGTCTCTCCACGATACAGCTTTACAGCGCGACAAATTCATCCTTTCCGTGGGCCGGCTGACCGCAGTAAAGCGGGTCGGCCTCCTGATTGAGGCGTGGGGAAAAATTGCCGAACATCATCCGGATTGGCACCTGGTGATCTGCGGCACCGGACCAGAAGAAGAGCGGCTCCGCGCCGCCGTGCGCCGTCTTCGCCTGCAAAGTCAAGTATCTCTGGAGGGTGATTGCCCAGAGACGGGACCCTACTACGACCGTGCGTCTATACTTTGCCACCCCGCCGCGCACGAAGGTTTTGGTCTGGCCGTGGCAGAGGCTCTTGCGCACGGTTTGCCCGCAATCGGATTCGCCGATTGCCCAGGGGTAAACACGCTAGTCCGCGACGGGAGCAACGGCTTGCTCGTGAAGCCTTCTGACAACCCCGTGGCGATGCTTTCGGAGGCGCTGGAACGGCTCATTACCGATCCTGAATTGCGCAAACGACTTTCCGAACACGCCCCGGCTTCAATGGCCGAATACGCGCCGGACAAGATCTACGCCCAATGGGAGGTACTTTTGCGCGGACTTGGGAACCTCCGGATCTCAGACCAGGTGACGTGACAAAGCTGGTCGACTTCTCGCCTTCCGCTCTTACCTGCGGTCTACACCTGAAACGCCCTATGGGGGCCAGAGAGGAAGCAGCTCTCCGGCAGGTCACGCGGGTCCCGGAGCGCTTGTTCTTTCGGCAGCGCAACGATCTCATCCACCAAGCGCGCGAGACTCGTTTCGATGTCTTCAGTGACCTGTCGCTCGCGCGAAACGAATTTCGCCGCTGCCGCCTGCATCGGCGAGGGATCTTTGACGAACTCAGCAAGAATTCTGGCCAGTTCGTCGGGTGTCCGCACCAGAGGTGCCCCGATTATGCGGTTCTGCTCTAGCGGATAGTCAACGCCTTCCGGCGCAAGGCAGACGACTGGCCGACGCAGCGTCGCGGCCTCGACGGCCGTTGCACTATAGGCGACGAGCACAATGTCAGCACATTCGATGGCCTCTTTGGCGTTTCCCTTCCACATCACCACCTTGTCGCGAACACCGATTTCCCGCGCGACATCGAAATAGCGGGATGCCCGCGTCGGAGCTTCCTCAGGGTGGGTTTTCAAAAGGATTTGAACATCCTGCGCCGCGCTGCCGTTTAGGAGGATCCGCCAAACCTTTTCGAGTTGACCCCAGTCCGTAGGCTGCGAGAAGAAGGCGAGTACTGTCCGACCATGCTTGAAATCATATCCATACTCATTTCTCGCCACGTTCCGCGCCGCGTTGGTACGCGATTGCAGATCGTAATCAAGAGGCGCCGTGAGGCGCGGAGACCCGACCGTTTTGCACCGCTCCAACGGAATGCCAAAACCGGAAGCGCTCTCGTGCCGGAAGGCTTCGGTGGTCACGCCACAAAAGTCGCTATGTATCATTGCGTAGCGACAATAGTTGGCATTCAAACCATGGGGCTCCAGAGCGACACTGCGGACACCATGGCGTCGTGCGGCCGCCGCTGCATTGGCCACGAACATGTCGCGATAGGGCGTCATCACCAGGATGTCAGGCAAAGCGCCCGCTGCCTTCATGTTGGCGAACCATCGGTCAACCAGATGCGCTTCTATCAAAAATGAAATCAGCGCCTCTCTCACATAGTATGGGGTGCGCACAGACATAACATGCACCGCGAGCGATGGGTGCCCGTCTATAGAGAGGCTGCGGATGAACTTTGTCAAAAAGTCGTCGAGCCAAGCCTTTAGCCCACCCAACCGCAGTTCCTGAGATTTCGACAGGGTCGTCTGGAGCCGGTAGATGTCTGAAGAGGTGATCGCATTAGGATCGGCAAGTAGATTGAGGACTGGCAGAGGATTACTTCCCGCAAAACCAATCCTTGTCTGATAGCGCTTAGCAAGCGCATCCAGATAGGCTGCCGTGGAGTCGTTATAAGCGCTTGTTGCAGCACCAATGAATAATACACGGGCCTTCTCATCCGTCCTGGTCCATTGAATGATCGGCGGGGTGGCATCGCGGATGACATCGGACAACTGGCGCCCATACGCAGACAAGGGTGGGCCCCAATAACCATCTTGAGGTCTTTTTCTTTCAGGCGGCCCGCTTCTTAGCTCGGCCAGGCGCGACGGAATGGCGAGCCTTTCCGTTAAGGAAGTCGAGTGGGAAACCACCTCTACTCTTGGGTCGGTCTTCAGTTCTTCCAATCCTGCGATCATGGCACAAAGGTCGCGATCCTCATTGCGTGAACTCAGTGCGATGATCACATGGTCGAATTCGGGTTGCGCAATCAGCTTGCGAAGAGCGGACAAAGTCAGCGAGGGAAAAAACAGACGGTCAGCAAGGTTCATTTCTGCGAAGATGCGTCTGTCCGTTGGTAACCAGTCGATCCCTTTGCCGGTCTCTGCCAGTTCCTTGTGCACACGCTTGGCCAACTCCTGTGTCTCACTATGGAGCGCGTGGTACTCTTCAGAGAACCGGGTCACCCTGCTACGCGCGTTTTCGACGTTGATTGGGAAGTCTTTTTCGCAGTGCAACTGCTCGTCAGAGAAGTCCGCCTTTCCATAAAGATCGCTGAGCGAATAGAGCGTCACCGCATCAGAACCGCCGAAAAGAAGCGACAAAGCGCGCTTGTCGCGAAGTGTTGACGCTATGATCAGGCGGTGTCGCTTTTTCGAACGAAAGCCGCTTTCGGGAAGTCCGCGCAGATAGGCGTCTGTCGGCGGCCGTTGGAGCCCGGCACCGAGACTATCTATCGCCCCGTTGTAGCCATCGGTTAGCCAAGGCAGGATCGCTTCGACTTCGCGGGCAAGCCGCTCCATCTCGCTACTTTCGAGGCAAAGCGCGCCAGCACCGACGATCGCCGCCGCAGACATGTGGCTCGAGCGAACGTGCCCCGCCAAACCAGCGTCTTTGGTGAGGTTGAGCGCGCCCAGAACCTCAGCCACTCGGGCCGTTGTCAGGGTGGATCGGGCGAGCCCCGTCCAAACAACAAAGTCATTGCTGTGCGAGAGAGCGAGGTCGACGAAGTGATCAAGATCTTTGCCACTGCGGCCGTGGAGGAAGAACACACGCCTCTCGACGTTGACCCAGCTTCTGGACATTGACGGAGACGACCAGAAAAAGCGATTTCCTGCCGCGTAGCCGAAAACCATGTCCACCAGACGGGCCTGACGGATTGAGACGAAGTGCAGCCATTGCGAGGAACGTCTCTTCAGAGGCGCCAAGACGCGTTTGGAAAACGTGGCCATGCGCGCATCGCCCAAAAAACGAGGCAAAACACGAGCCGAATGGTAGATGCGGTTAATGCGTTGCAGAACCCATTTTACTGGCATCGAGCCCACCTCGTTTTCCACGCCGCACGGTCACCGGACATCTTCAGGCCCGCGCAAGCCTGAAAATCGTCCGTCAGGCGCGCATCATCAAAAGTTCGACCAACAGGAAATCCAGCTCATGGTCGATGTCGACAGAGCGCTCGCGTGGCATCCGATAGACTTTCGCGCGCCCATCCCAGAGCCCCTTGTCGAGAGTTTCACGATGCCAGACGTACACTGAGCCGTTCATGGAAAGAACTTCAGGCGCCTCCTGACGAGACGTCACGGTGTGACCGAGCGGCTTGACCAGACCGACGCGACCATCAGAGCCAACTTCAACCATATTGAAATATGGATTCTTCTCTGCCTCGTAGCCGGTGATGACAACATCCGTTTCGGCATCGAGCAGTGCGATCGCGGCCGAGATGTCCGAGACGGCGCGAAGTGGAGAGGTAGGATCGAGATCGACGATACGCGTCACGTCGACACCGCTATCAATGACATGTGCCACAAGGTGCTGAATCACCGGCAGTTTCGGCGCAGACACGGTCGCCATCTCGGCCGGGCGCCGGAAAGGGACAGTCGCGCCGAATTTCCGAGCGACCTCGGCAATCTCATCGTCGTCAGTGGAGACGTAGACGGCATCGATTTCCGGGCAGGCAAGTGCCTGTTCAATCGTGTGCGCGATCAGTGGCTTGCCACAGAGTTCACGCACGTTCTTGCGCGGAACCCCCGTAGACCCTCCCCTCGCGCAAATCGTCGCGATCGTCGTCATGTCACCTCTTTCCACTGCGGCCGGACGGCCGGAAAACCAATTTCTTCAGACCACACGAGCCGGTACCCCGAGTGCTTTGGCGCCCGCGGGAATGTCGCTTACGACGACAGCACCTGCACCGATGACCGCTCCCTCCCCGATAGTCACGCCTTGACGCAAAACAGCACCGAGCCCGATCAGGCAGTCCGCCCCAATGATGACACCGCCGCCCATTCTGCCACCCGTAGCAACATGCGTGTTGGCGCCGACGCGGCAATCATGTTCGATGATCGCCCCGGAGTTGACGATCGCAGCCATTTCCACGACGGCACCCGGCCCCACGATCGCAGCCGCCCCGACGAACACCGCGCCCCCCAAGACCGCCGAAGGCGATATGACTGCCGCCGGGTGCACCACAGTCCGCACCGTCACTTCACGAAGAAGGCCGAGGAGCCGTCGGCGGCGCTCGGCGCCGACGGCATCAACGAAGCCGATACCGATCGCAAACTCCGCCCCCTCGTCACTGAGCGCGCTGATGGCACCATCATCTCCAAGCCATTCGCCGAGTACGCCCGGGCGCATCTTGGAGGCTACGGGCGCGATGTAGCCGACGGGCGCGCGGCCCAAAAGTGCCAGTGCTTCAGCGACCACGACAGCATGGCCCCCGCCACCCACTACGACAAGGCGGGACGATCTATCCACCATGCAGATATCCAAGCGTCAGGGGCACGTTCTCTTCGAGATCGACTTTCAAGCGGCGTCCGATCACATAGGGCAAGTAGCGCGGCGGTATTCCTGTCCCGGGACGAAGGATCACGAGATCCAAAGCAGTCAGCTCTTCACCGGCCTGCAGTGCTCGTGCAGTGACAAGCGACCGACGCCCGAGTTTCGCGGTTTCTCGCTCTTGCTCTGTAGGAAGCTTGCGCCCGTCTCCGATCGAACTTTCGACGGCGCGAATATTTGCAACGAATACCTTGAATTCCGCTGGTTCCATAGAAGCCTTATGATCGGGGCCAGACATTGCGCGATCAAGGGTGATGTGCTTTTCGATGATCGATGCGCCGCGCGCGACGGCAGCCAGCGAAATCGCCTCTCCCATCGTGTGATCGGACCAACCGACAGGAACGCCGAACGCCTGTGCAATCGTCTGAATTGCGGCAAGGTTGCAATCCGTTGGAGCGGCAGGATAGTTCGACACGCAGTGCAGGACCGAAACCTGCAGGTTTCCTTCCTCATAGATGGCAGTCAGGGCATCTTCGATTTCAGAGAGTACCGCCATGCCCGAAGACAGGATGATCGGCCTGCCCTTCCGCGCGATATGCCGCAAAAGCGGAAGATGTGTCAGATCACCGGAACTAACCTTATAGGCCCCTACTCCTATTCTCTCGAGAAGATCGGCAGCACGTTCGCTGAATGGGGTTGAAAGAAATTCGATGCCGCGTTCCGCACAATGGTCGTTCAGCCGAATATAGGTACCATCGTCCAATTCCAGGGACTTCAGCATCTGATACTGGCTGTTATCGTTTTCGGTGTTGGCGATCTGATAGGCTGCCTTGCTGGCGCTGCGGGTCACCAACTCGTCCGCGTAGAAGGTTTGAAACTTCACCGCGTCCGCGCCAGCGGCAGCGGCAACGTCGATGAGTTTCTTCGCAAGCGCTTCATCCCCGTTATGGTTCACGCCGATCTCAGCGATGACGTAGCAACGATCTGTCATGCGTTTCGGCCCTTCCAGCTAGATCCGTTGATCAAGAGACTTCGTACTCACCACGTGACTCTTTAGGAAGCCGGATTCGATGGCGCCGATGAGGTCCTTGATCTCCTCGATAGTGACAGCCCTCGCAGGAGCGTCACGGCGGAACAGGGTCTTCAGATAGTTCATTAACTGCCTGAAGGCGTTCATATTTTCTGGTGCTTTGTATGCAATGCGCAGCAGGGAGCGCATTGGCGTTGCGACAGCCTTTTCGCCCACGGCCACGAATTCTTCATAAGGCTTCTCGCCTGCAGTATCGAGCGGAGTAAGCAGCACCGGCCACTTGCCGGCAGCGGCGAACTTCTCCAGATTGGAAAGCGCCTCGGACTCATCCCTTGTAAAGACGGGGTCCAGCCCCCGCGATCGCAAAAACCGTTCCGCAACACCCTGCAGGAGCACCAGGTGCTCTTCCGGTTCGAGCGCGGGCACGGCGATCCCACCGGGCTCGAGACCAAATGCAGCTAGGGTGCAGAGGTGACCGGATTCCGGCAGAGTCACGAAAAACCGTCGGCAACCCTCGGGGCACGCCATAGGTTGGCGCTGCGACAGACGCATTTGCCAGGACTGCAAAAGCGAGCCGTTGGAATAAGCGACATTCGCAAACCGCGCGGAGGTCGTTGCCAGCGGTTTCGCCCGATTCTCTATCGGCAGGAACAGCGCGTGTTCCATCAGCCTCTTCGTCGCGCCCATCATGGAACTCGGATTGGCCGCCTTGTCGGTCGAAACGCAGAACATCCGTTTCAAACCACGCATATTCACGAAAAGCTGCGAAAGGTTCGCCACATGCAGGACGTTTGTCTCGAGCATCGCCAGAATGCTGTAGGCATCTTTTTCGCTGCGCACATGTTTTAGCGCGGCGAAGTTCAGCACGTAGTCGTAGTCTGCCGTGCGCGCGTTCAGCCACAATGCGAATGGGGCCCCGCCGTAGTCGAAAGGCAAAGTCTGGAAATCTTCCACCGGGAATGGCTTCGATGAGGCGCGGATCGTCCGAACCAGTTCTGCCAGACCATTTTCGTTGTGATCGATCACATGCAACGACTTGGGGCCAAAGGCCGCAACCGTACGCAGCGTTTGCGTGCCGATTGATCCCGCCCCGCCAATAACAAGAATTCGCGCGCCAAAGATCATTTCGCGCAGGTCATTTTTCATCGCGTCGATGTCGTCGGCAAAGAAACTCATGTCGCGTCCGACGGTATCACGATCGAGACCGGCGTTCGAAAGATCCATGTCCAACATCAGTAACTTGCCTCGAAAATACCCTGTGCCCGTTCGTACTCCTCGGGTGTGCCGACGTCGATCCACCGCCCTTGATGCGTGTACGTACCACTGCGCAGGTTCCGGGTCTGAATATCTTCGAACAGCGTAGGCAGATCGTAGAAACGGCCCTTTGGAACAACGGGCAGAATCGACTTGGAAAGCATGTAGATGCCCGCATTGATCTGGAACACCATTGTCGGCTTTTCCTCGCTTCCAAGGAAGGAGCCGTCTGCAGACTTCTTCACGACGCCGTATGGAACGGTGTAGTTGTGATCGCGCACGACCATGGTGGCGTCCCACCCCCCGCTCAGATGCCGCTCTCGAAGCGCGTTTAGATCAAGATCGTTGAGAATATCCCCGTTCATACAGACGAAAGGCTCTGACAATGTGGCCGGATCAATCAAGCTCAGCGCACCGCCGGTCCCCATTCGGGCGGTTTCGTTCACATAGCCAATTTCAATTCCCAGCGAGGCCCCGTCGCCGTAGTGATCTATGATCATGTCGCCGAGATAGTTGATCGACAAGACGAATCTTCCAACGCCTTCATTGCGCAAATGCTCGATGATATGAGTCAAGATCGGTTTTCCGCCGAGCTTGATTAACGGCTTTGGACAAGAATCGGTCATTGGTTTGAGACGTGATCCGAGCCCACCGGCCATAATCACCGCGGTAAGTTGTTCGGGCGCGCTGACGGTCCATAGGACGTAGAGCGCCTCGATCCGGCCGCCACGCAATAGCGGAAGATACTCGATCCCCCGCCACACCATGCGCGAACGAACCTCGGAAGGATTGAGAAGTTCTTCAAGTACGACCGGTTTTCTGTTCACGGCTTCAGCGACCGGCGCTTCAATCGCACCACCAGCAGCCAGGAAGCGGCGCAAATCACCGTCGGCGGCCACGCCGAGGAAACGACCGGAATCTGAATCGAGAACCGGTGCGAGGCGCAATCCGGCGTCGCTCATTACGGCCATCGTTTCGCGTACCGATTGGTCCGAGCGCACACAAACCCGGCGCAAATGCTCGCCTGTAAGTGTCGTTAGCCGCATTCCGCCTCCGCCCTTCCCGCCGCTATTGCATCTCCGGTGGCCCGGCCTTCGGTCCGGCTCCAAAATTCGTCGGCGGCCGCGATGACCGTTGCGAGGTCCACCGCAGACAGACCGGTAGAGCATGGCAAGGGGAAGATACGCCGCCACAGATCCTCTGCGACAGGCATCGGACTGGCGATCGCATCCGCGTAAGGCCTTTGAAGATGGACTGGTTTCCAGAACTGGCGCAAATCGACGCCGGCATCTTTCATGTGCGCGCGGAATCTATCGCAGACAGCCAGATCTTCGCCATTGTACCAGACGCCGGAAAACCAGCGCGTATTGGTCCCGAATGGCGGCGTCGGAAACGCAGAAAGGTTCTGGTGGCGAGCCGCCAACTCGTCGTAGCTGGTGCTAATCTCCCGTTTGCGGCGCAGGAAAAGGGTCAGTCGCTCCAACTGCGCCACGCCAAGTGCAGCTTGAATATTCGTCATGCGGTGATTGTAGGCGACGATGTCATGCTCGTAGTTTTCGCCGACACGACCGGTTGAGATCAAATGCGCAGCGCGGGCAATCAGGTCATTATCGGAAGCCGAGATCGCTCCACCGCCTCCACAGGTGACGGTCTTGTTGCCATTGAACGAATAGCAAACAGCGTCAACACCGATCTGGGCCAGTTTTCTGCCATCTCTCGCCACCGCCCCGATCGCTGCTGCGGCATCGACGACAACGCTCAAACCGAATTCTCGTGAGAGCGCAGCGAATGCATCCAGGTCGATGCTCGCGCCCATAATCATCACTGGCATTATCGCGCGCAAAATTCTTCCGCTCGCCACGTGGCGCCGCCCCTTGGGATGCGGTTCGGTTTCAGTCTCGATCAGGTGGCGGCACAGCGACAAATCCAAAGACCAGAGATCACGATCACAGTCGACCAGCCAGACGTCCGCTCCGGCATGTCGGATCGCGTTGGCACTTGCGATAAAGGTAAGACTCGGCACCATGACGAGGTCGCCCGACGATATCCCGAGCGATTCAAGTGCGATCTGCAACGCGACCGTCCCTGAATTCACAACGACCGCGTGTTCGCTGCCGCTGAGGTCGGCAATCTCACTCGCAAACCTGTTCACGAACGGACCTACAGAGGAAACGAAAGTCGACGTGATGCATTCTTGCAGGTACGCGGCCTCGTTCCCCGTCAGATCAGGTATTGCCAATGGAATTCTCATTTTCGCCTCTGCCTCTTCCAAAGGTACGCATGCCCATTGAGGCTCTGCACGATCTCCTTGATTGGGAGCCCGGTGTCAAAGCGCTTCTTACAGTTACATCCGATAGTTCGGCAAAAAACCGACACGCCGCAGGAGCGCTGTGCGGAGACCCCACACAACCGGACTTGATATCGGCATTGATCGCTCATCTGAACAAGCGCTGAATCAAATGGGCCGCAAGGTTCCGCCCTGCCTGCCACCGTGACAGACCGACACACCTGCGATACATACGCCATGTGTCCATCGTCGCCGCCAATCGATTGGCCGACAGCGAGTGGGAATGCATCCGATGTACCGCAAGAATTTCGTTCAGTCCGCGTGCCGGACCACTCTGCTTAACGATTTCTAACCAAAGTGCGAAATCGTGGCGGCGAGGAATTTCCGGCATGTATTTCCGCCCCACCTTTTCGCTGTCATAGATCGCTGTCAGACAACCGATGACGTTCCCCCGCAACAAGTGCTCGTAGTCGACGCTATTCGGAACCCGCTTTATCCGCTCGCGGCCCGCGTCGGACTGCCGGACGAATGCTGCGAACGACAAAGCGGCGCCGGTCCGTCGCATCAAGTCCAGTTGGCGTTCGAGCTTTTCCGGCATCCAAAGGTCGTCTGCATCGAGAAAAGCAATGAATCGCCCCCTCGCAATAGAGATAGCACGATTGCGCGCCGAAGCGGCGCCCAACGCAACATCCGAAGCGATAACGGTGATCCGACGGTCCTTGATCGAATGCTCTTCCGCGATCCGTCGGGTCGCGTCGCAAGAAGCATCGTCAACAATGAGCAATTCCCAAGAAGAGACACTCTGCGCCTGAACAGAGCCAATCGCTTCCGACAGTGTCGCCTCGGCATCCCGAGCCGGCATGATCACTGACACCAAAGGGTTTGGAGTAACTACGCCTTCTCGAAAATCTTCAGGCGTTCTAGCCGACCTCAAATCGCGTGGCCCTGGCATTTAGCTTCCGGTCATTCGCCGGCGACCAGATTCAGGCCACTTTTTCGATGGGAAGAATTACTGGGCGTCTCAGCGGGTTGGTAATCCACGATCCAACGGCGAAGCGCGGTCGTCAGCGCCTCTTCGTCGTCCACGTCCACCGCCTCGCGCAGATCGCGCAATGCCGCCGCCAGTTCCAGTTCCGACAGATGCGCCTCGCGCACCGAGATGATCTTGGGGTGCGCGGTCATCTTGGCGCCCTGGCTGACCATCAGCTCCTCGTGGAGCTTCTCTCCGGGGCGCAGGCCCGTCGTCACGATCTCGATATCGCCGTCGGGATTGGCTCTGTCGCGGACCGTGTAGCCGGAGGATTCGATGACCTTCCGCGCGAGGTCGCGGATCGCCACAGGCTCACCCATGTCGAGGACGAAGACCTCGCCGCCGGTGGCGAGGCTGCCGGCGATCAGAACCAGCCTCGCGGCTTCCTGGATCGTCATGAAGTAGCGCGTCACCGCCTTGTCGGTCAGCGTCACCGGACCGCCGGCCGCGATCTGCTCCTGAAAGAGCGGGATGACGGAACCCGAGGAGCCAAGGACATTGCCGAAGCGCACGATCGAGAAGATCGTCTTGCCGGGCTGCGCCGCCTGACCCTGCACCACCAGCTCCGCCAGCCGCTTGGACGCGCCCATGACGCTCGCCGGCCGCACCGCCTTGTCGGAGGAGACGAGGACGAAGCGCCCGACCCCGCAGGCCCGCACTTTCTGGGCCAGAACCGCCGTGGCGAGCGCATTGTTGGCGATCCCGGCGCGGGCGTTCGTCTCGACCAGCGGCACGTGCTTGTAGGCCGCGGCGTGCAGCACGGCGCCGATCCGGTGATCCCTGAGCACGCGTTCCACCAGCGCCCCGTCGGCGACCGAGCCGAGCACCGGCACGACCTCGATCGGCAGGCCTTCGGTGAGAACCCGGATTTCCATGTTTGCGCTGTAGAGCGCGAGCTCGCTCAACTCGAACAGCACGACCTTGGCCGGGCCGCCCGCGATGACCTGACGGCACAGCTCGAGGCCGATCGAGCCACCGGCGCCGGTGATCATAACATTGGCCCCGCGATAAGCGTCACCGCCGGCCGAAATCTCGTCCTGCAAGCCCTTGCGGCTCAAGAGCGCGCCCGGTTGTGCCGGCATCAGCTTGTCTACCAGTTCTTCCTCGCCGATGAGCTGGGCGAAGGCCGGCAGGGTCTGCACGTCGAGGCCGAGCTTGATCATGCGACTCGACAGGAGGCTCTGCTTGTGGATCGACAGCGACGGCATGGCGAGGATCACCCGGTCGATGCGGTACTGGCTGAGAACCCGGCCGACATGGGCGCCGGAATAGACCGGCAGCCCGGCCACGACCAGCCCGCGCAGCGTCGCGTTGTCGTCGACGAAGGCGACCGGAAGGATGTCGGCCCGGTTGCGCAATGCGGCGGCGAGCGCCATGCCGGTGCGCCCGGCGCCGTAGATTAGCACGCGCGAGATTTCCGCGCTTTGCCGGTAGATCGTCAGGAGGATTTGCAGAAGGCAGATCCTCGCGCCGGCCGCCATGGCGAAGAAGACGAGGCCGAAGACGACGTGAAAGCCCGCCGGCAGGTTGGTCTGGCCGAGTTTCGACAACGCGGCACTCGCCACCGAAAGGATCAGGGCGAAGAGCGCGGTGCGCTGCGCGGCGGCGACATCGTAGTGCTTGAGCCGGATATCGGCTGTCCCGAGGATGATCGACAGGCCAAGCGACACCGCCATCAGAAGCGGCATCAGCGGCCAGTTGGTCACAAGAACCCGATAGGGAAGGATTGTCGAGAAGTGGATGACCAAGGCTATCGCGAAGGCGAGCGGGACGAATCCGATATCGAGCAGAAGAAGCACCATACGCTTCTGGGCCCGGGTCATCGACAGGACGAGTTTCACCATATTCACGTCGCCTCGTTCTTCACGCGTTGCCGCGCCCGGGCCGTTTCGCCCGTTCGCCCCACCACCTGCCCTTTGACGGTCTCCCCTGACACCGCAGTCATAGGCGTTGCGGCGATCTTTTCAAGATAATACCTGCGGTTGCACGCTTCTCGCAGTCCTTTCGGCGGAATCTCACCCGTTTTCACGCCATTAGGGACGTTTTGCAACACGCCGCACCGTGCGGGCAATGATCCAGAGATCGAGGCAGAGCGTGCGCCGGCGCTGATAAATGAGGTCGAGCCGGGCCTTCACCGGGACGCAGCGGCGCGCGTAGACCCGATCGGTCTCCTCGGCACTGGCGCAGCGGGACAGGAGCCGGTCCTCGTGCCGGTGATAGATCAACGAGGCGAGGCCGGTCACGCCCGGCCGCGATTTCAGCACGGCGGCATAAAGGTCGGGGAAGGCATCGACATATTGCCTGAGCGGCGGGCGCGGACCGACAAAGCTCATATCCCCCGCCAGGATATTGAAAAGCTGTGGCAGTTCGTCCAGCCGGCTCGCGCGAAGCATCGCCCCGAGCGGGGTGATGCGGGCGGTCTTGTCGCCGCCTGAGACGCCGCTGTCGGCGGCGGCGGGCCGCATCGTGCGGAATTTCCAGAGCGTGAAGGCGCGGCCCGGCCCGCGCATCCGTTCCGACCCGTAAAGCACCGGCCGGCCCTGGGCGATCAGAAGAAGGGCCGCGATGACGATCATCGCGATGCCGAGCGGAACCGCCAAGAGAAGCGCCAGCAGGATATCGAAAAGACGCTTGCCGGGGCTCATGCGCCCGGTCCCGAAACTTGGCGCAGATCGGCGACGATTGCCGCGGCATCCGCCACGGGGATTGGGCCCAGCACCGCGCCCAGCCGCGCCACGTCAAGCGTCACCTCGCGCACGAGTGTCGCGGGCGCCGCGCGCGGACGCCAGGCACGGCCATCGGCGGCGAGCAGTGCCTCCATCGGCACCGGGCCGTCGAGGGCGATGTTGAGGAGGTCGGGCAGCGCCCGCCCCGCCCTTTGCGCCGCGAAAAGGTCCGCGAGCATCCCCGCCAGCGCCATCGGGCCGACATAGCTCCGCGCCGGCCCCGATCCGTCCGCGAAGACGTCGAGCATCTGCGGCCCCTCCCCCGAGGCCGCGCCAAGCAATTGGTCGGCCCCGGCGACGTTGCCGATGCGAAGACAGGTGACAGCCGGCCCGTCCGGATGCGCCGCCACCCAGTCGTGGGCCGCCGCCTCCATCCCGGCCTTGGCGCGCCCGTAGTCCGACACCGGCGCGATCGGATCGGATTCCCGCGCCGGCCCCACCGGAACGCCGTAGACGGCAGCGCTCGACGCAAGGAACACCCGCGCAACCCCCGCCGTCCGGCCGGCCTCAAGTGCGGCGAGCGCGAGGTCGTGGTGCCCGGCGAGCGCGGCGACGTCGCCGCCGACCCGACCGGCGAGGTTGAGGATCGCATCCGCGCCCGCCGCCGCCCCGGCATAGGCCGCCGCATCGGTCAGCGCGTCGAAACATGGCCCGTCGCCGGCGCCGCGATGCTGCCAGACGAGCCCGCCCTGCCCGGCCATCCGCCAGGCGCAGCGCAGCAGGCCACCAAGACGCCCGCCGCCACCGACGACGAGAACCCGTCCGATCTCGACATTGCTGATCGTCAAAATGGACCTCGTAGCCTCGGTTGCGCGCGGACGGGATAGTGATCAAGCATAGCCGCCTGCCCGGCGAGGGGGAATACTCCGTCAGCTGCGGCACTCCGTCCGGGCGGGTTGTCTTCGCCCCGAAACTTCCCGATCATGCCGCACGATTTGGGACTGACACCCGAATCCGTATCATGCCGATGTGGCGCACCCTCTCCACGGGAAGACCCGCCGCCGGTCCGCAGAGGAAGAGACGATGGCAACGGGCAAGAATATCCGCACCTGGTTCGACGGGCGCTGGCAAGAGGGTGACGTCGCGGTGATGCGCGCGGCTGATCACGGGTCCTGGTTAGGCACCACGGTGTTCGACGGCGCGCGCTACTTCGAAGGCATCGCGCCCGACCTCGACCGGCACTGCGCCCGGGTGAACCGGTCGGCCGAGGCGCTGATGATCACCCCGTCGGTCGGAACCGACGAGATGGTCGCCATCGTGCGCGAAGGGCTGGCCGCCTATCCCAAGAGCGCGGCGGTCTATATCCGACCGATGTACTGGGCGCTCGACGGCGGCGATCTCGGCGTCGTGCCGAAGCCCGGCTCCACCGGCTTTGCGATCTGCCTCGAGGAAATTCCGATGGCGCCCGAGACGTCGGCGACGACGCTGACCACGACGCGGTTCCGCCGGCCGGTACTGGAAGACGCGGTGACCAATGCCAAGGCCGGTTGCCTTTATCCCAACAACGCCCGAATGCTGGCCGAGGCCCGGACCAAGGGCTACGGCAACGCGCTTGTCGCCGATGCGCTCGGCAATGTCGCCGAAACGGCGACGGCGAACGTCTTCATGGTGCGCGACGGCGCCGTCTTCACGCCCGTCGGCAATGGCACCTTCCTCTCCGGAATCACCCGTGCGCGCCATATCGCCAATCTTGCCGCCGACGGTGTCGAGGTGCACGAGACGGTGCTGACCTTCGACGATTTCCACGCCGCCGACGAGGTCTTCCTTTCTGGCAACATGTCGAAGGTGACCCCGGTCACCGAATTTGACGGCACCCATTACCAGCACGGCCCCGTGACGAAGAGGGTGCGCGAGCTTTACTGGGACTGGGCGCATTCGGCGGCCTGACGTGCCGGAGTGCCGGCCACCCATGTCGTTCGCCCGGACATTTCACCCGGGATTGCCAGCCACGCGACAAGCGGCCATGATCGCGCCGCCTGATGGGGGATGATCATGCGCAAGTTTCTGGTCGTGCTCGATGACAGCCGCGAATGCCTGAACGCAATGCGGTTCGCCGCCCTGCGCGCCGCCCATACCGGGGCCGGCGTGACGATTCTCTCGGTGATTCCGCCGGAAGAGTTCCAGCACTGGATGGGCGTCGCCGACATCATGCGCCAGGAGGCGCGCGAACGCATCGAGGCGCATTTCGAGGTCTTCGCCAAGTGGATGCGCGACCGCCAGGGGATCAACCCCGAGCTGGTGATCCGCGAGGGCGAACCGGTGACCGAGATCCTCGATCTGATCCGCGAGGATACACAGATCGGCGTCCTCGTCCTCGGGGCCGGGATCGACAAGTCGGGGCCGGGCCCGCTGGTGACGCAGATGTCGAGAAGCTCGGGCAGCCTTCCGATCCCGATCACCATCGTTCCGGGCGAGATGTCGAAGGAACGGCTGGAAGCGATCACCTGAGGCAGGTGACGGGGGCTTTCCGCCCCCCGCATCCCCCCGAGGGTATTTCCGCACCGAAGACGCCTAGAGGAGCAGCGAGGCCGCGCCTTCGTGCCTCAGCAGCGCGACCTTGGTTTCGACGCCCCCTGGCGCGGAGAATCCGCCAAGACCCGAGGCGCCGAGGATGCGGTGGCAGGGCACGATGATCGGCACGGGATTGGCGCCGCAGGCCTGACCGATGGCCTGCGCGGGCACGCCGAGGGATTTCGCGAGGTCGCCGTAGGTGCGGGTTTCGCCGAAGGGGATGGCGCACATCTCCCGCATGACCGCGCCCTGAAGCCCGGGGCGAAAGGCGACGGGCAGGTCGAAGGCATGGCGGGTGCCGGCGAAATATTCGCCGAGCTGGCGCGCGGCCTCGTTCAGGAGCGGCGTGCTGCCGCTGCCGCCGTCGCCCCAGGACAGGGCGGCGATCTTTCCCTCGTCTTCGCGAAGGGTGAGCGGACCGAACGGGCTTTGCAGTGTCATCTCCGGCATGGCTCGATGCTGCGCCGCCATAGGGAGGCGCGCAACCCGTTTCCTGTGTATCTGCCCTGCCGCGCGGCCCGGTCTATTCCTTGCGGGCGCAGGAACCGCCCTTGACGCGAACATGCCCCGTCGGGCGGTAGCGCGCCGCCAATTCGCGCGTGGCCAGCGCGATCAGGCAATCGAGTTCGTCGACCCGGTCCTCGTTCGGCGTGACAAGCGTGACGGTCACGGCAAATGCCGGGCTGAGCTTGCCCCCGGGCTCGACGTCCACCTCGGCGGGCGAAAGACCGACCGTCACGAAGCGCTCGTAGAGCCAGCGAGCATCATCGCCGGCCCCGTACCAGCGCCCGACGTCGGACCCGGTCTCGACCGTCGCGGCATAGGCGGCTCCGGGTCCGCCCTCGTAGCGCATGCCAGTCTTGCGAAAGGCCCGGGTCAGCGGCGGCACGAGATACTCGCCAAGACCGCTAGCGAATTGCGAGCTTGTGAGTTGGATGATGTAGCCCGACTTTCGCGGAAAGTCCGGCGCCGTCTGGGCGAGGGACGGCGGCGCAATGGCGATCAGGAGAAGGGCAAGGCTTCGTCGCATGAGTCTCTCCCCGGTTCCGGGGAGAGTAGCGCGGCCTTGACCTCACCGAGAACGTTTTTTCGGGCGTCCGCGCCTCAGCCGAGTGCGTCGTCGCAGCGGTGGCAGGTGCCCGGATGGGCGTGGCTTCCGACGTCGGGCAGGATCTTCCAGCAGCGCTGGCACTTCTCGCCCTCGGCCTTCTCGAAGACCACGCCGACGCCCGGAACCTCGGGCAGGCGGAACGCCTCTTCCGGGGCCGGATCGGCGGTCAGTTGCAGGTCCGACGTGATGCAGATATCGGCGAAATCAACCGATTTCAGCGCCGCGAGCGCCTCGGCACTCTCGACATGCACGACCGGCGCGGCCTCTAGTGAGGCGCCGATGACCTTCGCGGTGCGCTGCACTTCGAGCGCCGCCGTGACAACGCGCCGGACCTTTCGGATCGCCTCCCATTTCTGCGCCAGCGGTTCGTCGAGCCAATCGGCTGGCGTCTCTGGCATGTCGAGGAGATGCACCGAGCTGTCGTCTCCGGGGAAACGCGAGAGCCAGACATCCTCCATGGTGAAGACCAGGATCGGCGCGAGCCAGGTCGTCAGCCGGTGGAAGAGAAGGTCGAGGACCGTGCGCGCCGACCGCCGCCTGAGGCTGTCCGGCGCGTCGCAGTAAAGCGCGTCCTTGCGGATGTCGAAATAGATCGCCGAAAGGTCCACCGTGCAGAAAGTGAAGAGGGTCTGGAACACGCCCTGGAAGTCGTATTTCGCATAGCCCTTGCGCACCGTGTGGTCGAGTTCGGCCAACCGGTGCAGCACCCAGCGTTCCAGTTCCGGCATCTGGTCCGGTGCAACACGCTCGGCCGCATCGAACCCGGCGAGGTTGCCGAGGAGGAAGCGCATCGTGTTCCGCAGCCGCCGGTAGCTGTCCGCCGTCCCTTTCAGGATTTCCTTCCCGATGCGCAGGTCGACCGTGTAGTCCGACTGCGCAACCCAGAGGCGCAGGATATCGGCGCCGTATTCGTCGATCACCTCTTGCGGGGCGACGGTATTGCCGACCGACTTTGACATCTTCATGCCCTTCTCGTCGAGCGTGAAGCCATGTGTCAGCACCCCGTGATAGGGCGCGCGGCCCTTGGTGCCGCAGGCCTGCAACATCGAGGAATGAAACCATCCCCGGTGCTGGTCAGTGCCTTCGAGGTAAAGATCGGCGATCCCGTCCGCCGTGCCGTCGGGCCGGTCACGCAGCACGAAGGCATGGGTGGAGCCAGAGTCGAACCAGACGTCAAGCACATCGAAGATCTGTTCGAAATCCTGCGGATCGACGATGCCTGAGAGCATCTTTTCCTTGAACCCTTGAACATACCAGACATCGGCGCCGTCCTTCTCGAAGGCGGCGACGATGCGGGCGTTGACCTCGGCGTTCCGCAGCAGGAAATCGGGATCGGTCGGTTTCGCGCCCTTTTTCACGAAGCAGGTCAGCGGCACGCCCCAGGCGCGCTGGCGGGACAGCACCCAGTCGGGGCGCGCCTCGATCATCGAATGGAGGCGGTTGCGGCCCGAGGCCGGGGTCCAGGTCACCAGCTCGTCGATGCTCTTCAGCGCGCGGGCGCGGATCGTGTCGCCATAGGTGCCCATGCCGTCGTCGAGCTTTTCGTCGATGGCCACAAACCATTGCGGCGTGTTGCGGTAGATCAGCGGCGCCTTGGAGCGCCAGGAATGCGGGTAGGAATGCTTGAGCTTGCCCTTGGCGAAAAGCGCGCCGGCATAGGCGAGCTGCTTGATGACGCTGACGTTCGCCGGGCCGTCCTTGCCGTCCGCCTCGATGATCGCCTGCCCGCCGAAGAGCGGCAGGTCGGCGCGGTAGGACCCGTCTGGCTCGACGTTATAGGTCATCGGCAGACCGAACTTCAGGCCAAGCTGGTAGTCGTCGTCGCCGTGGGAGGGCGCGGTGTGGACAAAGCCGGTGCCGGCATCGTCGGTGACATGCTCGCCGGGGAGCATCGGGACGTCATAGTCCCACTCGCCGTTTCCGCCCTCGACGCCGCGGAACGGGTGGGCGAGGGTCAGAGCCTGCAATTCCCCGGCGCTGACGTCACGTAGGCGATTGTGATCCTCGACCCGAGCCGACGCGAAGATCCCCTCGGCCAGCGCATCCGCGATGATGATCATCTCACCGCTTCTTGCGGTGGAGTTTTCTGCAACGGTACCAACCTCATAGAGACCATAGCTGATCTCGGGATTGAAAGCGACGGCGCGGTTCTGCGGGATGGTCCAGGGCGTTGTGGTCCAGATGATGACACTCTCATTCATCTTGCCCGAAATACCTCCGCCGGAGGCATCCCCGGCCACGATCGGAAACTTCACCCAGATCGTATGGCTGGTATGGTCGTGATACTCGACCTCCGCCTCGGCCAGCGCGGTCTTTTCGACCGGGGACCACATCACGGGTTTCGACCCTTGATACAAAGTCCCGTTCATCAGGAACTTCAGGAACTCCCCGGCGATCACCGCCTCGGCGTGGTAGTTCATCGTGAGGTACGGATCGGCCCAGTTGCCGGTCACGCCGAGGCGCTTGAACTCCTCGCGCTGGACGTCGATCCAGCCTTCGGCGAACTTGCGGCATTCCTGGCGGAAGGCGACGACGTCGACGTCGTCCTTGTTCAGGCCCTTGGCGCGGTACTGTTCCTCGATCTTCCATTCGATCGGCAGGCCGTGGCAGTCCCAGCCGGGAACATAGCGCGCGTCGCGGCCCATCATCTGCTGCGAGCGGACCACCATGTCCTTGAGGATCTTGTTCAGCGCATGGCCGATGTGGAGATGGCCGTTGGCATAGGGCGGGCCGTCATGCAGCGTGAAGGGCGCGCGGCCCTGCTTTTCACGCAGCCGGTCGTAGACGCCGATCCGTTCCCAGCGGGCCAGCCAGTCCGGCTCGCGTTGCGGCAGGCCGGCGCGCATCGGGAACTCGGTCTCGGGCAGGAAGACGGTGGAGCGGTAGTCGGGGGCGGTCGT
The DNA here is from genome assembly GCA_002280515.1 of Rhodobacterales bacterium 32-67-9. Lineage (GTDB taxonomy): Bacteria > Pseudomonadota > Alphaproteobacteria > Rhodobacterales > Rhodobacteraceae > Albidovulum. Next base: position 19,837 of record NCEA01000023.1, read on the forward strand.
GTCGGTGGTCTCGGGTTTGTCGGCGCACATCTCGGGCGGTCCTCATGAAATCGGGAAAATCGGTTCGGCGCGAAGGATCGGACGCCTTTATCCCGGCGTCTGAGCGTTCAGATCGCCGGGCCGCTAATTCGAATGATGATCGCGGAAATGCGGGTCATGGGGCGCGTTATAAGGACGGGCCGGCGGATGGTAAAGTGGCCGCGACATCGCGTGCCCTTGCCCCCACGCGGCCCGGCGTTCAAGGATCGGCGCGACAAAGGAGAGACCACCATGACCGCCCTCCCCCCGCGCTTCGCCGTGACGCCAGAGGAGATCGACCGCGTCGTCGCAGAGTTCTACGCGGTGATCCGCACCCATCCCGGCCTCGGCCCGGTCTTTGCCGCGCATGTCACCGATTGGCCGGCGCACGAGGAAAAGATCGCCCGGTTCTGGCGGGGCGCGATCCTTCATGAGCGCAGCTACGACGGCAACCCGATGGCGGTACATCAGGCGGCGGGCAATGTCCGGCCGGGGATGTTCGAAATCTGGCTCGGCCTCTTCGATTCGGTGCTGCGGCGCAGCCTCGCGCCGGAGACCGCCGCCCAGTGGTCGGCGCTCGCTCACCGGATCGGGCGCGGCTTGCGCTACGGGCTGGTCGAGACCGCGACCCTGCCGGGCGGGGTGCCGAAGCTGGTCTGACCCTGCCCGCAAGGCGGGTTTCAACCCGGCCTACCCCTCTGGCGGCGCGCTGTCCCCCTGCCGCCCCGCCGCCCAGCGGTTGAGCCAGGCGAGACCGGCGAGCGAAAGGCCGAGCGCGAGGAAGGAAAACACCCGGGTCAGCCCGGTGAGACCCGATATGTCGATCAGGAAGACCTTGGCGATGGTCAGCCCGATCACCGCCATCGCGGACCGCCGCAGGGTCTGCGACCGGCGCGCGATGGCCTGGTAGAGCAGCGCCGCCCCGACCGCCATCAGCGCCAGCGTGTAGCTGTAAAGCTCTGGCTGCGTCACCCCCGGCACCGACAGGTCCGGCCCGCGCCAGAGCCGGCGGATCTCGAGCCCCGCGTAAAGCGCCATGAGCGCCACGCCTACGCCCGTGAGGCCATGCCGGAGCCAGCGGTTCAGATGCCCCATCCGGGCGACCGCCGCCAGAAGCAGGAGCCCCGGCAGGGCATAGGCGACCAAGAGCGTATCGAGGATCGGCGGCCCCCAGACCAGCGCCTCGTCGCCATACATGAGCCCGAAGAGCGGGTTCGCCGGCCCGACCGCCAGTGCCACCCCACCGAAGCCGAGGGCCGCCGCCACCGCCGCGATAGCCCAGCGCAGCCAGCGCAATGCGCCGCCAAGCTGCAACCGGTAAAGCTGCACCAGCATCAGGATCAACCAGGGCAGCGCGTTGAGCACCAGCGCCCAGTGGGCGACGATCCAGTCGCCCTCGGTCCCTTTCGTGAGCCAGCGGCTGATCAGCACGTTGGCAAAAAGTGCGGCATAGGCGGCAAAGGCGCTTTCAAGAAAGACCCGCGCCACGCGGCGGTCCAACCCCTGAAGCAGCCAGAGACCCGCCGCCATCGCCGCCGTGGCTCCCCCGTAGGAGGCGACCGCCTCCCACAAGGCCGCGCGCTCGACCGCCCAGAGAAGGCCCGGATCGACCACCAGCCGCCACGACAGCGCGATCACGCCGGCCTGGATGAACCAGCCCATCTCCGGCAGCCTGAAGCGCCGGTCGAGCGCCGCCGCGACGATGACCAGCGCCGCAAGCGCCAGCGTCAGCGCGCCCTTGGTGGTGACGAGGAACAGCGCCAGCGCGATCAGCGACAGCGCGGCGAGCGTCATGTAGGCAGCGCGGCGCATGTCCGCACCGTCAGCCTTCGCGAAGATCACGGCCAGCGCCACCATGAGCGCGGCCAGCGCGATGACGTGGAGCGCCCAGCCGTAGGCGCCGAGCACCGCCGACGGCGCCCAGAAAAGCTCCAGCACCAGCGCCGCGAGCGGGGCGACAAGCGCGGCCCCCGCCGCCCAGAACGGCTTCAGCCGCCCCGCCGCGCCGCTTGCCCAGGCCGCACCGAGCGACATCGCGACGGCAATCGCGAGGATCATCGTCACGGTCATCGGCGGTGCGGTCTCGGGCGCCCGAAGCGCGATGGTTTGCGCCAGGAGGTCCTCGGCAAGCGGCCCCGTGCCCAACCCCTCGATACCGAGCCGCATCAGGAAGGCCGCCGCCGGCAGCGCGGTGAGGTCGCTCAGCGCCCGCGCGCCGCCCGACCAGACGGTCAACGCCAGCGTCAGTGCCGCAAGGCAAAGATAGACCAGCAGGCTCTCCGCCCCGGTGCCGGTCCCGAGGAAGAGGAGGATCAGGCTGACCGCCGCCACCGTTCCCGCGGCGAGCAGGGTCGGGAAGATCGGCCGCTCCGCGCCATTGCGACGAAAGAGTTCGACCGTCATGGCGCCGGCATGGTCGGGCAGAAGCCCGCGCGCCGGCACGCAGACCGCAAGAAAGACGATCCCCGCCAGCATCAGCGCGAACCATCCCGCGCCGCCGGTGCCCATGAGGACAAGCCAGCCCCCCGCGATGCCGAGCGCCACCGCGAGGACCGAGACCCAGGCCCAGCGCCGGATCGTGTCGACGAAAAGCCCGATCGCCGCCACGAGGGCGAAGTAGGCGTAGAGCCAGTAGGGCGCCTCGCTTGCCCCGCCGACGATGAAGGGTGCGATCGTGGCGCCGATCAGCCCGACCGCCGCCAGGAACGGGCCGTAGAACCAGCCCAGCAGGATCGCCAGAAGGGCCGTCGCGATCAGCCCGGCGAAGGCCGTCTCGGAGCCGATCAGCCCGTAAAGCTGGCGCGCCGCGATGATCCCGCCGAAGATCGACACCAGCCCCGCACCTGAAAAGGTCGACGGCAGGTTGGCGGTCGGGTCGCTGTCGCGGTCTCCCCAGCGGCGGCGCAGCCATTCGCCCGCCCCGATCAGCGCCCCCCCGAAGAGGATCGCCGCGGCAACCCGCGCCGCGGGCGGCAGCAGGCCGTTCTCGATCCCGTACTGTACGAAGAAGATCCCCGCGAGCGCCAGCGACAGGGCGGAGACGGCAAAAACCCAGTTGACCTTCAGCCAGTCCCCGAGGGCCGAGGTCCGCGCCGTGCGGCGCACCGGGACCGGCCGCGAGGTCGGGGCTTCCGGCGCCGGGCTCGACCACGGACCGGGGGCCGCAACGTCCGGTGGGGCGACGGCCTCGGGCAGCACCTGCGCCTCGGTCACCGCCTCCGCGCCGCGCACCGGTTCGGCGGGCGCGGCCCCGGGGATCGGGGGCGCCTCGGCCAGCGGCGCGCGCGGCGCCTCCTGCAACGACCGGATGGCGGCGGCCTGCGCCTTTGCCGCCCGCTCCAGCTCCGCCACGCGCCGCTTCAGGCCCGAGACGGCGACAAGCGCCACGATCAGCAGCACCGGAATCGCCAGCGCCGCCAATACGGCGATCAGGCCGAGAAATTCAAAACCGACCATTGCGACCATCCCCTGTCCCGCCGATGCATCCTCGCGGGCTTTCGCGCCTATTCATAGCGCAGTGTGCTCCGGCCGGAAGTCAGGATTTTCCGCCACTCGCGTCCGGCGTGCCGGACCCGAAGAGACCGGCGAGCGCCCGGCTGACCAGGTTCGTGACCCGGGGGCGCGGCAGAACCGCGAAGGGCAGCGGCCGGCAGACCTCGATCGCGGCGACACCAACGCGGGCGGTCAGCGCCCCGTTCACCACGCCCTCGCCGAACCGGCGCGAAAGTTTCGACAAGAGCCCGCCGCCCGCGACCGAATGTATGAGATCGTCGCCGACCGCGACGGCCCCGGTCGCCACAAGGTGGGTCAGGACCGTGCGCAGAAGCCGCCAGCTTCCGAACGCGCCGGCCCGCCCGCCGTAGATCTCGGCAATGCGCCGGATCATGCGCAGGTTCGACACCAGCGCCGCCGCGACGTCGGCCAACGCCAGGGGCACGATGGCCGTGACCGTCGCCACATGACGCGCCGCCGCCTCGATCTCGATCCGCGCCACCCGGTCAAGGGGGCCGAGGAGTTCCGCCTCGGCCAGATGCAGCAGGGCGTCCGCGTCGAAGACATCGCCGCGCCGTTCGGCAAGCCGCGCCCGGCCCCAGGCGGTATCCTCCCGCCCGCCGTAGAGCGCGATCAGGCGGTCGACCACCCGGCCCGCCGCGCTCATGTCGCCGGAGCCCATCGCCTCCAGCGCCGCCTTGTGCACCCGGTCAAGCCGGGCGAGCCGCGCATAGGCCGCCCATTCGCGCAACGCGACGAGGAGCGCCGCAAGGACGAAGAGGCCGACAAGAACCGCCGCCGTCCAGCCGAGGACCGGATTCGCCGCCAGAAGCCCCTCGACAAACCGCCACGCCGCGACCGAGACGACGAAGCCGACAAGGGCCGTGGCCGTCGCCCAGAAGAAACGCCCGAGCCGCGAGCGGGGCCGCCCCGCCAGAACCGCGACGGTCTGCATCGCCCGCCCCTCCGGCAGCGGCCCGAGGTCCGGCACCGGCGGCGCGCGGTCGGGGCCTTCCGGCAGGGGTGCCTCCCTCTCGATCAGCACGGGGCCTTTGGGGTTTGCCATCAGATCCTCACAACCTGTCGCCGATCAGGAATTCCGCCGCCCGGTCAAGCCGGATATGCGGCGGCCCCTCGCCGGGTTTCAGCGTCAGCCGCGCTGGCGCGAAGCTCATCACCGCATAGTCGGCGTCAAGCCAGGCCTCCGCCCCTTCCCGCGCCGGGGCGAGAAGTGCGGCCGGGTTCTCCGGCAGGTCGCCGGGATAGAAGGTCGCCTCGCGCCCGGTCGAAAGGAGCCGGCCGCGCACGCAGTCAAGTTCCCGCCCCTCGTGGCTCACCCTCTCCTCCACCGTCGCCCTGAGCGCCGCGATCGCCATTGCGGCGGTATCGGCCCCGGCGAAATCGGCCCGGTCCTTGGCCTCGCGCATCAGCGCCGCCATGATCTGGGTGAGCTTTGCGTGCTGGGCGTGATGCAGGTGATCGGCCTTCGTCGCCGCGAACAGGATGCGTTCCACCCGGCGCAAACCCAAGAGACCGGCGATCCAGCCGACGCGCCCCGGCCGGAACGCATCCAGGATCCCGGCCATCGCGACCCGCATGTCCTCGACCGCCTTTGGCCCGGAATGAATTGCGCCGAGCGCATCGACCAGCACCACCTGCCGGTCGATGCGCGAGAAGTGATCGCGGAAGAAGGGCTTGACCACCTTCTCCTTGTAGGCCTCGAAGCGCCGCTCCATCTCGCGCCAGAGCGATCCGCGCGGCGTCCTCTCCGGTCGCGGCAGCGGTGCGAAGGTCAGGACCGGCGACCCGGCAAGGTCCCCCGGCAGCAGGAACCGGCCCGGCGTGCAGTCGGAATAACCGGCCGCGCGGGCCGCCTGAAGATAGTGCGCGAAAGAGACGGCCAAAGCCTTGGCGCGCGGCTCGTCATGGGCCCCGGCCCCGTCGATGCCGCCCGCCTCGGCCAGAAACCCCGCCGCCTCGGCCCGACCAGCGATCCGGCCCAGCACTTCGGCAGCCCAGTCGGCATAGCTCCGGTCCATCAGCGCGAGGTCGAGAAGCCATTCGCCGGGATAGTCGACGATGTCGAGATGCAGGGTTCGCGGCCCGCGGAACCCGCCGAATATCCCCGCCTCCTTCAGCCGGAACGACAGCCGGAGTTCGCTGACCGCCCGCGTGCTCTCGGGCCAATGCGGCTCCGGCCCGGTCAGTGCGGCCAGATGCGCCTCGTAATCGAAGCGCGGCACGGTATCGTCGGGCTGCGGCTGCAGGAAGGCCGACAGGATCCGCCCTTCGGCGGCGGCACGCAGCCCCGGCATCCGCGCCCGGTCCATCAGGTTCGCGACCAGCGCGGTGATGAAGACGGTCTTGCCGGCCCGGCTGAGCCCGGTCACGCCGAGCCGCACCACCGGATCGGAAAACGGGGCCGCGATGCCCTCGATCGTCCGCCCGAACGTATCTGCGATACCGGAAATCACCACTGCCGCCCCTCAACTTTCGTTCCAAGATAGGCGCGGGCCACGGCGATGGGTAGGGGCGATTGCCAAGCCCCCTGCCCCGGGGGTAAGGCAGGACCATGCCCCGCTACGCGCTCAAGGTGGAATATCACGGCGGCCCGTTCGCGGGCTGGCAACGGCAATCCGGCCAGCCCTCGGTGCAGGAGGCGGTGGAAACCGCGCTGCGCCGGCTCGAGCCGGACGCGCCCGGCATCGCGGCGGCGGGGCGGACCGATGCAGGCGTACACGCGACGGGGCAGGTCGCGCATTGCGACCTCGCGAAGGACTGGGACCCGTTCCGCCTCTCCGAGGCGCTGAACTTCCATCTCAAGCCCGCCCCCGTCGCGGTGCTGACGGCGGCCCGTGTGCCGGACGATTTCCACGCCCGCTTCTCGGCGGTGGAGCGGCGCTACCTCTTCCGGCTCATCGCGCGGCGGGCGCCGCTCACCCATGACGCGGGCCTGGCCTGGCGGGTGCTGAACCCGCTCGACGCCGACGCGATGCGCCGGGGCGCCGCCCACCTCGTCGGCCATCACGACTTCACCACCTTCCGCTCGACGCTCTGCCAGTCGAAGAGCCCTTCGAAGACCCTCGACGAGATCACCATCGATGAATGCGCGAATCCTCAGGGCCGCGAGTACCGCTTCCACCTGCGTGCCCGCAGCTTCCTGCACAACCAGGTCCGCTCAATCGTCGGCACGCTCGAACGGGTCGGCGCCGGATCGTGGGCGCCCGACGCGGTGAAGGCCGCGCTCGACGCCCGCGACCGCGCCGCCTGCGGCCCGGTCTGCCCGCCCGACGGGCTCTACCTCACCGGGGTCGGCTACCGCGACGATCCCTTCGCCTAAGGACAAACGGCGCTTACAACGCGACCAGGACCACGCCTATTCGTCCCAAGGACTCGGCCCGATAGATATTTCTTGTCCGAAGATATTCTCCCGGTGCCACTTCAAGTTCGCCGGATGCGGCCAGTACCGTTCATCTTTCGGCCGTCGCAATTTCCCATCCGATACGACCAAGCGGTTCACCACTTCTGACGGAACTTTGTTTCGAGAAACAAGGATTGTGAAATCCTCCGCAACCGACAGAAGACCCCGATCAAACATCCAGTGCAATGTCCCCGAAAGGGCAAGACCGTTGCGAACAGAATCGCTGCCTTGCCGTTCCACCGGACGGATATGCGCTGCTTCCACCTCCGGGCGGCCACCGCCGTTGCGCAAACGCAGTCCCGATATTGCACAGCGATAGTCATAGGCGTCTCGGACCGTCCTACGGAATGCGACGTCTCGATAGGGGCGGCGCGTGAGTCTCTCGATCACCGGACGTTCGAATACGGCGGCTGGTTCGTCGACGACATAAGGCTTCGCTTCATATCGGGCGGCCTCCATTGCTTCCAAGTCTTGCGGAAGACCCAAGTTCACGATCCGCGAAAAGTCTGCCTCGGTAATTCTGCGCACCGCAAGTTGCTGCGAACCTCCCTTTTTCGGTGAGCCATCCGCCTCCATCAGAGAGGCTTCTAGCGGACGGCCTTTCAGAAGTCTTGGAACGTAACGGTCGAACGCCAGAAAGCTATTGGGCTCGATAATCGCCAGATACCGATCCGCGGCCCCTGGCTTCGGTATGATCTCCCGAACCTTTGCGACTGCGAAATAGCCGCGCGGCCCGGCTTTGACCGGCTCGTAATAAAGGATCCAGTCGCCAACTGCTTCCTTGGCAGCCTTCAGATATGCCTTGGGAAAGTCATAGATAGCGTCAGGCTCATCCTCGTAGATCGAGTCCGCCTTGTGTAAGAGCACGAGCTTTACCATGCGCCAAGGAAATCTTCATGCGCGAACTTGGCAAGTGATTTCTCGCTCGTTCACGCATTCAGATCCTTGAGCAGGCGCCCGTGCTTTCGCACCTCGGCCAGCACGTCGCCGAATGTCACCAGACCCTTGCCCTTCAGCATCGGCAAGAGCTTCAGGAACGCCTCCGCCGTCGCGATCGTGTCGCCGATGGCGGTGTGGCGCGCCTCCTCCGGGATGGTGATGCCGAGCCGACGGCTCAGCGCATCGAGACTGTGCACCTCGGTCTGGCCATAGACCACGGCGGACAGCAGCACAGTGTCGAGGATCGGATGATCGAAGACCGCGCCGATCTCGGGCTCGCGGCGTTTCAGGAACGTCATGTCGAAAGGCGCGTTATGGGCGATCAGCACCGCACCCTCGGCGAACTTGTGGAACCGCGCGACCGCCTCGACCACCCCCGGCGCCTCCGCCACCATCGCGTCCGAAATCCCGTGCACGGCCGTCGCCTTCGGCGGGATCGTGCGGCCGGGATTGACCAGCATGTCGAAGACCTCGCCGGCGACACGGCGACCGTTGACCAGCCGCAGGCCGGCGATCTGGCAGACCTCGTCGCCCTCGTCGGGCAGAAGGCCCGTCGTCTCGCTGTCGAAGACGACATAGGTGAGGTTTTCCAGCGGCGTCTCCGACAGTGCCGCGGCGTGCGGCCGGAAGAGAAGGTCGAAGTCGTAGACCACCCGCCGGGAGATCGGCGCGATGCTGCGGGAGGCGCGGCGCGCCTCGCGGATCGGCAGGCGGATCGCGGCGCGGCCCGCCGCCGCTTCGGGCCAGCATTCGGTCGCGTGGGTGGCGAGAACCCCGCGCCCGGTCACCTCGGCCGCCTCGTCGATCGGCTCGGCGAGCCAGGCCTCCAGCCGGCCGATGGCCAGGGGCGCGCCCTCCCACGAAAGGCCGATCACCGCCCCGGCCCCGTCCTCGGCGATCTCGGCCCGGAAATCGCGCGCGTGACCGGCCTCGGCGAGTCGCCGTGCGACCCCCGCGAGCAACGCCACGATCTCGAACCCGTCGCAGTGCAGGACGAGATCGGCAGCCTCGACCGTGAGCCCGAGCCCTGCCGCCTCGACCCGCGCCCTGAGGCCGTCGGCGAGGTCGGCGGCGCGGGTTGCGGGCAGCGCGGACCAGCCGCCCCGCGCCGCATCGTAGCGCTCGCCGAGTTCGTTCACCGTCCGGGCCAACGATCCGACCTCTTGCAGAAGCGCGGCGTTCAGCGCCTCGCCACCCCCGGCTTCGGCGATGACGCCGATCACGGTCTGGAGGTTGGCGGCCGGCCGGCGGATCCGGTCGAAGATCTCTTCCAGCAGCCGGTCGCGGCCGGCATGGGCGGCAAGGTCGGCGGTCACGTCGCGCAGGGTCAGGACGTAGCCCGGCCGTTCCGCCCCGGCCTCAAGAAGCCGCATCCGGCCTGAAAGAACCCGCGCGCCATCCCGCGTCGCGACCATGAGGTCGGAGACCGCGTCCGGATCGCCCGACGCGACGAGCCGGTCATAGGCATGGGTCAGCGGCGCCTCGCGCAGGTAGTCGAAGACCTTGCGGTCTAGCCCCGGCGCGGCGCCCGCACCGAGAAGGTCGGTGGCAGGACCGTTGTAGAAGACAAGCTGATGCGCACCCGAACAGAGCAGAACCCCCGCCGGCACGTCTGACAGGAGCGTTTCAAGCCGGGCCTTCTCGCTCTTGAGCTGCCCGGTCTCGCGCTCCACCGCGGCGGCGAGCGCCGTCCGCGTCTCGGCAAGCGAGGCCGACACCGCCGCCGACGCCGGGCCGAGATCGCCCAGATAGCGCGCGGGGCCGGGATCGAAGGCGCCGGCGCCCTCGGCATGGGCCTGGGCACGCAAGCCCGCCGCCAGCCGGTCGAGCGCGCGGCCCACGTTCTCGTCGAAGAGGAACCAGACCCAGGTGACGACACCCAAGAGCGCGAAGCCCGCCACGGCACCGACCAGCACGAAGTCCGACAGCGCCTGCGGCATCCCCAGCCGGTGATAGCCGACCCAGAGACCGGCCGCCAGCGCCGCGATCCCGCCCGCCGCGATCGCGGCGAAGAACAGCAGGAGCCGCTGGCGCAGGCTCAACCGGTCAAGCATCGCCTCCTGCCCCCGGTTCGAGCAACCGCCGAACTTCGTCGCGCAATTCCTTGAGTTCGAACGGTTTTGCGATAAACCCGTCAGCGCCAAGCGCCATACCCTTGCGGCGCTCCATCGCCGATCCGCGCGCCGTCATCATCAGGATCTTCACGTCCTTGAGGCCGGGGTCCATCCGCACGTTCTGGCAGATCTCGTAACCCGACACCTCGGGCAGCATCACGTCGAGCAGCACCAGATCCGGCGACGTGTCGCGAATCTTCGGCAGCGCCTCGGCACCGTTCGCCACCCGTTCGTGATCGTAGCCTTCCCGCGTCAGCACGTAGTCGAGCGCAAGCGCAATATTATCCTCGTCCTCGACGATCAGGACACGGTGCCTGAGCTTCGCCTCCTCCATCTCACCCTCCGTTACATGCCGCGCGCACAAGTACATCTTCCGGGTCGTGAGGGCGCCATTCAGCCCCCGTCAGTGTTCCGTTGTCGGCCAGTTCCGCCCCCTCGAAGAGGTCGGCCCGCAGTCCCTTGGCGCAGTCGAACGCCACCGGCAGCCGTTCGGACGCGGTCCAGCGGCGGATCACCACGGCGCTGGCGACGAACATGTCTGGCTGTGTCGTCGAATAAACCGCCTCGGTCTTGTCTACCGCGACAAAGCGGGTGACGAGCGGGAAGACATAGCTCCATGGCCGCCACGGGGCATGGTCGGCGGGAGTGCTGGCGATCGTCACCGTCTCGGGCAATTGCGCCCGAACGCGGGGGAACCACGAATATTCGTTCCAGATCGTGAAGCTCAGCATGACGAGGCCAACGCCCACCGGCATCGCCCATTTCGGCAGGCGCCGCCCGCTCAGATGGTTGAGGATCAGGACCACGCCGGCGGCCGCGAATCCGGCGGAGATGGTGGAGATGAAGTCGATCAGCATGGCGCGTCCTTCATGAAAGCGCCCCTTTGCCGTGGCCAAGCGCGGATTGCATCGTGCGCACGACGACAAAGGCGTCGCGCAAATGGCTGCGTTCGAAATCGGAAAGATCGGGAGGGGCGAGGTAATTGTCGGGCGCATGTCCCGCCCGGACCTGCGCCGCCTGATGTTCGAGCCGGGCTTCCGCAATAAGGTCGTAAGCCTCCAGCAGGTCGCGCCCGCCGGTCGGCGATACCGCGCCCGCTTCGGCCGCCGCGAGAAGCCGGGCCCGCGTGTTGACGGCGGTCAGCCGGCCCTGAAGCGCGTAGACCCGGGCGAGGTCGGTCACCGGCACCACGCCCGAATGTTTCATGTCGATATGGTGCCGGTGCTCGCCCGACCGGATCGTCGCGAAACCGCGGATCAGGCCAAGGGGCGGCGTATGTTTCAGCGAGTTGGCGATCATGTGCGCCACGAAGATCGAGTTCTTCGACGCCGCCTCCAGCGTCTCGGTCTGCATCTCGGCGAAGAGCCCGGCGCTGCCGCCGATCGGGCGCAGGTCGAACATCACCGAGGCGAGCATCTGCGCCTCGGGGCTTGGCGTGGCAATCCAGCCGCGGAAATAGTCGCGCCAGACCCGCACCGGCTGACACCAGCGCGGATTGGTCGCCATCATGTCACCGGGGCAGTAGACGTAGCCGCAGTCATTCAGCCCGTCCGAGACGATCTTTGCCAGCCGGGCGAAATAGGCCATGTCCTCCGTCGTCGCGGCATCGTCGAGCATCAGGCAATTGTCCTGATCGCTGACCCCGGTCTGCTCCTGCCGGCCCTGGCTGCCGCAGGCGAGCCAGAGATAGGGAACCGGCGCCGGGCCGATCTCGGCCTCGGTCATCGCCAGAAGGCGGCGAGTAACGGCGTCGGCGATGTCGGTGATGAGACGCGTCGTCACCTCGTGCGCATGGTTCCCTCCGACGAGGTTCAGCAGAAGCTGCGGGATGCGGCGAGTGACCGACGCCAGTTCCGCCACCGATCCTGCGCTGGCGATGTCGCGGATGAGAACCGCCGACGACAAGGCCTGAAACCGGGTAAGATCGGTCTGGGTGACCATGCCGACCAGCACCCCGCCCTCGGTAATCGGCAGGTGGCCGATCTTCCGTTCCAGCATCAGGTGCAGGATGTCGGAGCCGATCGCGCTTGGCGGCAGCGACACCGGGTCGCGGGTCATCACGTCGGATACCGGGCCTGATGGGTCGCGCCCTTCCGCCAGCACCCGGTTGGTCAGGTCGCGCGTGGTCAGCACGCCCAGAAGCCGGCCCGCTCCGTCCGTGACCCCGAGGCTCGAGACATGGGCGTCGCGCATCACCTGAGCGGCTTCGACGATCGGGGTCGCGGCGGCGCAGGTGACGGGCTTGCGCGCCATCAGTTCTGAGACCTTGCGGGTTGTCAGGTCGGCCGGGCGCCCCTCGGCCCCCCTGGCCCGGTTGAAGAACCGCTCGAACGCGGGAAAGGTCGCGACCAGATGCCGGAACTCGGCCACCGGCAGCATCAGAAGCCGGCTGTCCTCGGTGGTCCGCGCCGAGGTGACGGCAAGCCCGTCGCGCATCAACCCGCGTTCGCCGAACGAGTTGCGCGGGCCAAGAAGCGAGACGAGCGCACCGTTGCGGTCGAGGATCTCGACCCCGCCGGCCTCGATCAGGAAAAGCCCGGCCAAGGGTTCGCCGAACCCGTAGATTTCGGCGCCGGTCGCAAGATGCCTGCGGCCGAAGGAACCGGCGACCCGCGCCAGCTCGTCCTGCGGCAGAGTATCGTAAGGATGGACCGATTGCAGAAAGGTCTGAACGGCGCGGATATTGTCGTCCACCTGATCCCCCAGAAGCGAGAAGCGGCGCGCCCCGCTGCGGGGCGCGCCTTTGTCACGCGAGGCTCAGTGCCCGGTCGCGGCACCCGCCCCTTTCGGGATGCGGATCGACTCCACCAGTTCCTGGACTTCGAGCGGCGGCTCTTCGGTGGCGTTGGACACCACATAGGCGACGACGAAGTTCACCAGTGCACCGACCGCGCCGAACGAGGTCGACTTGATCGACAGGAACAGCGGATCGGCATCGGTGAAGCTGTTGGTCCCCGCGATGAAGAACCAGCCCTTGTGCAGGAAGATGTAGACCAGCGTCACACCAAGGCCCGCGAGCATACCGGTGATGGCGCCGGCGCTGTTGATGCGCTTGGAGAAGATCCCCATCAGGATCGCCGGGAAGAGAGACGCCGCCGCGATACCGAAGGCCAGGGCAACCGTCTGGGCGGCGAAGCCCGGAGGGTTGAGACCAAGCCAGGTGGCGACGGCGATGGAGACGCCCATCGCGATCCGCGCGGCCAGAAGCTCACCCTTTTCCGAGATACCCGGATTGAGGGTGCCCTTGATCAGGTCGTGCGAGATGGCCGAGGAGATCGCCATCAGAAGGCCCGCAGCGGTCGAGAGCGCGGCGGCAAGACCACCGGCCGCGACGAGGGCGATGACCCAGCCCGGCAGGTTGGCGATTTCCGGGTTGGCGAGCACCATGATGTCGTTGTTCACGGTGAGTTCCGAACCGGCCCAGCCCTTGCCTTCGGCGGTCGCCTTGAACGCCTCGGACTTGTCGTTGTAGAACTGGATCTTGCCGTCGCCGTTCTTGTCCTCGAACTTCAGAAGACCGGTGACTTCCCAGTTCTTCATCCAGTCGGGACGGGCTTCGTAGTCGATCGGATCGGACTGCGCGCCCTGCGGGTAGATGTTGTCGATGAGGTTCAGACGCGCCATCGCGCCAACGGCCGGGGCCGTCAGGTAGAGCAGCGCGATGAAGACCAGCGCCCAGCCCGCGGACGACCGCGCGTCGGACACTTTCGGCACCGTGAAGAAGCGCACGATGACGTGCGGCAAGCCCGCGGTCCCGATCATCAGCGACATCGTGAACAGGAACATGTTCAGCGTCGTGTCGGTATGGCCGGTGTATTTCCCGAAGCCGAGGTCCGTGACCACCTGGTCGAGCTTTTCCAGGAGCGGCATGCCCGAAGCCGTGTGCTCCGAGAAGAGGCCCAGCGGCGGGATCGGGTTGCCGGTCAGCGTGATCGAGATGAAGATCGCCGGGATCGTATAGGCGATGATCAGAACGACGTACTGGGCGACCTGGGTATAGGTGATGCCCTTCATGCCGCCGAGAACCGCGTAGGCGAAGACGACCGCCGCACCGATGTAGAGGCCCGTCGACGCCTTCACTTCGAGGAAGCGCGAGAAGGCGACGCCGACGCCGGACATCTGGCCGATAACGTAGGTAATCGACGCGACGATCAGGCAGACGACGGCGATGAGACGCGCGGTGTTGGAGTAGAAACGGTCACCGATGAATTCCGGCACCGTGAACTTGCCGAACTTGCGCAGGTAGGGCGCAAGCAGCATGGCCAGAAGCACGTAGCCGCCGGTCCAGCCCATGAGGTAGGCCGAGTTGTCGTATCCGACAGCGGCGATGAGGCCGGCCATCGAGATGAACGAAGCCGCCGACATCCAGTCGGCGCCGGTGGCCATCCCGTTCAGAACCGGGTGGACGCCGCGACCGGCGGCATAGAATTCCGACGTGGACCCGGCCCGGGCCCAGATCGCGATACCGAAGTAAAGCGCGAAGGTCGCGCCCACGACGACAAGGTTGAGGGTAAATTGATCCATTGTCCCCGCGCTCCCTTATTCTTCCACACCGTGTTCCCGGTCGAGCTTGTTCATGCGCGCGGCATAAGCAAAGATCAGAACCAGAAACACGAGGATGGAGCCCTGTTGGGCAAACCAGAAACCGAGGTCCGTGCCCCCGATCTTGATGCCTGCGAGCATCGGCCTCAGTATGATGCCGAAGCCGAAGGACACGATGAACCAGATGATCAGGCTGATCCTGATCATGCTGATATTCGCGGCCCAATAGGCATTTGACGATGATTTGTCGGCCATATTGCGTTACTCCCGTGAGTTTCCTCCCACCCGCGCCCCGTTCACCGGGACGCCGGCCGTCCTTAACCCGTCTTGCGCTGGACAATGCCGCCGAGCGCCGCAGCGATCCCGGCGATGTCCCCCATCGCATCGACGGTTTCGAGCATGCCCATCCCGCGATAGTGCGCGATAAGCGGCGCCGTCTGGTCGTGATAGGCCTTCAGCCTCTCGCGCACCGTTTCGGCGTTGTCGTCGGCCCGGCGCTTGAATTCCGTGCCGGCGCATTTATCGCAAACTCCCGCCTTGGCGGGCTGCTTGAACTCGTCATGGTACCCTTCGCCGCAGCCGGCGCAGGTGTAGCGGCCGGCCACCCGGCCGATCATTGCCTCGTCGTCGACCTCGAGGCTGATCGCCGCGCTGACCGCGCGGTCCTGACCGGCCAGAAGCCGGTCGAGCGCGGCGGCCTGACCGGCCGTGCGCGGAAATCCGTCGAGGATGATGCCGGCCGCGACGTCGGGCTCGGCCATGCGGTCCTTCAGGATCTCGAGGACGATCTCGTCCGAGACGAGCCCGCCCGACGCCATCACCGCCTTCGCGGCCAGACCGGCGGGCGTACCGGCCGCGACCGCCGCCCGCAGCAGATCGCCGGTCGAAAGCTGGACGAGGCCGAAGCGCTCCTCAAGCATCCGGGCCTGGGTGCCCTTGCCCGCCCCCGGCGGGCCGAGCAGGATCAGGACGGCTGGGCTGGTGGTGACCGTCTGGTTCATCCATTCACCCCCGGTTCATCCGGTTGTCGATCAGCTCGTCGACAACCGACGGGTCGGCCAGCGTCGAGGTGTCGCCGAGCGCGCCGTAGTCGTTCTCGGCGATCTTGCGCAGGATCCGGCGCATGATCTTGCCCGAACGGGTTTTCGGCAGGCCCGGCGCCCACTGGATCAGGTCGGGCGAGGCGATGGGGCCGATCTCGGTCCGCACCCACTTCACCAGTTCCTTGCGAAGGTCGTCAGACGGTTCCTCACCGTTCATCAGCGTGACATAGGCGTAGATGCCTTGGCCCTTCACTTCGTGCGGATAGCCGACGACGGCGGCTTCGGCGACCTTCGGATGGGCGACGAGCGCGCTTTCGACCTCGGCGGTGCCCATCCGGTGGCCCGAGACGTTGATCACGTCATCGACCCGGCCGGTGATCCAGTAGTAGCCGTCCTTGTCGCGGCGGCAGCCGTCGCCGGTGAAGTAGTAGCCGCGATACTGGCTGAAATAAGCCTCCTGGAAGCGCTCGTGATCGCCCCAGAGGGTGCGCATCTGTCCCGGCCAGCTGTCGGAGACGCAAAGGACGCCCTCGCATTCCGTCTCGCCCTGGCGCACGGCGGTGGCCGGGTCGAGCACGACGGGCTTGACGCCGAAGAACGGATTGGTGGCCGAACCGGGCTTGGTCGGCGTCGCGCCGGGCAAGGGCGTGATCATGTGGCCACCGGTCTCGGTCTGCCACCAGGTGTCGACGATCGGGCATTTGCCCTTGCCGACGTGCTTGTCATACCAGACCCAGGCTTCGGGGTTGATCGGCTCGCCGACCGAGCCGAGGACGCGGAGCGAGGAAAGGTCGTGCTTCTCGACCCATTCCGGCCCCTGCCCCATCAGCGAGCGGATCGCGGTGGGCGCGGTGTAGAACTGGTTGACCTTGTGCTTGGCGCAAACCTCCCAGAAGCGGCCGGCGTCGGGAAAGGTCGGCACGCCTTCGAACATGATCGTGGTGCCGCCATTGGCGAGCGGGCCGTAGACGATATAGCTGTGCCCGGTGACCCAGCCGACATCGGCCGTACACCAGAAGACATCGCCGTCATGGTAATCGAACGTGTACTGGTGGGTCATCGCCGCGAAGACGAGATAGCCGCCCGTCGTGTGCACCACGCCCTTCGGCTTGCCGGTGGAGCCGGAGGTATAGAGGATGAACAGCGGATCTTCCGCGTTCATCGGGCGCGGCGGGCATTCCGGGCTGACCATGTCCATCATGGCAAGCACGTCGACGTCGCGGCCGTTGACCCAGGAAATCTGGTCGCCAGTATGCTTCACGACAAGGCAGCGCACCTTGTCGGAGCAATGCAGGAGCGCGGCGTCGGTATTGGCTTTCAACGGCGTACGCCGGCCGCCGCGCGGGGCGGTGTCGGCGGTGATGACGATCTTCGCGCCGGAATCGTTGATCCGGTTGGCGAGCGCATCGGGCGAGAATCCGGCGAAGACGATTGAATGAATCGCGCCGATCCGGGCGCAGGCGAGCATCGCGTAGGCGGCTTCCGGGATCATCGGCAGGTAGATGACGACGCGGTCACCCCGCATCACGCCCTGGCTCAGCAGGACGTTGGCCATCTGGTTCACCTTCCGCGACAGTTCGCGGTAGGTGATGTGCCTGGCCGGGGTCTTGGGATCGTCCGGCTCCCAGATGATCGCGGTCTGGAGGGCGCGGTCCTTCAGGTGGCGGTCAATGCAGTTGACCGAGGCGTTGAGCACCCCGTCCTCGTACCACTTGATCGAGACCTTGCCGAAGGTGAAGTCGGTGTCCTTGACCCGGGTATAGGGCTTGATCCAGTCGAGGCGCTTGCCTTCGCGGCCCCAGAACGCATCCGGGTCGCTGATCGATTCCGCATACATCTCGCGGTATTTCGCGGCATCCGCATGAGCCTTGCCGAACCCCGCCGGCACCTCGCGCATGTCCGGCACCTGGGCCGTGTGATCATTGGAAGCGGTCATCAGAGGTCCTCCCTGCATATCCGGCATCGCCCAATCCTCAACGCCGCCACCCCACCCTGGCCCGGATGTAGTCACCTGCGCGGCAGTGTAAACCAATTGTGTATTTTTTCGTAACCTCTTTCTTTACATATGTTTTTTTGTAAATTTATTGACTTGAGTTGAGAAAAGTTTGTGAATTTTTCGATTGTGGCG
>NCEA01000024.1 GCA_002280515.1 Rhodobacterales bacterium 32-67-9
ATCGGACAATCTGGGGGATGGATATCCATCCAACTGCGCAGTTCTCGCTTTCGGCCAAGTTCGACCGCACGTTCCCGATCGGAGTTCACGTCGGCCCGTACAGCTATGTTGCCTTTGACGCCCGCATTCTGACACATGACCGCACGCGCGGGCTCTACCTTCATACCCGTATCGGCGCCAACTGCTTCATCGGGGGTTGCAGCCTGATCCTTCCGGGGGTCGAGATCGGCGACGATTGTGTGGTCGGCGCGGGTTCGGTCGTTACGAAGTCGGTCCCACCTCGATCCATCGTCGCGGGCAATCCGGCCAAGGTGATCCGATCCGGGATCGACGTCGGCGAGTATGGCCGCTTCCTTGACGCCGACGCCACCGAAAGCGCGCTGGCCGAGCAAGGGCTGACCTAGGCCCATGCTGCGGCGTGCGGCGCTCGCGGGTCTTGCCGTGATGACCGGGAGCGTCGTGGCAGTCTTCTGGCAAGCTCCGCAGCCATCCGCCATACGCGATCGCGTCGCGCCCGTGACCACTACCCGAAACGATGAGATATTCCTCACCGTTTTCGGCAGCAGCCTGTCCAGGCGGGCTGTCTGGACACGCAAGCTCGGGCTGGCAACTTGCGGTCGTGGAGGCGCCTCGATTGAGTACAAGGCCCAAGCCGGCGCCGGGTCGGACGAAGGGTTGGTGATCGTCGAGGAGCACCGCACCAAGCGGCGCGACGTCGCAATCCTCGAATACGCCATCAACGACGCCGACCTGCTCGACGGGGTAACGCGCGCCACGAGCAAGGACAACCACCGCAAGATGATTGCTACGCTCCGCGAGCGCTATCCCGGGATCGTCATCATCCTGATGGCAACGAACCCGGTCTCGGGCGTCCATCGGCTGAAACGGCCGAAACTGATGGCCTATTACGACGACTATGCAGCACTGGCCGAAGAACTTGATGTGAGCTTCTTCGACGGAACCGCCCGCTGGCTTCAGGCCGATCCGAGTTCCGACGCGCTGCCGGATGGCCTCCACCCTGATCCCGCGACCGAAGCCGAGATATACGCTGCACCACTGCGGGAAATGATTGTCAGCGCACTCCGGCGGACCTGCTGGGAATAGGCCCACTGGACAGGTCGTCGCGAAACCGCACAATCCTGAACCTGCCGTTTCCTGACCGCGCGCGCCAACCGGGCCCGAGGCAACGCCCCCGCGCCCGGTGGTATCCCCTTCGGGCAACTTGCCGGCACGGGCGTGGGCGGAACTTCCGCCGCTTCGGCGGAGGTGGAGCCTGCTCCGGGACGGTCTAAGCCACCGGACGAGCGCCGCCAGCACTTCCGGTAACAATCGGTCGGATCAGCGGTATCGTCCCGCAAGACGGGAATACGCAATGATATCGCTTTCTGCCGTGACGTTCACCCAAAGACCCCCTGGCAACTCAGGGCCCGGCCCGCTGCCGGGCACCGTCTCGGTCGCCGCGTTCAGCCGCGACCGGACGATCTTTGACAGCGGCGCCGGATTCGGTCTGGCTGCGGCCGAGATCCCGTTGTCGGGCGCCGGTACGGCGGGCGAGGTGGTAGAGGCGCGGGCGGTGTCGCTTGACGATGGTGGGGCCACGACCACGGTCTGGACGGATGTGGCGACCATCGACGGCGGCGGGAACTGGGCCGGGACGATCAGCGCGCCGCGCAGTCCCTCGTGGTTCCGGCCGGAAGTGCGGCTGAAGGCCCAGCCGGGCGTCGCCGCATCGGGCGCGAACCGCTTCGGCGTCGGGCATGTGATCGCGATCTGGGGGCAGTCGGAGCCGGACCGCATCCTGTCAACCTTCTACGACAACACCCCCGCCCCTGCCGTGACCGACCCTGAGGCCGTGCAGGTCTTCGACGGCGCGGCCGCCAACCCGGCCCGGCATTTCATCACCGACGCCCAGCCGCTGACCGCCGCCGTGGCCGCGATGGCCGCAACGTTCATCGCCGAGCGGCCGGGGGAGAAGTTCGCCGTCGTCTTCCACACCGTCCCCGGCACCGATCCGCGCGGCCTCGTCAACGACGGCGACCCGACGCGGGCCTGGGCCGCCGACAAGGCGCTTCATGATTTCGCGACGGTGGACGGCCAGCATGTCGGCCTGGCGGCGATGTCGTGGTTCGCCTCGCCCGGCAGTTTCGGGGCGAGCTACGGCGAGGCGATGTTCCCGCTCTTCGCCGGCAAGACCGTTGCCGGGGCGCCGATCACCTTTCCGGCGACGATCAGCTACGGCGGGAGCCTGAGCTATACTGCCGATCACTGGTTTGGGGAACTTTACGATTACGGCAAGACGCGCTGGGTGCCTTACGGGCCGCACCGCTTCGACATTGATGCCGACATGCGGGACGCGACCCACTACGCCGATGGCAGCCAGCAATTCAATCTGGTGAACAAGGAACTGGCCCGGGAAAGCTGGCGCGACATGCTGGCCCTGCCCGACGCGACGATGTTCCTGCCGCTGACGATCGACCCCGTCACCTACGTCAACGGCCGTGACGACGGGGCGGGCGGATGGACCGACGTCGCCCATCCCGCCGGCAATTCGCCCGACGGCACCTCGGCCTGGGCGCGGCTGACCGCCCATGCGGTGCTGCAATCGGCGGGCCTTTCCGGCTGGTCCACCCCGGAGTTCGACAACGCCCTTTGGGAGACGAGCGGTGCCTGGGTCGAGGTCTGGTCCTCGGTCGGCCCGGTGACCACGACCCGGCTCGCACGCGGTGAGGCGCCGATCGGGACGGCACAGCCACACTGGACCGAGGTGATGGGGTTCCAGATCAACGGGCTGCCGGCGGTGAATACCCAAATCGTCGCTGGCCGGGTGCGGATCTTTCCGAACAGCGGCATCTTCACTCATGCCGACGCGATCCAGTACGGCGAGGGCGGCGCGACCGGGATGATCGCGTTCCCCGACGATTCCTTCGCCGGGACCTGGAGGAACCTTCCCATCGTCGATGTCGGCGCCGCCGGTCTGGACGGTGTCCCGGTCCGGCCCCTCGCCGACCCTGCGGTTCTGGCCAACTCTCTGCCCGCCGGCGCTCCGAGTTTCACCACTTCGGCCACCGGGCCCTATTTCCTCAACCCGCTCAACGTGCCCGCCGGCACCACGGGCATCACCTTCGCCGGCCGGTTCCGCTTCACCCTGCCGGCCAGCGGAACCTATATCCTCTTTGCCCAGACCAGCACCGGATTCGACGTCGAACTGATGAACACCGGCAACTTGCGCGTCACGGTCGAGGACGGGACCGGCGCGAAGATGTTGTCGGCCAGTATCGTCCCGACTGCGCTCGTCTCGGGTGTCTGGTATGACATCGTCTGTTCGGCGGATCAGGTCGCCAAGGTCCTGCGGGTGGCGATCGACGGTGTCCTTGTCGCCACGGTTCCCTTCACCGGCACCGGAAACGGCCTTTTCCAAAGCAGCCGGGCGATCAGCTTCGTCGGGCGCAACAGTGGAGCACTGCAATTTGTCGGCGACGTGGAGTATCTGCGCGCCTGGTACAGCGTCACCGCGACCGGCACGGCGCCGGCAACGGCACCGTTCAAGGAGATCCTCGGGCCGGCCGCCATTGCCAACGCGGATAGCTGGAAGCTTGGCAGCGATGCCATCTAGGAAGGACGTCTGACAAAAGAAAGAAGGGGCCGCGAGGCCCGTTCTTTCTTGCCGGCCGTTCTTGGCCGGCGATGGCGCCGCCGCCATGCATCCGCACCGGCGACGCCATTCTCCTACCAGAGCGCCACAATTCCGGCGGCGGTGGTGCCGGTCGCATTGATGCCCCTTGCACGGATCGGCAGGATACTACCGGCCTGAACGCTCTCGAACACAACGCTCTGTCCACCTGCCAGCCGGGCGGAGACATTGCCGGTCTGACCGACAAAGATCGCACGCGGCAGCATCGGAAGATCGGCAGCGTCGTTCGGCACGACTGCCTGGGCATCACGCGCCGGCGCCGTAAGGCTCGTCGGGTAGTCGGAAAATTTGTCCATCTTTCTCATCCTGATCGCCCTTCCCCGGGGTTGCAGCAACCAGGCGGTCCAGCCCGATTCCGCAACTCGATGAGTAAGGGTATTGCGTGGCAATGTGCAGGCGGATGACCGTCGTGGCCCCTGCCCAAATACCGATTTATGGACAGCGTGCATTAACATCGAAGCAAACAACCGTACGCAGATCATTGTTTCCTGCGAAATCGACGGGATTCACCTCCCTCGGCGGAATCGTGCCGCTTTGCTTAACAATACCCTAACGGAATCGGGCGTATTCGCGTTCCTGGACACAGACCCACTGCATTTGCGCCCAATCTTTGCCACGTTGTCCCGCATTGTTCGGATTGTCGATACACTCGCGATGCGAAGGATAGCTGTTATGAAACTTGCTAGCACACTCGCCCTTCTTGGGTTGAGTACGGCCCTGTATGCGTCAGAAGTCTGTGCCGCCGATTTCTACGTCAAGGCCGTCACTCCCGGGCCTGTAACCGGTACTCCGTTGGCAATTGTCACGTTGCAGTCCGGTGAGACGACCCAGACCACCTTGCTGGAAGAAAGCAGCTCCAAGAAAGTCAAAGCCTCGGTGCTTCTGAAGACCGACAAGAACACCAGCGTCGGCGATCGGGCGGGAAAATGGGTCAGCGCCCCGGGCAAGACCAAAGACAGCGGGGATACCGCCACGGGTGAGACGACGGTCACCGACGGGACGGGAACGTCAGGCGGCACGACCGAGACCTCCGGGATCGGAACATCCAGCACGGGATCGTCCAGCACCGAGACCTCCGGCACGGGTGGCACGACGACCGAGACCACGACCGTTGCCGAGTCGCCGACCGGGTCCACCACCGGAACGGAATCGGGCACGACGAGCGGAACAACCACAGAAGGAACGTCGACGACCACCACCACCACGTCTCCGACCACCACCACTTCACCTACGACCACCACCACCACGTCGCCCACGACGACAACAACCGTGCCCACGACTCCGACATCGCCCACGAACACGTCAGGGACTGTCTGGGCGAGCTTCGATGCGCTGATGCAATCGGGAAAGGTCGTCGGCGGGGATCGCATCTTCCTGATGGACGGTTATCACGGGCCACTTGCAATTCGCGACCAGAACTTCGCGTCGCCGGTAGTAATCGCCCCGGTCTCGGGTTCGGTGGCGCATGCCGACTCGATCCTGATCAGCAATTCGCGCAACGTTTACGTTCAGGGGTTGAAGGTCTGGGCCCGCTCGACGAATGCCGGCAACGGTGCGCTGGTGCGGTCCTATGGCGACACAAGCGACATTGCCTTTACCGACCTTGATGTCCGGGCCGTCGCTTCCTCCGGCAACTATGCGCAATGGACCCAGACCGACTGGACCGACAACCAGCGACTGGGCATCTTCGCCGACGGAACCCGGACGACCGTGGCCAGGAACCGGGTAACGGGGATCTATCATGGCATCCAGGCGCTGGGCACCGATGCCCTGGTCGAGGAAAACATCGTCGACGGCTTTTCCGGCGACGGCATGCGCGCGCTCGGCGACAACTCGATCGTACGGCGCAACAAGGTGCAGAACTGCTTCCAGATCAACTCGAACCACGCCGACGCGTTCCAGTCGTTCTCGCGCGGGGCAGGCGGCACGCCGGGCACCGGTACGGTCCGCAATCTGACGATCGAGGACAACAAGTTCTTCGAATGGACGCTGTCGAGCACCAATCCCCTGCGCTGCAAGCTTCAGGGCATCGGCATGTTCGACGGCATGTATGACAACGTGACCATTCGCAACAACGTGATCGCGATCACCGCCTACCACGGCATCTCGCTTGCGGGGCCGCTGAATACGCTGATTTCCAACAATACGGTGATCCACGCCGGCGGCGTTGCCGGAACCTATCCGTGGATCCAGATCTCGGCGCACAAGAACGGCACGCCGCCGAAGAATGTGATGGTGGCCAACAACATGGCGATGAACCTGCATGTGAACGTCAATGCGACCAACAATATCGCGCAGTCCAACAACGTCATCGTGACCAACGCCTCGAACGAGTTCACTTCGGTCGCCAATCAGGACTTCACGCTCAAGTCCACGTCGAAGGCCATTGATGCCGGGGCGCCGGCCTTTGCGCCGGCCAAGGACGTTGCCGGCGCGCAGCGGCCGAAAGGCAATGCACCCGATGCGGGCGCCTACGAAAGCTTCTGACCGGTCTCTCCGACCGCAATTGCCCTGCCCCGCCGGCCTTGCCGGCGGGGTTCTTCATTTCCGCGATCAGATGCTTCCGCCAAGGGCCTGGCGGAGCATCCACGCGCTGCGCAACAGTCTGAGGCGGATCAGCGTAGCCGCCCCGCGAAGGCGTTCTCCCATACCGCCGAGTTTCGGGCTTAATACGAGCTTCGGCACATGCACCGGCGCGCTTGCTGCCATCGCCACCGCCCGGAGCGCCCATTTCAGGCGCCCTCCACCATCAGGCGCGGCGCGATGCAGTGCATACATCTCGCGCGCAATGCGGCGCCATTTCCGTTCCAGTGCGGGCCAGTCCGAGCGGGTCGGATGAGCCACACGGAGCGCTTCGTCCAAGACGAGGCCAAAGCCCTTCGCACGGGCGCGCAGACACCATTCGGCATCTTCTGAGAGGCCGTCGACGAAAGGTCCGACGGCGTCAAAGACGGACCGCGTTGTCACCAGGTTCGCGGTGACCGAAAACCCCTTTTTTTCTATGTAGTCCTTGTAGTTGAAGGCAAAGACCGTCTCGAATGCCTCGGCGCCGGACCGCGGCGGCGGG
Source organism: Rhodobacterales bacterium 32-67-9 (assembly GCA_002280515.1). Taxonomy (GTDB): domain Bacteria; phylum Pseudomonadota; class Alphaproteobacteria; order Rhodobacterales; family Rhodobacteraceae; genus Albidovulum. The sequence continues at coordinate 6,759 of NCEA01000024.1, forward strand.
GTTTCGTCGAAGACGTCAATCGCGCCGCCGACGATATCGGCCCGGCCGCGCGCACGCATCGCCGCCGCAAGCCAGTCCGGCGCCGGAACGCAGTCGGCATCGAGAAAGAAAAGACCGTCCGCGCGACTATCCCGGACGCCCCTGTTCCGCGCCAGCGCGGCCCCCTTGTTGCTTTCGGACACGAAACGGACCTGCGGGAAGCTCGCCTTCACGTCTTCGAGCGAATCGGTCGATCCATTGTCGACAACGAGGATGTCGACCCCCCTGGTATCGGCGGTCGTCAAAGCCGAAAGGCAACGGCTCAGCCGCACGACATCGTTGTAGTGCGGAATGATGACGACGTTTTCGGCAGACATGCGTGGCTCGATTCTCCCTGGTTCGCGACATTCCTGACACGACGCGGGCGCCGAACAGAACCCCTCATCGGCCTTCGCGAAACGATGATTGAAGATCGGTCAAACAGTTGAGCGATTTCATATTAATAGTTGCATACGAGTTGGCAACAATAGCCTGCGTTTTGGACAACTGTTGCCTCTTGACTCGACGGAATCAACCATAGGTAGAATTGAGGCGAAAAAGGAAAAAAAATGGCAGACGTATGTTCCAACCGAGGTAAAAAGTGATACAAGTACCAGTAGGGTAACGTGTAATATCAATTTGAATGTGAAGGGGTGGAAATGCTCGGAATGAAATCGTGCGCAGGGGCGCTTGCCAGCTTGGCAGTCATGGCGGGAGCCTCTGTGGCGAACGCCTACGTAATTGATTTCACGGATTCGTCGACCGGGACGTCCGGCACCCTCTTCCAGGGTTCGGTATCGTGGCAGTTGACGGCCAGCGGAATTCTGAACAACTCGCAGAGCTTCGACGGCACGTCGACGCCGTCCGGAACGGGCCTGTCGTTCGAGACCGATGGCTATGGTGTCGGTGCCCATGATGATGAAATCACGACCTCGCCGACTCAGCAGGAGTGGATCGAGATCACCTTCAGCGCGCCTGTGCTGATCGACGCGATCTATTTCCTCGACCTGTTCCTGGCGCGCGACAACTCCTCGGTTGAAGTTGGTCAGGCCTCTATCGACGGCGGCAATCCGATCCTGTCGCTGACGGGGACCGACATCGCCGGTTCCGGTGCTCCGGGCTTCGTCGGGGCGACGTTTGCGCCGATCTACGCCTCGGTCATCCGCTTTACCGTGCTCAGCTCCAACGACAGCTTCGGCTACGCGGATGGCGCTCTGGCCGGCATTGGCATCGCGCCGATCCCGGTTCCGGCCGCGGGCGTGATGCTCCTCGGCGGCCTTGGTGGCCTGGCGGCTCTCCGCCGTCGCCGCAAGGCTAAGTGAGCCAGCGACCAGAATTGCGAAAGGCCGGGCAACTGCCCGGCCTTTTTCATTGCACCCTGTCAATCGCAACCCGCTGACATCGGCCTGTCCGGAACCTCAGCCGTAGGTGCCGTAGCTGTATCCCACGGAATCGTCCGCATAGCGGCACTTGTTCAGGACCACGCCCAGCACATTCGTGAGCTGTGCCAGTTCTTTTTCGCAGATGTCGATGTTCGGCAAGGTCGTGCTTTCCGCAGCCGCGACCAGAAGCGCGCAATCGACATTGCCAAGAAATCCGACGTTGTCATCGCTGGCCAGCATCGGCGACATGTCGAAGATCATGATATCCGGCTGCCAGCGCCGCTCGATCTCGTCGAGTTTCTCGCGGGTCCCCGCGCTTTGCAAAAGTTCGGCCGGATGCCGGCAGGCCGTGGCGTTCATGCCCAGGATCAGGTTCGACCCGAACCGCACCGCAAGATCGTCGAATGACGCATTGCCGTCGAGTACATCATGGAAAGACTTGGCGGGCGTCTGCCCCAGCGCCTTGTGAAGCGCTGGCCGGCGCAGGTCCAGGTCGATCAGCATGACCTTCAGATCCTTCTGTCGCGACAAGCTGAGCGCCAGATTGATCGCGATCGTGGTCTTGCCACATGCAGCCCCTGGCGAGGTTATCGCCAGTCGACTCCAGCCCTTGTCCTTCATCTGCCGGATCGTGCGCGAGCGGAGCATGTCGAACGGGGCAGCGTCCTTGCCACCCGACAGAGTGGCGATACGGTTGCGCAGCGCCGTCCCCGCCGAAACCGTGATCTCGGGCAGGCTTTCCCACGAGGCGGCACCCCGCCCGTCTTTCTGAACGACGTGTTCGCGAACGGTTTCCGGCGCCCCGAGGGCGGCCTTGCGCATTTCGCGCGCTTTCGCCAGTGCGGCTTCAAGCTTCTCCATCGGTCCCGTTACCCCTGAACGTCTCTTAAAATGGCACCGGCTGTCACAGCCGGATGCCGAACTTCGCCGCTACCTTACCGACAATGATATCGAGCGGCTGGTAGAAGACATGTACGGCATAGATGATCGCCGGAATGCCGACGACCGCGATCAGCAGCAACGCGGCGAAACCCGACCGCCGCATCATCGTCTCCGACGGCGTGCGCATGTAGGGGATCGTCGCGATCGGCGTGATGCCGAAGCTGTTGATCAGGTCCTTCGGCCGCCGCACGGCGCGGTTCAGAAGCTCCAGCAGGACGATCAGTCCGATGCCGAGTGCCGCACCGCCGAAGACGCCACCGCCGGCGATCAACACCCGGTTCGGGCTGGACGGCCGGTCGGGCACTGTCGCGGCGTCCACGACCGAGATCCGCTCGCCTTTCGAAAGCACTTCGATACGCTCACCAGCCGCAGCTTGCGACTGGCGCGCTACGGCGGTGTTGTACTGCTGCTGGATGTTCGAATAGTCGCGGTTCAGCGCGTCGAGCGCCACCTGGTTCGCCGGTGTCCTGTCGATCGAGTCCTTAAGGATGGCAAGCTGCTCGATCAACTGGGTTCGCTGCTCCTCGGCCACCGCGATCCGCGTGTCGAGGTCGGCGATCTGAACGTCGAGCATGGTCGCGGCCGGGTTACCCGTCGAATCTGGCGGCAATTGCGCCTTCACCACCTCTTCGAGCTGATTGATCTGCAGTTGCAGCATCTTCACCTTCGGGTTCTCCGGAGTGAAGACGGCCAACATGCCATTCAACTGCTGACGCAGCTGGTCGAGCTGTTTGGCCTCGGGCGTCTGGTTCGCGGTCGCGGCAGCGTTGATCTGGCCGGTGGTTTCGAAGATGGCGATCATCCGCGCCTTCTGGTCCTTCAGCGTGGCGATGTCGCGCTCGGCCGTGGCGAGTCGGTCCTGAAGAAGTGTCTGCTGACCCAGCCGATAGGCCAGCGTGTTCGGAAGCGCGTCGGCATTCTTGTTCTGGAAGTCGAGGATCTTCTCGCTCATGATGTCGATCTCACCCAACAGGCGCTTCACTTCCTGATTGAAGAATTCGAGCGTGTCTTCGGCGTTGCCGGTCCTCAGTTCCACATCGGCCTTGAGGATCAGCGTCACATATTCATTGACAACACCCGCGGCGATCGGCCCCGTCCCGCCATCGAAGGCGATCGTCATTATCGTTGCCTGCCCGCGTCCGGCGCTCTTGCCGATGCGGGTATTCTGCCGCATCCCCTGCACAATCTCGTCCGGCGACATTTTCGGCATGTCGTCGCGGAACACTTTCAGTTTCTGGGCGATTTCCAGAAGATTGGTGCGGGTCATCAGGCGGTTCTCGATGGTCTGGAGCTTTTCCAGCGCCTGGGCCTGTACCGTCGGCGCAGCAAGGGGGCCCGGGATCTGCGAGCTCTCGACCAGCAGTACCGAATTCGCGGTGTAGACCGCCGGCAACAGGAATGCCGCTGCAATCGACGCGGCCGAAACCAGCGCAAAGACGATGACGAAATAGTGCAGCCGCCGCAGGAACACTGCAAAATAGAAGGAAAGGTCCAGGTTCATTTACGCTTCTCTTCCTCGGCCGCGATCTGGGCAGCAAAGAATACACCATCATCGAGTACGGATTGAACCACGTGTTCGTCAACGTGATGGTTATCCATGCTCCAGGCATAGAGTAATGCCATGTCACAAAGCTGGTTGACCAGACGCGGAACGCCGTGGGTCACCCGGTACACCATCCGCGCCGCCGCTTCGGTCACTTCCTCGCCCGAGCCCCCGGCCGCCTTCAGCCGGTGCGCAATCAGCTCGATAACCGCCATTTCATCCAGCGGCAACAGGTGGAAGCTCGCCGCGATCCTCTGGGCCAACTGGCGTAGCGACGGGTCCAGCACCATGTCACGAAGCTCGGGCTGGCCGACCAGCACAAGCTGGATCACCTCGTCCTTGCCGGAGTTGATATTGGTCAGCATCCGCAACTCTTCGAGACTTTCCGGCGACAGGTTCTGCGCCTCGTCGAAGATCAGGACGACCCGCCGACCGGCGGCGTATTCCTCGATCAAATAGTCCTGGAGCTTCTGGAAAAGCTGGACATAGCCGACGCCTGTCTCGAACTGCAGGCCCAGTGAATTCAGAACCCACTGGATCAACTCGCCCCGCCCGCCCTGGGCGTTCGAGATCAACCCGACCGTGACCTTGGAGCCGAACTGCCGCAAAAGTTCGCGCAAAAGCGTCGTCTTGCCGCAGCCCACGCCACCGGTAACCAGCGTGATCGGCGCGCGGCTGAGAATGCCAAATTCGAGAACCGAATAGGCACGACGATGCTGCGCCGACCAGAACAGGAAATCCGGGTCCGGAACGAGCGTGAACGGACGCTCGCGGAACCCGAAGAAATCCATGTAGAAGCCAACGCTGTTCGTTTCGTCCGTTCTGGTCTCCACGACCTTGTTCATCCGCAATCCATCTCACGCAATGCCGCAACGGGTCCGACCCGTGCCGCCAAAGACTTGTTACCCCGGGGGCGCCCGGAACTCACGGGGAAATAGTCATACGACTTCGGCAACTTAATGGCGTTCTCCGTCGATACTTCCGACGCTCTCTATAGATTCTTCGAATCGATGTCCCGCATGATGCAACGCAAACGGCCCCGAGACACGACAAATGGAAAGATACGAATAACTGTTGCGGGCGGCGAAACAAACTTCCTCGATCCGCCCCCGCTGTGCCCACTTCACCGCCTCGGGTCGCGGCGATAGGCCGGCTGCTGCCACAAAAAGACCCGCAGGTTCGAAATCCCGATTCCTCGCCCAACTATATGATGGTAAGAAGGTTTGGGTGGATGTTGCCGCATCCAAGAATCGACAAGTATGACGTAGGGCGCAACGACAGTGTCCGCATGGTTTTAGTTGCAGGTGAGTAATGGGTGTTCCGAGCGGAGCGTGGGTGTGACTTTGCAGTTCAATGACCTTTCCGACGAATTTGGCATGGCAAGCGCTCCGGTGGGTCTTGTGAACATTTCGAACCGCCGGGGTATCTACCGAAATGTCATCAAGCGCTTGATGGACGTTACTGCGGTTCTGCTGGCAAGCATCATCGTTGTTCCCGTGATTGCAGTCCTGGCAGTTGCCGTTGCCCTCGACGGTTCATCTCCGTTCTACTGGAACGACCGGGTCGGACGCGGCGGACGAACCTTCAGGATGCTGAAACTACGGACCATGGTACCAGAGGCGGATCGGCTGCTCGAAGAGTACCTGTCGCGCAACGCCGAGGCGCGGCTGGAATGGAACAGCACGCAGAAGCTGAAATCCGACCCCCGCATCACGACCATCGGCCGGTTCCTGCGCAAGACCTCGCTCGACGAGCTGCCGCAACTCTGGAACGTGCTGATCGGTGAAATGTCGCTGGTCGGCCCCCGGCCGATGATGCCGAACTAGCGAGCGCTTTATACTGGAATGGCATACTACGCCTTGCGTCCCGGCATCACCGGTCCGTGGCAAGTATCGGATCGCAACGAGGTCGAGTTCTCAAAGCGTGCAGAGTTCGACAGCGAATACGACCGGACCCTCTCGCTGACCACTGACCTGAAATTGCTTATTGCGACGATCCGGGTTGTCGTCAAAGGCACGGGTTATTGATTTGACCACCCCCACCAGTTTCAGGCAGGAGCCGCGCAGTACACCTGCGCGGCAGGACGAATAACCTTGGAAAAGCCTCAGTTCCACGGCATAGGAATCGGGGCACCGATCGAGGACGAGTAATGGCCCTTCGCAAAACTTTCACAGCAATCGCGCTCAGCATCAGCCTGGCGGCTCTCGCCGGTTGCGATTCGGCAGAGGAACGCGCCGAAAAGTTCTATCAATCCGGCCTGCAATACCTCGAGGCCGGCGATATTGACCGGGCGCTGGTCGAATTCCGAAACGTCTTCAAGCTGAACGGTCAGCACCGTGACGCGCGCCGCGCCTATGCAGACGCCGAACGCGGCCGCGGCAATCTGCGCGAAGCCTTTGCGCAATATCTCCGCCTGGTCGAGCAGGATCCAGAAGACATCGATGCGCAGCGGGCCCTCGCAGAAGTCGCAGCGCAGGGTGGCGACTGGACGACAGCCGCGCGCTACGCGGACACCGTTCTCGCTAAATCCCCGGACGAGACGGATTTGCAGGCGATCAAGGTGGCAGCCGCTTACACCAAGGCGACCGAGGCCAACGATGTCACCGGACAGATCGAGGCCGCAAAAAACGCACGCGCGCTTCATGAACGCCAGCCGGGTAACCTGCTGATCGCGAGAGTTGTAATCGACGACCTGGTTCGCAGCCAGCACTTCGACGACGCGCTGGTCAAGTTGAACGCCGCTCTCGAAATCGCGCCGGACGACCGTGCGCTGCTGGCCCAGCGCCTGTCGGTTCACGCCGCTCTTGGCGACGACGTGGCGGTGGAGGCCGGACTGCGCGACATGGTCGAGCGCTTCCCCGATTCGCCGGAAATGGGATACGCGCTGATCCGCTGGTACGTCTCACGCGGCGAGACCGACAAGGCCGAGGCGCATCTGCGCTCTCAGATCAAGCCGGGCAGCGACGATCAGGCGCCGGTCATCGACCTCGTGCGCTTCCTCGCTGAACAACGCGGCCCCGAAGCAGCGGTGGCGGAGCTGGAGCGCGTGATCGCGACCGGTGACACGTCACCGGTCTATCGCGCCGCGCGGGCCGGTTTCATCTTCGACCTTGGCCAGCGCGACGCCGCCATCGCCGAGATGCAGGATATCGTCAAGAAGGCCGAACCCTCCGAGGAAACCAGGCGCACCAAGGTCGGTCTTGCGCGGATGTTGACGATCACTGGCAATTCCGTCGGTGCCCGTGCGCTGGTCGAAGAAGTTCTCGCCGAGGATGCCGGCGATACCGAAGCGCTGAAACTCAAGGCAAGCTGGCTGATCCTCGACGACGAGGTCGGCGAGGCGGTGGCGATCCTGCGCCGGGCCAATGACCAGAACCCGCGCAATGCGTCGATCCTGACGCTGATGGCGCAGGCCTACGAGCGCGACGGAAATCGCGATCTGATGCGCGAGACGCTCTCGCTTGCCGTCACGGCCTCGAACCGGGCGCCGGAGGAATCGCTCCGCTACGCGCAACTCCTCGCCACCGAGGGCAAGCTGATCCCGGCGGAAGGGGTCATCATCGACGCGCTCCGGATCGCGCCGGGCACGCTGTCGCTGCTGGTCCCGCTGGGCCAGATCTACGTGCAGGTCCAGGATTGGCCGCGGGCCGAATCCGTGGCTGCGGAGCTTGAGGCGCAGAACACGCCCGCCGCGACGACGGCGGCGCAGGGCCTGCGTGCGACGATCCTGTCCGCCCAGCAAAAGTCGGATCAGGCGATCGGCTATCTTCAAGGCCTCGTCGATCAGGGCGCGGGCGGTCTCGACGCCAAGGTTGCGATCCTGCGCGCCCATATCGCGGGCGGACGCATCAACCAGGCGCTGACCTATTCAGAAAGCCTGCTTGCGGAAAATCCCGACGATCCCGACCTGCGGTTCATCGACGCATCCGTACGGGCGCTGGCAGGTCAGCCAGATAAGGCAGAGGCTGCCTACCGGAGCCTTCTGGAGGACGACAAAACCCGGCTTCCGGTCTGGCTCGCGCTTGCGCGGACCGTCGTCGCCGACCCTGTCCGATCGAACGAAGCTTCGGCGCTGATCGACGAGGCCCTTATCGCGCTGCCCGATTCGAGCGAGCTGAAATGGGCCAAGGCCGGCTTCCTCGAACGGTCCGGCAATATCGACGGCGCGATCGAGATCTATGAATCTCTCTACAAGCAGAACAGCGCCAATCCCGTCATCGCCAACAATCTGGCCAGCCTTCTGTCGACCTATCGCACCGATCCCGACAGCCTCGCGCGGGCCGAGGTCATCGCCCGCCGCCTGCGCGGCAGCACGCTGGCGCCCTACCAGGACACCTATGGCTGGATCGCCTATCAGCGGGGCAACTACGACGACGCTGTGGAAGAGTTGGAAAAGGCGGTCGCGGGCCTCGGTCGCGATCCGATAGTGCGCTTCCATCTGGCGATGACCTATCTCGCGCTCGACCGCAAATCCGATGCGCTGGCCCAGTTCCACGAGGCTCTGTCACGCGCCAAGGAAGATGATCCACGGGATTTCCTCGTCACCGCGCGGCAAGAGGTGCAACGACTGGAAACCGAAGGCGTGACCGTCGGCAACTGAAGGAGCGGTCTGTTGCCGTGAGGGCACTTTGGCCGGCAGAGCGCCCTTCTCAGCGTGAGGGTCGCAAGTTAACGTTTTGATTCCGCGCCAATCCGCCATAATCTGATTCCGATTCGAATGTGATTGGGGATCCGAAATGCTTAGAGCCCTGCTGGGCCTTGTTTTGGCCGTTCTACTTGTTCCTGCAGCCTGGGCCCAAAGCGGCTACCGTATCCAGCCAGGTGACGTTCTGCAGATGGAAGTGCTCGAAGATCCGAGCCTCAACCGCAGTCTGCTCGTCCTGCCGGACGGTAAGGTGAGCTTGCCGCTCGTCGGCACCGTGCGCGCCTCGGGTCAAAGCGTTGAATCTCTCCGCGGCGCGATTTCGTCGGCATTGGCGCCGAACTTCGCATCGCCGCCGACCGTGTTCCTTTCGGTCGGCCAGCTCAATCCGGTCACCTCGGCTGTCAACAGCGCGGTCGCGCAGGCCGCGGCCGCCAATGTCGGCACCTATGGCTACGGTACAGTCTCCGTCTTTGCGTTGGGCGAAGTGAGCAATCAGGGCCGCGTCGACGTCAAGCCGGGTACCACGCTTCTCCAGTTTCTGGCGGAAAGCGGCGGCATGACCCGGTTCGCGGCCACGAAGCGCATCCAGCTTCGCCGCGCGGACAAGAAGACCGGGACCGAGACCGTTTACAAATACAACTACAAGGCCGTGCAGGCTGGTGCCAAAGCGCCGGTGATCGTGTTGCGTGAGGGTGATGTGATCGTGGTGCCGGAGCGCAAACTCTTCGAGTAAAAAGGCGGATCAAGGTGGGGACGAGCAGCAAAACGATCGCGGCAATCGCGGCAATCTCGACAATCTGGCCCAACGCCGCGCTCCCTCAGGGGAGCGCTGGTGCAATCGGAACCGGCACGAACGTCGCCGGAACTACGGCCTCAACCGGAACCAACACGGTAACGGCTACGACCGCCGCCACACCGGCGCAGGGTGGCCTCACCTTCGACATCGGCATCGGTTCGAAACTGTCGGTCGACGACAATTTCCAGCTCAAGCAGACCAGCCCCGGCACTTCGACGGTCTGGGACAATCGGCTGGACTTCAACCTCGGCAGTGTCACCGGGGTTCAGGATTTCAGCCTCACGGGATCCGGTGTCTTCCGCTACGCCGACATTCCCGGCCGCTCGATCTCGGGGTTCGAAGACCCGACCGTGCGGCTCCGCTACCGGCTTGACGGGGTCAACAGCCAGTTGACGCTCACCGGCCGCTACCGCCATGTCGACCGCGAATTCCTCGACCCGTTCCAGATCGAACAGGAAGAGACGAATTTCAACGGCCTTTACGCCGGAGGCGGCACGGTCACGTTCAAGAATGCTGCCCTCGGCTACGTCATCGGCATCAATGATCCGCTCACCTTCACGCTCAACCTCAGCCATGACGAGAAGGACTACGACGCGACCGCCGTCGCCTCCAATCCGCGGCTCTTCGACACCGAGAGTGACAGCATCGACGCCAATGTGGCGATGAAGCTTTCGCCCGTGACCAGCCTGCGGTTCAGCGCCGGGCTGACCGATTACAGCGCGAACGACCTGGTCCAAACGCAGCGTCAGACCACGGATTTCGCCGTCGGCGTGGTGCGGGACATCAACCCGGTTCTCGTCCTCGATGCCCAGGTCGGCTATACGGAGGTGGAGACCGACACGATCTTCGGCACCACGCGCCGTGACGGCGCGACCGGTGCTGTCACGCTGACTCAGACGCTCCCGAACGGATCAATTTTCGGTTCGCTGGATTCGACGCTGAATCAGAACGGCAGCCGCACAACGCTGCGCTTCGGCCGCGACCTGCAATTGCCGCTCGGGAACCTGCGCGCGTCGGTCGGCGGCACCAAAACGCCGGGGGGCGACACTTACGTTGTGGCGACGGTGGCCTATGACCGCCAGTTGAAGACGTCCGACATCTCGGTCTCGCTGAACCGCTCGGTTTCGACGAACAACGTCAACGAGGACGTCCTCGATACCCGGCTGACGGTCGGCTATGGCTATGAGATCGACGCGAATTCGCGGTTTGACCTCGCGCTCAACTGGGGCCGGTCGGAAAGTGCCGGGATCGGCGCCGCGCCGACCATCGAGCGGACGACTCTTCGCGCCTCTTATTCGCGGGACCTGACCCAGGACTGGGCGATGACCGGCGGTGTCCAGTTGCGTTACCGCAATGATTCGACGCCGGGGGTGGGTGACGCGCAATCGAACTCGGTCTTCCTGAGCCTCGACCGCACCTTCAATTTTCGTCCCTGAGGGGCGGGAGCTTCCAGCGACATCGTGATCAAGGCAAGGCGGAATACAGTCGCATTGGCCGGAATTTTCGCCTAACTTCAATACGGTTGAAGAGTTTCGGCGGGTAATCGGAAGATGACGCAGTCTACAAGTCCTGAGCAGAGCGCCGTATTCTCGGCCGCCACCGTCCGGCCCGCTGGGTTTGGACTGTTCGTCCTTCTGATCGTCGCGTCGCTGCCGATCTTCTGGATCGGTTTCGTGTCGCTCGCACAGGCCTGGTCCACGGCGGAATACAGCCACGGACCACTGATTCCTTTGATCTCGCTCTACCTTTTCCTGCGCGAACAGCGCCGGCTTCCGCTACCCGAGCCCAGGGTGCGGCTGCGCTGGCCCGGCCTCTTGGTCATTGCGGGCGCCCTTGCCGTCGCTGCCCTCGGCAACCTGATGCGGGTTCCCGACATCGTCACCTACGCCTTTATCCTCTGGGTCAGCGGGGTAGTGCTGACCATCTTCGGCTGGGATCGCGGCCGCCGCCACCAGTTGCCGGTGTTCCACCTGGTCTTCATGCTGCCACTGCCGCAGATGCTTTACTGGAAGCTCACGATCTTCCTGCAATGGGTGTCCTCGGCGCTCGGGGTCTGGTTCGTCAGCCTCGCCGGTGTCGCGGTCTACCTTGAAGGCAATGTCATCGACCTCGGCGTCTACAAGCTTCAGGTGGCCGAGGCCTGTTCGGGCCTGCGCTACCTCTTTCCGATCCTGAGCTTTTCCTACCTCTTCGCGATCCTTTACCGGGGGCCGATCTGGCACAAGGCGGTGCTCCTCCTTTCGGCGGCCCCGCTCACCGTGCTGATGAACTCGGTCCGGATCGGCATTATCGGCATCCTCGTCGACCGCTACGGGATCGAGCAGGCGGAAGGGTTCCTGCATTTCTTCGAAGGCTGGGTGATCTTTCTCATCTGCGTCGCCATCCTTTTCGGCATGGCAGTGGTGTTGCAGCGGCTGACGCCGAAACCGATGCCGCTGGCCGAGGCGATCGACCTCGATTTCGAAGGCTTCGGCGGCATCTTCGTCCGGGTCTTTTCGATCCGCGCGGCACCGGCGCTGGCGCTTGCCGTGCTGTTGACCGGCGCGACGTCGATCGCCTGGCACACCTTGCCGGCGCCTGCCGTCTCGGCCCCCGCGCGCGATCCGCTCCTGCTGTTTCCGCGCACTATAGAGGGCTGGCAGAGCTATACCGTCGATCTCGAACCGGATATCGAGCAGGTTCTCGCCGCCGACGACTACCTCAACGCCTTCTACCAGAAGCCGGGGGAAGTGAGCGTTGTCAGCTTCTTCGTCGCTTGGTACGCCAAGCAGACCGAGGGTCAGGGCATCCATTCGCCCGAAGTCTGCCTGCCGACCGGAGGATGGGAGGTCTTTTCGCTTGAGGAAGTGCCGCTCGATCTCAGCGACGTCGGTTACGGCACGTTCCAGGCAAACCGGGCGGTGATCCAGAAGGGGCTGTCGAAGCAGCTCGTCTACTATTGGTTCGAAGGGCGCGGCAAACGGGTGGCGAACGACTTCCGCGCCAAACTCAGCGTACTGACCGACAGCCTGACGCTTGGCCGGACCGACGGAGCGCTCGTGCGCTACGTTACCCCGATCGCGCCCGATGAGACCGAGGTCGACGCCGAGGCGCGGTTGAAACGCTTCATGATGCTCAGCCTCGTCGATCTGCCGCGCTACGTGCCATTCTGACAGCGATGCCGCGAAAGAACGCCCCTGCGCCGGGCCGCACCCCGGGCGCCATCTGGGTCATCGTGGCCCTGTCGGTCGTGCCGGAACTTGTCCTTTCGGGCGCCGATCTGGGGCTTTGGGGGAAGTCGTCGTGGCGATTTGTGACCTATGAATATGCCGGATTCTGGGTCGGACTGCTGGGGAACTGGCGACCAAACTATGCGCTCCAGCCGGTCCTGATGTTCGCGACCTACGGGTTTCTCCACGCGGGCCTCTGGCATCTCGGGCTCAACATGGTGACCCTTCTCGCGCTGACACCGACCCTGGTCGAGCGGATCGGCACGTGTCGGTACGTGGTGCTTTACGGGATATCTCTTCTTGGCGGCGCGTTCGGCTTTGCCGCGATGTCGAGCGCGGCTGCGCCAATGGTCGGCGCGTCGGGGGCCTTGTTCGGACTGGTCGGCGCGTTGATGTCGCTTGAGTTCAGACAGCGGATCGAACGCGGCCAACCCGTCGCGCCCCTGATTGGGATCGCCTTCGTCCTCGTCCTGGGCAACGCGCTGATCTGGTGGGCCACCGGCGGGTCCCTGGCCTGGGAAACCCATCTCGGCGGGTTTCTCGCCGGCTGGGTGATGGCGCTGGTGTTGCCCGACAATCGCTCGACCGCGACCTGAACGCGAAAAATCCGGCCGGCTTGCGGTCAACCCCGCCCCATCTTGGCGAAGATCCTGTCGTACGCGGCCAGAAGATGCGGCGCCGAATGGGCCCAGCTCAGACGCTCGGTGACCCGCGCCCGACCGATCCTGCCCATATCGGCCCGCCGCTCCGGCGCATCCATCAGCTCCGCGATCTTCGCGGCGAAATCCTCCGGATCGTTTGCGGCTGCATAGAGCGACGCCTCACCGGCGGATGCCCGCCCCTCCTTCAGGTCGAACTGGACCACCGGCTTTTCCAGCGTCATGTATTCCATGACCTTGTTCATGGTCGAGATGTCGTTCATCGCGTTCTTCGGGTCGGGGCTCACCCCGATATCGCAGCTGTTGAGCGCGCGAAGCATGTCTTCGTCGTAAAGCGCGCCGGTGAAGGTGAAGTGATCGCCAAGGCCGCGCCGGGCCACGTCCGCCTCTACGTTCGGCAGTTCCGGTCCGAAGCCGACAATTATGAAATGGACGTCAGACCGCCCCATCCTCCGGATCAGGTGGTCTGCCGCCGCTACCAGAAGATCCATGCCCTCTTGCTGGCCGATCACCCCGACATAGCCAAGCACTGTCCCTGCGCCCTTGCGCATCGCCGGATCTGCGGGGCGGATCTGGAACTTCTCGATCTTCGGCGCCGAGCGGACGACGAAGACATCCTCTGGCGCCATGCCGCCGCGCCGGATCGCGATGTCGCGAAAGCTTTCGTTGGTCGCGATGGAGACGGAGGCGCAGGCGAAGGTCATCCGCTCCCAGATCAGCATGATCCGGTACAGCAGGCCCTTGCGCGCGAATTTCGCCTCGAAGAGTTCCGGGCAGACATCATGGTGATCGAACAGGTAACGCACGCCGGCAAGGCGGTAGCGCAACGCCAGCAGGAAGACGAGGTCGGGCGGGTTGCAGCCGTGAATCACGTCGAAGCCGCGTTCGCGCCGCACCTGGCGGGCCAGCCGGAACCAGTGCCAAAGCGACCAGAGGTATTCCTTGGCATAGGCCACCGCGCCGGAATGCGCCTCGGACGGTTCCGGGTAGCGGTAGATGTGGATATCGTCGATGACCTCGAAATGCTTGTCCCAGCCGCGCCCGGTGGGGCAGATCACACTAACCGCGTAGCCAGCCTGAGTGAGCGTCGTCGCCTCAAGCCAGACTCGCCGGTCGAGCGGCACGGGCAGATTCTCGACGACGATCAGGACCCGCCGCTTCGCCTCTTTCGTCATCCTCGTCTCCTGCCTCGGCCACCCCGGCCCGCTGATACCGGTTTCGTTGTCCGGGTACAAAGCCACTGACCCGCGCCACACTGCGTCGGCCGCGATCTGTGCCCCGGCATCCTCATTCGCTGAGCTCGTATTCGACGAGGATGGTTTTCTGCACGATAAGGAAATTGTCGTCAGAAATCAGGCTCACGACGGTCTTTCCATCGGCATCGGTCCAGAGGCTGATGCCTTCCATGTTGTCGAGCGTCCCCGGTGGCGTCTCGAGCAGTGTCTCGGGCGGCCCGAACACTACCCCGTCAAACGCGAAACGGCGGATCCGGGTGGCAAACCCGAAGGCCGAGGCCAGCTTGCGTTCAAGAAGCCAGAGCTTGCCGTCCGGACCGATCACCGCGTCGGCGGCATCGAACCCGTCACTGGCAGGCAGTGTCGGCCCGGCCCGCCAGTCGCCTTTCCGGCCGATGAAGGTCCTGAACCCGCCGTCGTCCTCCGGCGTTTCCAGAATGGCAATCAGCCGGCCGTCGGGCAAAGCCGCCAGCGCCTCGAACCCGGCATTGCCCCAGAGGTCGCGGAAAAAGTCCCATCTGTGCAATGTCTCCGGCATCATCCCTGGAATCGAGACCGAGGTGATCCGCGTGTAGCTTTCATAGGAGACGTAAACCGTGCCATCCGGCCCGACCGACAACGCCTCGGCATCGGCGGTGAAACCGGCCACCGGCTTGCCCGCATTGTCGTGAAGCTGAGCGTGCCACTCGGTCTCGACCGCCGCGATACGGCCGCCGGCGTCGCGCAGGACGCGGGCACGGACCATCTCGCCCGCGTCGCTGATGGTCAGGAAACCGGCACCGTCGGCAGTCATCGCCAACCCGGAATAACCGCCGAAGCCGTCGCGGTCCTCCCGCCAGGCATAGGTGCCGCGCGGGACCAGGTCGGCGGCATCGGCAGCCCCCGCCATCAGGCAGGCCAGCACGCCGAGGCATTCCGTGGCGCTAGGTCTCCGCACGGCCGAACGCGATCCGTCGCGCCTCGGGGGACAACCTGTCGCGCACCGCTTTCGGCGGGCCGAGCCCCCAGACCGCGCGCAGAAGCGCGCCCGCCTGCGGCAGAGCCCCTTTGAGCACAAGCTGGCCAGCCTTGGCGGTTGCATAGGCCATCGCGACCGGCAGGCCGATCGGATTGAACCGGCGCACGAAGAGCATCCGGCTGTGATACTTGAACCAGAACGAGAACGGCGAGGCGAGGCGCTCGAGCGTTGGCGAGCCGATCGCGGTCCCGGCATGGTGATAGACCACCAGACCCGGGGCCACGACAAGGGACATGTCGCCACGGCGAAGCGCCCAGTCGGCCTCCTCGTAATATAGGAAATAATCCTCGCGCATCGGGCCTACGGCCTGATAGAAGGCGCGCGAGGCAACCATGCTGGCGCCAGTGATGAAATCGAGATCCGAACCTTTCGGCAATACCGCCTCGGCCGCTGCCCGGCCAAGGTTGACGTTGCCCGAAACGCCGGTCCAGAGATTGACGAGCCCGCCATCGATCTGGACCCGGTGCGGCGGTTCGGCGTAGCAGACGCGCCCCCCCATCAGCGCATAGCCGGGCGTCTCTGCGGCAGCGGACAGGATCGCGCGGCAGGCGGACGTGTCGGCGAAGGCATCGGGGTTCAGCACCCAGAAATGCCCGATCCCTGGCATCGCGGCCGCCACGGCGAGACCGACATTGACGCCGCCCGCGAAACCCCGGTTGGCGCCGGAATGTATCAGCGTCACCGCCCCCGCCTCGGCCCGATCCGGCCGGTCTGCGGCAACGAACTCGCGCAGGTCGGTCCCGGACGCAGCGGCCCAGCCGCGCAATGTGGCGACGGTATCGTCGGTCGAGGCGTTATCGACGACGATCACCGCCGGCGGCCCCCCTTCCTGCGCCAGCAGGCTTTCAATGCAGCCGACGATCACATCGGCCGATTGGAAGGCAACGACGATCACGCCGATGGGACAGTCAGGTTCTGACATTTTCACTCACTCAATGCACCGGGTTACCGGCGAGGTAACCCGCGAAAGTGTTAGCAATTTGACAGGGATCGGACCAGTGCGGAAAGGCATTTCCGGGCACCGGCGGAATTGCGTGACGGGCATGGGAATGCTTAATGTCGGAACGACCCCTGGAGGAGAAAGAGATGGCCGTTGCCAGAAGATCGCTGCTTTCGCGCCTTAGCCGGGCGATCCGGTCTTTTCTGGACCCTGGCGTTCTGATCCATCCGTTCCGGATCCTGCACTATTATGGCTACACGCATGTCAAGCAGCGCCGGCTCCTGACACTCGGTCGGGATGTGCGGCTGGCGCCGAACGTCTCCTTCGCCAATGGCGAGCGCATCGCGCTTGGCGACCAGGTCCAGATCGGCGCGCGCTGTTCGCTCTGGGCCGGCAAGACGACGAGCTGGATCCGGGTCGGGGCGCGCACGACATTCGGTCCGGAATGCTTCGTCACCGCGGCGGATTACGGACTGGCTGCCGGCACGCGCATCACCGATCAGGAGATGGTGGAGCGCGACATCACCATCGGCGAGGATTGCTGGATCGGCACCCGCGCGATCCTGACCGCCGGCGTCACGATCGGCGACGGGGCGGTGATCGGGGCTGGATCTGTCGTGACGCGCGATATTCCCGCCGGTGCGATTGCGGTGGGTGTTCCGGCGAAGGTCGTGAAGATGCGCGCGTGACTAGCGGAAGAAGTGGCGCCAGAGATAACCCCTGAGCGCCGACATGGAGGCCAGTGCGGCAAGGCATAGGGCGGCCACAACCCAGCGGCTCCAGTCGAGATGCGCGAGAAGCCCCGTCTGGGGAGGGTAATAATACGCATCGAGCACAGCGGCGGCACAAGCCAGGGCCGACAGGACCGACGGCAAGAACAGCGGGCCGAGCAGCATTCCCGTCCGTCGTGCCGCAAGCCTCAGCGACACGACATAGCCCAGGACCTCGGCGACCATCGCGATGTACATCACCGTCATGACGTCGCCGGAATGGGTTACCGCATACCAGGAGATCGGCAGCGACAGGACCCGGAAGAGATTCGCCGCTGCCGCATTTCCCGACCGCTCCTTCGACAGTGCCACGGTCGATCCGCCGGTCTTCGTCACGCGCACCGCCTGCACCACCGCCATCGGCACCAGTATCTCGAGGATCGCGGCGTATTTCGGGCCGAGCAGGAGATAAACCATCGGCCCGCCAAGCAGAACCATGCCAAGTACGAGAAGCACGCCAATCGCAAGGCCCGCTTCGGTCGCGGCAACGGCGAGCCAGCGGAACGACTCGTCGCGATCCCGCGCGGTGCTGAGCTGCGGAAGGAACAACGACTGGCAGGCACCGGCCAGCACCAGCGTCGGTGTCAGTGTCAGGGTGATCGCCATTGAAAACACCGCGAGCTGACTCATCCCGAGTTCGCGACCGACGATCAACCGTTCCCCATTGAAGACGCCGAACAGCAGGACGCCGTTCAGGAGCAGCGGCCAACCGAAGACCGTTGCCCGCCGGATCAGGGCGAAATCCAGAGTGAGGCGGTAGCGCCGCTCGGCCATCAGATGCGACAGGATCACCATCGAGCCGGCCTGCACGAAAAGCGAGATCAGCATGATCCGGTAATCACCGTAGTAAAGCGCCAGCGGCCAGACCGATAGGACCGAGATCAGTGGCGGCACCGCCTGCGTTACGATCCAGGGCGTGTACTTCAGATGCCGCTTCATCCTGTGCATATCGAAATGCTGGAGACCGTTCACTAACGGAATGAAGGCGATGACCTGGTAGGCCCAGGCGATATGGTCGATGCCAAGAAAGCGCGCATAGGGATGGGCGATGGCGAAAAGCAGGGCGCTCGATGTCACGCCGCGCAGGACCTGAAAGCCCTGCATCGCCTTCTGCACCTCTTCGTCATCCCCGTCCTTGTCGACGACGATCATCTGGTTCAGCCCGAAATACGACAGCATCTCGACGATCGACATGGCGACCGCGAAGGTGGAGGCGATCCCGTAATCCTCCGGGCTGATCAGCCGCGCGATGATCAGGTTGCGCAACAGCAGAAGCGCCGAGCCGAAGGCGTTGCCCGAAACGAGCATGAAGGCTTTTCTGAGCATGTTGCGCTTGTCTCGACCCCATCTGCCGGCCGGTGCAGTTTTCGGTGGGAACGCACCGAACCGCAAGGCTTGAGTTCGCGCTAAGATCAAGATGTGGCGGGATCAGCGGGAAATTGGTCACGGATCGCACAGGCCGAGCGCATTCTGCCGGCCGTCTGCGATCGGTTCATCCCAATCGCGTGACAGATGTGCGTTTCCTGGCAAACAGTGGCCGATGCGGAACCTACCGGTACGCGCGGTCAGTCCTCGTCCTCGACCTTGCCGCGCAGGGACTTGACCGTGCCGCGCACCGTCTTGGCCTTCAGCCGGCGCTTCTGGCTGCCGAGCGTCGGCCGCGTCGCGACCCGCCGTTTCGGCGCAACAAGGGCGGCGCGGATCAACTCGGCGAGCCGATCGCGCGCAAGCTCGCGGTTGCGGGCTTGGCTGCGGGTTTCTTCGGCACGGATCACGATAGCACCGTCGATGGTCCAGCGCCGCCCGGCGAGCCGCTTCAGCCGCGCCTTGACCTGCGGCGCAAGATGCGGGCTGCGCTCAGCCTCGAACCGCAGCTCGACGGCGGTCGAGACCTTGTTGACGTTCTGCCCGCCCGGCCCTGAGGAGCGCGTGAAGCTTTCGCTCAATTCCCAGTCGGCGATGGCAATATCGTCGGAGATGTGCAGCATGGGGTGGCCTTCGGTCGACAAGGGAAGATAACCCGAATTTCCGTCGGTTTCACAAACGGAAAGGGCCGCTCCGTGTTGGAGCGGCCCTCCGAGATCTACGGAGATGGGCCAGTTAGGGTGTCGAAGATCGACTAGGCCCAGTCAGGGTTTGAAACCCTTGGGTTTGCCCTCAGGCCACGGCCCCCCTGACTGTCCCGACACCTCTCTCCAATATCACTCTAGACACTGGATCACCTCCTTTCTCTGCGTTGCCGTTATCCACAGGCTGCCACAGATTTTGTGTTTGTCAAAAGTTTTTACGCAACTTTTGCCGTCAACTTTGAAACAATTAGGCGGAACGGTACGAGTGCCACAATCGCGAGCGACAGCTTGACAAGCCAGTCGGCGCTGGCGAGCGAGACCCAGAGTGGCGCGTCGGGACCGATGCCGAGAAGCGGCAGAACCTCTCCGGCCCAGCTCACGTCATTGGCCGGCTCAAGGAAGATCAGCGTGGCGGAGAAGGCCACCGAGAAGAAAATCGCCGTGTCGAGCGACGCGCCGATCAGGGTCGAGACGAGCGGCGCGCGCCACCAGCCCCGGTCGCGGAGCCGGTTGAAGACATGGACGTCCATGAGCTGCGCCACGAGGAAGGCGAGGCCGGAACCGACGGCGATCCGGAGCGTCACCAGGGGCCCGAATTCCCCGATGATCCGGGTGCCGATCAGGGAACAGATCACCCCCACGACGAAGCCCGCGACAACGACCTTCCGCGCGGCGGCGGCCCCCTGAAGGCGGTTCGTGAGGTCGGTCACGAGGAAGGCGAAGGGATAGGTGAAGGCCCCCCAGGTCAGCCACTGGCCGAAGAGAAACTGCACGAGGATGTTCGAGGCCACCACGATGGCGGCCATGGCAAGGATGCCAGGGATCAGATTGCGGGTCATGACATATCCGTTTTTTACAAGGTCGCGGCGACTTGGCCCCCCCGCCTGTCGGGGAACGGGCGGCCTCTACGCCGTTGCGGCGCCGCGGTCAAGTCACTCGGTCACGCGGTAGTCGACGATCTCGGTGCGCTGGCTCGGCAGGAAATTGTCGTCCGAGATCATAGTCAGCCGGATCGCACCCTCTGCATCCTGCCACACTGCGAGCCCTTCGAGGTTGTCATGCGTACCGGCGGGGGTCTGCACCAGAACCTCGTCTTCCGTGACATGGTCGCCGTCGAACGTGATCCGCCGAACCCGGCTCATGAACCCGATGAGCGGCCAGTAGTCCCGCTCCAGCAGATAGAGCCGCCCGTCCGGGCCGAAATCCGCCCCGACCGGCAACCAGCCGCCGTCGCGACGGAGCGTGAAGGGTTGATCCCAGACACCGTCCCGCCCGCGAAAGACCGGGATCGGCGCATGGCGCGGAATCGGGCGTTCCGGCATCGCGTAAAGCGTGCCCGCCGCGTCAATGGCCAGCGCCTCGATCCCGAAATTGACCTCGAACCCCTTGAAGAGCGTGGGCCAGTCCTCGCCCAGCCATTTCCGCCCCTCGGGGCCATAGCGCACGATGCGGTTTTCGGTCTCGTAAGACACGTAAAGCCCGCCATCGGGGGCGAAGGCGACGCCTTCGGCATCGTCCATCGGGTCCTGCACCGGCGTTCCGTGAAGCGACAGCGGGATCACCGGCGGTTCGGTTCCGACCGCAACAACCGCACCGGACGGGCCACGCGAGAAGCGGCCGCCGTAGAAAGCCGCGCTGTCGGAAACGGCGACGAAACCGAGCCCGTCCGGGCGCAGGTCGAGCGCCGAGAAGCCACCAAATTTCGGCGATGTCCCGGTCCAGACGAAGGTGCCGACATAGTCGGCGCGCGGCGCGGTGGACACCGCGCCGGTCACCGCGACTGCCGCCGCGAGGATCAGTCCGAGGCGAGAACGGCAGAGCATTGTCTGGGCAGGTCTGCCATGGTGTATTCGCGCGACGTCTTCTTGCGCGGACCCTTTGGCTTGGTTTTCTTCGGCGGGTTCTTCAATTCGTCAAGATAGGTGGTCACCCACCAGGTCAAGGTCTCGTCGCAACCGTCCCCGCCTTTCGACAATGCGGCGACACTCGGCGTCTGGGTCTGGCAATTGCTCGATCCGGCAGGGCATTTCAGCCGGACATGGAAATGCGTGTTGTGTCCGTAAAGCGGGCGGATCTTCTGCAGCCATGCCTTATCCGAGGCGCGCGCGGTCTTGCACATCTCGACCTTCACCGCGGCGGCAACGAAGATCCGGTCGACGCGGGGATCCGAGGCGGCGGCGCGCAGCAACTGGTGATGGGTCCTGGTCCAGTTGCCGTTGACGCGGGTCTGGTCGTCGGTCCGGACCGAGACCGAGCTGATCTTCTCGCGCTCGCCCCGGCTGAGGTTCAGGCGCGTCGGCGGCAACATCCAGATATCGGCATCAAGCCCGATCTGGTGGCTCGCGTGGCCGGAGATCATCGGCCCGCCACGCGGCTGGCTCATGTCGCCGATGTAGAGGCCCGGCCAGCCAAGCTGGCGTGCGGTGGCCGACAGGTCTGCGACGAACTGCACCAGCGCCGGATGGCCCCAGTTACGGCTGCGGCTAAGCCGCATTGCCTGCCAAGTCGGCCCGCTTTCCGGCAGCTCGACAAAGCCCGCGCCGCAGCCCTTGGCATATGTGCCGATGGCGCTCGCCTTTTGCGCCGAGGCGGTGCGCTTGGCGCCGAACAACTGGTTCGCCAGCGGTTCGGCGGCGGCCGTGCCGCCAAGTGCAATCGCCGTCAAAAGCGCGAAAATTCCGCCGATACGTTTCAACTCCGCTCTCCATAAGGCTTGACCCATCTCAGGACGATCATGCCGACGAGGAAGAGAACGATCAACGGAATCGAAATGCCGATCCGCTGCGATCCGCTGATCGTGGTGATGACCGCGATGGAAAAGGGCGCGATGAAGGCGGTGGCTTTTCCCGACAGGGCGTAGAGGCCGAAGGATTCGGCCGCCCGCGCCTGCGTCGTGTGGAAAACCATCATCGTCCGGCTTGCAGACTGGATCGAGCCGCCCGCCGCGCCGATCAGGATGCCGCAGGCATAGAAGATGTAGTCCGGCAGCGCCGAGCCCTCGGCGAACGGCAGGCAGTAGAAGGCATCGCGCGACATGCCCGCGATGACGAGGCAGACCGCGATCAGCACGACCATGGCGATCTTGATGACCGGCTTCGGCCCTCGCGCGCTGTCCATCTTGCCGCCGAGCCAGGCGAAAAGCGCGCCCGAGATCGCCCCGACGATGCCGAAGACGCCGATCTTGGTCACCGACCAGCCAAGCACACCCGAGGCATAGACCCCGCCGAAGCCGTAAAGTGCGTTCAGCGCGTCGCGGTAGAACATCGAGCTGACGAGGTGGGCGGCAAGGCTCTGCCGCCCCTTCAGCGATTTCACGAGGCGCCAGAGATCGGCCATCGCGGCGGCGGAGCTGAACTTGCGCGCCGGCCCCTTCGGTTCGCGCACCCAGGCGAAAAAGGGGATCATGAAGACGATATACCAGACCGCCGTCAGGGGCCCGACCGCCCGCGTCCCCTCGCGCGTCGCCGGATCGAGGCCGAGCACGGGATCGAGGCCGATCAGCGTCTTTCCGGTCGCACCACTCTCGGCGAACAGCAGCAGCATGATCACCAGCGCCACGATCCCTCCGACATAGCCGAAGGCAAAGCCGGAGCCGGACACCTTGCCCATGTCCGCGTCGCCGGTGAGGGCGGGCATCAGCGAATTGGTGAAGATCGTCGCGAATTCCATGCCGATCAGGCCAAGCCCGAACCAGATCATGGCGCGCAACAAGTCCGGCTCTCCGGGCATCAGGGTCCAGAGCATCCAGGAACCGACGACATAGAAGGCCGAGAAGAACCAGATCCAGATCATGCGCTTGCCCGTTCCGTCGGCGATGGCACCCAGGATCGGGGCGAGAACCGCGATGATCACGCCCGAAACCGTCTGCCCCCAGCCCCAATAGGCCTGCGCGGCGGCCCCCGCGGCCTCGGTATCAAGCCCCTGACCAACGAAATGCGCCCGCGCGACCTCGGCGAAATAGGGGCCGAAGACGAAGGTCAGGCATAGCGTATTGTAAGGCTGGCTCGCCCAGTCGAAGAACCACCAGCCCCAGATGCGCTTCCTCGCCGATACCGTCATGTCCTGCCCCTCGCCTGTTGCCGGGATGAAGCCCCAAAACCGGTTCGGGCGCAAGCTTGGGCTGGTGGCCGCAAGGGGCGGACGGCGCCGGGGTCAGCGTTCCGGCGGCCAGAGCCGGTCCGCATCCGCCGCAATCCAGGCTTTGACCCAACCTGGCAGTTCGGGGCTTTGCACCGGCTGGCCGAGCGCGGCCAGCACCTCGGCCGGCGGCACGATCCCGGATTTCGAGGTAACGGCCGAGCGCAGGAGCATGTGGCTGGTGCAGTCGCCGCCGCGCCACATGCTCTGCTCGATGTAGATGAAGCGCGCGTCCCAGCCGATGCAGCGGCTGACGATCTCCAGCCGGTCGAACATCCGGACCCTGCGGCGGTAACGCAGCGTGTTGCCCGCGACCGTGATCCCCCAGCGATGCCTGCGGATCAGATCGCCAAGCCCGGTGCGCATGGCAAGCGGGATGCGGCCAAGGTCGTAAAGCGTCAGCGTCCGGCCGTTGTTGAGTTCCACCCAGATGTCGAGGTCCCAGGGCCAGCAGATGTGGTGCGAGACATGGGCCTCGGTAATCCCGAGCGGCGCTGCGCGGCGGTTCTTCCAGATCTCTTTCGCCATGCGGACAAAGGGATACATCGGCAGTTCCTTTCACGGATCTGCCTGAGGCGTGTCGCAGGGCGGGCCGCAGGTCAACCGGCGACGTTGCGTTAGATGGTTGCGGAAGCGGCGCTTGCCGCTTACCTCTGGTCCGACGCTAACGGCCGGAGACGCTTATGGGTTCGCTTTTCGAGGCTCTGATGATCATCCTCAATGTGGTCTGGTTCATCATGATCGCGCATATCATCATGTCCTGGCTCCTGAATTTTCAGGTCCTGAACATCCGCCAGCCGATGGTCAGCCAGATCTGGTACGGACTGAACCGTCTGCTGGAGCCGATCTATGCGCCGATCCGGCGGTTCCTGCCGCAGACGCCGGGGCTCGACCTCGCGCCGCTCGTCGCCTTCATCGCTCTGATCATCCTGCAGCGCGTGCTGATTAACAATGCGGGCTTCTTCTACGGCTACTGAGCCTTGCCCATGACGGGCGGCTGTGACAGGGTCGCGGGCAATCGAGCAACAAGAACCGCGAGCCATGACCCGCGCCGAGGATCTTCTCTCCTCCGTATTCGGATTCTCCGAGTTTCGACCCGGTCAGGCCGAGATCGTCGCGGCCGTCGCCGAGGGACGGAACGCGCTCGCCATCATGCCGACGGGCGGCGGCAAGTCGCTGTGCTTCCAGCTTCCGGCGCTGATGCGCGAGGGGGTGACGGTCGTCATCTCGCCTCTCATCGCGCTGATGCGCGATCAGGTCCGCTCGCTGCGTGAAGCCGGGGTCGAGGCCGGGGCGCTGACCTCGGGCAATACCGAGGAAGAGACGGAGGCGGTTTTCGCCGCCCTTGACGCGGGCCGCCTGAAACTCCTCTACATGGCGCCGGAACGGCTTGCCACGGGCGGCACGCTGACGCTTCTCAGGCGGATCGGCACCGCGCTGATCGCGGTGGACGAGGCGCATTGCGTCAGCCAATGGGGCCACGATTTCCGTCCCGACTACCTTCGGATCGGCGAATTGCGGCGGGCGCTGAACGTGCCCCTGGCCGCCTTCACCGCGACGGCGGACGAAGAGACGCGGGGCGAGATCGTCACCCGGCTGTTCGACGGGGCGGAACCGCAGACCTTCCTGCGCGGCTTCGACCGGCCCAACATCCACCTCGCCTTCGCGGTGAAGGACCAGCCCCGCCAGCAGATCCTGGGCTTCGCCGCCGCGAGGAAGGGCCAGTCGGGCATCGTCTATACCGCCACCCGCGCCAAGACCGAGACGCTGGCACAGGCGCTGCGCGAGGCGGGCCATTCCGCCTGCCACTATCACGGCGGCATGGACCCGGACGACCGGCGCGAGGTAGAGGCCCGGTTCCAGCGCGAAGACGGGCTGATCGTCGTCGCCACGGTGGCCTTCGGCATGGGCATCGACAAGCCCGACATCCGCTGGGTCGCCCATGCCGACCTGCCGAAGTCGATCGAGGCCTATTACCAGGAGATCGGCCGCGCCGGTCGCGATGGCGCACCGGCCGAGACGCTGACGCTCTACGGCCCCGATGACATCCGCCTCCGCCGCGCCCAGGTCGACGAGGGGCTGGCACCGGCCGATCGCAAGGCGGCCGACCACGCCAGGCTGAACGCGCTTCTCGGTCTGGCCGAGGCGACGGGCTGCCGGCGCCAGCGATTGCTCGGCTATTTCGGCGAAGCGGCGGAGCCCTGCGGCAACTGCGACCTCTGCGACACGCCACCCGACATCTTCGACGGGACCGAAGCGGTCAGGAAGGCGCTGTCGGCTATTCTGAGGACTGGCGAGAGCTTCGGCGCGGGGCATCTGATCGACATCCTCACCGGCGCCGGGACCGACAAGATCCGTGAACGCCGGCATGACGAACTGCCGACCTACGGGGTCGGCCGCGACCTGCCGAAGGCGCAATGGCAGGCAGTGTTCCGGCAGATGATGGGGCACGACCTGATCCGCCCCGATCCCGAGAGGCACGGTGCCTTCCGGATGACCGAGGCCGCGCGGCCGATTCTGCGCGGCGAGGCGTCAATCACGCTCCGGCGCGACACGATCCGCAAGGCGGTCGGAGGGCCGGCGGTCAAGACGCTCGTGTCGGACGAGGACGCGCCGCTTCTTTCGGCGCTGAAGGCGAAGCGGCGGGCGCTCGCCGAGGCGGCGCGGGTGCCAGCCTATGTGATCTTTCCCGACCGCACCCTGATCGAGATGGCCGAACGGCGCCCCGCGACGCTCGACCAGATGGCACGGGTGAACGGGGTCGGCGCGAAGAAGCTTGAAAGCTACGGTGCGGCGTTTCTGGAGGTCATCACCGGTGCCAGCGAGGCGGTGCACCCGGCCCGGATGAAGCTGGCCGGACGGGCGGAAGGCGCGCTTTTCGATCAGCTTCTTGCCGCGCAGGCGGAGCTTTCCCGGGGCGAGGACGGCACCGGTAAGTACCTGTCCTGCACCCATACCACGCTGAAGAAAGTCGCCGAATCGCGGCCCGGATCGCTGGCCGAGCTGGAACGGATCGCCGGGATGGGCGATCAGAAGGCGGAACGGTTCGGGGCCGCCTTCCTCGCGATTGTCGGCGCCGGGTAAAGGTCGGAGGGACCAGACGGGCAAACCTGCCTGCACCCACATTACCGACCAGGACCAGTTCAGGCCAGTGCGCCGGACGCCGAGGGAATGGCAGGGCGGGCGATGGCGGGACAGTGCTCGGCGATCTGTGCCGCGATGGCCGTCTTCTTCAGCGGCTTCGTCAGGTAGTGGTCGATTCCGGCGGCGAGGATCGACACGCGGTCACCCTCCATCGCATGCGCGGTGAGGGCAACGATGGGCACCGGGGCAAGACCGCGCTCCGCCTCGATCGCGCGGATCGCACGGGCCGCCTCGCGGCCGTCCATTTCGGGCATGGAAATGTCCATGAAGATCATGTCGGGCCGGAAACTGCGCCACAGTTCGACCGCCTCGCGGCCATTTCCGGCGAACTCAAGCTCGATATCGAAATCGGCGACCATCTTGCGAAAGACGAGTTGGTTCGTGCGGTTGTCCTCGGCCGCAAGTACCCGCATCGCGCGCGCGCTGTCGCCGTCCGGCTCGGCCGGTGCGGCGGCGACGGGCACGAAGTCGGCGGCCCTGGCGGGATGCGACAAGTCCTGAAGCACCTTCAGAAGCTGACTTCTCAAGGTCGGTTTCTGCAGCACCGCCGCCATCTCGGACATCCGGTCCCCCGCAGCGTCGGGCTGCGACGACAGGAGCAGGATCGGCGCGGCCACACCCGCTGCCCGGATCCGGTCGGCAAGCTCCGGCCCGTCCATCTCGGGCATGTCGTGATCGGTCAGGATCACGTCGAAGGCGGGACCGGACGCCAGCGCCTGCAACGCCTCGGACGGGGTCCGGCACTTCGTCACCTCAAGCCCGTAGGTTTCGAGCTGGCGTTCGAGGATCTCCCGGTTGATCTGCACGTCATCGATGATCAGCGCCCGTTTCAGAAGGACCGGCTGATCAGCCTGGGGCAGGATGCCGGCAGGCTCCGCCGGCGACAGGGTGACCCTGAAGCCGAAACAGGAACCCTGTCCCGGCTCGCTGTCGACCCAGATCCTGCCGCCCATCAGTTCCACAAGCTGCCGGGTTATGGCGAGGCCGAGGCCGGTGCCTTCGAACTTGCGGTTCGACTGATCCTCGACCTGGTTGAATTCGCCGAAGATGTGGTCGACATGGTCGGCCGCGATGCCGATGCCGGTATCCTCGATCGTGATGTGCAGGTCGTAGTCGCGGTCGGCCCGTTCGATCCCTACGACACGTGCCAAAACATGACCCACGGTGGTGAATTTCACCGCGTTGCCGACGAGATTGGTGAAAATCTGCCGCATCCGCCCGGGGTCCGCGACATACCTTGTGGGCAGGAAAAGATCGAAGTCGACCAGCAGCTTCAGCCCCTTTTCCCGCGCCTTCGGTTGCAGGAGAAGCATCACTTCGTGCAGGCAGCGTTCCAGATCGAAGGGCTCGGGGTAGAGCCGCATCTTCTCCGCCTCGATCTTGGAATAGTCGAGCACGTCGTTGATGATCACCAGAAGCGCCTCGCCCGAGGACTTGATCGTCTCGGCAAAGAGCCGCTGGTCCTCGGTCAGGGCGGTTTCGCACAGAAGCTCGGCCATGCCGACGACCCCGTTCATCGGCGTCCGGATCTCGTGGCTCATGTTGGCGAGGAAGGCGGATTTGGCGCGGTTCGCGGCCTCGGCCTTGGCGCGCGCCTCTTCCAGTTCGGCCTCGCGCTCCATCGCCTCAGTGATGTCGAGCGCCAGCGAGACGAGTTCGCCGGCCTCGCCGCGATGATCGACGAAGCGGATATGGCGGCCGTCGTTGAGGCGCACCGCCTTCGGCTCGATCTCGTCCCGGGCCAGCCGTTCGAGCATCTGGTGGCGCCAGTCCTGCGCATCCTCACCCTCTAGCTCGGCCACCTCGTCGGCGAGAACCTCCAGTATCCTGTGATAGCCGTCACCCAGCCTGATGTCGGCGGCCCCGAAAAGGTTCAGGTAGACCTGATTGGCAATGACGAGACGGGCATCGACGTCGAAGACGGCGAAACCGTCTCCGATGGTTTCCATCGCGTCCCAGAGCCGGCGTTGCGCCGCCGCCGCCTCACCATTGGCCCTTTCGAGATCATGAAGGACCTGGCTGTTCTGGCCTTTCAGCGATTCGGCCTCGCACCGGGCGAGTTCCAGCCCGTGGCGTTGTTCGACGATCTGGTCGGAAAGGCTGCGCGCATGGCTCGAAAGCTGCGAATTCGCAGCGAAGAGTTCGCGTTTCTTTTGCTCCAGAAGCCGCTCCGCCGCGAGCCGCGCCCGCCGTTCCTTCGCCAGTTTCTCGGCAATGCTCAAGATCGTCTCCGCTCCGTCCGCGCCGCACCGCCCTGCGCGCTGGCCAACCATGGCGATACGATGTGAATGAAGGCTTAAACCGGCTGGTGCCGGTGTCCCGCGCTTGCCAATCCCGCGACCCTCGTGCCAGCATCCCGGCATTGCCCGGGACAGGAGATTTCGATGCGGCGGATTCAGATCGCAGCCCTTGTCGCCAGCCTTGTCGTATTTCCCGTCGGAGCCGGAGCGCAGGAGCGATCCCCAGTTCCGGAACGCCGGGCCGTGCTGGTCGAGGGCGTGGACTTCTACGGCTCGGACCTGCGCGCGATCTTCGATGTCGGGTTCGACGCCTGCGAGGCCGCCTGTCTGGCCGATGTCGCCTGCAAGGCCTTTACGTTCAATAGCCGGTCGGGGTCTTGTTTCCCGAAATCGGCGGTGAGCGAGGAGCAGCCCTATCAGGGCGCGCTGTCGGGCTGGATCCGGGGCACCGACCCCGCGGTTCTCGCCGCCGCAGGCACCCGCGCGGCAGAGCTTTCGTTCCTGCGGCCCGAAGATTTCGACGCGGCGCTGGCGCAGGCCAGGGGGCTCGGCGCGCGGCACGTGACCGGAACCGCGACCGAGGCGGAGCTTCTGGCCGCCGCCCGCGCGGCAGGGGTTGCGGGCGACCTTGCCGGGGTGGCGGACCATTTGGGCGCGGCGCTCAACCTCTCCGACGCGGCGGACCAATGGGCGGAGTATTCCGCGGCGCTTCTCGCGATCCGGTCTGACGATTCGGAGCGGCAGCGCGACCTTGCCGGGCGGGCGGCGTCGGCCTCGGTGAACGCCTATCTCCGGGCCGGCAGCACCGGGTTGCGCGCGACGGCGCTGGCGACGCTGGCGCACGCGTTCGAGCGGGTGGAGCGCGGCCGCGACATGATCCCGGCGCTGCGGCTCGCGCAGGACTTGCAACCGCGTGACGATACGGCGGCGGCGCTGGACGACGCGATCGGCAAATACGGGTTCCGCATCGCCGAAACCCAGGTCGAGAGCGACAGCGCCTCGCCCCGCATCTGCGCGGTCTTTACCGAAGACCTCGTCCGCGCCGGCACGGATTATGCGCCCTTCGTGAAGCTGCCGGCGCCGAACCTCTCGGTCGACGCCTCGGGCCGGCAGATCTGCGTGACCGGGGTCGAACATGGCAGCCGCTATGCGCTGACCTTCCGCGCGGGCCTGCCTGCCGCCACGGGCGAAACCCTGGCGAAGGACGTGACCGTCACCCAATATGTCCGCATCTGACCCTGCTGCGCATTTCGGACCGCAACCTGATCCGGGCGATCCAGAGCGACTATTTCGGCCGGCCGCTGGATTACTGGTCGTCGGAGCAGTTGAAGAACGAGGTGACGGAGCAGGTCTGGACCGGCACCGGCGAGGTCGCGAAGGAGTTAAACCGCGATGTGACGACGCTCTTGCCGCTGGACGGGGTGATGGCCGACCTCGGGCCGGGGATCTATGCGTTGCAGGCGGCCGTGCCGGGACTCGACCCCTATGACCATCCCGCCGCCACGCAGTGGTTCGTGATCTCCGACCTCGGGTTGACGACGATGGAGGGGGCGGACGGGCTGCATGTCTTCGTGCGCGGCCTTTCGGATGCGGCAGCGCGCGAAGGCGTGACTGCGACGCTTCTGTCGCGGGCGAACGCGGTGATCGGCACGGCCACGACCGATGCGGCGGGCTACGCCCATTTCGCCGCCGGCCTGACCGCCGGGACCGGCGGTACCGCGCCAGCCCTCGTGACGGTCGCGAAGGGCGACGACTTTGCCTTCCTATCATTGACCGAACCGGAATTCGACCTGTCCGACCGGGGCGTCGCGGGGCGCGAGGCCGCGCCGCCGATCGACGTCTTCCTCTCGACCGACCGGGGCGCTTACCGGGCGGGCGAGGCGGTGAATGCGACGCTTCTGGCGCGGGACGCCCGGATGGGCGCGATCGACGGCTTGCCGATGACAGTGCGGCTGATGCGGCCCGACGGGGTCGAGTATTCGCGGGCGTTGCTCGACGGGGCCGGCGCGGGCGGCTTCGTCGCAACGATGCCACTGGCCGGGAACGCGCCACGTGGAACCTGGCGGATCGAAAGTTTCGTCGAGGAGGGCAAGGCGCTGGCGAGCCAGAGCTTCCTCGTCGAGGACTTTCTGCCCGAACGGATCGACTTCGACCTTGCCTTGCCCGAGCGGGCGATCCGGCTTTCCGACACGCCGCCTCTTTCCATCGACGCACGCTATCTTTTCGGCGCGCCGGGTGCCGGCCTCGACGTGGAGGGCGACATCCGGATTTCGGCGCTCACGACCCTCGACGTCTTCCCCGGCTATGCCTTCGGCAAATACGACGAGCCGTTCGCGCCCTACCGCGATGCGCTTTATGACGCGGAGCCGACCGATGAGAGCGGCAAGGCCACGGTTCCGATCAACTTCCCCGATCTCGGCGAGGCCGCGAACCGGCCGCTGGAGGCGCGGATCGCGGTCAGGCTCAAGGAAGGATCGGGGCGACCGGTCGAGCGCGAAATCGCGCGGCGCATCCTGCCCGACGCGCCGGTGATCGGGATCAAGCCGCTCTTCGAGGACGGCACCGTGCCCGAAGGCGCCGAGGCGCGGTTCGACCTGATCGCGGTCGGACCGGACGAGGCGCTGGCGGCGCGGCAGGTTCACTGGACGCTCAACCGGATCGAGACGAATTACCAGTGGTATGCGCTTTACGGCAACTGGAACTGGGAGGTGACGACGACGCGCACGCGCGTCGCCGAAGGCGATGCGAGCCTCACGGCGGCGGGACCGACCGGCCTTTCCGCGCCTGTCGGCTGGGGCAACTACGAACTGGTGGTGGAAGCCACCGACGGCGCCTATTCCGCCGCCTCGGTGGAGTTCTATGCCGGCTGGTACGCGCCGGCAGATGCGGCCGAGACGCCGGACACGCTGACGGTCGCGCTCGACAAGGACGCCTATCGGCCCGGCGACACCGCACGGTTGAGGATCGAGCCGCGGGCGGCGGGCGTGGCGCTGGTCACGGTGCTGTCGAACCGTCTGATTGACATGAAGGCGGTGCCGGTCACGGCCGGAGAAAACGTGATCGACCTGCCGGTGACGGACGACTGGGGCGCGGGCGCCTATGTCACCGCCTCCGTCGTCCGCCCCTTGGCGGAGGATGCGGGCCGGGTGCCGACAAGGGCGCTGGGCCTTTCCTACGCGTCAGTCGATCCCGGTGCCCGGAAGCTCTCGGTCGCCTTCGAGGTGACGCCGGAGACCGATCCGCGCGGGCCGTTGCCGGTGGCGCTGAAGGTCGATGCGGCGGCGGGCGAGGATGTCTTCGCCACCATCGCCGCCGTCGATGTCGGTATCCTCAACCTCACCGGCTTTACCGCGCCCAACCCGGAGGGGCACTATTTCGGGCAAAGGAAGCTCGGCATCGGAATCCGTGACATCTACGGACGGCTGATCGACGGGCAAACCGGGATCATGGGTGCGGTGCGTTCGGGCGGCGACGCGGCGACCGGCCTCAGGATGCAGGCGCCGCCGCCGACAGAGGAGCTGGTCGCCTACTTCTCCGGCCCTCTCAAGGTCGGAGCGGATGGCTACGCGCGGACCGAGTTTGAGCTGCCGAGCTTCAACGGTTCGGTGCGGCTGATGGCCGTCGCATGGTCGAAGACGGCGGTCGGCCAGGCCGAGACCGAGGTTCTCGTCCGCGATCCGGTGGTGGTCACGGCATCGGTACCCCGGTTCCTCGCGCCGGGGGACGAGGCGCGGATCCTTCTCGAGATCGTCCATGCCACCGGACCGGCCGGGCGCATGGGGCTCGACGTGACGGCCGAGGGGGTAACGCTTGGCGCCGCCCCCTCCGGGGTCGATCTGGCCGAAATGGGCAAGGCTGAGGTGACGGTGCCTATCTCGGCCGGGACCGCAGAGGCCATGGGCCGGATTCGCGTCGCGCTGACGACGCCGGACGGGCGGCAACTGGTGAAGGACTTGATGCTTCCGGTGCAGGCCAACGACCCCGAAGTCGCACGGCAGAGTCGCTTCGACTTTGCCGCCGGGGCGAATTTCACGCTGGATGAGAATGTCTTCGCCGGGCTTCTGCCCGGATCGGGGCGCGCGACTCTGGCTGTCGGCCCCCTCGCGCGGTTCGACGCGCCGGGGCTTCTGGCGACGCTCGACGCCTATCCCTACGGCTGCACGGAACAACTGACCTCAAAGGCGCTGCCACTTCTCTATTTCGACGAGGTGGCGGTGGCGATGGGCGCCGGCGGACGCGCCGACATCGCCAAGCGCGTGGACGAAAGCATCGCGGAGATCCTGCTCAACCAGTCCTCGAACGGTGCCTTCGGGCTCTGGTACGCGGATGCAGGGGATCTGTGGCTCGATGCCTACGTCACGGATTTCCTCAGCCGGGCCAAGGCGCAGGGCTACGCGGTGCCGGACGTGGCATTCAGGAACGCGATGGACAACCTGCGCAACCAGATCAACTACGCGCCGGATTTCGATGCGGACGGCGGCGCCTATGCCTATGCGTTGATGGTCCTCGCCCGCGAGGGGGCGGCGGCCATTGGCGACCTACGCTATTACGCCGATGTTAAGGCAGAGGCGTTCGACACACCGACGGCGGCAGCACAGCTAGGCGCGGCGCTCGCCTCCTACGGCGATCAACGGCGCGCCGATGCAATGTTTTCCCAGGCCGCACGGCTCCTGGCACAGCGCGGCGCGTCGGAGGCCCAGATATGGCGCGCGGATTACGGCACCAACCTGCGCGACGCGGCCGCCCTTCTGGCACTCGCGTCGGAGGCTGGGTCAAATACGGTCGATCCGGACAGTCTCGGCGATGCGGTGGCGACCGGGCTCGCCGGACAACGCCTTTCGACACAGGAGGCCACATGGGCGCTTCTGGCAACGCACGCGCTGATCGACCGGCCGGGAACCGAGGGCTTCACCGTCAACGGCGCGCCGGTGACCGGGCCACTGGTGCGGGTGCTGGACGCAGAGGCGGCCACGCCGCAGGTAATCGCCAACGGAACCGACCGGCCGGCGACGGTGACGCTGACCACCTTCGGCGTGCCGATGGAGCCGGAACCGGCGGGCGGCAAGGGCTATTCCATCGCGCGGAGCTACTTCACGATGGATGGCGCCGAAGTCGACGTCGCGTCGGTACCGCAAGGCACGCGGCTTGTCGCGGTGATCGAGGTCACGCCACACGGTTCCGGAGAGGCCCGGCTGATGGTCAACGATCCTCTGCCGGCGGGCTTCGAGATCGACAACCCGTCGCTGATCCGCGCCGGCGATATCGCCGCACTCGACTGGCTCGACACCGCCGAGACGCGGACGGTTGAGTTCCGGCAGGACCGCTTCCTCGCCGCCGTCGACTGGACCTCAGACGCGCCGTTTCGGCTGGCCTACATCGTCCGCGCCATCTCGCCCGGCACGTTCCACCAGCCCGCGGCAAGCGTCGAGGACATGTACCGGCCCGATTACCGGGCACGGACCACGACGGGTCGGATCACGGTGACGGAGTGAGGCGCCACGCGCTCCTCCTCCTCGCCGCGCTCCTCTTCGCCGCGGCGACGGCGCGGGACGCGGTGGACATCTGGGTTGCGCGGACGGACCTGCCGGCGCTCAGGGTCGAAACCGGCTCCGAAGTCGTCGCACGCGACGGCACGCTCCTGCGCGCCTTCACGGTGGCCGACGGGCGCTGGCGGCTCGATCCAGGAGCGGTCGATCCGGCCTTTCTCGACATGCTCGTCGCCTACGAGGACAAGCGCTTCCGCGATCATTCCGGCGTCGATCCCCTCGCCCTCCTCCGCGCCGGCTGGCAGGCCGCCACACATCGCCGGATCGTCTCGGGCGGATCGACGCTGACGATGCAAGTGGCGCGACTTCTGGAAGAAAGCGGCACCGGCAAGATCGCGGGCAAACTCCGGCAGGTCCGGGTGGCGCTGGCGCTGGAGCAGCGACTGACGAAGGACGAAATCCTCGGGCTCTACCTCAGGCTTGCGCCCTATGGCGGCAACCTCGAAGGGATCCGCGCGGCGTCGCTCGCATGGCTCGGGAAAGAGCCCCGGCGTCTGACCGCCGCCGAGGTGGCGCTTCTGGTGGCGTTGCCGCAATCCCCCGAAACCCGGCGGCCCGACCGCCACCCGGACGCCGCCCGCGCGGCGCGGGCGCGGGTTCTCGCGCGGATGGTCGCGGATGGCATCATCGGCGCCGACCGCGCAACGGCGGCGTTGAGCGAGGCGGTGCCAGCGGCGCGCCGGATCTTCCCCGCGCTCAGCCCGCATCTCGCCGACCGTCTGCGCCGGGAAAATCCCGGCGCCACCCCGATCGCCACGACCGTAGACCCGCGCCTGCAACGGGCGCTGGAATCGCTCGCCGCCCGCGCGGCCGCGGGCTCCGCCAACCGCACATCGCTTGCCATTCTCGTCGCCAACCACCGCACCGGCGAAATCCTCGCCTCGGTCGGCTCGCCCGACTGGACCGACGACAGGCGGGCCGGCTTCATCGACATGACCCGCGCCATCCGCTCGCCGGGCTCGACGCTGAAGACCTTCGTCTACGCACTCGCCTTCGACGAAGGACTTGCACATCCCGAGACGCTGATCGAGGACCGTCCCACCGCCTTCGGCAACTACGCCCCGCAGAATTTCGACCAGAGCTTCCGCGGCACGATCCCGGTGCGGCAGGCGCTGCAACTCTCGCTGAACATCCCGGCCGTCAGTTTGACAGAAGCGCTCGGCCCGGCGCGCCTGCTCACCACGCTTCAACGCGCCGGCGCCGCCCCGGTCGTTCCCGGCGGCCAGCCGGGTCTCGCCGTGGCGCTCGGCGGCGTCGGGGTGACGCTGGAAGACCTGGTGCAAGGCTACGCCGCCCTTGCAAGGCTCGGCGCCCCGGTCCGGCTTTCGGCCGTGCCGGGCCCGGCGGAACCACTCGACCAGCGCCTTTTCGGCCGCGAGGCCGCCTGGCTCACCGCCGACATCCTCGCCGGCCTGCCACCGCCAGCCAACGCGCCGGCCAACCGGCTCGCCTACAAGACCGGCACCAGCTACGGCCACCGCGATGCCTGGGCGATCGGCTTCGACGGGCGGCACGTGGCGGGGGTCTGGATGGGCCGTGCCGACGGCGCCTCGGTCCCCGGCGCCTTCGGTGGCGATCTCGCGGCGCCGATCCTCTTCGAGACCTTCGCACGGATCAAACCAGCGCTCGACCCACTGCCACCGCCACCGCCCGCGACGCTGATCCTGCCCAATGCCCGGCTGCCGCAACCCCTCCAACACTTCCGCCCGCGCGGCGCGGTCTTCGCGGTCGCCCCGGACGGTCCGGAAATCGCCTT
Organism: Rhodobacterales bacterium 32-67-9; assembly: GCA_002280515.1. Taxonomy (GTDB): domain Bacteria; phylum Pseudomonadota; class Alphaproteobacteria; order Rhodobacterales; family Rhodobacteraceae; genus Albidovulum. The sequence goes on from NCEA01000024.1 coordinate 42,808, forward strand.
CCCCCCTGACGGCGCCGAGGTCGAAACTCCCGAGAGCCTCACCCTCAAGGTCAGGGGCGGCACCCCGCCCTTCACCTGGCTCGCCAACGGCGCGCCGCTGATCCTCGCCGACCGGTCACGCGAGGCAGCCCTCCCCACCCCCGGGACCGGCTACCTCACCCTCTCGGTCATCGACGGGCAAGGGCGAAGCGCCACCGCCCGCGTGACGCTCCACCCCTGAGGTTCCACTTGGTTCAAATATCCCCGCCGGAGGCCCGGCGAGGGGGGCTCGATGCCCCCCGAACCGGTCCTGCCGGAAGGCTCAGACCCGCTCGATGGCAAGCGCAATCCCCTGGCCGCCGCCGATGCACATGGTGATCAGCGCCCGCTTGCCGCCGGTGCGCTCCAACTCGTAGAGCGCCTTCACGGTGAGGATCGCGCCGGTGGCGCCGACCGGATGGCCGAGTGCGATGGCGCCGCCGTTGGGGTTCACCCTCGCCGGGTCGAGGCCGAGGCTTTTCGACACCGCCAGCGCCTGCGCCGCGAAGGCCTCGTTCGATTCGATAACGTCGAAATCGCCGGCCGAAAGGCCGGTGCGCTTCAAAAGCGCCTCGACCGCCGGGACCGGGCCGATGCCCATCACCTCGGGGCGCACGCCGGCATGGGCATAGCCGACGATCCGGGCACGGGGCTTCAGACCGGCCTTTTCCGCGGCCGAGGCCCGCGCCAGTACTACCGCCCCCGCGCCGTCGTTGATGCCGGACGCGTTGCCCGCGGTCACGGTCCCGTCCTTCTGAAACACCGTCTTCAAACTGGCCAGCGCCTCGAGGCTCGTCGCCTTCGGATGCTCGTCGGTATCGAAGACGATCGGGCCCTTGCGCGAGGCGATCTCGACCGGGACGATCTGGTCCCTGAACCGGCCCTCGGCGATGGCCTTCGCCGCCCGGTTCTGGCTTTCCAGCGCGAAGGCGTCCTGCTCGGCGCGGGTCACATCGTGCTCCTTGGCGACATTCTCGGCCGTCACCCCCATATGTCCGGTCCCGAACGGACAAGTCAGCGCCCCGGTCATCATGTCGAGCGCTTTGGTGTCGCCCATCTTCTGGCCCCAGCGCGCGGCCTGAAGCGCGTAAGGCGACCGGCTCATGTTCTCCGCCCCGCCGGCAAGCGCGAAATCGGCGTCACCGAGCATCAGCGACTGGACGCAGGAGACGATGGCCTGCACACCCGAGCCGCAGAGCCGGTTGACGTTCATCGCCGGCGTTCCGTTTGGCACTCCGGCCTGGATCGAGGCGACGCGGCTCAGATACATGTCGCGCGGTTCGGTGTTGATCACGTGGCCGAAGACGACATGGCCGATCCGGTCGCCCTCGACCCCGGCGCGTTCCAGCGCCGCCTTGGCCGCGACGGTGGCGAGGTCGATTGGCGCCATTCCTGCAACGCCCGCCTTCGCGGATATGGCCCCAGCCGTAGCGGGACCCGTAAGCCGAGGGCGTCAGTGGCCGCCAGCCCGCCAGGTTCACCTGACCGCCATGCGTGTGGCCGCTGATCTGCAGAAACGCACGCGGATCGTTGCTGGCAAAATAGTCCGGCTCATGCGCCATGAGGATCGCCGGGGCTCCGTCCGGCACCCCGGCAAAGGCGGCCTCCGGATCATGCAGGCCGGGATGGCCGCGCCGGCGCAGGGCGCGCTGACTGTCGATCCCGACGAGCCAGAAGCGGCCGCCGCCGAACTCGACCGGGACCGCGCGGTTCGACAGAAGCGCGATCCGGCTTCCCTCCAGCGCCTCCGCGACCGAATTGCGGGCGAAACCCGTGGCGCGCGACAGGGCGCAGTCCCACCAGTCGTGATTGCCAAGAACGGCGGCCACGCCGAGGGGCGCGGTCAGGGGGGCAAGTGTCGCGACAATCTCGGACGCGGGAACGCCGCGCGCCGGCAGGTTGCGGTCGGCGATGAAATCCCCCGGCAGCAGGATCAGGTCGGGCGCCAGCGCATTGGTCATCGCCACGATGCGGCGCAGCATCGAGAGCGGGGTCCAGGGCCGGCAGATATGAAGATCCGACAGGATCGCGATCGTCACGTCCGGCAGCGCCCAGCGCGGATCGGCGATCCGATGCCGGACGATTCGCGGATGGCTGAAGACCGTTAGCGGACCGTGCCGCCGGCGCGGTTGATCGGCGGCGCTCATCCGCCACTCCCTGTCCGAGCGGCCCGTCGCATCGGGTTAGGAAACGGGCTCATGGCGCCGATCAAGCAGCGAATGCGGTGCGGCATCAAGCCCCCCCGTCAACCTGCCGGCAGGATCGGCGCGCGGCCGCCGCCGGTCAGTTGCCAGACGAGATTGCCCTCGATCACCACGGTGGTCAGCGCCCTGCCGTAGCCGGCGCCGGTGTCGATGTTGAGGCGGTTGCCGTAATGCGTCGCGGCATCGACCGGCGTATGGCCATGCACGACCAGCACCCCGTGATCGCGGGGGTCATCGAGGAAGGTCCGGCGGATCCAGAGCAGATCGTCCTCCGTCTGCTGCTCAAGGGCCACGCCGGGGCGAATGCCGGCATGGACGAAGAGGACGCCGCCGCGCCGGTACTGCAACCTGAGCGCACCAAGGAAAGCGACATGGGACCGGGGCACGGCGGCAAGCGCCTCTTCATGCAGATCGAAGAGCAAGCGCTCGCCCGCCCCTTCTACCCCGTACGAGGAAAGGGTCGCGCCCCCACCGAGACGCGGGTCGATCCAGTGCAGCCCTTCGCGCAGGCCGGGATCGTGATTATCGGGATCGCCGATGAAATCCGCGAACATGCGGTCGTGATTACCCTTGAGCGCGATCCATGGCGCGCCACCGGCGATGCCCCGTCGCAGGTACTCGATCACCCCGCGGCTGTCCGGACCACGGTCCACAAGATCGCCGACATGGACGACGGGGGCATCTGCATCGCCGGTCGCGGCACGGTCGGCCGCGATCAGCCGGTGCGCCGCCTCGAGCTTGTCGAGATGACCGTGGATGTCGCCGATCGCATAGGTGCGCATGTTTCGTCCCGTCCTGATGTCGGCCGGACCCTATCGCGGGGGCGAGCACGGTTGCAATCCGCCAATCCCCGACGACCCCATCCCGGCAAGGAAAGACCGGGCCGCCGCTGCGGCCCGGTTTCGAGAATGCTGAAACTGGTCAAGCGACGTCGAAGACCAGGGGCTTGACCTGCTGGAACTTTCCGGTGGCTTCCAGCGCCCGGATCACCTCGGACTTCGGCGCGTCGTCGAGATAGAGAAGAGCGATCGCATCCTTTCCCTGCGCCGAGCGGCCAAGGGTAAAGTTGGCGATGTTGACGCCGTTCTCCCCCATCGTCTGGCCGAGCGTGCCGATGATCCCCGGCACGTCGTCGTTCGTGGTGTAGAGCATGTGCGCCCCGATCTCGGCGTCGATGTTGATGCCCTTGATCTGGATGAAGCGCGGCTTGCCGTCGGAAAAGACCGTGCCGGCGATCGACCGGTCGCGCTTGTCGGTGACCACGGTCAGTTTCATGTAGCCGTCGAACACCCCGCTTTTCTCCTGCCGGGTGGTCGAGATCTGGATGCCGCGCTCTTTCGCGACAACCGGGGCGGAGACCATGTTCACGTCGGGATTGGTCGCCTTCATGATCCCGGCAATGGCACCGCAGTTCAGCGCCTGCAGGTTCATCTCAGAAACCGTGCCATCGTAAAGGATGTTGATCGCCTTGATCGGCTCGTCCGTCATCTGGCCGGCAAAGGCGCCAAGATGCTGGGCAAGCTTCAGCCAGGGCCCCATGACCGCGGCCTCCTCGGCCGTGACCGAGGGCATGTTGAGCGCGTTCTGCACCGCCCCGGTCAGAAGGTAGTCCGACATCTGCTCGGCCACCTGAAGCGCCACGTTCTCCTGCGCCTCGGTCGTGGCCGCACCGAGATGCGGGGTCACGACCACGTTCGGCAGATGGAAAAGCGGGCTTGCCGTCGCCGGCTCCACCTCGAAGACGTCGAAGGCGGCCCCGGCAACATGGCCGGATTTCAGTGCCTCGGCCAGCGCCGTCTCATCCACGAGACCGCCACGGGCGCAGTTGATGATGCGCACGCCCTTCTTCGTCCTGGCGATATTTTCCGCAGACAGGATGTTGCGGGTCTTGTCGGTCAGCGGCACGTGCAGCGTGATAAAATCGGCGCGGTGCAGCAACTCGTCAAGCTCGACCTTGGTTACGCCCATCGCCTTCGCCCGCTCCTCGCTCAGGAACGGATCGTAGGCCACGACCTTCATATGGAGGCCGAGCGCCCGGTCGCAGACGATGCCGCCGATATTGCCGGCACCGATCACGCCGAGTGTCTTGTTGAAGAGCTCGACCCCCATGAAGCGGTTCTTCTCCCACTTGCCGTCATGGGTGGAAACGGACGCTTCGGGCAGTTGCCGGGCGACGGCGAACATCATCGCGATGGCGTGTTCGGCGGTCGTCACCGAGTTGCCGAAGGGCGTGTTCATCACGATCACGCCCTTCTTCGAGGCGGCGGGGATATCGACGTTGTCGACCCCGATCCCGGCGCGGCCGATGACCTTGAGGTTGGTCGCGGCAGCAAGGATCTTCTCGGTCACCTTGGTGGCCGAGCGGATGGCAAGGCCGTCATACTTGCCGATCACCTCCAGGAGCTTCTCCTTGTCCTTGCCAAGGTCGGGCAGGTAGTCAACCTCCACCCCCCGGTCGCGGAAGATCTGCACGGCAGTTTCGCTGAGCTTGTCGGAAACGAGAACTTTGGGTGCCATGGGGCATTCCTTGTACTGTATTGCGGAACGCGTCCCGGACCTGATCCGGGACCTCGGATTGATTTCGGTGGAGGCCCCGGATCAAGTCCGGGGCGGTGCGCGTCATGCCACCTGCATCTGGGCGTCGATCTCGGCCTCGAAGGCCCATTCGATCCAAGGGATGAGCCGCTCGACATCGGCGGTCTCGACGGTCGAGCCGCACCAGATCCTGAGACCCGGCGGCGCGTCGCGATAGGCGCCTGCGTCCAGCGCGACGCCTTCCTTCTCAAGCCGCTTTGCAACCGCCTTGGCAAAGGCCGCGCCATCCTTGATCCGGGTATCGGTGAACTTCAGGCAAACGCTGGTGGTGGAGGCCGTCGCCGGATCGACCGCCAGATTGGCGATCCAGTCTTTGCCCGCGATGAAATCGGCAATGACCTTGGCGTTGGACTCCGACCGCGCAATGAGGCCCTTGAGACCGCCGATGGTCTTGGCCCATTTGAGCGCCACGAGGTAATCCTCGACACAGAGCATGGAGGGAGTGTTGATCGTCTCGCCGGTGAAGATGCCCTCGATCAGCTTGCCGCCCTTTGTCATTCGGAAGATCTTCGGCATCGGCCAGGCGGGGCTGTAGCTCTCAAGCCGCTCCACCGCGCGCGGCGACAGGATCAGGACACCATGCCCGCCCTCGCCGCCCAGCACCTTCTGCCAGCTGAACGTCACGACATCGAGCTTCGGCCACGGCAGATCCATCGCAAAGGCGGCCGAGGTCGCGTCGCAGATCGTCAGGCCCTTGCGGGCCGCCGGGATCGCATCCCCGCTCGGAACCCGCACACCGCTGGTCGTGCCGTTCCAGGTGAAGACCACGTCCCGGTCGAAATCCACCGTCGCGAAATCCACGATCTCGCCGTAGGGGGCCTTCTTCACCGTCGCGTCGAGCTTCAACTGCTTGACGACATCGGTCACCCAGCCCTCGCCGAAGCTTTCCCAGGCCAGCATCTCGACCGGGCGGGCACCGAGAAGCGACCAGAGCGCCATCTCGACCGCGCCGGTATCGGAGGCGGGCACGATGCCGATGCGGTAGTCGGCGGGCACACCCAGCACCGCACGGGTGAGGTCGATCGCCTCTTTCAGCTTCGCCTTGCCGATGGCGGCACGATGCGACCGCCCGAGGGGCGCGTCGGAAAGCATGTCGAGGGAAAACCCGGGAATCTTCGCGCAGGGGCCCGAAGAGAAGCGCGGGTTTGCCGGCCGCGCGGCCGGTAGCGTCTTGACCATTGCTGGTATCCTTCCAGATATACGCCCCTCGTTGGGGAGGGGTGTCCCGCCGCCGGAGATAGAGGCCGCCGAAGGCTGGCACAAGCGGGAAAAGTGATCTAAAGCGCCGCTTGAGCCACAAAAACCGACACCCTCCATCCACTATCGGAAACTTGCCCATGTTCATCGCCACCCTCCTTGCCAACCCGGACCGCGCCAATCTCGACCGGGTAACGGTGGAGGCGCTGCGCGACGCCTGGGGCGGCGGAGCGGCCCGGTGGCTGAGCCCGGGCGTGGCGGCGGAATTCGCGGTCGACTCGGTGCCCGGAAACCGCTGGGAGACTTGGGAAGGCTTGCAGGGGATCGGCGTCGATCTTGTCGTGCAACCGGCCGAAGGTCGGCGCAAGACGATGCTTCTCGCCGACATGGATTCCACGATGATCGGGCAGGAATGCATCGACGAACTCGCCGACATGGCGGGCGTCGGCCCGCGCGTCGCCGAAATCACCAAACGGGCCATGAACGGCGAGCTTGACTTCGAAGGCGCGCTGATCGAACGGGTCGGCCTTCTGAAGGGCCTCCCCGAAAGCGTGATCACCCAGGTCCTTGCCGAACGCATTACCTTCACCCCCGGCGGGCGTGAACTGATCGCCACCATGAAGGCCAAGGGTGGCTACGCGGCGCTCGTCTCGGGCGGCTTCACCGCGTTCACGACCGCTGTCGCGGCACATCTCGGCTTCGACGAGCACCGGGCCAACACGCTGCTCGCCGAAGGCGGAAGGCTGACCGGCGACGTCGCGCGGCCGATCCTCGGGCGAGAGGCCAAGATCGCGGCGTTGCGCGAGATCAGCGCCCGGCTCGGCATCGGCCATGACAAGGTGATGGCGGTCGGCGACGGAGCGAACGATCTCGGCATGCTCGGCCTTGCCGGCGCCGGGGTGGCGCTCCACGCCAAGCCCTTGGTCGCGGCCCAGTGCGACATCCGCATCAATCATGGCGACCTGACCGCACTGCTCTATATCCAGGGATATTCGGCGGACGATTTCGCCTGACCCGGTGGCGTGATCCGATCGAGTGCCTTCGGCACATGCCTTCCGGCACTTCGTGCTATATTCGCTCCGCGGGAGGTATTTCAGAACAGTAGACGCGGATTGCCGTCATCTTCTGTTCTGAAATACCTCTGCCGGAGGCAGCCCGAGTGCCCGGCGCGCAAGCGGCGGGCGCGAGATATGTGCTTGCGCCCGGAACGGGCGCTCCGTCGGATCAGGCGGCGTGGGCTCAGGCGGCGAAGCCGGGGGCGAGCCGGATGTCCCCCACGGCGAGGCCGCGCCGGTTGGTGATCGGGCCGGTCAGATAGGGGGCGAGGACCGGATCATCGGCCGCGAGGACGCCGAGCCGCCGCAAGAGCGCCACGATGGCGGCCTCCGCGCCCCGGGTGCCGCCGTCCATGATTTTCACGGCGATGCCGCGCTTCTGTTCCGGCAGGATCGCCACGAAGACGGCTTCGGCGCCGGTCTTGACCGCCACCCTGCCGCCCATCGCCCGCATCAGTCTGGTGCAGGACCGGCCCTCGCCGGCGACGAGGTCAGGATGTTGGGTCATCGCCCGGACAAGGCGCGCGGCGGCGGCCTCGCGCCGTCCTCCGTCCGGTCGCGCGGCGGCAAAGAACGCCATCGCGCGGGCCAACCCGTGGACGCTGGTCGCGAAGTTTGGCGCCGAGCAGCCGTCGATGCCGAAGCCGGGCGAGGCCTCGCCGGTGACCTCCTCGAACGCGGCGCGCACGGCGCGCTGCACCGGATGATCGACCTCGTGGTATTCCGGCCCGGCGCCGAGGTGCTTCGTCAGGGTCAGGAAACCGGTATGCTTGCCCGAGCAATTGTTGTGGATCTGGCAGGGCGACGTGTCGGAGCAGACCAGCCCCTTCCGCGCCTCCGGATCGTCTGGCATCTGCACCCCGCAGCGCAAGTCACCTTCGCCAAGGCCGAGTTCGTCCAGCCAGCGCCCCACCGCCCCGGTATGGATCGCCGCGCCGTTGTGGCTGGCGCAAGCAAGCGCGAGCTGTGCCTCGTTCAGCCCGAACCGGTCGGCCGCGCCGCTTTCCAGAAGTGGCAACGCCTGGATCATCTTGCAGGAGGAGCGCGGGAAGATCACCGCCTCGGGATCGCCCCAGGCCTCGACGATTCCGCCCGCCGCGTCGCAGATCACCGCATGGCCGAGATGCACACTCTCCAGTAGCCCGCCCCGCCACAGTTCTATCATCGGTACTGCCGGCATCGTCCCCTCACCTTTGCGCGAATTTCTGCCTCCGGGGCTTTTCCCGCCTGTCGGATTCGCGTTAAGACGTGCATATCGAGTTGACGGGCGTCCCGCCATGCCAAAAACTGCCGCGATCCGGGCGGCTCGGCAGGAGACGTCGGGAAAAAAGACAGCTGGAGGCTGCGGCAAAGATGACTTCACCGAGCTGGCGCGCGACGGGCGCATTTCTCTTGGCACTGACCACGGCGACGGGTGCCGCCGCGCAGGTGTCCACCAATCGGGTCGCCGCCAATACCGACTGGAGCGTCTTCGTCGAGGAGAACCCGAAGGAGTGCTGGGGCGTCTCGGCGCCGAAGGAAACGGTAAACACCAAGGACGGCCAGTCGGTCTCGGTCCGGCGCGGCGACATCCTGCTGTTCGTGACCTACCGGCCCGGCTCCGCCGAGGGCGAGGTCTCCTTCACCGGCGGCTACCCGTTCGCCGGCGGCTCGATCGTTGCCCTCGACATCGGTGGCACCACGTTCGAGCTGTTCACCGACGGCGAGTGGGCCTGGTCGGGATCGAAAGAGGACGATGCGAAGATCGTCGCGGCGCTGAAGGCGGGGGCCTCGGCGATCCTCACGGCGCGCTCGGGGCGGGGGACCGAGACCCGGGACACGTTCTCGCTTCTCGGCGTCAGCGCCGCGCTCGACGAAGCCGCGAAGCGCTGCGCGGGGTAGCGGGCGACGGCCGGCCAGAGGCGCCGTGTTGTGGTCCTGTGGCGGTCGCGCATCGGTCATTACAACGGTCGGGCGGAAGGTGCTCTCGACGTTCTACACAAATTCGGCAGAGGGGGCGGTGACGCGGCTCGCGGGTCTCGGCGTGCCGGATTTCGTGGTGCGGGAGGTGCTGCGCGGCGTTCTGGCGCAGGATCTGGTGGGGGTCTGGTGCCGGGAGTGTCGCGACGAGGGCTGTGCCGCCTGTGCCGGGCGGGTCGCGAGGGCGCGCCGGTCGGGCGGCGGCGGAGGGTGGGGTTGAGGGGCGGAGGGTGAGCGGTTGATGAATTTCAATTCGTTAAAGTTCCGCACGACTTGTCCTGACAGCGGTGGAACCAACGACAAGCGGCCCTCGAAAGAGCGGCCGTTTCGTGCTTTTGCGGCAAGGTTTTCCGTGGTTCTTTATGCATTCGGATATCCTGGCATCGCGAAATTCGGGTGCTCAGGCCGGTGCCTGAGGGCATGGCAAATGTCGCGATGAGACGACGGTTCGCCCCTGGAAACAAAAAAATCCCCGCCGGGGGTGCAATCCGGCGGGGTTAGTTCGTGCCGTGGTTAGGCCACAGGCACCGGCGGTAAACCATTGATCAGTTGGGGCGGCCCTCGTCCATCTCGGCGCGGATCTGCTGGCGCAGGATGTCGATCGAGACAAGCTTGCCGTCGCGCTTGAAATGCCAGTAGGTCCAGCCGTTGCAGGACGGCGCGCCCTCCAGATGGGCGCCGACCTGGTGGATGGAGCCCTTGACGTCGTTGCCGATCAGCGTGCCGTCGGCGCGGACCTTGGCCTTGAAGCGGTTGCCGATCGAATAAAGCTCCTCGCCGGGGCGCAGCATGCCACGCTCGACGACCTGTCCGAAGGGCACGCGCGGTTCGGCGCGCTTGGAGACGGTGGTTTCCAGCGCCGCGCGGTCGAACTTTCGCACCTTGTCGATGCGTTTCGTCGCCGCCTCGCGGTAGGCCGCCTCGCGTTCGATCCCGATGAACTCGCGGCCGAGCATCTTGGCGACGGCCCCGGTCGTGCCAGTGCCGAAGAACGGGTCGAGCACCACGTCGCCGGGATGGGTCGTGCCGACCAGCACGCGGTGAAGAAGTGCTTCTGGCTTCTGCGTCGGATGGGCCTTGTCGCCGGCCTCGTCCTTCAGCCGCTCATGCCCGGTGCAAAGCGGAATGACCCAGTCGGAGCGCATCTGCACCCCGTCGTTCAGCGCCTTCAGCGCCTCGTAGTTGAACGTGTATTTGCCGCCCTCGGATTTCGACGCCCAGATCAGCGTCTCATGCGCGTTGGTGAAGCGCTTGCCACGGAAGTTCGGCATCGGGTTCGACTTGCGCCAGACCACGTCGTTGAGGATCCAGAACCCCTGGTTCTGCAACTCCGCCCCCATGCGGAAGACGTTGTGATAAGAGCCGATGACCCAGATCGCGCCGTTGGGCTTCAGGAGCCGATGCGCGGCGGCAAGCCAGTCCCTGGTGAACGTGTCATAGGCGCCGAAGCTCGCGAACTGGTCCCAGGCATCGTCCACCGCATCGACCTTGGAATTGTCCGGCCGGTGCAGATCGCCCCTGAGCTGCAGGTTGTAGGGCGGGTCGGCGAAGATCAGATCGACGCTTTCTGCCGGCAGCGACCGCATCACTTCGATACAGTCTCCGGACAGAACCTGGTTGAGCGGAAGCCCCGCGGCCCCCTTCGTCATGGTCTTCGTCATCGCTGCCTCATCCCCGGCATTTGTGCCGTTCTCGTTGCCCCAAAGATGAGTCAGGAGCGATTCGCCGTCAAATTCTTTTTTGAATCAAGAACTTATCTATTTTGCTTGGCACAAGATGTTGTGCACCGGCTTGAACGAACGTCTATGATGAGGGGTTGGACCGAGATTTCGGAGCGCTTCCAGATGGTCTTTCGTCGGATATCCGGCGTTCCGTTCCCAGCCATAGCCGGGATGCTGTTGCGCCAAATCCACCATGATGCGATCGCGCCACACCTTGGCGACGATGGACGCCGCCGCGATCGAGAGCGACCGCGCGTCTCCCTTCACGACCGCCTCGGCCGCGATGCCAAGGCCCGGCGGGATACGATTGCCGTCGACCAGAACGTGGTCGGGCCGACGCGGCAGCCCCGCCACCGCCCGGCACATGGCAAGGTGGCTCGCATGCAGGATGTTCAGCCGGTCGATTTCGGCCACGTCGGCCTCGGCGACGGAAACCTCGGCCGCAGCCAGGATCTCGGCGCAGAGCGCTTCGCGCCGACGCGCGGTGAGCTTCTTGGAATCGTCGAGGCCGGGGGGAATGCGGCCGGGATCGAGGCGCACCGCGGCAGCGACCACCGGACCGCAGAGCGGGCCGCGCCCGACCTCGTCGGTGCCGGCGACGTAGGCCAGCCCGCGGGCAAACGCCGCGCGTTCGAAGCTGAAATCGGGTCCACCGCTCATGGCGCCACCTTGCGCGAAACCGGGCGGGCGGCAACCCCGGTGTCGCCAATGCGGGTGGAAATCATACGGATGAAAAGAGGGCGGATGCCACCGGCACCCGCCCCAAGGTGCGGCGCGGTACGTAGAGGGGGAGCCGCGCCGCCTGCTCGAACTTCGGTTCAGTGGGCCCGGGCGATCCGGAACCCGTTCTCCTGAAGGCAGCGCATGCCGTAGACGGTGCGGCGGCCCCAGTCGGTGTTGACATCGAAGGCGCAGTGTTGCGGCAACCGCCGGGCGACCCCGATATCCTGAAGGCAGCGGCCCGACACGACATCGCGCGGACCACGCGTCGCGTAGAGCGTGTAGACACATTGCGACGGAATGATCGCTTGGCGGCGGCGGTCCCGCTCTCGCCACTTCTTGCCGTGCTCATCGTCGTCGCGATAGGCATAACCGTAGCCATTGCCATAGCCGTAGGTGTCATCGGTCCGGGTCACCGGAGGGGCGCCGCGCTTCTTGTTCTTGTTCGCCTCGTTGATTAGAAGTCCGACGGCGGCGGCGCCGAGAAGCAGGGTCAGCACCTTCTTGTCGCGATCGCCTGCAGCTACAGGCGAGGCCATGGCGGTCGTCAAGGCGAGGGCGGCGGCGGTCACGGTAGCGATGAGGCGGCTTTTCATCTTGCATCTCCTTTATCGGTCAATGTCGCGGACGGCGGATGGGCCCATGTCATGACCCGATCGTGGCGCCGGGAACCTGGGGCAAGCAATAACGCCGGCCGGCTATGCGATAACGCCGGGACGTCGCGGCTTTGTTATTGATTAGCGGGCGCGTCCAAAGCAGGGTGGCCACATCATGAAACGCATCACGCTCCCCCTCCTGGCGCTTGTCGCCGTTCTCGCAGCCGGCGCCGCCGACGCGGCCTGCCGTGTCGAATACAAGGCCAAGCGCGACAATCCGCTGAAGCTCGACTTCGGCACGGCCGAGCTTCCCGACAGCGCCTGCGCCTCGAAAGAGGCCGCGGCCGCCGCCCTCGCGCCCCGACTTGCAAAGCAGGGCTGGACGCTTCTGGCCATTGTCTCCATCCTTGGCGGCGGATGACCGCAGCGGGACAACAGACGTGACCGAGCCGACCCCTCTCACGACTGAGGCATTGCGCGCCGGCAACCGCGTCGTGCTTTGGGGCATCGCCGCCATCGTCGGGATCCTCGGTCTTGCTGCGATCCTGCTCTTCCTTTCGCTCCCTGACGCCAATGCCTTCAATGCCCGGGTGGAGCGCATCTTTGTCGAGAACGACGCGCTGACCACCGGCGACCAGATCAAGCTTCTCGAAATCCTCGCCCAGTCCGGCACCACCTTTTCCGAGGTGCTGACAAGCTACCGCAGTGTCATCTTCGTACTTCTGGTGTTCTCCACGGCGCTTCTCATCGCAGCTCTCGTCTTCCTCGTGATGATCGTCGCGCTCAACAAGCGCATGGGCGAGATCGAGCGGCAGGGGATTCAGGTCTCCTCCCTCCTGATCAGCCGGGCCGAGAATGCGGTGGTCCTGAACAACATGGAGTTCAAGCTGACCGCCGCCGCGATCGAGACGCTTTCCGTCCTCGCCGAAGCGCGTATGGACGACGACATCCTTTCCGGGTCGGAAATCGAGGCGGTGATTTCCGGCAAGAACGCCGCCGATTGCGACGAGGCCTCGGGCGCCATGCGGATCAAGCGGCTGCGCGATGCGCTCGGCAATCAGATGGTGGCGGAGCTTCTGGTCAAGAACATCGCCCGGCGGGGCTATATGCTGTCGGTCGACAAGGACGCGATCCGGATGATCTAAGCGGCCTTGCGTCAGCAGGCGCCGGCCCGTATATCGGCCCCTCGTTTTTCCGGTTGGGGGGCGCCCGATGATCCAGACACCCTTCTATCTGATCGACGCGGCAAAGCTGCGCCGCAACATGGACGTGATCGACCGGCTGCGCGCCGGCTCCGGCGCAAAGGCCCTGCTCGCACTCAAGTGCTTCGCCACCTGGTCGGCCTTCGACCTGATGCGCGACCATATGGATGGCACCACATCGTCGTCGCTTTTCGAGCTGCGGCTGGGGCGCGAGAAGTTCGGCAAGGAGACCCACGCCTATTCCGTCGCCTGGGCCGGGCATGAGATCGAAGAGGCGGTGGGCTACGCCGACAAGATCATCTTCAATTCCATCGGCCAGCTTGAGCGGTTCGACAACCAGTCGGCCTCGATTCAGCGGGGTCTGCGCCTGAACCCGCGTTTCTCGACCTCCGGCTTCGACCTCGCCGACCCCGCGCGCCCGTTCTCGCGGCTCGGCGAGTGGGACGCGGACAGGATCGCGCAGGTGATCGACCGGATCTCCGGCTTCATGATCCACTACAATTGCGAGAACCGCGATTTCGACCTTTTCGACCACCAGCTTGGCCGGATCGAGACGGAGTTTGCTCGACTTCTGGAAAAGGTGAAATGGGTCAGCCTTGGCGGTGGCATCCATTTCACCGGCGAGGGCTATCCGGTCGACGACCTTGCCGCGCGGCTGAAGGGCTTTGCCGACAAGTTCGGCGTGCAGGTCTATCTCGAACCCGGCGAGGCCGCGATCACCAATTCCACCTCGCTTGAGGTGACGGTGCTGGACCTTCTGAACAACGGCAAGGACCTTGCCATCGTGGATTCGTCGATCGAGGCGCATATGCTCGACCTCCTGATCTACCGGGAAACCGCGAAGCTGCCGCAGGAGGGCGCGCATGAATACCAGATCTGCGGCAAGTCCTGCCTTGCCGGGGACATCTTCGGCGACGCGCGGTTCCCCCACCCCCTGAACGTCGGCGACCGCATTTCGGTGGCGGATGCCGCCGGCTACACGATGGTCAAGAAAAACTGGTTCAACGGCGTCAACATGCCGTCGATTGCGATCAGGGAGCTGGACGGCTCCATCCGTCTGGTCCGCGAGTTTGGCTACGAGGACTACGCCTCCAGCCTGTCGTGAGAGTGTCACACTCTCCCCTTCCACTGGCCTCTGGGAAAAGGAGACAGCCGAAGTGAAAAAGAACGTGCTGGTCATCGGTGCGGGCGGCGTCGCGCAGGTCGTGGCGCATAAATGCGCGCAGAACAACGACGTCCTCGGCGATCTCCATATCGCGAGCCGCACAAAGGCGAAATGCGACGCGATCATCGCCGGCGTGCGTGAGAAGAATGCGATGAAGGTCCCGGGCGGGTTCACCGCCCACGCGGTCGACGCGCTGGACACCGCCGCGGTCACCGACCTCATCCGCAGGACCGGTGTTCAGATCGTCATCAACGTCGGCTCGCCCTTCGTGAACATGTCGGTGATGGATGCCTGCATCGAGGCGGGCGTGGCCTATCTGGACACTGCCATCCACGAGGAACCGGACAGGATCTGCGAAACCCCGCCGTGGTACGCGAACTACGAATGGAAGAAGCGGGAGGCTTGCGAAAAGGCCGGCGTGACGGCGATCCTCGGCGTCGGCTTCGACCCCGGCGTGGTGAACGCCTACGCCCGGTTGGCCGAGGATCAGTACCTCGACACGATCGACAGCATCGACATCGTCGATATCAACGCCGGCTCGCACGGACGCTATTTCGCGACGAACTTCGACCCGGAGATCAACTTCCGAGAATTCACCGGCACTGTCTATTCCTGGCAGAAGGGCGCATGGCAGGAAAACGCCATGTTCGAGGTTGGCCGCGAGTGGGATCTGCCCGTCGTCGGCAAGCAGAAGGCCTACATGAGCGGCCATGACGAGGTGCATTCCCTCGCGGCCCGCTATCCTCACGCCGATGTGCGGTTCTGGATGGGTTTTGGCGACCACTACATCAACGTCTTCACCGTGCTGAAATCGCTCGGCCTGCTCTCCGAACAGCCCGTGACCACCGCCGAGGGGCTGGAGGTCGTGCCGCTGAAGGTGGTGAAAGCCGTGCTGCCCGATCCGGCAAGCCTTGCGCCCGGCTATACCGGCAAGACCTGCATCGGTGATCTGGTGAAGGGGACCAAAGACGGCAAGCCTGCCGAGGTCTTCATCTACAACGTCGCCGATCACAAGGAGGCGTTCGAGGAGGTGGGCTCTCAGGGCATCTCCTACACCGCCGGCGTGCCCCCCGTTGCGGCGGCAATGCTGATCGCGGAGGGGACATGGGATGTGGGCCGGATGGCCAATGTCGAAGACCTCGACCCGAAGCCCTTCATCAGCCTCCTCAACCGCATCGGCCTGCCGACGCGGGTCAAGGACTCGGCAGGCGACCGGGCGGTCGATTTCGGCTGAATCTATGGCCTGGTATCGCGGCGCCCGGCCCCAAGGTCGATCTCAGCCGCGATACGGGTCCTTCGGCCCCCGCTCCTCCGACAGCGATCCCTGCCGCCGCCTGACAAGGTTTTCGATCGCATCGGCAAGGTGGACCTCGGCTATATTATACTCTCCCCGCGCCACGCGGATCAGATGCGCCTCGTGCAGGACATCGGCGTGGGAGAAGCCGAACGGCGGCTCGAACCGGTAGCTGGCAAGCTCGATCAGGAAGCCCAGCGGGTCGCGGAAATAGATCGAATCCATGAAGCCGCGATCCTTGACGCCGGAATGGCTGATCCCCCGCTCGTCCAGCCGCTCGACGGTTTGCGAGAAGACCGCGCGCGACACCGAGAGGGCGAGGTGATGCACCTCCCCCGGCGCCGCCCGTTTCGGCTTTGGATCGGCCACCCTGTCCTCGTTGGTGAAGACGGTGATGAGCCGGCCGTCGCCGGGGTCGAAGTAAAGATGCCCCTCGCCGGGATTGTCGAGGTTCGGCTGGTCGAAGACGAAGGGCATCCCCAGAAGCCCTTCCCAGAAGTCGATCGACGTCTGACGGTCCGCCCCCATCAGCGTGATGTGATGAACTCCCTGAACCTGCAACTTGCGCATTGTCGGCACCTCCCCGGGATGGAGCTTGGCATAGCGACGCAGTCCTGGCCAAGGAAGGTGGCGGCCCCGACAGGATTCGAACCTGTGACCTACCGCTTAGGAGGCGGTCGCTCTATCCCCTGAGCTACGGGGCCCGGCAACCGGTCAAAGCACCGGCGCGAACCTTCCGATGCCGGCCCTCGGCCTGTCATCGCCGGTTCTGGATAGTGATCCGCCACCGGTTTGGCAAGCTTGGCGCCCGATGCTCTTCGGGGCAGCCGAATGGCGATGGTCGGTTTCAACATGGCCTGATCCGGGCGGGCGGCACGGCGGAACCGGTCCACTCTTGCACGCTCTTTGGCGCAAATGACACTGGCTCATCTTTGCTTGGACAAGCCCTGCTTTGGCGCTAATCAGGGACAACGCAACATTCGCGGGGAATTTTCGTGGCCAGCAACGGACCAGCCGAATCGCGCCGGACATTGACATTGCGCGACGTGTCCGAAGCCTCCGGAGTATCGGAGATGACGGTCAGCCGCGTGCTGCGCAATCGCGGCGACGTATCGGCCTCCACCCGCGAACGGGTCCTCGACGCGGCCAAACGCCTTGGCTACGTTCCCAACAAGATTGCCGGCGCGCTGGCCTCGCAGCGGGTTAATCTCGTCGCGGTGATCGTCCCCTCGCTGTCGAACCTGGTCTTTCCCGAGGTCCTGAGCGGCATTTCCGAAGAACTGGAGGACAGCGGCCTTCAGCCGGTCTTCGGCGTCACCAACTATTCCGGCGAACGCGAAGAGGCCGCGCTTTATGAGATGCTCTCCTGGCGCCCCTCGGGGGTGATCGTCGCCGGGCTGGAGCATACTGACGCCGCCCGCGCGATGATGAAGAATTCCGGCATTCCGATCGTCGAGATCATGGATGTCGACGGAGAGGCTGTCGACTCGGTCGTCGGCATCTCGCACCGCCGGGCGGGCGAGGAGATGGCCCGCGCCATCGTCGCCGCCGGCTATCGCCGCATCGGCTTTCTCGGCACCAAGATGCCGCACGACCACCGCGCCCGCAAACGGCTCGAAGGGTTCGAGGCGGGGCTGAAGGACGCCGGCATCACCCTTGCCGACCGGGAATTCTATTCCGGCGGCTCGGCTCTGCTGAAGGGGCGGGAAATGACGGAGGCGATGCTCGAACGCTCTCCGGATCTCGATTTCCTCTATTACTCCAACGACATGATCGGCGCCGGCGGGCTGCTCTATTGCCTCGAGAAAGGTATCGACGTGCCCGAACGACTGGGCCTGGCCGGGTTCAACGGGGTGGATCTTCTCGACGGATTGCCGCGCCGGCTTGCGACAATGGATGCCTGCCGGCACGAAATCGGCCGCCGCGCCGCCGCGATCATCGCCGGACACAGCGACAGCGGGTTGATCGGCGGAGAACGGGTCGAATTGACGCCGGTGCTGCAACTCGGCGATACGATCCGAAGGCGCTGACGGCACGACGTCAAACAGCCCGCAGTCAGCCGCGCCGCAGGATATAGATATCCATGATCCAGCCATGTCGCGCCCGCGCCTCGGCCCGCGTGGTGACGATCTTCGCCGCCGTTTCACCAAGCGGACCGGACAGGGTGATCGCCTCTTCCATGCCGACATAGGCCCCCCACCAGATCGTCACGCCCTCGGGCGGAACCGTCCGGAACGAGCATTCGCCGTCGAGCATCACGGCGAGCGTATCGACGCCATCGGGCCAGCCGTCTTCTCGCAGCCGGCGCCCCGTGGTCACGAGGAAGGGCGCGCCGATTTCGTTGATCGGGATCGCATGGGCGGCGGTCAGAGCCTGAAGCGAGGTGATGCCGGGGATGACCCGGATCGAAATCTCGAGGTCGCTGCCGACCCGGCCGGCGATGCGCAACGTGCTGTCGTAGAGCGAGGGGTCGCCCCAGACCAGAAGCGCGACCCGGCCCGTGCGGCCGATTTCGGCAAGGATAGTGTGTTTCCAGACCTCCGCGATCGCGTCGTGCCAGGCATCGACGCCGGCGTGATAGTCCCGATTGGCGGCATCACGGACCGGCAGGTCGAACTCGGCGATGCGCGTTTCGGGGTTGGTCAGGACATCGGCGCAGATCGCGCGGCGAAGCTCGGCCAGATCGGCCTTCGACGTGCCCTTGCGCGGGATCATCACCAGATCGGCCGAATTCAACGCCTTGATCGCCTGAAGGGTCAGGTGATCGGGATTGCCCGTTCCGATACCGATGAGAAGAAGTTCGATCATCGCACCCCCGAAGGCAGGACACCCCGCGCAAAGCCATGCGCGGGGTCTTGGTTCACGTTACGCGGGCGCCTTCGCCCAGAGCTGCCCGGCGATCCAGCCGAGGGCCGCCCAGGCGACGAACCCGATGCCAAGCGCCCGGGCCACGAATTCGCCCGCCAGTTCCGGCGGCGCGACGCCGTAGAACTCGTCCGGACGCGGCGCGCCGATCACATGCGGCGCGGCGAGCAGGGCACCGGCCGCCAGGGCTGGCACGAAGCCGCGTCCGAAGGCAAAAAGCGCCAGCGCCGCACCGGTCGCGATCACCGTGCCGAAGTACCAGATCTGTCGATCGGTCAGGTCGGCCGCGGCCGATCCCGGCAGTTCCGGCGGCAAGCCCATCGCTGGCGCCAGATGGAACGCCGCGTAGCCCGCGAGGCCCCAGAGCAGACCGTCCCGCGCGCGCACCTCCTGCCCGAGTTGCGCGGCCAGTGCGAAGCCGGCCATCAGCAAAAGGCCGTATCCGGAATAGGTGAGCCCGGTAAAGAGCACGGTCAGCACGTTGCGGCTGGCACCGCCGCCGTCCCCGTTTCCGCCATGATCATCGGCCGCCTCGCCGGCGGCGTGGGAGTGGCCCGGCTCGGCCGGCGCATCTCCAGCGCCTGCAAAGTGGACCAGCACCCCGGTTTCATAATCCTCACCCAGGAGAATAAGCTCCTGCATGAAAGCGAAATGCAGCAGGGCCGCAAGCAGCCCCGCCGCAAAGCCGGCGATAAGCCCGCCGGCCAGCATGCGTTGAATCATCGGTTCGGACTGTCCGGCCAGCTCAGTGGCAGGGGAAACCGGTCGCGTGGCGCACGTCATGCGCGGCGTCATGCAAGGTCGCCGACTGGGCGTGGCCTGCGACGAACAGGACCGTGGCGCCGACGAGGGCGACGAAGACGATGGACAGAAGCCCGGTGGACGTCTTGGCGGCGGGATGGGTGGTCGCGTACATGTGTCTCTCCTTGCCGTCACACCCGACGGCGTTCGCGTTGCCTTCACGCATGGCCGGTCTCCTGACTTGCGGGTCGCTGCGTGCCTTCCGCCTTCCCGGGGGTCGCCCCCAGTGGCTATTGGAAAGCCGCTCGCCGCTTACAGTCGCGGGGGCGGTTGAGGCTTCGGGTGCCGCCTTTGGTCCACCCTACCCCATTCCCGTTTCGGTCCGGACGCTTTGCGCCGATCGGACACCATGCCCTTCCATCTGCCAGCATGCGGGGCGTCGGGTCAAGGCGGATTGCGCCACGGGATCGGCATATTGCGACCTTGGCGCGCCGCCGCCTCAGCCCGGAATGCGGGCGAGTGCCTTTTCCCGCAGGCTGCCAAGCGGGCGTGCATCGGCCAGCGTGCCATCGGGAGAGGCCGCGTAGAGCCGCAGGAAGGTGAGCAGGTTCGGCAAATCGTCCCCCGTCACGTCGCCGAAAAGATAGGCCGTCTTTCCCGACGCGCGGAACGCGACCGTCGAAGGGCGGGTGCAGCCGGACATGCAGTCGGTTTCCCGCACCTCGCACCCGAGGTCGGCAGCGGCGGTTTTCAGCAAGGATGCCAGACCGGCCTCCCCCGCCGGGCAGGTCCGGCAGACGGTGACGGTGATCCGGCTCATCCCCCCTCCGCGAGCGGGCCGAGAAGGATCAGCGCCGGGCCATCCGACGCCTCCTCCGCGATCAGCCGCTCCATCGTGGCAAGGGTGCCGCGCACCAGCTTCTGCTCGGGGGTAGAGACGCTTTCTGCCAGAAGCGCCGGGGTCTCCGCCGCCAGTCCGGCGCCCTGAAGCCGGCGGGCAAGCTCGGCGAAGGTGCGCTTGCCCATGAAGACGACCGTCGTCGCGGTCGGGTCGGCAAGGGCGGCGAGGTTGAGGTCCTCCGGCAGCGCGCCGGTCACGTCATGGCCGGTCACGAACTGCACCCGCCGCGCGGTCAGCCTGCGGGTCAGGGGAATGCCTGCGGCGGCGGCGGCGGCCATCGCCGAGGTCACGCCGGGGATGATCTCGTACCCGATGCCCTCGCCGCGCACCGCGATGATCTCTTCCTCCAGCCGGCCGAACATCCCGCAATCGCCGGATTTCAGCCGGACCACCTTCGCCCCGGTCCGGGCATAGTCGATCAAGAGCCGGTTGACGTGATCCTGCCGGGCGGAGGGACGGCCCGCCCGCTTGCCGACACCGACAAGATCCGCCCCCGGATGGGCATGCGAAAGGATCGGACCCGACGAAAGGTCGTCGAAAAGGATCACATCAGCGGCCTGCAATCGCGCGACGGCCCGCACGGTCAGAAGCTCCGGATCGCCGGGGCCGGACGAGACGAAACTGACGAAGCCGTTCATATCGCCTCCGCGATGAGGTGAAAGAAGGTGCCGGTCGCGAGGCCCCGGCGCGATCCTGTCTCAGGCACCGGATCGCCGTTGGCATCCACCACCCGCGCCAGCGCAATATCGGGTTGGTCGACGATGGTCGAGTAGTGAAACTCGTGCCCCCTGAGCTTCGCCCCGCTTCCGTGGCCCGGAATGGCGGCATCAAGTTCGGCCAGCCGGTAGCCGAGATGCATCTTTCGCTTCTCGAACGAGGTCACGAGGCCGAGAAGCCCGGCCATCTCGTGCCGCTGCCCTTCCCGGTCGATAAGTGCCGCGCCCATCGCCATGTAGCCGCCACACTCGCCGTGGACTGGTCTTGTCCGCGAAAACCGTGTCAAACCTTGCCGAAACCGGCCCGCCGCGGCCAGTCGCCCGCCATGCAGCTCCGGATAGCCGCCGGGCAGCCAGCAGCAATCGGCGCTGTCGTCGGGGCCTTCGTCAGCGAGCGGCGAGAAGGGCAGGATCTCGGCGCCGGCGGCGCGCCAGCCGTCGATAAGATGCGGGTAGACGAAGGAAAACGCGGCGTCGCGGGCCAGCGCGATCCGCTGGCCAGGCGGCGTGACGCGCACCGGATCGCCGGGGCCAAGCGTGCCCGCCCGCGCCGCGCCGCGCAACGTGTCGAGGTCGAGGTGTTGCGCAACGAAGGCACCCGCCTCGGCGATGATTCGGTCAAGTTCCGGCGTCTCCTCCGCCTGGACGAGGCCAAGGTGCCGCTCCGGCATCTCGATCGTCGCGTTGCGCGGCAGGGCGCCGAACACGTGGATGCCGGCCGCCTCCATCCCGGCGCGCACCAGCGCCTCGTGCCTTGGGCTCGCCACCTGGTTCAGGACGACACCGGCCACGCTCACATCCGGGCGGAACCCGGCAAAGCCCTTGGCGACGGCCGCCGCCGACTGCGCCTGACCCGACACGTCGAGGACAAGGACCACCGGCCATCCGGTCAGCGCCGACAGGTCGGCGGAAGCACCGGTGCCACAGGCACCGCGACGGGCTACACCGTCAAAAAGGCCCATCGAGCCCTCGGCCAGCACCAGATCGGCCCCCTCCGCCGCCCCGATCAGCCCGGCGATGCGGTCCGCCGCCATCGCCCAACTGTCGAGATTGACCGACATCCGCCCCGACGCCGCGCGGTGAAAGGCCGGGTCGATGTAATCCGGCCCGCTCTTGAACGGCTGGACGGTCAGCCCGGCGGCGCGGAACGCCCCCAGTAGCCCGAGCATCAGCGTCGTCTTCCCGATGCCCGATGCCGGCGCGGAGATGATCAGCCCGGGAGGGATCATGTCGTCTCCGGAAAGCGCGGGCTGGTGCCTACGGGCCGATAGCGACGGTCATAATCTCCGGCATAGAGCCTGCTTTCGTCGAAATCCTCCGCCCCCAGCGAATGGCCGACGAAGATCAGCGCGGTGCGCTCCATCTCGGCACCGACGGCGGTTTCGAGCGTCGCAAGCGTGGCGCGCACGATGCGCTGGTCGGGCCAGCTTGCCCGCCAGATCACGGCAACCGGGCAATCGGCGCCGTAATGCGGGGTCAGTTCCGCCACGACGCGGTCGAGGACATGGACCGAAAGGTGGATCGCCAGAACGGCGCCGGTGGTGCTGACGAGTTCGTCGAAGAAGCAGCCCCCGAGGCCGCTCAAGGCTGAGCGAGTGGTACCGCCTAGTTGAACCCGGTGAACAAGAAGGGGGCTATGCCCCCTTTTTGCCACTTCCGAATTGATCGCTCTGGTAAGGGGCGATGATCGATAACGAATCGAGAGGATTTGCGAACATGGCAGAGATTACTGCAGCCCTGGTTAAAGAACTGCGCGAGCGCACTGGCCAAGGCATGATGGATTGCAAAAAGGCACTCACTGCTGCTGGCGGTGATATCGAAAAAGCCATCGACGACATGCGTGCTGCGGGTGCCATCAAGGCTGCCAAGAAAGCTGGCAACATCGCCGCCGAAGGTTCCATCGCGATCAAGGTCGCCGACGACAACACGCGTGCCGTGATCATCGAAGTCAACTCCCAGACCGACTTCCTGGCTCTGCAGGAAGACTTCAAGAATTTCGTCAGCAACAGCGTCGAGCAAGCCTTCGCTGAAAACATGACCGATGCCGCTCCGCTGATCGCTGCTCAGGAAAGCAACCGTGAGGCGCTCATTGCCAAGTGCGGCGAGAACGTCAACATTCGTCGCCTGACTGCCGTCTCCGGCGAAACCGTGGGTGCTTACCTGCACGGTCACCGTATCGGTGTTCTGGTTGTGCTCAAGGGTGGTAGCGAAGAGCTGGCCAAGCACGTTGCCATGCACGTCGCCGCCAGCAACCCGGCCGTGGTCAGCCCGGACCAGGTGTCCGAGGAACTGATTGCCAAGGAAAAGGAAATCTTCCTGCAGCTGAACGCCGAGAAGATTGCCGGCAAGCCGGAAAACATCGTCGAGAACATGGTCAAGGGTCGCATCAACAAGTTCCTCGCCGAAGCCAGCCTGGTCGAGCAAGCCTTCATCATGGATTCGGAAGTGAAAGTTGGTGAGCTGGTGAAGAAAGCCGGTGCCGAGATCGTTTCCTTCGTGCGTTATGAAGTAGGCGAAGGTATCGAGCGCGCCGAGGTCGACTTCGCTGCTGAAGTGGCCGCTCAGGTCGCCGCGACCAAGCAGTAAAGCTTCCTGCTGTTCTCAAAGAGGCTGCCCGCTTACGCGCGCGGCCTTTTTGTCGAACTGGGATAAAGAAATCGTTTTTTGTCCCTGTATAGTCATCGTTTGGCACCAATACGCAATTGCGCTGTCATAGCGCAGATATTTTCTGGTTGTACGGCCACGCCGGTCATGCAACCTGGTCATACAACGCCGCAGGAGAAACAACGCCAATGGCTCAGCAGATGAGTGCACGCAATCCTCGCTATAAACGCATTCTGCTCAAAC
>NCEA01000025.1:0-36445 GCA_002280515.1 Rhodobacterales bacterium 32-67-9
CACCTCGCCGCCGCCGCCCGCGAGGTGGCCGAGACCCAGAGCTACGACCTGCGCATCCCGCGCGCGATCCAGCTTGACCGCGAGGCTTACGGCGATGCGGCGATCGACAGGGGTCACATGGTCCGGCGGTCCGAGACCAACTGGGGTGACACGGACGCGGAGGCGAAGCGCGCCAATCTCGACAGTTTCCACTACACCAATGCCAGCCCCCAGCATGCCGGGCTGAACCGCAACGCGGACCTTTGGCTCGGGCTCGAGGACTATATCCTGACCAATGCCCGCACCTTCGGCTTTCGCGCCAATGTCTTCACCGGGCCGGTCTATTCAGACGACGATCCAGAACTTGGCACGACCGGTGCACCGCTGCCGCTGAGCTTCTGGAAAGTGGTCACGATGCTGGCCGAACAGGAGATGGAGACGATCCGCCTGCACGCCACTGCCTATGTGCTGAGCCAGGGCCACCTGATCCAGAAACTGCTTTCCGACCGCGATCTGGTCGAGGCGGCGGAAGGCTTTGCCTTCGGCGAGTACAAGACCTTCCAGGTTCGTATCCGCGACCTTGAAGCGATGACGGCCTATTCCTTCGGCGCGCTGAAGGATGCCGACCCGCTGGAGCGGGCAGAGGTGCAGGAGGCGCGCGGTCTGACGAAGAAGCCTGTGCTGCTCGTGAACCGGTTCGAGGAAGTCGCGCTCTGACCCCGGGGGTCAGACGGGCAGACGGGAGGCGATCAGGATCGTGGCGGCCGGGTGAACCAGCCCGGCCATCGCGATCGACAGGCCCATCGGAAAACCGGTGCTGCCCGAGATCGACTTCCAGCCGAGCCTATGGGCGGCAGGCAGCCGCCGGAGGCCGAGCACGATGGCGATCCCCGCCAGCATCGAGGCTGAGAAAACGAAGCCGAAGAGCGGCATGGTCGGGGTTGGCACGAAGAGAAGCAGCGCCGACAGCATCTTTACGTCGCCGCCACCGAAGAGCCCGAGGCAAAAGGCGCCGAAGCCAAGCACGAAGACCGTGCCGGCGACCGCGATCCGCAAGACCAGATCGTCGGGCGGCGCGATGAGCGCATAGAGCCCGAAAACCGCCACCGCGACGAGGCTGAGCGCGTTGGGAATTCGCATGCGGCTCAGGTCCGAATAGGCCACGGCCACCAGGAGCGGCGCGATCAGCAGCAGCGGGACCATCGGCGCCATGGTTCAGGCGCAGCGCAGGTCGGACAGCGCCGAGGCGTCCGGCCGTGCCCGCAAGAGGTTGAAGACCAGCTCGGCAAGGCTCGATGTGTCGGTCTTTGCGTAGATGCTACGCAGATGCGACCGGATGGTCGCCTCCGATACCGAAAGCTCCTCGGCGACACCCAGCGTCGAGAGGCCGCGGCTGAGAAGCAGGCACACCCGGAATTCCGCGCGACTGAGCTTTGCGGGATTGGATGGGCCGAGCAGCATTCTGGGCCCCGGGTTCACCTGACCGATATCCTGCGCGATGCGGTGGTTGAGCACGGTCCGGGTCACCAGTCCGACCTGTCGGCTTGCCCATGTCCGCGCCATCGTCGGCAACACGACGCTCAGCGCCGACTGCATTGAGGCCGACACCCGATCGGTAAAATGCAATTCGACGTGATCGCGCGTCATCGGTCCGCTGCTGAGGACCAGGACCGCGAAATCGGACATTCCGCGCCGCGATTGCCAGATGTCGAGCGCCGGATCGGCGTCGCCGTCACCTTCATGCATCGAAGCGAGCCAGACAGAGGCGGGCCGTGGCCGCGCCAGATGAGGGCCGAAATGGCCGTCGGCAAAGGATGTCTTCAGCGGCGAGCTGCTGCGCTCGGCCTGGTTGTCCCAGATCGCGATGCGGATCGGGCGCAAATCGTTCAGATGGGTCCGGACCAACATTCCGGCCTCGGCCCCAAGTCCGGTGGCCAGCGCCGCGAATGCGTCCTGCAAGGCGAGGTCGCCGTGAAGGGCGTCGCACCAGTCGGCGATCGCCTCGATAACATTGGACTCGATAAAACCGTTTTCCGCAGGCACCCGATGCGGCTCTTCGAAAATCGCACGTTCCATTTATTACCCCACACAAATCAATCAGCGGGATCCGGTCCGTTAAAATACGGACATATCGGAACGCGTCCCGATGCTTATTCATTTTGGAAAGGCACCCACGCCCGTCCCCCGAAGGAAAGTGTCCATTGACGACACTTTTCAGTCAACAAATTGCCGCAATCCCTCGGTGAATCGTTGAAAAAATCAATCCTAGGTTGAATATCGGGCGCTTGGCGCGATCAAATTCGGAATAAATCGCCGGCATTGTCGATAATTCCGAGAGATTCGCGGCGGTTGGCTGGGCGATTTTAAGAGACTCATCCCGCCATATAACGCATATACCGAATGACGACAGGGCCGAGCGTCAGAAGCAGAAGGGCCGGCAGCATCAGTGATGCCATGACGCCGGACATCTTGACCGGCAGCTTGTTGGCCATTTCCTGGGCGCGGAACTCGCGGTTGCGGCGCATTTCGCTCGCGTAGGCGGTCAGCGTGTCGGAGATGCTGGTGCCGAACTTCATCGACTGCAGGACGACATTCGCGAAGGCGCTGACCTCTTCCACGCCGGTGCGGCCGGCCATGTCGAGAAGCGCGCGGTCACGAGACCGGCCGGCCTGGATCTCGCGCTGCGCTGCCAGCATCTCTCCGGCGATTGCCGGTGCGGTCTTTTCCAGCTCGTTGCCGACACGGATCATCGCGGCGTCGAAGCCAAGCCCCGCCTCCACCGAAATCTGGATCAGGTCGAGCGCGTTCGGAAAGCTCTCTTCGATCGCACGCCGCCGTTCCTCCGCGCGGGATCTCAGAGCGATCGCCGGTCCGAAGAAACCGACGGCGACCAGGACGCTCAGGATCTGGAAGACATGCAACTGGCTCCAGCCGCCGATCCGGGTGTCGAGCGCTTCGGGCAGGGCAATGATCCCGGTCCGCGCCGCCCAGATCACGGCAAGCAGGGCCGCCGGAAGCACGATCCCGAAGCCGAGCCGCAGGAGGTAGTAGTTGCGCACCGAATGCGGGCCGGTGAACCCGGCCAGCGCCAGCTGCCGTTCGACCTCGGTGCGTTCCTTGCGGTCGACGGGGATCAGCGTCTTCATCAGCCCCTTGGGATCGGAACTTCTGTGGCGCAAGAGACCTGCGTCCTCCGCCACCGGTCGGCCGCGCGCCTGTGCTTCCATCCGGCGCAGGACCGGGTCCTTGCCCGCCATTGTGCCGGAGAGGCCGAAGACAACCAGCATCGCGCCGACGCCGGTGCCGAGGACGATCAGCGTCTGCGGCGTGAGGCCGACGGAAAGCAGGTACGTCGCGAACGATTCGAACATGGCTGTCCCTCCGGGGTCAGAACCTGAAATTCACCAGCCGCCGCATGACCAGGAAGTTGGCCACGATGAGGACGCTGACGATGATCGCGAACGGCTTGAAAAGGGGGTCGCCGCTGACGTCGACATAGTAGCCCGGCGCGGTGATCGAGGTGGCGCCGAGGATGATCAGCGGCAGGCACGACAGGAAGATCGAGGTCAGCCGCCCTTCCGCCGAGATGGCCTTGATCCGCCGCCGCATCGCCATTCGCTCGCGGATCACCTTGGACAGCGTTTCCAGAACCCGGGCGAGATTGCCGCCGGTGCCGTGCTGGATCGCGATCGCGACCGCAAGATAGCGCACGTCCTCCAGCCCGGTCCTGTCGGCGAGGTCCATCACGGAACCGACGATGTCGTCGCCATAGCTGATCTGGTCGACCATGATGCCGAACTCCGTCGCGACCGGGTCCTTCATGTCGGTGGCGACCGACGCGATCGTCGCATTCAGAGGATGGCCGACCGTCAGGCCCCGCGCCATGAGTTCGAGCGCATCGGGCAATTGTGCGACCAACGCCGCCATCCGGCGATTGCGCAGCATCTGGACCCAGATCACCGGGACGACGAGGCAGGCGAGGACCGCGATCGCTCCCGCCAGCAGCGCCGGAACCACGGTCGACGCGGCCAGCGCCAAGACCGCCGTCCCGCCCGCCGCAAGCATCATGAAGAGGCCAGGGCGGATTAGCAGCCCGGCCTTGCGCAGATCCGCCGGCAAGGTGCCGAGGAACGGCACACCGTCGAGTTGCCAGCCGTCGCGGCCGGGTTTCAAGAGCCGCAGAAGCTCTTCTGTCGATGCGCCGGCCGCGATCATCCGCATCCGCCGGTTCCGCGCCTCCGACCGGCTCTCGCTCCGCGAGGCGATCTGGCGCAGGCCCTCGAAGGTCATCAGGACGCCGAGGAAGATTCCGACATAGACCAGCGACGACCAGTCGAACTCGGTCAGGAGGGTCATGCGCCCACTCCTTCGTTCATGAAGAGGTCGGGCTTGAGGTCGACCCCCGCCTGCACCAGCCGGTCGTAGCATTTCGGCCGGATCCCGGTGGCAACGAAGGCGCCGGTGATGGCACCGGTTTCGGACACCCCGGTTTTGCGGAAAACATAGATGTCCTGCATGGTGATCGTATTGCCCTCCATGCCGGTGATCTCGGAAATACTCATCACCCGGCGCGACCCGTCGCTGAGGCGGTTAAGCTGCACCACCATGTCAAGGCCCGACGCGATCTGCGAGCGGATCGCCGAAACCGGGAAATCCAGCCCGATCATCGTCACCATCTGCTCGATCCGGCCAAGCGCGTCGCGCGCGGTGTTGGCGTGGACCGTAGTCATCGAGCCTTCGTGGCCGGTGTTCATCGCCTGGAGCATGTCGAACGTCTCTGCCCCGCGCACCTCGCCGACGATGATCCGGTCGGGTCGCATCCTGAGCGCGTTACGCACAAGGTCGCGCTGGGTGACGACGCCAGTGCCCGTCGGGCTGGCGGGCCGGGTCTCCAGCCGGACGACATGGTCCTGCTGAAGCTGCAATTCGGCCGCATCCTCGATCGTCACCACCCGCTCACGCGAGCCGATATGCGACGACAGCGCGTTGAGCATCGTCGTCTTTCCCGATCCGGTGCCGCCGGAAATCAGGACATTCATCCGGGCCTGCACGAGGGCCGTCAGAAGGATCGACGCCTGCGGGTTCAGCGTGCCGATCTCGACCATGCGCTCCATCGTCAGGGGATTGCGCGAAAACTTGCGGATCGAAACCGAGGGGCCGTCGACCGCGCAGGGCCGGATGATCGCGTTGACACGGCTGCCATCCTCCAGCCGCGCATCGACCCAGGGCGTGGATTCGTCCACACGCCGCCCGATGCGGCTGACGATCTTGTCGATGATCCGCAGAAGATGGCGCTCGTCGCGGAACCGGACCTTGCTTTTCTCGAGAACGCCGAAACGCTCGACATAGACGTTGCGGTGCGAGTTCACGAGGATGTCGTTGATCGTCGGGTCGGCCAGCAACGGCTCCAGCGGGCCGAACCCGAGCACTTCGTCCAGAAGCTCGTCGACGAGTTGCTTGAATTCCTCGGCGCGCATCGGCCGGCCTTCCTCGCTCAGAACCTGCGACACCAGCGTCGCCACCTCGCGGCGCAATTCCTCGGGCTGGACCTTGTCGATCACGGCAAGGTTCAGCCGGTCAAGCAGCACGTCGTGCAGATGGCTCTTCAGCTCGAGCCGAGCGGTCAACTCGCTCTCTTGCGGGCTCGGTTCCGGCTTTACTGGCAAGGGGCGGGCGACTTTGGCGCCAAGTTCGACAACGTTCGACCTCGACGGCTTTTCGGAACGGGTAAAATGCCTGAACACGGCCGTTTCTCCTTATGATCTGGACCGGTGAGCGGTGGCGGAGTGGCCACTGCGCGTGGACCGGGCGAGCTGCGTCATCGCCTTGCCGAGGGCAGAGCGCGGCGCGACACGTGACAGGGGCTTTCCCCGATCAGAGGCGGCGGCGGCCGAGCGTGGGTCGTGCGGCAGCCAGTGGTCGAGCTTGCGGTCGAGCACCTTGGCTGCCTCGCGGTGCAGCCGCGACCGAAACAGCGGCCGGCGCTGGTGGTTGACGACGATCTCGACCGACAGGGCAGGATTGTCCTGGGTGAAAAACTCGATCAGCCGCCGGCAATGACGAATCGAAGGCACCGAAATGTCAGTGACGACCAGGAATTCATCGGCGCGCTCTACGATGGGTTCGATCCATCCGACAAGGGCGCGTGGCAGGTCGACAATGATGTAATCATGTGTCTCGCGCAATGTGTCGAGGATCGCCGCGACCTGCTCGGACCTGAGCGAATCGAGCGGCGCGAATTTCGACGGCGCCGCAAGGACCGAAAGGCCGTTCTCGGCCACCACCATCGATTGTTCGAGGAAATTCGCATCCGGGACCGTGCCGTCGAGCGCGAGTTGCAGAAGCGTGTCCTGTTCGCCGAGGTCGAGGAACGATCCGATCGTGCCGAACTGCAGATCGAAATCCACGATCGCCACCTTCGGGCGCGCCTCGCGTCTTCTGAGGCCGGCGCCGGCGGCCAGCTGATCGGCGAGGTTGACCGCGACGGTGGTCGATCCGACCCCGCCGCGCGCCTGGGCAACGGCGATGATCCGGCCGGCGCGGGTGCCGCCGCCCGCCTGTTGCCGGCCGAGCCGCGCGACCTGCCGGTCCACGTCGCCCGCTGCCGTCGGCAGGGGCAGGACCTCGTCCACGCCGGCGTTCGACAGCGCCCGCGCCTGCGTCAGGGAGATGTTCCCGTCGGCCAGCGCCACAAGCTTCGTGCCGGACCGGCGATGCGCGACCAGATCGCGGATCGCGGAAAGTTCAGCCTGATCGTCGGGGCTCGTCTGAAACAGGATGACGTCGTAGTCGGCCAAGGCCTTGACCGCCCGCCCGTTCATTCCGGCGAGCGTCGAGGTCTGGGTGTCCACCCGCACGCCCTTGTCGCCAGACAGCGATTTCCCGATCGCTTCCGAGACGCTGGCCTCGGGCGCAATCACAAGCATGGATTTGGTCGTCGTGGTCATCTCGTCATCCTTCCGGCGGGCGGGACGCCCGCGTCCACTCATCCGTTCTCACCAAGATCGAGGTCTTCGCCCGGCAGAGACATGCTCATTGCCGGGAAGGGCAGGGTCGTACCGGGGCCGGTTCCGGCGCCGCCGGTCGCCAGTGCCGCGAGCCCGCCAAGGGGCGTCACGAACTGGAAGTTCAGGTTGCGGATTTCGACCGTCACGACCGGCACGTAGGGCCCGCCGAGGAAGTTGAGATTCGGGTCAAAGGCATACTCGAACCAGAGGTCCCCGACGCTTGACCCTTGCGGCATCAGTGGCGATATGGCCGTCCAGATTTCTGCTGCCGTGGGATCGCCAGGGCTACCGACACAGGAGACCGGTGCAGGGCTTGCGCAGATTGCTCCGCCGGACGCGCATTTGGTGCCGAAGGCTGGCGGAACCGTGTTCGGCGCCACCACGGCACGCGGATTGAACGTGGGGACACTGGCGCAGGCCGGCGGCCGCACAACGGCAATACGCGACGCGAGTTGCATAGCCTTGTCGGCCATCACGTATTCCGCGCCCATCCGGCCGAAATCCACCAGCGCGAAGAAGATCAGGAGGAAGAGCGGGATCACGATCGCCAGTTCGACCAGCGTGGTGCCGTCCTCGTCGCGCCGGAAGCGGCGCAGGATATCGCGGGTCCGGGTCATGAGCCGAAGACCCGCGCTGAATCGCTGACATTCGTGACGATCGGCGCCAGCGTCCCCCCGTTCAGTCCGAAGATGCCGGCGAAGGGAAAGGTGATGGAGACTTTGGCGGTAACGCTCGCCACCGGGGCCGGACTGATCCGGTAGGTGCCCGCGACGCAGGTGAGCGCAGGCGTCACGGAGTTGACGATGACGCCGGCCGGCAGGAAAGAACCGCCGGACGTGCTCTGGCCGACGATGGTCTGCAATTGCGGCGCATAGCCCGAGACCGAGCCCCCGGTCGTGCAGATGTCCGACGGCACGACGCGGGCAAGATAGCGCGTGGCGTCGCGCACTCCGCCGATGGCGCTCTGGAAGGCGATCATCAGGCGGCTGCCCTCGATGATGACCGCGAAGACGAGAAGCATCATCGGCAGGACGATGGCGAACTCGACCAGCGCGGCCCCGTCTTCGCCGCCCAGGAAGCGGCGGAGCCGACCGAAACGTCCGGATGTGGGGGTTCGGGTCATCGCCTACCTGTAAAGCTGCACGACATCGTGGAAGACCCCGCCCGACCCACCGGTGCCGCTGCCGGCCCCGCCGGCCGAACCCACCACCTCGACCCAGAGATCGAGCGTCGGCGGCGACAGGCCGTCGGTGCCGACCGGCTCGGTCAGGAACATGCGGAAGAACTCCTCGACCGGCACGTTGTTGGTCTGGCCGTTGATCTGGGTTCCACCGGCGTTGGGGTCGCAGTTGACGGCGGCTGCGACGACGACGCGGCGGTCGGGGTCGATCGACTGGTAGCTGGAACATTGCGGGCGCCCGGTCTCGGCCAGGCCGCTGAGGATCGCGGTGGTCGACGCGCCGCCACCGGCCGCGGCGATCTCGGCGAGGTAATATTCGTAGCGCGTCGAAGCACCGGGATGCGGATCGGTGCCGCCGTAGTTCGCCGCGACATAGGCGGTGCGCCCGACCGACCAGTCGCCGTCCCCATAGCGGCCGCCGCTGCCGCAGGTGCCGGCGCCGAAGCAGGTGTCGCGCGGCAGGCCGAGCGTATCGGGCGAGGGTTGCGGATTGCCCCCGATGCAGGCACCACCGCCGCTCGGCACGATGCCCTTGATCACGTTCGGCGCCGGCGCATAGGCCGGATCGTTCTTCTTGCCGTTCATGATCGCATTGTAGATGTCGAAGCGGACATTGAAGCTCGCATCCTCGATCCCGACCTTCTGGCCCGGCTCGGTATCGACGCCGCGCTGGGCGAAACACTGGGTGATGGAGCCTTGCGCCCCCAGCAGGCAGGCATCGAGTTGCGCACCCGTCAGGCCGCCGCAGGGTCCGTTCGGGTCGACCTTGGCCTTGGAGGGGTCGAGGAAGCCGAAAT
This sequence comes from Rhodobacterales bacterium 32-67-9, assembly GCA_002280515.1. Lineage (GTDB taxonomy): Bacteria > Pseudomonadota > Alphaproteobacteria > Rhodobacterales > Rhodobacteraceae > Albidovulum. The sequence goes on from NCEA01000025.1 coordinate 8,964, forward strand.
CGCCCGGCCCCCAGGCCGCGTTGTTGCCGCCCGACCGCAGCAGGATCATGTCGCCGATATTGGCGTCGGCCTTGTAGTTCGGCGTGGGCAGGCAGAACATGAGCGGAGTGATGTCGCAGGCGTATTGGGTGAACCCGGCGACCGCAGTGGCGCCGACGCTGTTGTTGGCGGGCGTGTTGCCGGTGAGCGCGAAGAAGGCCGCACCGAAGGAGAAGGCGACGGTCTTCGGTGTCATCACCACGCGGGCATAGATCGCGTCCTCGGGCACCGTCGTCAGCCCGGCGGCGAGGCTCGCCGTGTCGCTGGCCGCCGGCAGCGTGTCGTAGAAGTCGATGGCATAGTCGACACCGCCCGCCAGCGCTTGCGCGCCGTTGCCGAAGGTCTGGCTGTCGGTGATCAGGTTCGCCGCCGCATTCGTGGCGCGGGTGATCGAGTCGCTCCGCCCGTCAAGCTCTCCGGCGGCGGCGAGCGCGACCTGGTCGGCATAGGCCTGAAGCTCGGACTGCGTCGCGGCGATGCGGCCGAAATCGAAGGAGAGCGCCACGATGCCGAGCACCACGGCGAGCGCCAGGGCCCAGAAGACCAGCACCGCGCCGGCTTCGTCCGACGTGAAGGTCGCGATGGCGCGGCGGCGTGTCATGGCGATGGCTCCCAACGTGTCACTCGACCTCCACGACCTCGACGGCATTGGCGCGCCGTACCTTGATCGTGGACTTGGCGACGACTTCTGTCACCGGCGACTTGTCGCGCAGGATGTCGGAGAGGCGGATCGAATCGAGCGGCTGGTCGACGGCATTGTCGAGCGTGCGGAGCGACAGGCTGAGCGTGCCGGCCTTCTGCGCCAGCGCCAGCGTCTGGCCCTGCTCCGGCGTCACCTCGACCGTGACAGTCTTGGCGATCTCGGGTTGGTCGCTTTGGCGGTCCGCATCCTGGTCGACGCCGAGGATGCGGATGTTCTGCAAGATAGTGACGGCCCGCAATGTGGCGTCGCGGCCCTGGGTCAGCACGATATCGACGCTGTCGCCCGGCGTGACAAAACCACCGACGGCGGTCTCGGCCTCGACCTTGATCGCCATCGCGCGGGTATTTTCGCCAAGGCTTTGCACGATCGTCACCTTCTCGCCGAAGTCGGAGACCTTGGAGGAGAGGATCAGTTCGCCTTGCGCCATCTCGCGGGTGGCCCGGCGCGGCGGCATGCCGGGGGCGGGAACGAGCGTGTCGAGTTCGGTGATGGCACCCGGCGGCAACGCCGTGCGGGGCCAGGCCATGACCTGCAACATCTGCGGCTGTATCGCCTGACCGAAGGGAATATCGCGTCCCGCCACGATGACGGAGACGAGTGCGGCCTCGGGATCGGTCGCGGCGACGGCGCGGCTGCGGTCGAGGTATTCGCGGGCGCCGAAGGCCGATCCTCCGGCGACGGCGACACCGAGCAGGGCGACGAGGATGGAACGGGCTCCCACGGCAATTCTCCTGATAACTGGTCGGGACGGGGTGAAGTGCGCGTCAGTCCCGGGTCGCGCTTGGCTTGAAGTCGTTGTGCAGGCCGGGTCGTTGGTGCGCCGCCCGGCCTGCAAAAGCTCTGGTGGCTTACGGCATCGCAAGGCCGGCCGCGGCAAGCGCGCCGTTGATGTCGCCGCCGAGCGCCAAGAGGCCGCCGGTTCCGACGGCGACGGCCAGGGCGACTGCGACGCCGTATTCGACCAGGGTCACACCTTCGTCGTTGTGACGGAAGGAACGAAGCTTCTTCATCAGAGTTGCGCGCATTGGAATCTCCTCACATGCGTTCAAATTGGTCCCGGACGATCCGGGGCAGAGAGAGACGAACCGAAGATCAAGCTTGCGGCTCCTCTTCAGAATTGCGGCGGAAATGTGGCGGCCGCATCGTCTGAAACGATGAACCTTTCGCGGCTGGGTTGTATTTTCGGCGGGACTACCCGGATTCCACCGGCTCGGCGCAGCCTGCGATCCGGGCTTGCGAAGCGGCCATCGCGCGATCATCCTCGGCCGGCGACGAAGCCGGGACGGAGGAAAGATCCCATGAAGCGATCCGAGATCAACGCCATCCTCGGCGAGGCCGATGCCTTCATCCGCTCTTTCGGCTACACCCTGCCACCCTTCGCCTACTGGTCGCCGGACCGGATGCGCGCGGCCATCGCGGCAGGCAGCGACCATGCCGCGCGCGGGCTCGGCTGGGACATCACCGATTACGGGCAGGGCCGGTACGACGCGCTTGGCCTGTTTCTCTTCACCGTCCGCAACGGCGATGCCGCCGACCTCGCGCGCGGGCGGGGAATGCTTTACGCCGAAAAGATCATGATCTCGCGCAAGGACCAGTTGAGCCCGATGCACCGGCACAACATCAAGGCCGAAGATATCATCAACCGGGGCGGCGGCACGCTGGTGCTGGAGCTTTTCGCGCCCGATGCGGCGGGCGGGATCGACCCCGCCGCCGAGGTTGCGGTGCCGGTCGACGGCACCCTCCGGCGCCTGCCGGCCGGCGGGCTTCTGAAGCTTGCGCCGGGGGAATCCGTCACGCTGATGCCGGGCGTCTGGCATGCCTTCTGGGCCGAGGGCGCCGACGTGCTGATCGGCGAGGTCTCGACCGTCAACGACGACCGCACCGACAACGTGTTCCGCGACCCGATCGGCCGCTTCCCGGTGGTGGAGGAAGATGTCGCCCCCCGCCACCTTCTGGTGTCCGACTATTCCTGAGGTTCCGGCTTCACCCGGAAGACGGCGAGGTAAAGCGCTGGCACGAAGACCAGCGTGATGATCGTCCCGGCGATGATGCCCCCCATCATCGCGTAGGCCATCGGCCCCCAGAAGATCTGCCGCGAGATCGGGATCAGCGCGAGGCTCGCCGCCGCCGCCGTCAGCAGGATCGGCCGGGCGCGGGCGTCCGAGGCCTCGAAAACCGCGTCCCAGGCCGACCGGCCCTTTTCGCGCAGGACCTCGATCTCGTCGACGAGGATGATCGAGTTGCGGATCAGGATACCGATGAGGGCGAGGACACCGAGGATCGCGACGAAGCCCAATGGCGCGCCCGACGGCACCAGCGCGGCGACGACGCCGATCAGGCCAAGCGGCGCGGCGCAGAGGACGACGAAGGCGAGGCGGAAGCCCTGGGTCTGCACCATGATCAGCGTCAGCATGATCAGGATCATCAAGGGCACGACGGCAGCGATGGGCGCCTGGCTTTTCTCGCTTTCCGCGACGGCGCCGCCGACCTCGACATGGGCGCCGGGGGGCAGGGCGGCATCGAAATCCGCGATCCGGTCGGCGAGTGCTGCGACGATGGTCGCCGGCTGGTCCTTCGTCGTGATCGCCGCCTTGACGGTGATCGTCGGCATCCGGTTGCGCTGGTGGATCACCGGCTGCTCGGTCCCGTATTCGAAGGTCGCGAGCGAGCGGAGCGGGATCGTCACGCCGCCCGTGGTCGAAAGTTGCAGTCCCGCCAAAGCCTCGACCGACCGGCGCGAGGTCGCATCGCCGCGCGCGACGATGTCGACCAGATAGGCGGCGTCGCGAAGCTCGGTGACGGTTGACCCGTCATAGATCGCGTTCAGTGCCGCGGCAATGTCGCGCGGGGTGACGCCAAGCTGGCGGGCCTTGTCCTGCTGGATGTTGACCCGGACGACGCGGGCCGGTTCGTTCCAGTCCATGACGATGTTGGCCAGCCGCTCGTCGGTCGAGAGCAGGGCGGCAAGTTCGCGGGCGCGGTCGCGCAGCACGCCGACATCGGGGCCGCTCAGCCGGTACTGGACCGGGCGGCCGACCGGTGGGCCGATATCCAGCAGCTTGACGTAGATGTCGATGCCGGGAAAGTCGCGCGCCGCGATCTCGCGCAGTTCTGCCCGGAGCGTGTCCCGCGCCTCGACGGAAGGCGTCTGGATCACGATCTGGCCCATGTTCGGGCCGGGCGTCGGCACGTCGTAGGCAAGCAGGAAGCGCGGCGCGCCGCGCCCGACATAGGCCGACCAGAACAGCACCTTGTCGTTGCCGTCGAGTTGCTCTTCCATCCGCGCCATTTCGGCCGAGGTCTCGGCGATGGAGGCGTTCTGCGGCAGCGCGAAATCGAGGATCAGCTCCGGCCGGTCGGAGTTCGGGAAGAACTGCTGCTCGACGAAGCGCATGCTGTAGATCGAGAAGCCGAAGGCCGCGACGGTCAGCGCGATCGTGACCCAGCGGAACCGCATGGCAAGCCGCAGGAGACGGTGAAAGCCACGCCGCGCCCGGCCAGGCCCCGTGTCGTGATGCTTCATCTTCGCGGGCAGGAAGGTGACGCCCAGAAGCGGCGCGAAAAGCACCGCGACGATCCAAGAGACCAGCAGTGACACCGCGATGACGACGAAGAGCGAGAAGGTGAACTCGCCCGCTGCGGAGTTGTTGAGGCCGACGGGGATGAACCCCGCCACCGTGACCAGCGTGCCGGTCAGCATCGGAAAGGCGATCGAGGTCCAGGCATAGGAGGCGGCGCGCGACAGGCTCTCGCCCTTCTCCAGCCGCGCGATCATCGTCTCGATGGCGATCATCGCGTCGTCGACGAGAAGGCCGAGCGCGATGATCAGCGCGCCGAGAGAGATGCGTTGCAGGGTGAAGCCCGAATATTGCATCACCACGAAAGTAATGGCGAGGACGAGCGGGATCGTCAGCGTGACGACCAGCCCGGCGCGCATCCCGAGCGAGATGAAGCTGACGGCAAGGACGATCAGTACCGCCTCTAGAAGTGCCTTGAGGAAATGGCCGACCGCCTCGTCCACCACATGCGGCTGGTTGGCGACCTGATGGATGTCGATGCCAATCGGCAGCGCCGCCTGCGCCTCGGCGATGACCGCATCAAGCTGGGCGCCGAACTCGATGATGTTTGCGCCCTTCTTCATGCCGACGGCCAGTCCGACCGCCCCCTCTCCCCGGTAGCGGAAGAGGGTGGATGGCGGGTCCTCGTATCCGCGCCGGATCTCCGCCACGTCGGCGAGCCGGAAGAAGCGGTCGCCGACACGCAGGTTGATCTCCTCAAGGCTCTCGGTGCCGGAGAACTGGCCGCCGATGCGCACCAGCACCTGCTCCGGCCCGGCGTCGATCACGCCCGATGGCAGGATCGCGTTCTGCGCGGCGAGCGTCGCCTGCACCGCCTGCTGGTTGAGGCCGAGCGCGGCGAGCCGCTCGGTCGAAAATTCGAGGTAGATCACCTCGTCGCGGGTGCCGAAGATCTCGACCTTGCCGGCGTCGGGCAAAGCCTGCACCGCGCGGCGCACGGTCTCGGCATAGTCGCGCACCTCGCGCGGGGTGAACCCGTCCGAGGTGAAGGCGTAGATGTTGCCGAAGACGTCGCCGAAATTGTCGTTGAACTGAAAGCCCGCAAATTCGGCCGGAAATTCCGGCCGGATGTCGGCCATCATGTTGCGCACGCGCTGCCAGATGAGCGGCAGTTGCGCGGGTTTGGTCGTCGGCAGAAGCTCCAGGTAGACAACAGCGCGGCCCGGCGCCGTGACCGACCGCGTGAAGTCCAACTCGTCGAGGTCTTCGAGCTTCTTCTCGATCCGGTCGGTGACCTGGGTCAGCGTCTCGGCTGTGTCGGCACCGGGCAGGGCGGCGCTGATGATCATCGTCTTGATCGCGAAATTGGGGTCTTCCTCGCGTCCGATGGACAGATAGGACAGAATACCCGCGACCAGCGAAACGATCATCAGGAACCAAACGAAGGAGCGGTGGTTGAGTGCCCAGTCAGAAAGGTTGAAGCGGCTCATGGCGTCACGCGCGGGCCGACGACCTGCCCGTCCTCAAGCGAATGGATGCCCTTTGTCACGATCTCGTCGCCGGCGGTGAGGCCCGACACGACGAGGACGAAGCCGCCCAATGTCGCTCCGAGCGTGACCGGCGTGCGGGCAACACTACGGTCGTCTGGGGCGACGACCCAGACCGCCGGGGCGCTCTCGGGGTCAAGGACGGAACCGACCGGCAGCACGACACCGGCGCCGGCGTGGACCACCGGCGTGACCCGCGCCAGCGCGCCGAGGCGGAACCCGTCGGGCGGATCGGTGAGCGTCAGGTGCAGCCGCCGCGTGCGGGTGGCGCGTTCGGCCACCGGGTCGACGCGGGTGAGGACAGCGGGCGCAGTGACGGCCGCGTTGGCGGCGAGCCGCGCGGTGAAGGTGGCGCCCGGCTGGATGGCCGCGACATCGGCCTCGCTGAGGTCGATGACGATCTCGCGCTCGCCGGTCGCGGCCAGACGCAGCACCCGCTGCCCGGCCGAAAGCGTGGCGCCCGGTTCGGCTGCGACCTCGGTCACGACCCCGTCCTGCGGCGCGGTCAACGTCGCAAGCCGGCGCAGGTCGGCGGCGCGCGCAAGCGCGGCACGGGCCTGTTCCAGCCGCGCCTCGGCGGCGACGAGCGCCCGGCTGGCATCCTCGAGCCGCGTGGCGCTGCCGACGCCGCGCGCCGCGAGTTCCCGGGCCCGGTCGCGGGCGTCGGTGGCCGAGCGCAGCTGCGCCTCGGCCACGGCGACGCCGGCCTCTGCCGCGCGCAGGTCGGCGTCGAGGTCTTCGGGATCGAGCCGCGCGAGGACCTCGCCGGTCACGACGGTATCGCCCGCCGAGACGGGCCGCTCCACGATCGTGCCGGCCTGCGGAAAGCCGAGGTCGGTCTCGATCCGGGCGGCGACGGTGCCGACATAGGTCACGGGCAGGCCGGACTGCGGATTGACGATGAGCGAGACCACGGGGCGCGGCGCGGCACCTTCGGGCGCCGGCGCGTCCGCCGCCACAGCGGGGCCGGCGAGGGCGAGGATCAGCAGGAGCCGCTTCATTGCGTGCCCTCCGCCGCCTGCACCGACCGGCCGGGGAAGAGAAGCTGCGCGCCCTTGCCGACGATCAGCATGCCATCCTCGATGCCCGAAGCGACGACGATCCGTCCGGTCTCGTAGCGGTCGATCACGATCGGTTGCGCGGCCACTTTCATCGTGTCCGGATCGACCCGCCAAACCGACGGCCCGTCGACCGTGGCCGAGATCGCCGAATAGGGCAGGATCACCTGGGCGGGGCCGGTCCGCACGACGGTGCCGCGCACCGCATCGCCAAAGGTCAGCCCCGCGGGCGGCGCGTCGATCGAAACCTTCACCGTGACGGTTCCGGTCGTCGCGTCGACCACCGGCGAAATCTCGTCGATCCGTCCGGTAAAGGTGTCGTCCGGCGTGTCGAGGAGGTTGAGCGTGACGACCGGCGGCGCCTCTCCGATGGAGAGCATCACCTCCGGCACATCGAAGACCGCGTCGACCTCGGTGCCGAGTGCCAGTTCGATCACTGGCTGGGCCGCGCCGACGATCTGTCCGGCCTCGGCCATGCGGCGGGTGACGGTCGCGCTTTCCGGCGCCAGCAGCACGGTATCGGCCACCGCTTTCGTCGCCTGGTCCAGTTCCGCCCGCGCCTGGGCCAGAACCCCCTCGGCGATGCGCAGCGCGTCCTCGGCGCTGTCGCGGGCGATCCGGGTCGTCGCGCCCCGTTCCAAGAGCGTGTCCTGCCGGTCGAGATCCTCTGCCGCCTGCCGGTAATCGGCGGTCGCGGTCAGCATCCCGGCCTCTGCCGCGCGCAGCGACTGTTCCTGCTGGACAGAATCCATCCGCGCGAGGACCGAGCCCTTTTCGACGCGCATTCCTGCATCGACCAGAACCTCGATAATCCGCCCGCCCATCGGAAATGCGGCGCTCAGGGTTTCATGGGCGCGGATATCGCCGGTCAGCGAATAGCTTTGGGACTGCGCCTCCGCATGAGCGGTGACGATTTCCACCGTCAGCGGCATCTCGGCCAGAGCCGGCAGAGGAAGGGCGATCAGCCCGGTCAGGGCCAGGGTTCGGGCTAGGGGCATCGGCTCTCGTTCCGTTCACGCCGGGAATCGGATTTCCACGAATAGCGTAGCAGTCTTCGACGCGAGGTCGAGATGCTGCGCCGGTTTTCTCGCCGTGCGGACGCTACGGCAAGTCCGGCTGCGCGCCCCCGCATTCTCCTGTTGACAGGCCCTGCCGGCCGCACGTCTCTTGGCGCAGGTTAAGACGGTGCCGGTTCGGCCGGCGCGAAGTGCGGCGACCGGCCGCGACAGATCAGGGAGACTTTGAGATGACATTCGGCAAGATCGGGTTCTCGGCGATGTTCACGCTGGCCTTTGCGGCCGGTGCCGCCACGGCCGACGAAAGCTGCGCCGTGGGCAAGACGCTGAAAGAGGGCGTGCTGACCGTCGCCACCGGCAATCCGGCCTATTTCCCCTGGGTGATCGACAACGATCCGGCCTCCGGACAGGGGTTCGAAGCCGCCGTTGCCTACGAGATCGCCGCGCGGATGGGGTTCGACCGCGATCATGTGGAATGGACCTCGACCACGTTCGACCAGGCGATCCAGCCGGGCCCGAAGGAGTTCGACTTCAACCTCCAGCAATATTCGATCACCGCCGAACGGGATCAGACCATCGACTTCTCCGAGCCCTACTATGCGGCGGCGCAGGCGGTTCTGGTGCGCAAGCCGACGGTCGACGGCGGCGCAACGCCGACCGTGGCCTCGCTGAAGGCGCTGAAATGGGGGCTCGCCGCCGGCACGACCGCGCCCGCGCTGGTCCAGGAACTGGTCGGGCCGGACAGCGATCCGCTGCTGTACGATGAGACCGCCGACACCGCCGAGGCGCTGAAGGCCGGACAGATCGACGCGACGATGATGGACCTGCCCACGGCGCTTTTCACCGCAGCCGTTCTCCTTGACGACGGCGTCGTGCTCGGCCAGTTCCCGAAAGGGGCCGAGGCGCCGGATTCCTTCGGCCTCGTCTTCGAAGAGGGCAACCCCCTTCGCGACTGCACCAACGAGGCGCTCGCGGCGATGACCGAGGACGGCAAGCTGGCCGCGATCGAGGCCGAATGGCTGCAGGAGGCGACGGGCGTTCCGGTGATCGAGTGACCGTGCGGCAATGACCCCGGACGGGGCGGAAACGACCGCCGCAGGCAGCAGCGCCGCGCGCGGCCCCACGCGACGCGAACTGCGCGAGGCGCACTTGCGCCGGCGAAGCCTGATGATCGCCGCCGCCAGCACGGTGGCGGTGGTCGCGGCGATCGTGATCCTCGTGCCGATGGCGCCGGGGTGGGAGAGGGTGCAGAAATCCTTCTTCAACCTCGACATCTTCACCAAGACCTTTCCCGGCCTTCTGCGGGCCTTCCTCGTCGACGTGATGATCTTCGCCTGGTGCGCGCCGATGATTGCAGTGCTCGGCCTTGTCATCGCGCTTGCCCGCGACGCACGTTCGCCCGCGCTTTTCCCGCTCCGGCTTTTCGGGACGGTCTACAACGACGTCTTTCGCGGCGTGCCGGTGATCCTGGTGATCTACCTCGTCGGGTTCGGTATTCCCGGTCTTGGCCTGCCGCGGCCCTGGAACAGCCCCTATATCTGGGGCACCGTCGCGGTTGTGCTGACCTATTCGGCCTATGTGGCGGAGGTTTACCGGACCGGGATCGAATCCATTCACGAAAGCCAGCGCGCCGCGGCGACCTCGCTCGGCCTTTCGCACTGGGACACGATGCGCTACGTGATCCTGCCGCAGGCGATCCGCCGGGTAATCCCGGCCAACATGAACCTGCTCATCGCGCTCCAGAAGGACGTGGCGCTTCTCTCGTTCATCGGCCCGGTGGAGATCCTTCGCCAGGCCGGGGTCTACAAGTCGATCCATGCGAATTTCACGCCCTATCTCGGGGCTGCGCTGATCTTCCTCGCGGTGACGGTGCCGGCCACCCGCGCGGTCGACCGGATGATCGCCCGCCAGAACCGGGCGCGCAGCTGATGGCGGCGAAACTGCAGATGATCGACGTCTGGAAGAGCTTTGGCGCGAACGCGGTGCTGCGCGGCATCGACCTCGAGGTCTCCGAAGGCGAAATGGTCTGCCTGATCGGCGCCTCCGGCTCGGGCAAGTCCACGCTCCTGCGCTCGCTGAACCTGCTGGAACCTGTCGACGACGGCCTTATCCTGCTCGACGGCACCGACATCACCGACCCCGAGCTTGATCCCCAGCCGATCCGCCAGCGCATCGGGCTGGTGTTCCAGAGCTTCAACCTCTTCCCGCACATGACCGCGCTGGAGAACGTCCTGCTCGCCCCGCGCCGCATCCAGCGCAAGACCCGCGCGGCGCTTCTGCCGGGGGTGGAGGCGCTTTTCGTCCGCTTCGGCCTCGCCGACCGGATGGGTCATTATCCCGACCAGCTTTCAGGCGGCCAGCAGCAGCGGGTGGCGATCATCCGGGCGCTTGCCATGAAACCCGAGGTGATGCTCTTCGACGAGGTGACCTCGGCGCTCGATCCCGAACTGGTGGGCGAGGTGCTCGACGTTCTGCGTACCCTGAAGGCAGAGGGCATGACGATGATCCTCGCCACGCACGAGATGGCCTTCGCCCGCGAGGCGGCCGACAAGGTGTGTTTCCTCGATGCCGGTCGGATCGTCGAGGAGGGTCCACCCGCCGAGATCTTCAGCAACCCGCGCGAGGCGCGTACCCGCGCCTTCCTCGCCCGCATTCTCTGATCGACGGCAGACCGCCGACGGGCTTGCCCCGGCACAACCTGAGTGCGAAAACCGTCCGGCACCAGCTGGGGGAGGACCCATGCTCAGATCCAAAGTGGACGAGGCGGCGGCCTTCATCCGGGGGCGGACCGGCATCCGTCCCGAAATCGCGCTGGTCCTCGGGTCCGGCCTCGGGCCACTGGCCGATCAGGTCGAGGGCACCACCATTCCCTATTCGGAGATCCCCGGCTTTCCGGTCTCGACCGCGCCGGGCCACCAAGGGCGGCTGATCCTCGGCCGGCTTTTCGGACGCGACTGCATCGTGATGCAGGGCCGGGTGCATCTTTACGAGGGCTATTCACCGCAGCAGGTGGTGTTTCCGGTCGCCGTCATGGCCGCGCTCGGGGGCGCAGGCCATCGTCCTGACCAATGCGGCGGGGGGCATGAACCCCGACTATGCCGTCGGCGATCTGGTGGTGATCGAGGATCACCTCTCGCTCGCCGTCGCCTCAGGTCTCGACCCGCTTCTCGGGCCGAACGATCCCGGGCTTGGCCCCCGCTTCGTCTCGATGAACCGCGCCTACGATCCCGATCTCGTTGCCCTTGCCGAACGCATCGGCGGGTTGAAGCGCGGCACCTATGCCCATGTCGCCGGGCCGAGCTTCGAGCCCCCCGCGTTGATCCGTCTCCTGCGGTCGGCGGGCTGCGACCTCGTCGGCATGTCGACCGTGCCCGAGGTGATCATGGCCCGCTATCTTGGTCTTCGCGTCCTTGCCATCTCCGCCGTGACCAATATCGCGGTGGCCAGCACCGCCGATTCCCATGTGACGAACGAGGCCGAGGTATGGGAGGCCGCGAAGGCGCTGCAACCGAAGCTTCTTGCGCTGATGCAGGCGCTGATCCCGGCCTTGCCGGCCCAACCGGAGAGGCCCGGATGACCGAATTCCCCGTGCGTGCCGACACGCTCATCACCAATGCCCGCATCCTGACGATGGACGCGGAGTTCACCGAGTTCGCCGAGGGGGCACTGGCGATCACCGGCGGCAGGATCACCGCGCTTGGCCCGGTCACAGACGCCGCCCGCACGCAAGCGGACGAGGTGGTGGATGCGGCAGGCAGTCTTCTTCTTCCCGGCTTCGTCAACACCCATTGCCACGCGGCGATGGTGCTCTTTCGCGGCCTTGCCGACGACCGTCCGCTCGACGGTTTCCTGAAAGCCGTCTGGGCGGCCGAGGCCGCGCATGTCACGCCGGACACGGTGCGGGCGGGCGCCACGCTCGGGCTGGCGGAAATGGCGCTTGGCGGGGTGACGCATGTCGTCGACATGTATTTCCATCCCGACGCGACGATCGAGGCGGCAGGAAAGGTCGGCGTTGGCCTTACCTCCGGGCCGGTCTTCATCGGGTTCGACGGCATCGACCACCTGCCTTGGCCCGAGCGACTGCGCTTTGCCGAGGACTTCGTCGCCCGTCATCGCGGCACCGAGGGGCTCGAATTGATGCTGATGCCACATTCGGCCTACACGCTCGACGCGGAGAAATTGCGCGAGGTCGCGGCGATGGCCGGCCGCCTCGGCCTTCCGGTTCATATCCATGCCGCCGAGGCGCCGTCCGAGATGCGGCTGGTGGCGGACCAGCACGGCACGACGCCCGCGCGGATCCTCGACACCTGCGGCATCCTTCAACCCGGCACGCTTCTTGCCCATGCCGTTCATCTCGACGATGCCGAGATCGCGCTTCTGGCCGAGCGGGGCGTCACGGTGGCGCATTGCCCGCTGTCGAACGCGAAGCTTGCCTCCGGCATGGCGCGGCTCAAGGCGCTGCGGGCAGCCGGGCTGACCCTGTCGCTTGGCACCGACGGGGCTTCCAGCGGCAATGACCTCGACATGTTCAAGACGATGCGGCAGACGGCCTACCTCGCCATCCTCGCCACCGGAGAGCCGGATGTCCTGCCCGCCCGCGACATCGTTGCGATGGCGACGCGCGGCGGGGCGGCGGCGGCGGGGCTTGGCGCCCGGAAGGGGGTTCTGGCGCCGGGCATGGACGCCGACCTGATGCTGGTCGACCTTGCCGCGCCGCATCTCATCCCGGCCTACGACCCCTATTCGACCCTCGTCTACGCGGCGGGACGCGAAGATGTGCGCGATGTCTTCGCGCGCGGGCGCCGGATCGTTGCCAGCCGCCGTCTGGTTGCCGGAATCAGCGACGAGATCGCGGCGGTTCGGGCCGTTGCCGCGCGTATTGCGGAAAATGCTGTGGGAAAGCAGGCGAAGTACCCAATACGGCAGTAACCCGTACCGGCTGATACCTGCTAATCCGGAACAAATCCGAGACCGGGCATTTGAATGTTGCCGCAATCACCGATAATATCCGAGTCTGTGGTGGTCGGACCTGCTTCATCTGCCGAAACGGGTTCGTGGGTAACTTAATAGTCGGCCTTGGGTCAGTTGGACCCTCTTCGCTGCCGTCAAGAGGGTGGGGCTAATGGAAAGAACGGCGACGAATGTCGCTTCACCGCCAATCGTGGGCGGTGATTTGCCAAGCTTCGACGAGCTTCTGGCAAAGGGGTCGTTCCATGCCCGACTGGCGCGTGCGCGGGCAGAGCGCGAGCAGGCGCTGGCCCGGTCCGGCGAAGCGTCCGGCGACGAATTCATTCTCAACACCGGCCGCAAGCCATGGGAAAAGGGCGCGAACCCGGCGCCAAAACGCGACCGGATGGCCGAGGCGTTGAGCCAGTCGGTAGCCGTCGTCCCGCTGGTGGAACGGCAGGCGCGCGCGCCTGCGCCAGCCAAACCTGTCCCGACGCCGGCCCCGATCCCGGCCATTGCGCCGGCCGCGAAACCCGCCATCGCGCCGACCGCAAGGGTCGGGCAGCCGGCCGAACGGCTGAAACCGCCCCAACCTGTCGAACGCCTGGTCCTGGTGGCCGCGAAGCCTGTCCGCAAGCCGGTGTATGTCGTCGCGGGCTTCGGTGCCGGCCTGCTCATCGGCGCCGCGACCGCCCTCTTCGGGCCGATGCTGCGCGATGTCGGGACGGGATCGGTCCCGGTCGCGCCCGAAACCGTCGCTTCGGTTTCCACCGCGCAGGCGCCGGTCGCCGGCATGACGCAACCCGACCCGGCAGTGCTTTCCACGGTGGTGACGCCGGTGCCGGTTCCCGCTCAGCGCCCGCTGCTCGTCGTTGCCGCGCGGCCTGCGGAGCCGCAGGCCGCCGACGTGGCGCCACGGGGCGCGCAGAACGGACCGCTTCTCGCCAGTTCGGTGCCCGTCGCGCTTGCCTCACCGGCCACTGCGATCCAACCGTTGCCGTCCGGGCCGGCCGATGCCGGACCCGTTATCCTGCCGCGCCCGACCGCCACCCCGGTCGGAATGCCGGTTCCGGCGGACCTGCTGCCGACCGACAGCGCCCTGCCGCCCGAACTTCCGAATATCGGCGCGGGCACCACGGACCTCGCAGCCGTTGCCCCGGCCGACCCCGCTATCCTCACTGCCGCCGCTATTGCTGGCTGGGCCGCGCCCGCGCCCGGCAGGCTGACGTTGCCGCGCGTTACCGAAGGCGATGCGCCGCTTTCCCGCCAGCCGCTGCCGGCCGCCTACTCGGCACCGGAGCCTGCGGAGCCCAGCCCGCCGGCCGCGCCGCTCTTTTCCGGCTCGGTGGTCCTGCACGCCCCCGCCGGCGTCGCCGACGCCACGCTTGTCGAGACCGTGGACAAGCTCGTTGCGGTGGGTGTGCCGGTGGGCGAGCCGAGCCGCGTGGGTTTCACCATCTCGGAAAGCAACGTGCGCTATTTCCATGCCGCCGATGCCGAGGCCGCCGCCGCGATTGCTACCGAGGTCGGCGCCCGTCTTCGCGATTTCACCAGCTTCGACCCGGCCCCGCCGGCCGGCACGATTGAGGTCTGGCTGGCCGGGAAGGGCGGCGCCGCGTCCGCGCCCGCGCGGAAATCGACGAAGCGGACGCGCAGCACGGGCAATCCGCAGCTATTGAACCTTAGAAACCGGATCCTGCAGCAACTCAGGAACGGCGATCACCTTTAGGACCGAAGGCCGGAAGGGCCGGGGTCGAAACGAAATGATGGGGGCGAAATGCCTGAACCAAGACTTCTCGCGATCATTACAGCGTTTCTGCTGATCGCCGGCGCACCGGCGCGGGCCGATTACGACATCGCGCAATTGCAGCAGATCGAGCAATTTATCCTGCAAAAGGATAGCGCCGCGCTCTGGAAATACCTTGTCGACAACCCCGGGATCATGTCGGGCAACGATGCGCTCGCGCTCGAACTCAAAGCCTTCGTCGCCGCCATCGAAAGCGGCCAGCTCGCCATTTTCGCCGCGCGCCCGGCGCAAACCGCCGTTGTCCCGCCGACGGCTGCGGTGAGCTTCGCGGCGACGAGGACGGCCATCTATTGACCGCCGCATCCCGACCCGGAGGAAAGAGATGACCGGGCCGGGCCGCATTGCCTACCTGCTCGACCCGCGCTTTCCCGGCGGCACGTCATCCGCCGTGGCCGAGGAGTTGCGGACCATCGCGCCGCTTTGCCAGCCCGCCGTGCATGCCGTCAGTTCGCGCATGTTCGCGGGGCATGACCCGGCGCCGCCGCTTGCCGCCGCTTTCGAGGCGCTGGGAATCGAGTCGGTCTGGGACGCGGACACGGTCAGCGCCGACACGGTGATCCTTCACAATCCCTCGTTCCTGAAATTCGAGTCCGGTTTCGGCCGCCGTGTCCTGTGCCGCCACCTGATCGTCGTCACTCATGAAAACTTCCTCCGGCCCGGCGGCGAGGAGGCGTTCGACGTAACCGGCTGCCTTGACCGGATTGACCGCGGCACGCTCGCTCTGCGCAAGTCGCTGGCCCCGATCTCGGCGCACAACCGGGCCACGGTCGCCGCATGGGGCGGGCGTTTCGGCCTGCCGCCCGGCTGGGACGTGCTGCAAGAGGACTGGTTCAACATCTGCGATCTGCCGATGATCGCGCCGACCGATACCCCGCGCGACCGGCGCGGCCGCCATTCCCGTCCGGGATTCGAGAAGTTTCCGCCCCCCGGCGATCTCGGCCTTTGCTTTCCGAGCCATGCCGAGGCCAATGTGATCCTCGGCGCCGACCTCCTGATTGCCGAGGGCGCCCCCGCGCACTGGCAGGTCTATCCGTTCCGGGGCCTTGAACTGGCTCGGTATTTCGGAATGATCGACTTCATGGTCTATTTCACCGCACCCACCTGGCAGGAAAGCTTCGGCCGTGTGCTCGCCGAAGGCATCGCCGCCGGCAAGGTGGTGATATCGGACAAGGCGACGGCGGCCGGATTCGGCGGCGGCGTGATCGGCGCGCGCCCCGAGGAGGTCGACGGCATCATTCGCGCCTTCGTCGACGACCCGGCGCGGTTCGCTCGCCATGTCCGAGCGGCGCAAGCGGCGCTCGCCGCATTCTCGGCCGACGCGTTCCGGGCGCGGTTCGCGGGCCTTTTCGATCCCCGGACCGGAGCGGCCGCATGATCCTTATCGAGGCCGGCGAGCGGACCGACAAGGCGTTCGACGCCAAGCTTCTGGTCGCGACGCAGCTTGCCGCGCGTGGCCACCGTGTCGTCCTCGACGACCGCACCCGCCCCGAGAAGGTGGAGCGCTACCAGAAATACGAGGTGGCGGCCTTTCTCGCCGATCTGGGCGGCGTGACGCTGCGCCGGGTGATCCTGATCGGCGCCGAAAGCGTTGCGCAGGACACTATGATGGCGCTGCGCGGATTACGGCTCGGCGCGGACGTGGCGGTTTCCGTCGTCGGCCGCTTCGCCGACCGGCAATCGGCCATCGCGGCGCGGGCCAAGGTCGCTTATGCCATCGGGCGCGAACCCGACCTCGTCGATCTCGCCACGCTTCAGGGGCCGCCGCTCGTCGCCAATGCGATCTCGCCGCTTGCCGCAGCGCCGACGCCGGTGCCGCCAGAGCGGTTGACGCAAGTGTTCATAGTCCTGCCGCAGGAGGCGCTGGATGATCCGCAGACCCTGCCGGTCCTCTCGGCGATGGACAACCTGCCGGACTACCGGCTGAACGTGATCCTGCCCGGCAAGGGCAAGGAGCAGGTCAAGGCGTCGCGCCATGCCGGGCTGACGGTCTTCGGCTATTCCGAACTTTCGCCGGCCGCCTTCGCCCGGCTCGCCGACATTGCCGCCTTCTTCGGCGACAGTGTCCCCGGCGAACGCATGGCGGCCTTCGCGCTCGATCTCATGCGGTCAGGGCGGGTGGCGATCGATTGTACCGCGTCGGGCGGCTTCCTCGCGGGCGGCGCGCCCGTGCTGCGCGGCCCCGAAGAGATCGCGGCGCTCGCGAACTATGTCCAGCACACCGTGCTGGTGAACCGGCGCGAGATCGGTCGGCAGGCGCAGAAAAGCCCGTGGCTGGCGACGCATTCTGTCGAGGCGCTGGAACAGGCGCTGGGCCTTGAGGCAACCGTGACGGCGGCCGACGCACCTGAGGGGACGGCAGCAAGCCGGTCAGTCTTTTTGCCCACCAACGGTGTCGGCCTAGGCCATGCGCGGCGCTGCACCCTCATCGCCGAGGCGATGGGGCCGGGCGCCGACCCCGCCTTCGCCGCCTTCCCAAGCTGCGTGCCGCTCATCCTCGACCGGGGGTTCGACTGTCTGCCGCTGGTGCAGAAAAGCCCGGACCATGTGGAAGACCACGCCAACGACCTTCTGAGCTACCTGCGGCTCCGCCGGGTGCTGAGGTCGGGCGACCGGCTGATTTTCGACGGCGGGTTCGTCTTCGATTCGATCCACCGGGTGATCCTTGAGCACGGCCTTGACGCGACATGGATCCGGCGCGGGCTATGGCAGGCGGGGCAAACCCTCGCCACGGCACTTGACCGCGAACACACGTTTGCCCGGGTGATCGTGCCGGGCGAGGCTTTTGCCGAACTGAACAGCGACCGCAGCACCGGCACGCATGTCCACGCCGTCGGGCCGATCGTCCAGCGACTGCCGCAGCCGGATGGCGCCGAACGGGCGGCCCGCCGGGCGGCACTTGGCCAGATGCTCGGGCGCGAGGTGGGCGAACTGGTCGTGACCATGCTCGGCGGTGGCGTTGCCGCAGACCGGACGGCGCAGATGCAGGCGCTCGCCACGCAGCTCGATCTACGGCCGGGCTGCCTTCACCTCATCGTGGTCTGACCCGGCGCGGTGGTTCCGGCCGGCCTTGCAAGCTGGCGCAACACGTGCGTGGTCCAGACCCAGAACGCCCTCGCCCTGTGCCAGATCGCCGATCTGGTCGTCTCGGCCACCGGCTACAATTCCTTCCACGAACTGCTCTACCATGCGGTGCCGACGATCTTCGTGCCGCAGATGGCGACCTTCATGGACGATCAGGAACGCCGCGCGCGCGCCGCTTCGGACCGGGGTCTGGCCGAGACTGTGCTGGCCCACGAGGTCCTGCTTCTGGAGCGCGAGGTGCGGGCTTTCCTCGACAAAGACAAAGCCGAGCGGATCCGTGCCGCGCTGGTGGCGGCGACGTTGCCCGAACCCGGCAACTGCGACGCGGCCGCCCTCATCCTCGGGGAGGAACCGCGATGACCCCGGACCACTGGCTTTCGGTTCTGGCCCGGATCACGCCCGCGGGCCCGGTCGACCTCGATGCCGGCGAGGCACCGTCTGTGCGGCGGGGGACGGGGCTTGGCGGTTGGCCGTCCGACCTTCCGCCGCCGTCGCCCCGGCTCTGGGACCGCGAGGATACCGGCGCCACCTATCTCGGCATCCGGATCGACGCGCCGCTCCCCGATCCGGCCCGCACCGCGCTGCGTCTCGCCGCTGCCGCGCTCGAACGCGGGGTGACGCCGATCATCCTGACCTCTCACGCGCAATGCGGGTTCGAGCGTTTCGGCTTCCGTGTCGAACGGTTCGTGCCCGGCGTCGGCGCCGACCGCGCCGCGTGGGAGGCCGAGATGACCGCCTTCTGGTCGCTCGCGCTCATCATCGACGCGACCGACGTCGCGGCGCTTGGCTGAGCCTTTCGGAACTCATCGGACCAAAGGCCGTATCGCCCGGAGACAATGGCCCCTAGAACGTAACGCGAGGTAGCCGGCCGGACGCGCGATGAAGCCACTCTTAAGGTCCTGGAACGATCTTTCGCTTGCGGTGCAGTTTGCCATCGCGGGCGGCGTGATCATGGTTCTGTCGATGGTTCTCATTGGCCGCATCGTCACGGCCCGGATTCAAGACGGGGTGGTGCGCAACACCGCGCTTGCCACGTCGCAATACATGGACAGCATCATCTCGCCGCTAAGCCAGGACATGGCGGACGGTGATGTGCTGTCTTCCGGCGCCCGCCGCGCGCTGGACGAGATCTTAACAAACACACCACTCGGCGGACGAGTGGTTTCGTTCAAGCTCTGGAAGCCGAGCGGGCTGGTCGTCCACGCGACCGATCCTACGATCGTCGGGCAAACTTTCGAAGTCAGCAGTGATCTCGGCGCGGCCATCGCGGGCGAGGTGCGCGCCAACTTCAAGGATTTGAATGACGAGGAGAACCAGAGCGAAAACGCCCTCGGCATGCCGCTCCTGGAGGTCTATTCTCCGGTGCGCGAGGTCTGGTCCGGCAAGGTGATCGGTGTCGCCGAATTCTACGAGGTTGCGACCCAGCTTGAACACGACCTCACAGCGGCCAAGCGCAACAGCTGGACCGCCGTGGCGCTGACATTCCTGTCGATCGGCGGAATTCTCTATCTCATAGTCCTGCGAGGCAGCCGGATCATCGACCGCCAGCGCGACGAGCTGACCGCCCAGCTTCGCGAGCGCGACGCGCTGTCGGCCCATAACATGGCGCTTCGCCGCAGGGTACAGCAGGCGGCCGCCCGGGCCTCGGCTATGAACGACCAGGCGCTTCGGCGCATCGGCGCCGATCTTCACGACGGCCCAGCCCAGCTTCTCAGTTTCGCGGCGCTTCGGCTCGACGCGCTGCGCGGTCAGGTCCGCGACACCGCCGAACTCGACTCGGTGGAGCGCGCGGTCAAGGACGCGATCCGCGAAGTGCGCTCGATCTCCAAGGGTCTCTCGCTGCCCGATATCGACAGCCGCAACGCCGAGCAGATCGTGCGCGGCGTCGCCGAGACCCACGCGGCGCGGACCGGGGCGCCGGTCGCCGTGAACTGTGAGCTGCCGGTGGATCTCAGCTTGTCGCAGGCGGCCAAGATCTGCCTCTACCGCTTCGTGCAGGAAGGGCTCAACAATGCGTGGCGCTATGCCGGCGGGGCCGGGCAGGAGGTGGAGGTCCGCTCTGCCGACGGTGTCCTGCACCTTGCGGTCAAGGACCGGGGGCCGGGAATGACGCCGGGGGCGGACGGATTGCCGGCTGGTGGCGGGGACTTTTCCGGCATCGGCCTGCGCGGTCTGCGCGACCGGATCGAAAGCCTCGGCGGAACCCTGACCGCGGGCAACCGCGAGGACGGGGCAGGCGCCGAGATACGGATGGAACTGGACATGAGGTCAACGTGATGGATCAAATCCGCGTGGTCATTGCCGACGATCATCCGCTCTATCGCGAAGGGGTGGCGCGCAGCTTGTCCGATGATGCGGCGATCACGGTCGTTGGGCAGGGGATGGACGCCGACACGGCAGTCGAGCTGACCGAGCGGCTGCAGCCCGACATCGTGCTTCTCGACCTCTCGATGCCGTCTGGCGGCGGGATCGGAGCGCTCCGCCGGATCATGGCGATGGAGGCGCCGCCACGGGTCGCGATGCTGACCGTGTCCGAGGAGGACGACGATGTCATGCAGGCGCTGAAGGCGGGCGCGGTCGGCTACGTGCTGAAAGGCGTCGGTTCGCGCGAGCTTGTGTCCATCGTGAAAGACGTGGCGCGGGGGCAATCCTATGTCTCGCCGACGCTCGCCGCGCGCATTCTCAACGCGATGCGCGACGGCGGCACGGCGCGGCGCAGCGCCAACCCGATCGACGATCTTTCAAAGCGGGAAGAGGACATCCTCATGCTCGTCGCCGAAGGCAAGAGTAACAAGGAAGTTGGCCGCGCGCTCGACCTTCAGGAAAAGACCGTGAAGCATTACATGACCGCGATCCTGCAAAAGCTGCATGTGCGCAACCGGGTGGAGGCGGCGGTGCTGGTCCGCGATCACCGGAAGAAATAGTCGGCCGCGCCGGATTTCAGTCGAGGTTCAGCATCTCGCGGATGCGGCGAATATCCTCGGTCGTGACGGGGCGGCGGGCGACGGTGCGGCCGCGCGGGTCTTTCAGAACGTAAGAGCCGCGCGAAACGATCTCGCGCCAGCCGCGGAAATCGGTGATGTCGATGGCGCCGCTCGCCTCGTTCACCTGGGCCACGTTCTGCACGCCTTGCCGGCCTGCCGCCGACCCGAGCGTCCGCAGCCGGTTCAGGTCCGACCGCCGCGCCGCCCGTCGTTCGACGACACGACCGCGCGCGTCGAGCTTTTCGAAGCGGCTGCCGCGAATGCGTTCGGTGTGGCCATCCGAAAACTGGACATGGATGCCGTCGCCGCCAAAGAGCGCGGCACCACCGGATCCCGATCCGCCGGATGCGGTGCCGGCGTTTCCTGACGCCGAGTTGCCTGTGCCGGAACTGCCTGAGCCGGAACTCCCTGAGCCGGAACTCCCTGAATTTGAACCGCTGCCTGATCCGGAACTGCCTGAGCCCGAGTTGCCTGAGCCGCTTCCGCTGTTGTCGTCGTCATCGTCGTCATCGTCATCGTCATCATCCGAGGATCCGCTGCTGGCATGGGCCGCGCCGCTGTCAGCGTCAACAAGCGGCTGAATCACCGGCAGAACGCCCCAGATCAGGGCGGCGAGAAGGAAGAAGACAACGAACCGCCGCACAGGGGCCCCCTTCGAAAAGTGACCGGTAGCTGGACGACCGGCCGAAACCCGGGGCGCGCTGCGCACGCCCCGGGCCTTGTCACACATTGCGCCTGACCACCTCAGTTGAGACTCAGGATCCGGTCGAGATCGGCCTGCGTCGCCCGGCGTTCCTCGACCGTGCGACCGGCTGCATTCTTGCGCTCGTAGCGGCCGTTTTCGATCTCTTCCTTGGTGCCGTCGGAATAGCGGACCTCGACCCCGGAAGAGGAGACCTCGATCTTGGAAACGGTCACGCCACCGTTCGCCCCGTCTGTCGAACCGCTGCTCGTACCGCCGGAACTGGACGAGGACGAGGAGTCGTCGTCGCTGCTGTCGTCGCTGCTGTCGTCGTCATCGTCGCTGTCGTCGCTGCTGCCGGAGCCGCTGCTGTCGTCATCATCATCGTCATCGCTGCCCGAACCGCTGTTGTCGTCATCGTCGTCATCGCCACCGCCGGAGCCGCTGTGGTCGTCGTCGCCATCGTCATCGCCACTTTTCGCGAACGCCTGGGACGCTTTCACTGCGATGATGCCCTCGGCCTTGTCGAAGGTCATGTGGAACGGCAGCGCAACGATGAAGGCCGCGGTGCCGAGCATAACGGCGAGACGACCGGACTTGAATGTGATGTCTTCCATGTTCGTATTCCTTGCTGGTGATCGCCGGCCTCTCCGACGCTGTCACACTCGTCGCACAAGGGCCAAGTCGTTCGGAACACCCCCGCGACCAGTGCGGACCTTCCCCGGACCTCATGCCTGGCATCATCGGCCATTCGTCCGTGCAAGTCATCGGACCAAGGTCCGAAGATCGGAGGTTCGCGGTGGTTGGGGGGCGTCCGGATCAGTCGGGCTGGTAGCCGCCGATCAGTTGCCGAAGGCCGAACATGCCGCCGGCGACGATCGCGGCCAGCGTCACCGGCGCCGAAAAGGCGAGCGTCGCCATCGCGGTGACGCCCTGACCGACCGAGCAACCGAGCGCCAGCGTACCGCCGATCCCCATTAGGGCCGCGCCGGAGACCTGCCGGCCAAGCTCGCGCGGGTCTTCGCAGGCTTCCCAGCGGAAGAGGCCGCGGATCGACGATCCGGCGAAGGCGCCGAGAAGCACGCCCGAGACGATGCCGACCGAAAAGGTCACGCCGCCGGCCGTCGAGGTCATGAAGAAGATGATGGTGCGGCCGAGGGGGGCGGTGAAGGAGGGGCCTTCCACCCCGATCTCGCCGAAACTCGCTTCGTAGAGCCAGCTTGTCGCGACAAGGCACCAGACGACGGAAAGGCCGGCCGCGACGCCCCAGGCGACCTTGGCCCTCGCCTGCCTCAGCGGGGCATGCGACAGGCCCCAGCCGAGGACGGCAAGACCGACGACCAGCGCGAAGGCCAATGGCGGCAGACCTGTCCTGGCCGAGAGCCAATGGGCGATGCCTTGGGGGCCGGTCGCGTCGGCCTGCGGAAAGAGCGCGGTGCGCAGCGCCGCAATCGGGCCGGACAGGGTGACGAAGGCGAAGATGCCGATGACCACGACCACGACAAGTGACCGGAGGTCGCCGCCACCGAAGCGCACCAGCGCGCCGAAACCGCAATTGCCGGCCATCGCCATGCCGTAGCCGAAGATCAGCCCGCCGACGATCGAGGCTGCGGGACTCCAGGCAATCGTATGGTAGAAAGCTGCGGTCGGATCGGCGAGGCCGAGGGCTTCGGCCACGAACGTGCCAATGATCGCGACACCAAGGACAACACCCCAGAGCCGAAGGCGCCGTTGATCGGCGCCGTAGACCGCCGATTCGAGCGCGCCGAGCGTGCAGAAATCGCCGAGCCGTGCCGCGAGGCCCAGTACGAGACCGCCCATGAGGCCCGCAAGAGCGGCCAGAACGCCCGGTGGTATCGTCTCCATTCCCGTTCTCCCCCCTGCCGTATCTACCTCTCCCGGCAGAACAGCTCGTTCAACAGTCCGATCATGCGTGCGGTTCGCGGGTCGCTCAAGGAATAGTGGATCAATTTCCCGTCGCGCCGCGCCTTGACCAGCCCCTCCAGCCGCAGTCGGGCGAGCTGCTGGCTGACCGCAGCCTGCCGCGAGGCAAGCAGCGTTTCAAGTTCAGTCACCGATTTTTCGCCGTCGATAAGATGGCACAGGATCATCAACCGGCCTTCGTGGGCCAGTGCCTTCAGGTAGCCGGCCGCCGCGTCCGCCTGACCGACAAGATCGTCGGCCACTTCCGGCCCGACATCTTCGGCAGGTGGATGGCTTGCAACGCCGGACCCCCGGCGGTTTTCAAAGGGCCAGGTCATCCACGATCGCCGCGATACCGTCGCGGGCCCGCTCGTGACCGCTCTCGGGTGCGTCGGTGGCAGTGGCGCCGGCCAGCATGTCCTTCTCGCCCCATTGCCGCCTCATCGCACCGCCTCCACTTCGTACTCACCGGTATCCGTCAGCATCCGCGCGAGGAGGCCCCAGAAGAAGTCCTCTCCCGGATAGCCTTCGATCCGGCCGGCTTCCCGGTCACCCTGAACCAGGATGAAGGTCGGTGTGAAGACCGGACGCGGCCCGAGCGCGATCCCCTCGGGATACGGGCCGCGCAGCTGCACCCGTTCCAGCGGCGCGGCCTGTCCTTCCGGCGTCTTGGGGTAGATCGGCGCGATATCGGCATTCCAGCGCGCGCAATAGGCGCAGCCCGGCTGCTCCACCATCAGGAGCCGCAATTCCGCCGCTGCCGGCGCCGCGAAGGCCGCCAGAGCGAGGGGCAGAAGGGCAAGAGCGCGCAGCATGGTTGACGCCTCTGCAATTACATATAAAAATTGTAATATGTTTTTGCGTTAGGGGCAAGGCGGGGACACCCATGCTTTTCGATCCGACCTTCGCTGGCGCGCTCCTGGCGGGGCTGCTGTCTTTCCTCTCGCCCTGCATCCTGCCGATGGTGCCGTTCTACCTGTGCTACATGGCCGGGATTTCGATGGCGGAGCTGCGGTCGGACCAGACCATTGCGCCGGGGGCGCAGAAGCGGCTGATTCTCTCCGCAATCGCCTTCGCGCTTGGCGTCACGTCGATCTTCATGCTTCTCGGCATGGGGGCGACGGCGCTGGGGCAGGTGTTCCGGCAATGGCTAGAGCCGCTGTCCTGGGTCGCCGCCGCGATCCTCATCGTCTTCGGCCTGCATTTCCTCGGCATCCTGCGCATCCCGTTCCTTTACCGAGAGGCAAGGATTGAGGCGAAGGTGGAACCGACGACGGTCGTCGGCGCCTATATCATGGGGCTGGCCTTCGGCTTCGGCTGGACGCCTTGCGTCGGACCGGCGCTGGCGGCGATCCTGATGGTCGCGTCCAGCCTCGACGCGATCTGGCGAGGTGCGGCGCTGCTTTTCGTCTACGGCGCGGGCATGACCGCGCCCTTCGTACTCGCGGCGGTGTTCGCGAAACCGTTTCTTGCCTGGATGAACCGCAACCGCAAATATCTTGGCCATGTGGAAAAGATCATGGGGGTGATGCTCATCCTCTTCGCGGTGCTGATCGCCACCGGCTCGGTCAATGCCATTGCCGACTTCATGATCCGATACATGCCCTGGACGACGAATTTCACCTGACATCCCAGAGGGGGGGACACCATGCTTCGCTTTTTCGCTTCCGCCGCCGTCGCGCTTTCGCTCGCCCTTCCGGTTGCGGCGCTCGAGGTTCCGCCTCTCGGCGACGACGGCTTGCACAAGCCGACCTGGCTGCGCGACACGTTCAAGGACATGCGCGAGGATCTGGCCGAGGCCAATGCGGAAGGTAAGCGCCTTCTGGTCATTGTCGAGCAAAGGGGCTGCATCTACTGCACCAGGATGCACGAGGAAATCTTTCCCGAGCCCGAGATCGACGCTCTGATCCGCGACAACTATTTCGTCGTGCAGATGAACCTCTTTGGCGATGTCGAGGTCACCGACTTTGACGGGGAAGCGCTGCCCGAGAAGGACATGGCGGTGAAATGGGGGGTCGTCTTCACCCCGACGATGATCTTCCTGCCGGAGGAGGTCGCCGAGGGGCAGACTGCCGCGCAGGCGGCCGTCGTGTCGATGCCCGGTGCCTTCGGCAAGCAGACCACCGCTGCACTGCTGACGTGGGTGAAGGACCACGGCTACGACTCGGGGGAACATTTCCAGAAATACCTCGCTGAACGGGTCACCGGCGGCATGTCGAACTGAGCGCGGACGGGCGGCGATCCGTCTTTTACGCATTCACATATTCACGCAGTTGAATTTTATGTTGCATCTGGAGGCCGGCCTCCGCTACCTTCGGATTCGGGAGAGAACAGGGAGGACTTCAATGAAGCGCCATATTCTGCTGGGCCTGCTGCTGTCCGCCGTCGCGGTTCCGGCGGCCACGGCCGAAACCGCTCCGGCCGCCGTGACCTTCGAGGAAGGCGCCGTCGCGCAGTCATTGACGGGTGCCGCGGGTGATCCGGCTGAAGGGGCGAAGGTCATGTCGAGCCGCGCGCTTGGCAATTGCGTCGCTTGCCATACCGTGTCGGCGATGCCGGACGTGGCCTTCCAGGGCAACGTAGGTCCGTCGCTCGACGGCGCGGCCGGCCGGTGGGAGGAAGCCCAGCTTCGTGGAATCGTCTCTGATGCCAAGATGACCTTCGACGGCACGGTGATGCCGTCCTTCTACAAGACCGGGCCTTATATCCGTCCCGGCGACGCCTTCACCGGCAAGGCGGCGGAGGGCGAACTGCCGCCGCTGCTGACCGCGCAGCAGATCGAGGATGTCGTGGCCTATCTCCTGACGCTCAAGGATTGAGCGGCCAGGGGATCCGAACCAGACAGGAAAAGGAGCGTAAGATGCAACTATCGAGACGGAATGCCCTGGCGCTCGGCCTTGGCGGCGTCGCCTTCGCCGCGCTTCCGCTGCCGGCGATGGCGGCGGGAACGGTCGAGGAGCTGACGGCGGCCTTCGCCGGCGGCGCCACGGTGGGCACCGGCGGGATCACCCTGACCGCGCCCGAGATCGCCGAGAACGGCAACACCGTGCCGATCACCGTGGACGCCCCAGGTGCCACCGCGATCATGCTTCTGGCCTCGGGCAACCCGACGCCGTCGGTCTGCACGTTCAACTTCGGCCCCGCGGCCGGTTCGCAGGCGGCCTCGACCCGCATCCGCCTCGCCAAGACGCAGGACGTCGTCGCGCTGGCGAAGATGGCGGACGGCAGCGTCGTGCAGGCCTCGTCCACGGTCAAGGTCACCATCGGCGGCTGCGGCGGCTGAGCTTAGGGAGCAAGAAACATGGCAAAAGATGTCAAACCGCGCGTGAAAGTCCCGAAGTCGGCCGCTGCCGGTGACGTGGTGACGATCAAGACGCTGATCAGCCACCCGATGGAATCGGGCCAGCGCAAGGACAAGGACGGCAACGTCATCCCGCGCTCGATCATCAACCGCTTCACCTGTGACTTCAACGGCGTGAACGTGATCGACGTGACGCTCGACCCGGCGATCTCGACCAACCCGTATATCGAATTTGACGCCAGGGTCGATGCGGCCGGCGAGTTCAAGTTCACCTGGTACGACGACGACGGCTCCGTCTACGAGGACACGAAGCCGATCGAAGTGGCCTGACGCAAGCGCCGAGGACAGGGCTGCTGCCGGGTTGCCGGCGCGGTCTCTCAGGGAGGATAACGCATGAAGATCAAGACACTCGCCGGAACTTGCGCGGCCGCGGCCTTCGCCTTTGCGGGGCTTTCTGCATGGGCCGAGCCCGTGGACGACACTCTGGTGATCAACGAAGAGACCGAGATCGTCACCCACACGACCTCCGCCCCCGACTACATCGACGGGCTGAGCGAGCAGTATTCCGGCTGGCATTTCCGCGAAGACGATACACGCGACATGCAGCGCGACGATTTCGACAACCCCGGAATGCTCGGCGTCGAGGCGGCGATGGATGTCTGGAACACCGAGGACGGGACGGAAGGCAAGTCCTGCGCCTCCTGCCACGAGGCCCCGGAAAGCATGGCCGGCGTGCGGACCCAGATGCCGAAGTTCAGCGAGGCGAAGGGTACGATGATGACGCTCGAGATGTATGTCAACGAGTGTCGAACCGAACGCATGGGCGCCGAGGCCTGGGGCTGGGACGACGCGGCTATGGTCAACATGACCGCGCTC
>NCEA01000025.1:36512-46127 GCA_002280515.1 Rhodobacterales bacterium 32-67-9
ATGAACGTTGCCGTCGACGGCCCCGCCGCTCCCTTCTGGGAGAAGGGCAAGGAGATGTATTACACCCGGTACGGTCAGCTCGAACTCAGCTGCGCGAATTGTCACGAGCAGAACTACGGCAACTTCATCCGCGCCGACCACCTGAGCCAGGGCCAGATCAACGGCTTCCCGGTCTACCGTCTCAAGGATGCCAAGCTCTCGTCGATCCAAAACCGCTTCAAGGGTTGCATCCGCGACACGCGGGCCGAGACCTTCAAGCCCGGCTCGCCCGAGTTCATCGCGCTTGAGACCTACGTCGCGTCGCGCGGCAACGGTCTGTCGGTTGAAGGACCGTCGGTGCGCAACTGACCGAATATGGGTCCGGGCGGCCGCCGCCCGGACCCGTTCGTTTGTTCATTTTGATCGGGGCAGGGCCGCACGCGCAGTCGCGCGCTGGCCGGACTTATGCCCGCAGCACGAGGGCAGGCAGACATGATTTCGCGGCGGGATTTCCTCCAGGCAACTGTGGCAGCGTCCGCACTCTGGGGCGCGTCCGGCGTCGGCAATTGGTCGCGGCTTGCCGCGCAGCAGGTGCTGACCCAGGACCGGCTTCTGGAGTTCGACGATTACGGCAACGTGACGCTCATCCATATCACCGACATCCACGCCCAGACGAAGCCGATCTGGTTCCGCGAACCGGAGATCAATCTCGGCGTCGGCGCCGTGAACGGACAGCCGCCGCATGTCACCGGTGCCGATTTCCTCAAGATGTTCAATATCGAGAGCGGCAGCCCCCATGCCTACGCCCTGACCTACGAGGATTTCGCGTCTCTCGCCAAGGGCTACGGCCGGATGGGCGGGCTCGACCGTTGCGCCACCGTGATCAAGGCGATCCGCGCCGCACGGCCCGACGCGCTTCTGCTCGACGGTGGCGACACCTGGCAGGGCTCGCTTACCGCGCAGAGAACGGCCGGTCAGGACATGGTCAACGTGATGAATGCGCTGAAGCCCGACGCGATGACCTCGCATTGGGAATTCACGCTCGGCATCGACCGGGTGACGGAGATCGTCGATGGCCTCGACTTCCCCTTCCTCGGCGCGAACATATTCGACGCCGAGTGGGACGAACCGGCCTATGAACCCTACAAGATGTTCGAGGTCGGCGGTGCGAATGTCGCGGTTATCGGTCAGGCCTTCCCCTATCTTCCCATCGCCAACCCGAAATGGATGTTCCCCAACCTCTCCTTCGGCGTGCGCGAGGAGCGGATGGCCGAGGTGGTGCAGGAGGTTCGCGACGCCGGCGCCGATCTGGTCGTGGTGCTCTCCCACAACGGCTTCGACGTGGACCGCAAGATGGCCGGCAATGTGCCGGGCATCGACGTGATCCTCACCGGCCATACCCATGATGCGCTGCCCGAACCGGTGATGGTCGGCCAGACCCTGCTGATCGCTTCGGGCTCCAACGGCAAGTTCATCAGCCGTGTCGACCTCGACGTGCAGAACGGCCAGATGCTCGGCTTCCGCCACAAGCTGATCCCGATCTTCTCGGACGTGATCGAACCCGATGCCGAGGTCGCCGCCCTGATCGATGCGGAGCGCGCGCCGTTCAAGGCAGAGCTTGAAGAGGTGCTCGGCACCACCGACAGCCTCCTCTACCGCCGGGGCAATTTCAACGGCACCTGGGACGACCTGATCTGCAATGCGCTGATCGACGAACATCAGGCCGACATCGCCCTGTCGCCCGGCTTCCGCTGGGGGCCGTCGCTCCTACCCGGCGAAGACATCACCCGCGAGGACCTGCACAACGCGACCGCGATGAGCTACCCGGCCGCCTATCGCAGCGAGATGACGGGCGAGACGCTCCACACGATCCTCGAGGACGTGGCCGACAACCTCTTCAACCCCGATCCCTATTACCAGCAGGGCGGCGACATGGTCCGCGTCGGCGGCATGGGCTACCGCATCGACGTCTCAAAACCGCAGGGCAGCCGCATCACCGACATGACCATGCTGAAGACCGGCGAGGCCGTCGATCCGGCGAAGAGCTACGTCGTCGCCGGCTGGGCCAGCGTGAACGAAGGCACCGAAGGCCCGGCGATCTGGGACCTCGTGGAGGGTTGGATCAGGAAGCAGGGCGCGGTGACGATCGACCCCAACACCTCGGTTCAGGTCACAGGGGCCTGAAGATGACAGACACGACGACAGGACAGGAGGTTTCAATGTCTGAGACCGAAGAGAAAACCACAAGCCGCCGCGCCTTCCTGGGTGCCGGCCTTGCCGCCGGCGGGGCTGTTGCGACCGCCGGGCTGGCGCGGGCGCAGGGCGCCCCCGATCCGCTGATCACCGAGGTCCAGCCCTGGGCACGGGAACTGGGCGCTGGCGTCGATGCCACCCCCTACGGATTGCCGATCCGCTTCGAGGCCGACGTGGTGCGCCGCAACGTGTCGTGGCTGACGGCCGATCCGATCTCCTCGATCAACTTCACGCCGATCCACGCGCTCGACGGTACGATCACGCCGCAGGGCTGCGCGTTCGAGCGCCATCACTCCGGCGCCATCGAAGTCAGCAAGGACGATTACCGGCTGATGATCAACGGGCTTGTCGACCAGCCGTTGATCTTCACCTATGCCGATCTCGAACGCTTCCCGCGCGTGACGCGGACCTATTTCCTCGAATGCGCGGCGAATACCGGCATGGAATGGGCCGGCTCCCAACTCAACGGGTCGCAGTTCACCCACGGCATGATTCACAACATGGAATATACCGGCGTGCCGCTCCGCACACTTCTGGAAGAGGCCGGCGTCAAGCCCGAGGGAAAATGGATCTATGTCGAAGGCGCCGACGCCTCGTCGAATGGCCGCTCGATCCCGCTTGAGAAGGCGATGGACGATTGCCTCGTCGCCTTCAAGGCCAATGGCGAGGCCTTGCGGATGGAACACGGCTACCCGGTCCGGCTTGTCGTGCCCGGATGGGAAGGCAACATGTGGGTCAAATGGCTGCGCCGGGTCGAGATCGGCGATCAGCCGTGGGAAAGCCGCGAAGAGACGTCGAAATACACCGATACGCTCGAAGACGGCACCAGCCGCAAATTCACCTGGGTGATGGACGCGAAGTCCGTCATCACTGCGCCGTCGCCCCAGATGCCCATCACTCACGGAACGGGCCCCCTGGTGATCACCGGCCTTGCGTGGTCGGGCAGGGGCCCGATCACGCGGGTCGATGTCACCGTCGACGGTGGCAAGACCTGGCGCGAGGCGCGGCTTGCCGCGCCGGGTCAGGACAAGGCGCTGACGCGGTTCTACCTTGATCATGTCTGGGACGGGTCCGAGATGCTGCTGCAATCGCGCGCGATGGACGCGACGGGCTACGTCCAGCCGACCAAGGATGAGCTTCGCGCATTCCGGGGCGTCAATTCCATCTACCACAACAACTGCATCCAGACCTGGTGGGTCCGGACGAGCGGGGAGGCCGAGAATGTCGAAGTTTCGTAAGTTTGCCGCGCCGGCACTCGCCGCCGCACTTCTCGCCAGCCCGGCTTTGGCCGAGAAACTCGGACTTGGCCGCGCCGCCCTGCCCGAGGAAGTCGCCGCCTGGGACCACGATGTGCGCCCTGACGGGCTCGGCTTGCCGGAAGGATCCGGCGACGCGCTGACCGGCGAGGAGCTCTTTTCGGAAAACTGCGCCGTCTGCCACGGCGAGTTCGGCGAAGGCGTCGGCCGCTGGCCGGTGCTCGCCGGCGGTTTCAACACGCTGAACCGCGCCGACCCGGTCAAGACGGTGGGGTCCTACTGGCCCTATGCCTCGACCGTCTGGGACTACGTCCACCGCTCGATGCCCTTCGGCAACGCGCAGACGCTTTCGAACGACGAGGTCTACGCGATCGTCGCCTATATCCTTTATTCGAACGACCTCATCGAGGACGATTTCGTGCTGTCGAAGGACACGCTCGCCGAGGTCCAGATGACGAATGCCGACGGGTTCATCGAGGATGACCGCGACACGCTGGAGCTTCCGGCCTTCATCCGCGAGCCGTGCATGGAGAACTGCAAGGAGAGCGTGGAGATCACCGCCCATGCGACGGTTCTCGACGTGACGCCCGAGGATAGCGGCGATCCAGCCACGGAGGTCGCGCAGGCCGAACCCGAAGCGGCCCCGGCCGAAGCACCCGTCGCCGAAGCACCCGCCGCCGAGGCAGCGGAACCCGAAACCGCCGCCGCCGATCCGGCAATGCTCGAAGCGGGCGCGAAGGTGTTCAAGAAGTGTGCCGCCTGCCACAAGGTCGGCGACGGCGCCAAGAACGCCACCGGCCCGATGCTGAACGGTATCGTCGGCCGCGCGGCGGGTTCGGTGGAGGGCTTCAAGTATTCCAACCCGATGACGGGGGCGGCGGATGCCGGCCTGATCTGGACGCCCGAGACGATGGCAGAGTTTCTTGCCAATCCCAAAGGCTATATGAAGGGCACCAAGATGTCGTTCGCGGGCTTGAAGAAACAGGAGGAGATCGACGCCGTGATCGCCTATCTGGGCACCTTTGGCGGATAAGATGCGCGGGCGGGGCACCTTGCGCCTCGCCCTCTGCCTTGCGCTGATCCCAGCGCTGGGTATCAAGGCGCTGTCCGCAACCGAGATTGGCAATGCCGAAAACGGATCGGCGGTCTGGGCCGACTGCTCCGGTTGCCACGAGATCGGGCCGGGGGCGGAAAACGCCACGGGCCCGAAGCTCAACGGTGTCTTCGGCCGCCGCGCGGCGAGCTTGCCGGATTTCAACTACTCGAAAAGCCTGACCCGCGCCGGGCGCGACGGCGTCGTCTGGACGCTTGAAACGCTCGATGCCTACATCGCCAACCCGCGCACCTTCGCATCGGGGACCCGGATGTCCTATCCGGGTCTTGGCGATGCGGACAAGCGCGCCGACCTTCTCGCCTTTCTGCGCGACTTTTCGGACCGTCCGCGGGACATCCCGGAAGCCGCGCCCACCGCGCGCCGTGACGTGCCGGAACTGGCGCCCGAAATCCTCGCGCTGAAGGGCGACCCGGAGTTTGGCGAATACCTCGCCGCGGAATGCCAGACCTGCCACCGTGCCGACGGCACGGACGAGGGCATCCCGTCGATCACCCATTGGCCGGCTGAGAATTTCGTTCTGGCGATGCATGCCTACAGGCAAAAGCTGCGGCCGCACCCGGTGATGCAAATGATGGCCGGCCGGCTGACCGAGGAGGAGATCGCGGCGCTCGCCGCCTATTTCGAGACGATTGCAGACTGACGCGCAACAGGGAGGAAACGATGAACATCGACAGACGGAGATTCCTCGGAACCATCGCGGCCACCGGCGCAGTACTCGCCGCTCCGGCGGCGATCGGCCAGACCAGGCCGCGTGTCGTCGTGATCGGTGGCGGGACGGGCGGGGCCACCTGCGCGCGATATCTTGCCAAGGACAGCGACGGCGCGCTCGACGTGACGCTCGTGGAGCCGGCCGAGGTCTATTACACCTGCTTCTTCTCCAACCTTTACATCGGCGGCTTCCGGGAGTTCGAAAGCCTTGCCCACCGCTACGACAAGCTGACCGGCGACTACGGCATCACCCATGCCCGCTTCATGGCCACCGGAGTGGACCGCGCCGCCGGTACCGTCACCCTCGCCGGGGGCGAAGTGCTGGCCTACGACCGCCTCGTCATCGCGCCGGGGATCGACTTCGTCGACGGTTCGGTCCCCGGCTGGGACCTCGCGCAGGCCGAGGTCATGCCGCATGCCTACAAGGCCGGCCCGCAGACCCAGCTTCTGAAGCGCCAGGTCGAGGCGATGCGGGAGGGTGGCACCTTCTGCATGGTGGCGCCCCCCAACCCCTACCGCTGCCCGCCGGGGCCTTACGAGCGGGTCTCGATGGTCGCCCATGTGCTGAAGGCGAAGAACCCGACCGCGAAGATCCTGATCGTGGATCCGAAGGAGAAATATTCCAAGCAGGGTCTTTTCGAGGAAGGCTGGGAAAAGCACTACCCCGGCATGATCACCCGCATCGGACCCGATTTCGGCGCGGCGAATGTCGAGGTCAGGCCGGACGCGATGGAAGTCGTGATCGACGGGGAGGTCGAGAAGGTCGACGTCTGCAACGTCATCCCGGCGCAGAAGGCCGGCACCATCTCCGCCACGGCCGGGGTGACGGATGACGGTGGCTGGGCCCCGGTCAACCCGCATTCCATGGCGTCCCGCGCCGATCCCAGGGTCTTTGTCCTCGGCGACGCCTCGGCGCAGGGCGACATGCCGAAATCCGGCTTCTCGGCCAACAGCCAGGCCAAGGTCGCCGCGATGACCATCCGGGCCGAACTGACCGGGTCGAAAGCATTCCCGGCCAAGTATTCCAACACCTGCTGGTCGCTGATCGACACCGACGACGGCGTGAAGGTCGGCGCCTCTTACGTGGCGACGGATGAAAAGATCGCCTCCGTCGACAGCTTCATCAGCCAGACCGGCGAAGATGCCGATCTCCGCAAGGCGACCTACGAGGAAAGCCTCGGCTGGTACGCCGGGATCACCGCCGACATCTTCGGCTGACCGCCGCCACCGACCGGCGGAGGCCCCGAGGGGCCTTCCAACCCAACCACGAAAGGCAAATGATGCTCACCCGCCGAACCTTCCTGACCGCCGCGACCGCTTCCCTCGCCGCCCCGTTCGCGCCGCGCCGGGCCTGGGCGATCAGCACGCTCACGCTCGGCGATCTCAGGATCGACACGCTTTCGGACGGCAACCTGATGCTGCCGGGCGATTTCATATTCGCTGGGCTACCGCAGGACGAATTGCAACCTATCGTCGCGAAATACGGCCTCTCGACCGATCAGTTGACTCCGCCCTGCAACGTGACGCTCCTGCGCGACGGTACCAACACGGTGCTTTTCGACGTCGGGGCGGGGCCGGATTTCCAGGCCTCGGCGGGCAAGCTTTCCGAGGCGATGGGGGCGCTGGGTCTTTCGGTCCACGAGGTCACGCATGTGCTTTTCACCCATGCCCATCCTGATCACCTCTGGGGCCTGCTCGACGACTTCGACGAGCCGGTTTTCCCGAATGCCGAACACATGATCGGGCAGGCGGAGTTCGACTACTGGACCGATGCCGATACCGTCACCTCCATCGGCGAGGCGCGCACGACCTTCGCCGTGGGCGCCGCGCGCCGCCTCGACGTCATTGCCGATAGCGTCCGGCTTCTGGCCGACGGGGAAGAACCGCTGCCGGGGATCGCCGCGCGGCTGACGCCGGGGCACACGCCGGGGCACCTTGCGTTCGAAATCGCGGGTTCCACCCCGGTGATGGTGCTCGGCGACTGCATCGGCAACCATCATGTCGCCTTCGAGCGGCCGGACTGGCTGACCGGGTCGGATCAGGACAAGGGGCTGGCTGCCGAAACCCGCGTGGCGCTCCTGGACCGGCTGGTGGCTGAAAACTTCGTCGTCACCGGCTTCCACCTTCCGGGTGGCGGTATCGGCCGGGCCGAGAGGGACGGGGCCGCCTACCGCTTCGTCGAAGATGTCTGACGCGCCCGGCGAGATACCCTTCGAACCAACGCAACAACAGGAGTGTCCAACATGTTCAGACTGGGAGGCGCCGCTCTTCTCGCCGCCGGACTCGGCGCCGGTGCCGTGCTGGCGCAGGACGCGACGACCTATCCGTTCGACGGCAGCTTCGACGACGCGACCTTCGCGGTCGAGAATGCGATCGTCGGCAAGGGGCTCGTCATCGACTACGTCAGCCACACCGGAGAGATGCTGAACCGGACGGGCGCCGATGTCGGCAGCGATGTGAGGATCTTCGACGCGGCGGACGT
Source organism: Rhodobacterales bacterium 32-67-9 (assembly GCA_002280515.1). Classification (GTDB taxonomy): domain Bacteria; phylum Pseudomonadota; class Alphaproteobacteria; order Rhodobacterales; family Rhodobacteraceae; genus Albidovulum. The sequence goes on from NCEA01000025.1 coordinate 44,305, forward strand.
GTTCCTCTTCTGCTCGGCGCAGCTGTCGCGGAAGGTGATGGAGGCCGATCCGATGAACATCGCGCATTGTCCCTACGGCATCTTCGTCACCGATCGCGACGGTGCTGTCGCGATCGGATACCGGCACCTGCCGGAGGGCGTGATGCAGGAGGTCCAAGCGCTTCTGGACGGCATTGCCCGCGAGGCGGCGGGCCTGTAACGCGGGCCGGAGACGGACGGCGCTCAGACCCGGTACTGCCGATGGTCCGGGACCAAGGTCCGGGCGTGCGACATCCTTGGTCCTAATCCCGGCGCGAATACGCGCGACGTCGGTCGATTTCCCGAAACGTGGAAGTGGCGGACAGTCTGTGGGCCCGCGGTCGTCAGGCTGCGGGCAGCACCCAACTTCACAAGTTCAAACGGGAGAAGACCATGCAGAAGCTCATCCTTGCCGGCACCGCGACCACGCTCCTCCTCGGGCTCAATACGACCGCCTTCGCGAAAGTCTCGAACCTTCCGGGGGTCGACACGTTCCAGATCCAGAACGAAATCGACAAGCGGAGCAAGCCGCGCATTCCGGGCGGTTCCGGCTGCGACGACCCCGAAGACCTCATCGAGCATCCCGAGTGCCGCGGCTGACCGCAATCGGCGCGGCCATACCCAATGCCACCACGCCAGCGCCGGACTGGCCGCACGGGGATTGCCCCCGTGCGGCCTTTCATCATTCCGGCCAGCCTATTCGGCCGCGACGCCCGCGTCGGCCTTCTCGACCTTCACGGCCGCGAATTTGAACTCCGGGATCTTGCCGTAGGGATCGAGCGCGGGATTGGTCAGCACGTTCGCCGCCGCCTCGACGAAGGCGAAGGGGACGAAGACCATGTCCTCGGCCACCGCCCGGTCGGCGCGCGCCATGATGGTGATCGAACCGCGACGCGTGGTCAGGCGGACCCGCCCGCCCGGAGCGACGCCCAGCCGGCGCAGCGTCGCTGGATGGAGCGAGCAGTTCGCCTCAGGCTCCACTGCGTCCAGCACCACTGAGCGCCGCGTCATCGAGCCGGTGTGCCAGTGTTCGAGCTGCCGCCCGGTCGTGAGGATCATCGGATAGTCGGTATCCGGAACCTCCGCCGGGGCGATCACCGACGCCGGGGTGAACTTCGCCCGTCCGCCCGCGCGCGGGAAGCCCGCGCCGAAGACGATAGGCTGACCCGGATCCTCGGGCGACAGCGACGGATAGGTCACCGCCCCTTCGCCTTCGAGCCGGTCCCAGGTGATGTTGTCGAGCGACTTCATCCCCGCCTTCATCTCGGCGAAAACCTCGCGCGGGTGCGTGTAGGTCCAGCCGAGGCCAAGCCGGTTGGCCAGCGCCTGGGTGATCGCCCAGTCCTCGCGCGCCTCGCCCGGCGGGGTGACGGCGGCGCGGCCGATCTGGACCTGCCGGTTGGTGTTCGTCACCGTGCCGTTCTTCTCGTAGAAGGCGGCGGCGGGCAGGATCACGTCGGCGTAGTTCGCCGTCTCGGTCAGGAAGATGTCCTGCACGACAAGGTGGTCGAGCATCGCCAGCGCCTCGCGCGCATGGGTGAGGTCGGGGTCCGACATCGCCGGGTTCTCGCCGAGGATGTACATCCCCTTGATCTGGCCGGCATGGACCGCGTCGAGGATCTCGGTGACCGTTAGCCCCTTCTCGTTCGAAAAGTCGCCCGAGCCCCAGACCTTGGAGAAATGCCCCCGGATACCGTCGTCGGTGACGGTCTGGTAATCCGGCAGGAACATCGGGATGAGCCCCGCATCCGAAGCGCCCTGCACGTTGTTCTGACCGCGCAGGGGATGCAGCCCCGCCCCCGGCC
>NCEA01000026.1 GCA_002280515.1 Rhodobacterales bacterium 32-67-9
GTTCAGGGCTTTGGACAAGGCTGGCTCCGCGATGTGCCGGTCCAAACTACCGCAGCCTTGATCTGCTGACAATCCTGTGCAACGGTCTGTATACAGATTGCGGGAAGGTCGCGGGATGACGAATACACCGACCGGCGCCGATGCCATGGTGCGGATGCTGCAAGCCCACGGCGTCCGGCATGTCTTCGGCCTCTGCGGTGACACCAGCCTGCCACTTTATGACAGCCTGCTGCGGCTCGACCACGGCATCACCCATGTGCTGACCCGCGACGAACGCTCGGCGACCTACATGGCCGATGCCTATGCCCGGGTGACCGGGCGGCCGGGGGTCTGCGAGGGGCCGTCGGGCGGCGGCGCGACCTATATCCTGCCGGGACTGATCGAGGCGCGGGAATCGAGCTATGCACTCCTCGCCATCACCACCGACATCTCGGTCGCGAGCTACGGTAAGTATCCCCTGACCGAGGTCGATCAGGAGGCGCTGATGCGGCCCCTGACCAAGTGGAACACGGTGATCCGCCGCGCCGACCATATCCCGCGCATGGTCCGCGCGGCGTTCCGCGCGATGACCACGGGTCGCCCCGGCTCGGCCCATATCGGGCTACCTTACGACATCCAGTACGACGCCGTGGACCCCGACGACCTCTGGGCCGATCCCGCGTTGCAAAGCTTTCCCGCCTACCCCGCAGCCCCTGCGCCCGGCGCGGCGGAGGCGGCGCTCGACGCGATCCTGTCGGCGAAGGCGCCGCTGATCGTCTGCGGCGGCGGCGTGGTGATCGCCGGCGCGATGGAGGAACTCGACCGGCTCGCCCGGCGCCTCGACATCCCGGTCGTCACCTCGATCTCGGGCCAGGGCGCGCTGGCCGAAACCCATCCGAACGCGGTCGGCGTCGTCGGCTCGAACGGTGGCACGGACGAGACCTGGTCGGCGATTGAGGGGGCCGATCTGGTGGTCTTCATGGGCTGCCGCGCCGGATCGACCACCACCGCGCGGTGGGAGGCGCCGAAGCCCGGCGCGCGGATCGTGCATTTCGACAGCGACCCGATGGTGATCGGCGCGAACTATCCGACCGAGGTCGGCGTCGTCGCCGATCTCAGGCTGGCACTGGCCGAGGTCAACCGGCTGCTCGACGCCCGCAAGGACGGGTTCGGCGGGTTCGGCGGCGCAGACCTTGCCGCCGACATCCGCCAGCGCAAGTTCGACCGGTTCCGGACGCTGGCGGACAGCGATGCGCGCCCGATCCGACCCGAACGGGTGATCGCGGCTTTGCAGCGCACCTTGCCGGAGGAGGCGGTCATCCTCTCCGATCCGGGCACCAGTTGCCCCTATGTCTCGGCCTATTACCAGCTTCCCCGCGCGGGCCGGCATTTCATCACCAACCGGGCGCATGGCGCGCTTGGCTATGCGCTGCCGGCCTCGCTCGGCGCCTGGTACGGGCGGCCGGACGCCAAGGTCGTGGCGCTGATGGGCGACGGCTCCTTCGCCTTCTGTTGCGGCGAGCTGGAAACGATCTGCCGGGCGCGCGCCAATATCACCTTCGTGGTCTTTTCGAATTCAAGCTTCGGCTGGATCAAGGCAAGCCAGAAGGCCGACAAGGAGGCGCGCTATTACAACGTCGATTTCAACCGCACCGACCAGGCCGCCGTCGCCGCCGCCTTCGGGGTGAAAAGCTGGCGGGTCGAGGATCCGGCAAATCTGGAGGCGGTGCTGCGCGAGGTGCTGGCGCATGATGGGCCAACGCTGGTCGACATCGTGACCCAGCCGCTCGAGGAGGCCGCCGCCCCGGTCCGGAGGTGGATGGGATGAGCGGCCCGGCGAAGACCGTCGCGATCATCGGCGCCGGGATCGTCGGGGTCTCGACGGCGATCTGGCTGCAACGGGCCGGGCACCGGGTCGTGCTGATCGACCGCAAGGGCCCCGGCGAGGGGACGAGCCACGGCAACGGCGGTGTGCTCGCCTCCTGCTCGATCGTGCCGGTGACGGTGCCGGGGCTGATGCGCAAGGTGCCGCGGATGCTCCTAGACCCGAACCAGCCGCTGTTCCTGAAATGGGGCTACCTGCCGAAGCTCGCGCCCTGGCTCATCCGGTATCTCGGCCACGCCAATGCCGGGGCCGTCGAGCGTCGCGCAGCGGCGCTGATGCCGATCATCGGCGACAGCCTTGCCGAACACCAGGCGCTGGCGGCCGGGACCGGCGCCGAACGATGGCTGCACCCTTCGGACTACCTCTTCCTTTACAACGACCGCCGGCATTACGAGGGCGACGCCTTCGGCTGGTCGGTCCGGGCCGCGCACGGCTTTGAATGGGACGTCCTGGAAGGGGCCGATTTCCGCGCCTACGACCCGGCCTTCTCGCCCGCGATCGGCTGCGCCGCGCGGCTGAAGGACCACGGCCGCATCTCCGATCCCGGCCGCTACGTGAAAGACCTTGCCGCCCATGCCGAGGCCGGCGGCGCGCGGATCGTCATCGGCGAGGTGACCGATATCGCCCGCGAAAACGGCCGCGTCACCGGCGTCCGGGTCGGCGGCGAGACGCTGGCCTGCGATGCCGCCGTCCTCGCCGCCGGGGTCTGGTCAAAACCCCTGGCAGCCCGTCTCGGGATCTCGGTCCCGCTGGAGACGGAGCGCGGCTACCACCTGGAGCTTTGGGAACCGACCGTCATGCCCCGCTCGCCGGTCATGGTCGCCTCCGGCAAGTTCGTCGTCACGCCGATGGACGGGCGCCTCAGGCTTGCCGGGATCGTCGAGTTCGGCGGCCTCGACGCGGCCCCGTCGCGCGCGCCCTTCGCGCTGCTCGAACGCAGCATCCGCGCCGCGATTCCCGGCATCTCGTGGAAGAAGACGGTGGAATGGATGGGCCACCGGCCATCGCTGAGCGATTCCACCCCCGTCATCGGGGCGGTTCCGGGGGTCGCGGGCGCCTGGCTCGGCTTCGGCCACGACCATGTCGGGCTGACCGGCGGGCCAAAGACCGGACGCATCCTTTCGCAGCTCATCGACGGGACGGCGCCGAACATAAACCTTGCACCTTATGCCCCTGAACGATTTCAATGAGCGCGGACGAAGAAGCCAAGAAAACACCAAGCCAACCAACCTGGGAGAATGACATGAAGAAACTGACCTACCTGCTCGCCGCGACGGCGCTGAGCGCCACGGGCGCCTCTGCCGAGACCTGGGACATGCCGATGGCCTACCCGGCGACCAACTACCACACCGAAAACGGCGTGGCCTTCGCCGAATGCGTGAAGGGGGCAACCAGCGGCGCGCTGGAGATCGTGGTTCATCCCAACGGTTCGCTCTTCTCCGGCAACGACATCAAGCGCGCGGTGCAGACCGGCCAGGCGCCGATCGGCGAGCGACTTCTGTCGGCCCATGCCAATGAAAACCCGCTGTTCGGGGTGGATTCGATCCCCTTCCTCGCGACCTCGTTCGACGACAGCGCCAAGCTGGCGGCGGCGGCGAAGGACGCGATCGTGGCGGCGCTCGACCAGCAGAACCTCGTCTTCGTCTACTCGGTGCCCTGGCCGCCGCAGGGGTTCTACTTCAAGAAGGAAGTGAACTCGGTCGCCGACATGGCCGGCGTCAAGTTCCGCGCCTACAACGCGGCCACCGCGCGCATCGCCGAGCTTGCCGGCATGGTTCCGGTACAGATCGAGGCGGCCGAACTCAGCCAGGCGCTTGCCACCGGCGTCGCGGAAAGCTTCATCTCCTCGGGCTCCACCGGCGTCGACTCGAAAGTCTGGGAAAGCCTGACGAACTTTTATGACGTGCAGGCCTGGCTGCCGCGCAACACGGTCTTCGTGAACAAGGACAGCTACAACGCCCTTGATGACGCGGGCAAGGCGGCGATCATGGATTGCGGCGTCAAGGCGGGCGAAGCGGGCGCCGCGCGCGCGCAGGAACTGACCACCGGCTATCTCAAGACGCTTGCCGACAACGGGATGACCGTCACTGGGCCGTCGGACGAGCTCAAGGCGGGCCTTCAGGGCTTCGGCGCGACGATGACCGAGGAGTGGATCGCCGCAGCGGGCGACACCGGCAAGGCCGTCGTCGACGCCTACAAGGCGCAATAACCAGCACCGGAGGGCGCGCGGCGACCGGTCGCGCGCCCGACCGCAAGGAAGGGGATGCCCCATGCAACAGGACAGCCGCCCCGGCGCCGTGCGCCGGGTGCTTGACCGTATCTATGCGGCCAGCACCGGCCTTGCCGCGCTCTGCCTCGTCGCCATGCTCGGCGTGATCGTCATGCAGATGATCGCGCGATGGTCTGCCTTCACCTTTCCCGGCGCCACCGATTACGCCGGCTACCTGATGGCGTCGGCCTCGTTCCTCGCCTTCGCCGGCGCCCTGAATTCCGGCGCCCATATCCGGGTGGGCCTGTTCCTGACCGCGCTCGGCCGGTTCAAGTTCTGGGGTGAGTTCTGGTGCCTCGCCATCGGTACCGCGGCAACCGGATACCTTGCCTGGTACGCCGTCCGGCTGGTCTACTGGTCGCGCAAGCTCGGCGATGTGAGCCAGGGCCAGGACGCGACCCCGCTCTGGATCGTGCAGACGCCCGTCGCCCTTGGGGCGACGCTGCTGGCCATCGCCTTCGCCGACAACCTGATCACGCTGATCGCCACCGGCCGCGACAATATCCGCGACGATGTCGCAGCCCAGAGCCACGCGGAATAGGACAGGGTCATGGCGCATGAATTCTGGCCGCTGGCCATCTTCCTCTTCACCCTCTTCCTGCTTCTCGGCTCGGGTGTCTGGGTCGGCCTCGCGCTTCTCGGCGTCGCCTTCGTGGGGATGGAGCTTTTCACCACGAGACCGGCCGGCGACACGATGATGACGGTCATCTGGCGGTCCTCGTCCTCGTGGTCGCTGACCGCGCTGCCGCTCTTCATCTGGATGGGCGAAATCCTCTATCGAACCCGATTGTCCGAGGACATGTTCCGCGGCCTTTCGCCCTGGATGGCGCGGCTGCCGGGCGGGCTTTTGCACACCAACGTGGTCGGCTGCACCGTCTTCGCCGCCGTCTCCGGCTCCTCGGCGGCAACGCTCACCACGGTCGGCAAGATGTCGATCCCGGAACTGATGAAGCGCGACTACCCCGAGCAGATGGTGATCGGCACGCTCGCCGGCGCGGCGACGCTCGGGCTGATGATCCCGCCGTCGCTGACGCTGATCGTCTACGGGGTGACGATCAACGAGTCGATCTCCAAGCTTTTCATGGCCGGGATCTTCCCGGGCCTCGTGCTCGCCGCGATGTTCATGGGCTATATCGCGATCTGGTCGCGGTTGTCGTCGAACTTCGATCCGAAGCCGGAACCCGAGACCCGCTTCATGGACAAGCTCGTGAACTCGCGCTTCCTGATCCCGGTGATCCTGCTCATCACCCTCGTCATCGGCTCGATGTACCTCGGCTTCGCCACCGCGACCGAGGCGGCGAGCTTCGGGGTCCTCGGCGCGATGGCGCTGGCCGCGTTCCAGGGCTCGCTGACCTGGACGAGCCTCAAGGAAAGCCTGATGGGGGCCACCCGCACCTCGGCGATGATCGCGCTGATCCTCGCCGGGGCGGCGTTCCTGTCGCTGGCGATGGGCTTCACCGGGCTGCCGCGGGCGCTTGCCACCTGGATCGGCTCGCTCGGACTGACCAAGTTCCAGCTTCTCCTGGCGCTGCTCGGCTTCTACATCGTGCTCGGCTGCTTTCTCGACGGCATCTCCTCGGTCGTGCTGACCATGGCGGTGGTGGAGCCGATGGTCCGGCAGGCGGGGATCGACATCATCTGGTTCGGCATCTTCATCGTGGTGGTGGTCGAGATGGCGCAGATCACGCCGCCCATCGGCTTCAACCTCTTCGTCCTGCAAGGCATGACCGGACACGAGATGAACTTCATCGCCAAGGCGGCGATCCCGATGTTCCTGATCATGGTGGTGATGGTCTTCGTCCTGATCGCCTTCCCCGGGCTGGCGACCTGGCTGCCCGAGAACATCATCCAGCGGCCGGGGGGATGACGCGGGATTGCAGGGGTTTCTCGCCCATGTGACGGCCTCCCCGGCGCTGGCGGCGCTGGTCCTCGTCATCGTCTTCGCCGCCTCGCTGGTGCAGTTCGGGCTCGGCATGGGGTTCGGGCTGACGGCGGCGCCGCTCCTGGCGCTCATCGACCCGATGCTGGTTCCGGTGCCGGCGCTTTTCATCGGGTTTCTGACCTCGTCCTGGGGGGCCTGGCGCGAACGCGGCGCCATCCGCTGGGCCGAGGTCGTGCCAGCGGCGTTCGGGCGCCTCGTCGGGGTCGCGCTGGCGGCGGCGGTCCTGTCGGTCGCGATCACGCGCGAAGCGTTCTCGCTGGTCTTCGGGATCTTCGTCGGCCTCGCGGTGCTGCTTTCGGTCACCGGCTGGCGGCTGGACTTTTCCAGGCGCAACCTCGTGGCGATGGCGGTCGTGTCGGGGGTGATGGGGACGATCACCTCGGTCGGCGCGCCGCCGCTCGCCATCGTCTACCAGGCCCGGCCCGCGCGCGAGGCGCGCCCGACTCTCGCCGCCTTCTTCGCCATCGGCTGCGCGATCTCGCTCGCCGGACTCTTCGCCACCGGCTGGGCCACCGGGCGCGACGCCGGCCTCGCCCTGATGATGCTGCCGGGGGTTGTCGCGGGCGCCGTCGTGGCGCGGCGGATCGGCACCCGGCTCGACAGCCGCTACCGGCCGCTGCTTCTTACGGTCGCGGGCCTCGCCTCGGCGCTCCTGATCCTGAGGGGGGTGGCGTGAACCGGCTTCTGGACGGCCTCGTCCTTGCCGCGGCGCAGGGGCGGCTCCTCCTCGTCCTCGGCCTCGTCGCGGGGGTCCTGCTCCCCGGTCTCGCGCAGGCGATGAAGCCCTGGTTGCAGGAACTGGTGGCGTTCCTGCTGTTTCTCGCGGCACTCAGGGTGGGTCCGGGGCGGGCGGCGGGGTCGCTGCGGGGCGCGCTGCCGACGCTCGGCCTCACGCTTCTCTACCAGTTTGCCCTTCCGCTTGGCGCGGCCGCAATCGTCACCACCGCCGGCATCGCCGACACGCCGGGCGCGATCGCCATCGTCCTGATGCTCGCCGCCTCGCCGATCTCGGGCGGCCCGAACATCGCCATCCTTTCCGGGGCCGACCCCGCCCCCGCTTTTCGCCTGCTGATCCTCGGCACCGCGCTCCTGCCGCTGACGGTGATCCCGGTCTTCCAGGCGATGCCGACGCTGGGAGAGGGCACGGCGGTCTTTCTCGCCGCGGGGCGGCTTCTCGGCGTCATCGCGTCCGCCGCGGCGGCGGCCTTTCTGCTCAGGCGGACGCTGCTCCGCGATCTCGGCAGGACCGGCGTGGCCGCACTTGACGGTGTCTCGGCGATCGCGATGGCAATCGTCGTCATCGGCCTGATGTCCGCCGTCGGACCTGCCCTGCGGTCGGTGCCGGAGGTACTGTTCGGCTGGCTCGCCCTCGCCTTCGCGGCGAATTTCGGCGTCCAGATCATCGCGGCGACCCTTCTGCGGCGGGTCCGCGCCGGGCCGGCGTTGCCGGCCGAGGCGATCGTCGCCGGCAACCGCAACATCGCGCTCTTTCTGGTGGCGCTGCCCGCGACAACGACCGACCAGATCCTGATGTTCATCGGCTGCTACCAGATCCCGATGTACCTGACGCCGCTCATCCTAGCCGGGTTCTACCGCCGGCGGGTTTCCGGATAGGCCAGGCCAGTGATCGCCCTCAGCGCCCGTCCGGCACGGCGCGCTTGTCCTCAGGCAGGTGCCGGCCCGGGGCGTGGATCGTATACTGCGCCCGGCCGCGCCGCTTGGAGACATAGAGCGCGGCATCGGCATCGCTCAGCATCCGGTCGGCGTCGGGCCGGTCGTAATGCGTCGACAGGGTCGCGCCGATGCTGCCGGAAATCCGGCAGGGCTTGCCCTTGAACGTCACCGGCACTTCCAGTTCGGAAATGATCCGGTGCGAGATCGTGGTGATCATCGCCTCGTCGACCGGACCGGGCAGGATCATCACGAACTCGTCGCCGCCGACGCGTGCGACGGTATCCTGCTTGCGCGTCGCGCGCCGCAGGACCGAGGCCACATGGGTCAGCACAAGATCGCCGGCCGCATGGCCGAGCGTGTCGTTCACCGCCTTGAAGAAATCGAGGTCGAGATGCAGGAGCGCGAAGCCCTTGCCACCCCATGCCACCGCATCAAGAACCCGGCCGAGCGCAGCGTCGAGCGCCCGGCGGTTGGCAAGTCCGGTCAGGGCGTCGGTCAGCGCCTGCTCCTCCGCCGCGCGCTGCGCGGTGCGGAGCCGCATGTTCAGCGCCGCCAGTTCCCCCATCACCGCCGCCTTGACCTCGGTCAGATACAAAAGCTCGACTGTCAGGTCGGTCGGTGCGAAATCGGCGTCGGTCAGCGCATGGTCGCGCACCGCCTCGGCGGCGGCGATCCCGAAGGAAAGGTTGACGATCACCCCCTGCCCGTCCTGCAACGGCACGACCAGCCCGCGCAGCGCGGTATGCGGCGGCTCGCGCAAGCCCAGATGCAGCCTCTGCCCGGCCAGCAGGCGCACTTCGTCCATGGTCCGGGCCCGCTGCGGCTTGCGGATCTGGAACAGATCGAGAAAGCGCAGGCCGACGAGAACGACCCCGTCGCAGAGCTTGGCGAGCGTCGGCCCGACCGCGCGGATATGGCCGGTGGGCGCCACCCAGAGGAACATCGGCATCAGCCGGCCCAGATCGGCCACGTCGATCAGCGCCGGGTCGCCGTGGGGATTGCCGTCCATCATGCCCCCTCGGGCCGGGCAAGGTCGAACCGGCGCCCGGTGGCGAACTGCGCCTCCAGAAGCTCGATCCCGACGGTTTCCGCGCCGCCCTTGCCGCCCGCCTCGATCAGCACCAGCGCGCCGTAATCGTCGGCCATCGCCCGCAGGATGCCGGCAAAGACCGCGCCGAACCCGTCATGATCGGCGGCGCAGATCAGCGTGTACCGCCCCGGCCCGGTTGTCTTCAATTCCAGCCCCGGCATGTCGAGCTCCGGCACGGCGAGGTGCACCCGGTCCGGCAGTTCGTCGAGCGATTGCAGGAAATCGGCATAATCGACCCCGCCGAAACGCAGGAGCCGGCGCAGCGGCTCCAGCCCGACGAGGTAGATCCCGATATCTTCCAGCAGTGCTTCGCGCGGCTTGCCCAATTGTCGCGCGGCGGCGTCGATCATCGCATCGGTCAGCCCGTCGTCATAGACCAGCAGCGCCTCGAACCCGTTCGGATCGATCCCGGCCGCTTCGGCGACAGAGGTCCAGAGCGCGACGCCATAGGTGTCGCGCAGGAACCACTGTACCGACCGGTTGACGAGCCCGTGCATCTGACCTTCCGCTTGCGCGCAGCAAGCCTAGGCCGGACCGCGTTAAGAAAGGGCAAAACCCGGCCGGGGCGCCGATCAGAAATCGGTGGGCGCGCCGCCCTCTTCCTTGCGCCGCGCGACGAAGGCCTGCAATTCCTCGCGGATGGCCTCCTCCATCGGGGGCGCCTCGAAATCGGCGAGGATTGCCTTGGCGATGCGGTGGGCGCGTTCCGCCGTCCAGACCGACCCGTCGAGTTGCCAGGCCTCGTAATTGCGCCAGTCCGAGACAATCGGCGCATAGAAGGCATTGGCGTAGCGGTCCTGGGTGTGCTGGCAGCCGAAGTAATGCCCTTCCGGTCCGACTTCGCGGATCGTGTCGATGGCGATGTCCTCGGGCGTCGTCGACCAGGTGGCGGGCTCCATGTAGCGTTGGAGCATCTGCAGGACCTCGCAGTCCATCACGAACTTCTCGGGGCTGGCGATCAGCCCGCCCTCCAGCCAGCCGGCGGCGTGATAGACCATGTTGGTCCCCGACTGCATCGCCGCCCAGAGCGAATTCGACGTCTCCCACATCGCCTGGCCGTCCGGCACATTGGCCGCGCAGACGCCCGAGGAGCGCAGGGGAAGCCCGTAGAACCGCGCCATCTGGCCGGTCATCTGGGTCGCGCGCATGTATTCGGGGGTGCCGAAGGCGGGCGCGCCCGACTTCATGTCGACGTTCGAGGTGAAGGTGCCGATCATCGAGGGCGATCCCGGTGCGACATATTGCAGAAGCGCGATCGCCGCCAGCGCCTCGGCCACCGACAGGGTCACCGCGCCGGCCATCGTCACCGGCGCCATCGCGCCGGCGAGCGTGAACGGCGTCACGACGACAAGCTGCCCCGCCCGCGCCAGCCGCAGCGCCCCGTCGATCATCGGGAAATCGTGCTTCAGCGGCGAGACCGAGTTGATGTTGGTGTACATGCGCGGCTTGGCGCGGAACTCCTCATGGCTGAGCCCGCCGGCGATGCGGACCATCTCCATCGCGTCCTCGACCCGCTCCTTGCCCAGCGCATAGGCGTGGCAGACCTTGTCGGTCAGCGTCAGCTTCTCATAGAGGCAGTCGAGGTGGCGGACCGAGGGGTGGATGTCGATCGGCTCCACCGGGTAGCCGCCGGCGAAGTGGATGCAGTTGAAATATTGCGTCAGCTTGATGAAGTCGCGAAAGCCATCCATGAAGCCCGAGACCTTGCCCCGCGCGAGGTCCCAGTAGTTCGGCGGCGAAGAGACGTTGCCGAAAAGGATGTGCTGGCCGCCGAAGGGCAGCACCCGTTCGGGGTTGCGCGGCGTGACGGTGAACTGCCGGGGCGCGCGCGCCACCATCTCCATGACGAAATCCTCGTCCATGAAGACCGTCTCGCCCTCGACCTTGACCCCCGCCGCGCGGAAGATCGCCAGCGCCTCTTCGTTGAGAAACCGGATGCCGATGTCGCTGAGTATGCGCATCGCGCCCTTGTGGATCGCCTGGACGCCCTCGGGGCCGAGCGGTTCGATCGGGCGGTCGGGATTGACCGGAATCCGCCACGGCATCTGGTCGATGGCCTTGACGCCCGCGCGTTCCGCGTGGCCGGCCCGTCCGCCCGCGCGCTTGCGCCTGAGTTCGCTTCCCATGCCGGTTCCTCCGATGCAGGTCGGCTCAAGAATGCGGCGCCACGGGATCGCTTCGCCGCCCTTCGCGACGTGAAAGCGTCGTTTTTTGATCTTCGCCGGCTCAGCCGGCCGGCGCCACTCCCGCCGCCCCTGCCGCGATCCAGCCCGGCAGGTGGCCGATATCGGGCAGCACCACATCGGCGAAGGGGCGGAGTTCCTCGGCCTCGGCGATGCCGGTCAGCACTGCGACGGTGCGCATGCCCGCCGCGCGACCGGCAACGAGGTCATGGCGGCTGTCGCCGACCATCGCCACCGTGCCCGGCGCCAGCCCCTCGGCGCGCGCGAAGGCCAGGAGCGGGCCGGGGTCGGGCTTGGCGCCGTGGCCCGAGTCGAAGCCCGAGACGAAATGGAAATAGCGCGCGATCCCCGCTGATCGCAGATGGGCATGGGCCGGTTCCTCGGCATCGTTGGTGGCAAGCCCGATCTTCAGCCCGCTTGCCGCGAACCCGGCGAAGAGCGGCACCAGCGGCACCGCCTCCACCAGTTCCGTCACCGCAGCAAGCGCGTTCATCCGCGCCACGAGAACCGCGTGATCGGCGCCCGGCAGATGCGGCAGCAGATGCGTGGCGATCTCGGGCGCGGTATGGGCGATAACCGGGCTGTCGGGTTCGAAATGGCCCGAGACGAGGTCGAAGCCGATCGCCCGCCCGAGCCGTTCGGCCAGGCCGGCCGATCCGCCGGCCAGCTCCTCCAGCATCCGCCGCGACCAGCCGCCCCAGGTGGCGCGGAAATCGAAAAGCGTGCCGTCCTTGTCGAAGACGAGACCGTGGATGTCGTTCATGATTCCTTCTCTCGGCCCGTGGCGGGCCCGGCTCCGGCGAAATTGGCCAGTTTCAACAGGGAAGGCAACGCCTCAGGTCCAGTGGGCTTCCTCTCCGCCGGGCAAGGCGTGGCGCGCCGATCTCGGCAGGGTGTAGTCGAACCCTTCGGCATCGCAAAAGGCGATCACCCAGGCATCGTCCATCAGCACGAAATCCAGCACGGAAATCAGGAAATCCGGCTCTGCGGCGCGCAATCTCAGCTCAACCGGCGCGGTCCCGGTCGCGCCGAGGAAGACCGGCAGCAAATCCTCCTGCCCCACCAGCCAGCCAAGCGCCTTCAGCGCCACGGTATCGGCAAATTCCTGCCCGCCCGTCGACCTCTTTGTCATTCCTTACCCGCTTGGAAAGCATTTCTTAACCATTCCGAACAAAGGATGAGCGGAAGGGACGCACAAGTAAAGCGAACGGAGTGCCTCGCGTGGGCGGCAAGATCCTCATAGTCGACGACGTCGCGACGAATCGCATCGTGCTGAAGGTCAAGCTTGCCTCGGCCTACTACGAGACGGTTCAGGCCGCCGGCGGGGTCGAGGCGTTGCGCCTGGCGCGGCAGATGCGGCTCGACCTCGTGCTGCTCGACGTCGAATTGCCCGACATGAACGGGATCGAGGTTTGCCGGCAACTGAAGGCCGACCCCGCGACCCGCGACATTCCGGTGGTGATGATCACCGCCTTCCACGACGTGGCCCGCAAGATGGAGGCGCTTCAGGCCGGCGCCGAGGAAGTGTTCTGGAAACCGCTCGACGAGATGGTGCTGCTCGCGCGGCTGCGCAGCCTGCTCCGCGCGCGCGAGACGGCCGAACAGCTTGGCCTGCGCGACGGCACCTACCGCGAACTCGGGTTCGCCGAGGCGGCGCAACCCTTCGGCGATCAGGCGCTCGTGGGGCTGGTGGCCGGGCGGATGGAAACCGCGCTCGCCTGGAAGCGGGAGGTTCAGCCACATCTGTCCGACCGCATCCTGGTTCTCGACCGCGAGGCGGCTCTCGGCGATTTCGCGAGTGGCAAGGTGCCGGATGTCTTCGTCGTCGCCACCGACCTCACGCGGCCCGGCGACGGGTTGCGGCTGATGTCCGAACTCCGCTCGCGCGCCGCGACGCGCTTTTCCGCGGTCTGCGTGATGCTGCCGGCCGAGGCGCGGGAAACCGCCGCCGTGGCGCTCGACCTCGGCGCCTCCGACCTGATCGAGGCGCAGGCCGACCCGGCCGAGATGGCGCTCCGGATCCGCACCCAGATCGCCCGCAAGCGCCAGTCCGACCGGCTGCGGACCTCGCTCGCTGACGGGCTGCGTCTGGCGATGACCGATCCGCTGACCGGGCTTCACAACCGCCGCTACGCGCTGCCGCATCTGGCGCGCATCGCCGAACGCGCGGCCTCGGCCGGGCGGCAATTCGCGGTGATGGTGCTCGATCTCGACCGGTTCAAGTCGATCAACGACACCTTCGGCCACGGCGCCGGCGACGCGGTGCTGATCGAGGTCGCGGAACGGCTGAAATCGAACCTCCGCGCCGTCGACCTCATCGCCCGGATCGGCGGCGAGGATCGACGCCGCCCAGGCCACCGCCGAACGGCTGCGCCGGGTGGTCGGGGATCGTCCGGTAAAGCTGCCGGCCGGCGCCCGCAGCATTCCGGTGACATTGTCGATCGGCCTTGCGATCGGCTCCGGCCCGGCCGGCGGGACGGTCGAGGATCTGATCGGCCTTGCCGACCGGGCGCTTCTCGGCTCGAAGGCCGACGGGCGCAATCAGGTGACCGTCGGCCGCACCGCCGCCTGAGACGGGATGCCCCGGCAGGCTGTTGTCATTTCTTCCGCCAGCCCCGTGCCGCCGCTGCCTCGATCCGGTCGGCAAGCGCCGCCCGCGCCTCCGGCGTCATCGCCGACAGCCGTTCGAGGAGGAGCCGGCGGCCCAGGTCGAGCCGTTCGGCGGTGCGCGTGCCCTGTTCGGCCAGCACCGCCTCGGTCGCCGCCCGGTCCCAGGGCTCGGCGCGGAGCGAGGTGACGAGGCGGGCGAAATCCGCCTCCGCCTCGCGCCGCCTGTCGCGGAAATCCGGGGCCGCCGCGATGAAGGCATCGCGCAGCGCGGCGCGGTCCTCGCGCGTCAGCGCCTCGGTGAAGGGCCCGAAGCCCACGTCTCACGTCGGATTCCGACATCCTCACCCCTCCCATCCGGTTGCGAGCGCGAAGACCTCCGCCCCCGGCATCAATTCGACCGTCGCGGCGGCCTCGTCGGCGGGCCAGATCCCGCCGCTCAGAAACCCGGCGTCAGCGCCCCCCGCATAGCCGAGCCAGAGCCCGGCCACGGTCGCCGTGGCCAGCCCGCCGATGCCGCGCCAGCCGCCGACGGCGGCCGCGATCCACGACAGGGTACCAGCGCCACCGCCGGCCGGTCGCGTCACGGGCATCGGCTCCGGCGCGCGTGGCATTTCGGCCTCCGCATCGGCGAGGATGCGTGCCATCAAGGCCTCGGACGGCTCCGGCCGCGCATCGCGCGCGGCACGGAAGAAGCCTTCGAGGAATTCGTCGTCCCGATCCGGATCAGTCATCGCCATACCCCAGTTCCTCGCGCCGTCCCGCCAGCGCCTGTGTCAACCC
Source organism: Rhodobacterales bacterium 32-67-9 (assembly GCA_002280515.1). Taxonomy (GTDB): domain Bacteria; phylum Pseudomonadota; class Alphaproteobacteria; order Rhodobacterales; family Rhodobacteraceae; genus Albidovulum. The sequence continues at coordinate 14,413 of NCEA01000026.1, forward strand.
GCGCTTGCCGCGCGCCGTCAGACTTTCCACCGCCTCGACGCCGATCCCCATGATCTCTGCGATCTCGGGGTTGGTCAGCCCTTCGAGGTGGCGCAGCACCACCGCCTCGCGCTGCCGTTCGGGCAGCGTCATCAGTGCCGCGTCGAGGGCCGCGGCGCGGTCGGCCGCGATCAGCCCCGCCTCAGCACCCGGCCGGCCGTCTTCCGGCTCCGGCGCCGCATCGAGCGGCACCGGCCTGCGCCGGCGCAGCCGGTCGGTGCAGAGGTTCGCCACGACCCGGTAGAGCCAGGTCGAAACCTTCGCCGTGCCCGCCTGCCAGCCCGGCGCCGCGCGCCAGAGCCTCAGCATCGCCTCCTGCGCCACATCCTCCGCCTCGGCCGGGTCGGCGAGCATTCGCCTCGCCACCCGGACGGCAATCGGCGCGAGCCGATCGGCCAGGGCCCGCGCAGCCACCCTGTCGCCCTGCCCGTAAAGGGCGAGAAGCGTATCGTCGGAGCGGTCATCCTGCGCGTCGAGGGCCATGGCCATTGTTCCAAAGGCCTAAACCGGAAGGCCATGCGCGACAAAGGGAAAAGTGCCGGGACGGCCGGGCGCATCCGCCCCGCCCGCCCCGGTGCCGGACGGGTGCGGCGTCACTCGGTCGCCCCATCCCCGTCGTCCCAGCCGAACCAGCCGCCGGAATGGCCCATGTGGCCGCCCATCTGGCCACCCATGTGGCCGTGGTCATGACCGTGACCTTGACCGCCCATGCGCCCCTGCCGGGCGCCCATCCGGCCACCCATCTGCCCGCCCTTCCGGTCGGCCATGGCGCCCATCCGCTCGCGCATCGCGTCGATCTCGGCCTCGCTCACCGCGCCGTCACCGTCGGTATCGAGCCGTTCGAAAAGCCGTCCGGCCATCGGCGGGGCCAGAAGTTCCTCGACGTTGAGCTTGCCGTCGCCGTTGGTATCCTGCGCTTCGATCCGGGCCTTGGCCATCGCGTCCGCCCGCGCCTGCATCTGCGCCATCATCCGCGCCGAAAGCTCCTCGGCCGAAATCATGCCGTCGCCATCGGCATCGACGCCGGCGACATGCGACTGGCGAAAGGCGGAGAGTTCGGCCGCGGTGATCTTGCCGTCGCCATCGGTATCCACAGCGGCAAAGTCGAAGCCGGCCATGGGCCCATCCATCACGCCACCCATGCCACCCATGCCACCCATGCCGCCCATCATGCCGCCCATCATCTGACCGCCCATCATGCCGTCCATCATCTGACCGCCCATCCGGCCGTTCCGGTCGAAGGCGGAGAGCGCCGTCGGCGCCGCAAGCGCCGTGGCACCAAGCGTGAGGGCAAGTGCCGCGAGAAGAGAGTTCGAAGCCATGGTGTCGTCCTTTCGGTTTCATCTGCGGCGGACCGCCCGCCATCTGACCGTTGAACGCAGGTCCCCTCCGGTTCCGTCGCTCCTGACGGAAAAATCGCGCCATATTCGCAATTCCTCCCGGCCGGCCTTTGCCAGAGGGCCAATCGATGCTACATCGCCGCGACGAGGAGACGCCCATGACCGATGTCACATATTCCGCCGAAGATGACCGCCCCATGCGCCCCGCCATGTGGCGCGGCTGGCGCCGGCGCTGCCCGTCCTGCGGCGAGGGGGCGCTCCTCAAGGGCTACCTGAAGGTGCGCGACGCCTGCCCGGCCTGCGGCGAGGATCTGTCGCACCACCGCGCGGACGACGGGCCGGCCTATCTCACCATCCTCATCGTCGGGCACCTGATGGCGCCGCTGATCATGTGGGCCTTCGTCACCTGGCGCCCCGATCCGCTGGTCCTGTCGGGGACCTTCGCGGCCGGCTGCGTGGCGCTGTCGCTCTTCCTCCTGCCACGGCTCAAGGGGATGATCGTGGCGATCCAGTGGGCCAAGCGGATGCACGGCTTCGGCGGCGTCCGCAATGGCTGAGACGGCGCTGGCGGCAACGCCGGTCCGCGACGCCGCGACGATCCTGCTCGTCCGCCACGATGCCGGCGCTCCGGCGATCCTGATGGGACAGCGCGGCGCCGGCGCTGCCTTTATGCCGAACAAATACGTCTTTCCCGGCGGCGCCATCGACCCCTGCGACGCCGAGGTTCCGCTTGCGGCCCCGCTCGCGCCCGATTGCGTCCGGCGCCTCGGCAACGCCGCCGCGTCCGGACTCGCGCCGGCGCTGGCCGCCGGCGCGATCCGCGAGCTTTGGGAAGAGACGGGGCTGCTCCTCGGCGCCCCCGGCGCCTGGCCGGTCCCGGTGCCGGAGGCCTGGCGCGACTTCGCGGCGACCGGGCACCGGCCGACCGCGGCGCCGCTCGCCTTCGTCTTCCGCGCGATCACGCCGCCCGGCCGGCCGCGCCGCTTCGACGCGCGGTTCTTCCTCGCCGACGCCGCCGACCTTTCCGGCGACCCGGACGATTTCAGCCGCGCCTCGGACGAACTCAGCCACCTCCACTGGGTGCCGATGGCCGAGGCGCGGCGGCTGAACCTGCCGTTCATCACCGAGGTCGTCCTCGGCGAAGTCGCGGCCCTCATGGCGCGCGGAGAACCACCCGGTCCGGTGCCGTTCTTCGACAATTCGGGACCCGAACCGATCTTCCGCCGCCTCGACTGAACGCAGGGTGATCCGCCGGCGCGCGCGTGCGCGCGCACAGTTTTTATCTCGCCGCCTTCGTTGCCACGAAGGCCGCTCGGGTGCCTCCGGCGGAGGTGTTTCGGAACAGAAGAAATCGTGCGCGCTTTCATCTTCTGTTCTCAAATACCTCCCGCGCGGAGCGCAAATCCGCACGCAGTGCCAGAAAGCGTGCGCGCGCCAGCGCGCTCCTTCGAATGACCGCTCAGCCGAAGCTGAGGACGATTACCACCACCGCCGCCACGACGAGGGCGATGCCGAGACCCTCGCGCAGCGCCAGCCTTTCGCGGAAGACCAGTGCCGAGGCGAGGAGCGTGAAGACGATCTCGACCTGGCCGAGCGCGCGGACATAGGCGGCGTTCTGCAGCGAGAAGGCCGTGAACCAGCCGAGCGAGCCGAGCATGCCGGTGAGGCCGACGAACGCCGTCCGGCGCCAGCGCGCCAGCACCCGGCCGATCTCTCCGGGTTCGCGCCAGATCAGCCAGAGCCCCATGGCGGCGGTCTGAAAGACCGTCGCCGCCGCCAGTGCGAGTAGCGCGCGGAGGAAGAAGGGCAGCGGCATCAGCGCCAGCGTCGCGCCCCGGTAGCCGATCGCCGAAAGCCCGAAGAGACCGCCGGCCAGCACGCCGTAGACGGCGGCGCGGCCGAAGAGGTTCGCCCCCGCCTCGGTTCCCCGCGACAGCAAGAGGACACCGGCAAGGCCGATGCCGATCGCGAGCCAGCCGAGCGGGCTCACCGTCTCGCCGAGGAGCACGGCGGAAAAGAGCGCGACCTGCACCGTCTCGGACTTGGTGAAGGCGACGCCCACCGCGAAGTTGCGCATCGAGAAGAGCGCGACGGTCAGGAAGGTCGCGACGATCTGGCCGGTGGCGCCAAGCGTGACATGAGCCCAGAAGCCAGGCCCCGGCACCGGCGGCGCGGTGCCGGTCGCGACGAGCACCAGCGCCGCCAGCGCAGAGGCAATGGGCGCCGCGAAAAGAAACCGCGAGAAGGTCGCGCCGCCGGTCGACAGCCCGACGCCCTTCAGCTGCTTTTGAAGCATGAAGCGCACGGTCTGCATGGCCGCGGCAGCCAGCGTGAAGATCACCCAGAGGCTCATCCGCCCCTTCTGTCACGCGGCGGTCAGAGAGGGAAGCTCAGTTCCCCGGACGCAGGGGATGCGGCACCGGATCCTTGGGTTTCAGGAAATACCGGCGGAAGACCTCGGCGTAGGAGGCGTAGCGATAGCCCTCGTTGCGGCGCAGGAACTCGTCGCGGTTCGCGGCGTAAAGGCCGGGCAGCCGGTACCAGGCCACGCCCGGCTTGGCATGGTGAACTACATGGAAGTTGTTGTTGAGAAAGAGCAAGGCGAGCGGCCCGCGATCCTCGACGATGACAGTGCGGCCGCGCGCGAGGTCATGGGCGCGGTGTTCGAGGAAGGTGCGGATCTTCAGGATCGACATCCCGGCATAGGCCGAGAGGAGATAGGCCCAGACCGGCATCTCCGCCCCGGCGATCCAGAGCCCGACCGGCACCAGCCCCGCCGCGTGCAGCGCCCAGTCGCGGGCGATGGCGCGGTCGCCGCCGAGGATCGCCCGCGCGTCGCCGCGCAGGACCGCGACGATCGAGATCGCCGGGCCGATGGCCATCCGGCCGAGGAGCGTGTTGTTGGCCCGCAGCACGAGTCGCAGCCAACCCGGCAGCCGCGCCCAGACCTTCGGGTCGAGATAGTTCGACTCCGGATCGTCATAGGGGTCGGTCAGGTTCTCGTCGCTGTGATGCGCGAGGTGAAGGTCGCGAAACCTTCCGTAGGGGAAGAAGAGCCCGACGGGAAGGAACACCAGCGCCTCGTTGAGCATCCGTGACCGGAACGGATGGCCATGCAGCACCTCATGCTGAAGCGAGGAATGCAGCGCAACCGACAGGATCAGAACCGCCATGCCGAGGGGCAGCCAGAGCGATGAGAGGACCGTCGTCGCCAGCGCCCAGACCGCGTAGCAACCGGCGATCAGCAGGAGGGTCGGCCATTCGACAGCGCGGCGCCCCTCAGCCATGCGACCGCCCCCAGGAGATCCGCGCCCAGAGCCGCTCGTAGAGGATATAGCTCGTCAGGCCGACCGCGGTGTTGACGACCGCTATCGCCCCGCCGGCGGCGAGCGAGCCGGTCATCAGAAATCCAACGAGGCACATCGAGGCAAGCCCGAGGGCATTCCACAAAATCGCCTTCAAAATCGTCCGTTTACCCGTGTCCATTCAGATTCCATTCCCCTGCCGTCAGCTAACGCGGACGGGGCGGGATTGCGAATTCCGAATATGATTAACATTTATCAGCAAATATGATTTTATTAACAGTATGAGTGGAAATATCGACAAGCGCGACCGCGCCGGCCTGTTCCGCGACCGGCTGAGCCAGGCGATGGCGGAAAAATCCGTGACCCAGAGCGGCCTGGCGCGCGAGGTGGGGGTGGACCGTTCGACCGTTTCGCAGCTTCTGACCGGTCAGGGTGCGCGGCTGCCGAACGCGCAGGTCGTGGCGGAATGCGCCGCGGCGCTCGGGGTGTCGGCCGACTGGCTTCTGGGCCTCACCGAACGACCCGAGCGGCTCGCCGACCTTCTCGCCACCTCGCTGACGATGACCGAGGCGCCCCGCGCCCTCATCGACGAGACGATCTTCGGCTGGCACCAGGAGGCGGCGGGCTACAAGATCCGCCATGTGCCGGCGACCCTGCCCGACATGCTGAAGACCCGCGACATGCTGCGCTGGGAATACGAGCCGCAGCTTGGCCGCACCGCCGAACAGGCGATCGGCGCCTCCGAGGACCGGCTCGGCCTGATGGCCCGGTCCGGGTCGGATTACGAGATCGCCCTGCCCCGCCACGAGATCGAAGCCTTCGTGCGCGGCGAAGGCTATTACCGCGACCTGCCCGCCGAGGTCCGCGCCGAACAGATCGCGCGGCTCCGTGCCCTTTACCGCCAGCTTTATCCGGCGCTGCGCATCTACGTCTTCGACGCGCGCCGGGTGTTTTCCTCGCCGGTCACGATCTTCGGCCCGCTTCTCGCCGTGCTCTACCTCGGGCGCCATTACATCGCCTTCCGCGACAGCGCGCGGGTCACGGGGTTTTCGTCGCATTTCGACTGGCTGGTGCGCGAGGCCGAGCTTGGCGCGCGGGATTTCCCGACGTTCCTCGACGATCTGGCGCGCCAAAGCGGGTTGTAGGCTATGCGGCCGGCCCGTTCCGGGCGACCGGGTTGCCAGGACGTCGCGGGTCAGGTGCCGGTTATCGCAAGGCCGGCCAGTCCGAATGCCAGTCCGACCACGAAGAACAGGGCGGGAAAGAGGTCGATGTCCTGAATGATGTCGGCAAGGGATTTTGGCTCCGCCCCGTCAATGTCGCAGGGCGGAGCCAACTCCGGAAATACATTTGAACTCTTCAAAATTTCGGACACTCTGGACACTCTCAAATCAACTGACACCAGTATGGCCCTACTCGCCTTTCGGTGGAACCTGTCTAGTTGGACAAGTCCAAATCATTGTTTGAAAACAATCGGAAGGCGCCTGTCCCGATTGATCTGAAAAGCCCGGAGAATTGCCCAAACAAAGGCCATTTTTCGGTCGGAAACCTGTCGCGATTTCGCCACGGCCCGCACCGGACCGAGGCGAGTCCCGGGGCGATTCGTCCGTGGCCCCGCCCCTGCGCCCTCGTCATCCCAGCACTGTCTTGACCGCCCGCGCGGTCGCGGCGACGACCGTGTCGGCCTCGGCCTTCGTCAGGCAGAAGGGCGGCGCGAAACCGAGGATGTCGCCCTGCGGCATGGCCCGCGCAATGACCTTGTCCTGCGCCAGAAGGGTCGCCGAGACCTGCGGGCCGATCTTCCTGGCCGGATCGAAGAAGCGGCGGCTCGCCTTGTCCTCGACGAACTCCACCGCGCAGAGCATCCCCTCGCCCCGGATGTCGCCAACATGGGGATGGTTCCCAAGCGCGTCGGTCATGGTCTTTTTCAGATAGGCCCCGACCTCGCCCGCGTTCTTCACCAGTCCCAGATCGTCGATCAGCTTCAGGTTCGCGACGCCCGCCGCCGCCCCGATGGGATGCGCCGAATAGGTCCAGCCGTGGCCGATGGCACCGTTCTCGTCGGTGCCCTGCTCCAGCACCTTCCACACCTTGTCGGAGATGATCGAACCCGAGAGCGGCGCGTAGGCCGAGGTCAGGCCCTTGGCGATGGTGATGATGTCGGCCTCGATCCCGAAGTGATCGGAGCCGAACATGGTGCCGAGGCGGCCGAAGCCGGTGACGACCTCGTCCACGATGAGCAGGATATCATGGCGCCGAAGAACCGCCTGGATCGCCGCCCAGTAGCCCGCCGGCGGCGGCACGATGCCGCCGGTGCCCAGCACCGGCTCGCCGATGAAGGCGGCGATGGTATCCGCGCCCTCGCGCTCGATCAGCGCCTCAAGCTCGGCCACGCAATGCGCGACGAACTCGGCCTCGGACTGCCCGAGGTCGGCGCGGCGGAAGTAATAGGGCGCCTCGGTATGGATCACCTGCTGAAGCGGCAGGTCGAACTTCTTGTGGAAAAGCTCCAGCCCGGTCAGCGAGCCGGTCATCAGGCCCGAACCGTGATAGCCGCGCCAGCGCGAGATGATCTTCTTCTTTTCCGGCCGGCCAAGGATGTTGTTGTAATACCAGACCAGCTTGACGTTGGTCTCGTTGGCGTCCGAACCGCCAAGGCCGAAGTAGACCTTCGACATGTTCGCCGGCGCCCGGTCGAGGATCATCTTGGCGAGCGTGATCGAAGCCTCTGTCCCATGCCCGACATAGGAATGGTAATAGGCCAGTTCCCGGGCCTGCGCCGCGATGGCCTCGGCGATCTCCTGACGGCCATAGCCCACGTTGACGCAGTAAAGCCCGGCGAAAGCGTCAAGCAGGCGGTTGCCGTCGCGGTCCTCGATATGGACACCCGAGGCGGTCTTGATGACCCGGTTCGGGCTTTCGCCCCGCGCATGCTGGGCGAGATGGGTCGAGGGGTGGAAAAAGTTCTCGCGGTCCCACTGGTCGAGTTGATCGTTCTTCAGCATTTCTTGGTCCTTCCTCTCATGCCCAGTCGCGGCAGACGTACTTGATTTCAGTGAATTCCTCCATCCCGAGACGCGCCCCTTCGCGCCCGAGGCCGGATTGCTTCATGCCCCCGAAGGGGATCGGCGCGCCGGTCACCTTGGTCCGGTTGACCGCCACCATACCGAACTGGAGCGCGCGGGAGAGCCGGTAGATCCGGCGCGGGTCCTGCGTGTGGATATAGGCGACAAGCCCGTATTCGGTGGCATTGGCCCTTGCGATCACCGCCTCTTCGGTCTCGAAGGGCAGGATCGCCGCGACCGGGCCGAAGGTCTCCTCGGAGAGGATCTTCGCATCCTCGGGTACGTCGGTCAGCACGGTGGCCACGTAGAACAAGGGCCCGAGCGCGTGGCGCTTGCCGCCGCAGGCAAGCTTCGCGCCCTTGGCCAGCGCATCCGCCACATGCTCCTCCTGCTTGGCCACGGCCTTTTCGTTCATCAGGGGGCCGAGATCGCAATTCTCGATCCCCGGCCCGATGCTCAGCGCCTTTGTCGCTTCGGTGAAGCGGGCGCAGAACGCCTCATAGATCGGGCGTTCGACATAGATCCGGTTGGCGCCAAGGCAATCCTGCCCGGTGGTCGCCCATTTCGCCTTCATCACCTCCGCCACCGCCTTGTCGAGATCGGCATCGGCAAAGACCAGAACCGGCGCATGGCCGCCAAGCTCCATCACCAGCCGCTTCACGGTATCGGCCGACTGGCGGTAGAGGAGCTTTCCCACCTCGGTCGAGCCGGTGAACGACAGCGCGCGGACGCGGGTGTCCCTGGTCCAGGGTTCCACGATGTCCGGCGCATGTCCGGTGACGACGTTGAAGACGCCCGCCGGAAGGCCCGCGCGTTCGGCCAGTTCGGCCAGCGCCAGCGCCGAGAACGGGGTTTCGGCCGAGGGGTGGCAGACCACGGTGCAGCCGGCGGCCAGCGCCGCGGCGGCCTTGCGGGTCAGCATCGCCGAGGGGAAGTTCCACGGCGTGATCAGCGCCGCGACGCCGACCGGCTCGCGCCAGAGCTCGACCTCGGCATCGGCAAGGTGGCTCGTCACGCCCTCGATATTCGGCCGCTTCGCCTCCTCGGCGTAGAACTCGACGAAGGCGGCGCCATAGTCGATCTCGCCCCGCGCCTCCGACAAGGGCTTGCCCTGCTCGGCCACCATGATCCGGGCGAGGTCCTCCTTGTGGGCAAGCATCAGGTCGAACCAGCGCCGGAGACAGGCCGACCGTTCCTGCGGCAGAAGCCCCGACCAGCCGGGGAACGCGGCCTCCGCGGCATCGACGGCGCGGGTCGCATCCCCGACCGAAAGTCGCGCCACCTCGCCGATCGTGCCGCCCGTCGCGGGGTCGGTGACGGCGATGGTGTCGCCGGAGGTGCCGGCGCACCACTTGCCGCCGACATAGGCGAAGCTGCGGACGAGTTTCCGGTCGGCGATCCTGAGACCGGTCGTGGCAATCGTGTCAGGCATCCTGTCCTCCCCGGGAAGCGTCGGTGCGACTGTCGCGTGGCGCCGGCAGGGGAAGGGGCTGTATTTCGCCGCAATGGCAGAGGATTCCTCTGCCCGAGAGGCGGTCGGCAGACCGGAGGGGGCGCCGCGCTGTCCACCCGCCTTGGCCCGGGCGACCAGCCCGGGCCGCGCCCGACCCTCCCCCCGGGAGGGCGCATTGCGACGCTGGTCCCACAAAAGACGTTGGAGGAACGTGGCACGATAAAGCGCGCCGCTCAGCCGATACGAAGCGCCCACCCAAGGGTCGGGCGCGTCCCTCCGCGCGTCGTTCGCAAATGCTCGCCAACGCCGCTCGCACCATGCCTCACGACCCGAGCAGAACCTCGAACGGCGGCGCCCCGCCGCCCTTGACCGGCTTCGTCACGATATAGGTGAAATAGCGCGCGAGGCCGATGCGGGCGTCGAGCATGGCGTCGATCAGCCGCTGATAGGCGTCGATATCGCGGGTCACGATCTGCATGAGGTAGTCGAACCCGCCGCCAAGCGCCCAGCAGGCCACGACCTCGTCATAGCGCATCACCGCCGCCTCGAAGGCGCGAAAGCTCGGGCCGGTATGGTCGGCAAGCTCGGCCGCGACGAAGACCGTGACATGGGGTGCGATCTTCTTCAGCGCGATCTCGGCCCGGTAGCCTTCGATCAGCCCCGCCTGTTCCAGCTTTTTCAGCCGCTCCCAGGCGGGGGTCGGCGACAGGCCGATGCGTTCGGCCAGCGCGGTCTTGGTGATCCGCCCTTCGGTCGAGAGGATGCACAGGATGGCGATGTCGCGGTCGTCGAGGCGCATGGGCTCAGGCCCGGACCGGCGTGCCGAGACCGGGATCGGCCTTGCGGACATAGGTGGCGGGATAGATCATGGGCGGATGCGTCTTCGATGAGAACCAGTGTTGTGCACATCACCACGGCAACATGGGTCGCGTCAACTCATCGCGGGCGGATGTAGCGATGTTTTTCGTCTCGGGTGGCGGCTCCCCTTGTCATGCCACCCCGACCGTCTTAGAGTTGTATACAAATCTGCTTCCGACTCAGAAAGGGTTCCCGATGGGACAGTCGAACGCTCCCTTCAGCACCGCCGAATACGCCCGCCGCGTCGCCAAGACCCGCGCCGCGATGGAGAAGGCCGGTCTCGACGCGATCTTCGTCACCGACCCGTCGAATCAGGCCTGGCTGACTGGTTATGACGGCTGGTCCTTCTACGTCCACCAGGGCGTGATCCTGACGATGGAGGGCGAGCCGGTCTGGTGGGGCCGCTACATGGACAGCATCGGCGCCCAGCGCACCTGCTGGATCGGCGCCGGCTCGATCCACGGCTATGCCGACCATTACGTGCAATCCACGGTGCGCCACCCGATGCAGGACCTCGCCGGCCATCTCCGCGCGCTCGGCCTTGCCAAGGCCCGGATCGGGGTGGAGATGGAGAACTACTATTATTCCGCCAAGGCACATGCGGTGCTGACCGCCGAACTGCCCGACGCGCGGTTCAGCGATGCCACGGCGCTGGTGAACTGGCAACGGCTGGTGAAATCGGGCGAAGAGATCGCCTTCATCCGCAACGCCGCGAATATCTCCGAAAAGATCGTCCGCACCGCCATCGACAAGGCCGAGCCGGGGCTGCGGAAGAACGACCTCGTGGCCGAGATCTATCATGCCGCGATCACCGGCGTCGGCGATCTCTGGGGCGACTATCCCGCCATCGTGCCGCTGACGCCCTCGGGGCTCGACGCGACGGCGGCGCACCTGACCTGGAACGGCGCCCCGATGCGTTCCGGCGAGGCGACGTTCTTCGAGCTTTCCGGCTGTTACCGGCGCTACCATGCCCCGCTTTGCCGCACCGTCTTTCTCGGCACCCCGCCGCAGGAGATGCTGGAGGCCGAGAAGGCCCAGATCGAGGGAATCGAGGCCGGACTCGACGCCGCACGCGCCGGCAACCGGACCTGCGACATCGCCAATGCCTTCCTCGGCGTCCTCAAGGAATACGGCATCAAGCGCGAGGGCCGCATGGGCTATCCGATCGGTCTCTCCTACCCGCCCGACTGGGGCGAACGCACCGCCTCGATCCGCACCGAGGACGAGACGGTGCTGGAACCCGGCATGGTCTTCCACTTCATGCCGGCGCTCTGGATGGAAAGCTGGGGGCTTGAGACCACCGAGACGATCCTCATCACCGAGAGCGGTGCGGCCGAGGCATTCTGCAATGTCGACCGAAAACTCTTCGTGAAGGGATGAACGTGAACGCCCTCGATGACACCAGGGCGCTCCTGCGCCAGCTCATCGCGTTTCCGACGATCTCGACCGACAGCAACCGGGCGATGATCGACTTCATCGCCGAGCGGCTCGGGGCGCTCGGCGCGCGGGTCGAGGTGCATGCCGACCCGAGCGGCACCAAGGCCAACCTCTTCGCCACGCTCGGACCGGAGGGCGACGGCGGGATCGTCCTTTCGGGCCATTCCGACGTGGTGCCGGTCGCCGATCAGGACTGGAGCACCGACCCCTTCGAGATGGTCGAACGCGACGGCAGGCTCTACGGCCGCGGCACCTGCGACATGAAGGGCTTCATCGCCGCGACGCTGGCGCTTGCCCCGCTTTACGCCGAACGGGCCACCGCGCGGCCGCTGCATTTCGCCTTCACCCACGACGAGGAGACCGGCTGCCTCGGCGCGCAGGCGCTGGCGCAGGTGCTGCGCGCCCAAGGCGTGCGCCCCGCCGTCGCTATCATCGGAGAGCCGACCTCGATGCGGGTCATCGAGGGCCACAAGGGCTGCTACGAATACACCACCCATTTCACCGGGATCGAAGGCCACGGCTCCGGCCCCGACCGGGGCGTCAATGCCGTCGAATACGCGGTGCGCTACGTCGCGCGGCTGCTCGACCTCAAGGAACGGCTGAAGTCCCGCGCGCCGAAGAACAGCCGGTTCGAACCGCCCTGGACCACGATCAACACCGGCGCGCTTGTCGGCGGCGTCGCGCACAACGTCATCCCCGGCAAGGCGCGGGTCGATTGGGAAATGCGCCCGGTCCAGCATTCCGACGCCGATTTCGTCAAGGACGACCTTCGCCGCTACTGCGCCGAGACGCTGCTGCCGGCGATGCGCGCCGTCTCGCCCGAGGCCGACATCGTCACCGACATCGTCGGCGAGGTCGACGGGCTGATCCCGGCCGACGTGAACGAGGCCAAGGCCATCGTGATGGAACTGACCGGGGCGAACGGCGCCGATACCGTGCCCTTCGGCACCGAGGCGGGCATCTTCCAGTCGCTCGGCATGTCCGCCGTCGTCTGCGGTCCGGGCTCCATCGAGCAGGCCCACAAGCCCGACGAATATGTCGAGATCGACCAGTTGTCCCAATGCCTCGCCATGCTCGAAAAGCTGGCGGGACAGCTCGGCTAGCGCGGTGGAGGCGGTCACCTCCCCCGAGACGCCGCTTGCCCGCAGCTTCTGGCGGGCGGCGCCCTTCATCTTCGTCCTCTTCTGGTCGGGCGGCTACAGCTTCGCCAAGCTCGGCCTGCCGCATACCGAGCCACTGACGATGCTGACCCTGCGCTACGGGCTGGCGGTGCTTTTGCTGTCGCCGTTTCTTCTCCGCCGGGCGGCGCGCTGGCCCCGGGCGGCGCGGCACTGGGCGGCGCTGGCGCTGACCGGGTTCCTGATCCAGTGCGTCTATTTCGGCCTCGCCTATCAGGCGATGAAGCTTGGCATGAACGCCGGCACCACCGCCATCGTGATGGCGCTGCAACCGATCCTCGTCGCCACGCTCTCGCCCCTCGTCACCGGCCGGCCGGGCGGAGGCAAGCTCCTGTGGATCGGCCTTGTTCTCGGCTTCGCCGGGGTTCTGACCGTGATCCTCTCGGGCGACAGCCTCGGCCCCAGCCCGTGGGGGGCGGCCCTTCTGGCGCTGGCGGCCCTTCTCGGCATCACGCTCGCCACGCTGTTCGAGAAGGCCCACGGGATGAAGACCGACCCGGCCGTGGGCGGGGTGATGCAATACCTCGTCGGCTATGCAATCCTCGCCCCGGCCGCATGGCTGACCGAGACGATGCAGATCGACTGGGCGCCCGAATTCATCATCTCCCTCGCCTATCTGGTGATCGCGAATTCGATCGTCTCCGTAGGGCTTTACATCGCGCTCCTCCAGCGCGGCGACGCCACCCGCATCTCGTCCCTCATGTATCTCGTGCCGCCGCTCGCCCTCCTTGTCGCCTGGGCGATCCTCGGCGAACCGATCACCGCCTTCACCCTGCTTGGCTTCGCGCTGTCGGTCGCCGGGGTCTGGCTGGTCAGCAGGCAGAAGTCGTGACCCATCCGCCCAGCGCAAGGGACCGCTTCGAGCGGCTCCACACCGTGCTTCGCGACCGCATCTGTCTGCTCGACTACGCGCCCGGCACACGGCTGTCGGAAGAGGCGCTGGCGGCCGAGTTCGGCGTCAGCCGCACGCCGCTCCGCCGCGTCCTCGGCCGGCTCGAGACCGAGGGGCTGGTACAATCGGTCCACGGGGTCGGCACCTTCGTCACCGACGTCGAGATCGGCGAACTGGCCCAGACCTACCAGCTTCGGCTCGAACTGGCCGAGCTTGCCGGCCGGCTGTCGCCGCAGCCGCCCGATGCCGCGTTGATGGCCGAGTTTCGCACCTTGTCCGACCGTGCGCGGGCACTGACCGACGCGCCCGATCCGCGCACCTTTACCCAGCTCAACATGGACTTCTTCCTCGCGCGGCTCCGGCTGACAGGCAACGAGCCGCTGCGCGAGATCGCCGAACGGCTCTATGTCCGCACCGCGCGGATCTGGATGAAATCGGTCTTCGCCAGCCGCGTCGACCTGCGCGAGGAATCCGAGATCTTCCGGCGCGAGATCGAGGATATCCTCGCCGCCCTCGCCATCGGCGATTTTCACGCCGCATCGCTGATCCAGCGCGCGCATCTGTCGATGAGCTTCGAGCGGCTGAAAGCCGGAGGCCGCGACGGCACCGCGCACCCCTGACGGCTTTCCCCCGCCCGCCGCTGCCCCTATAGTCGAGGCAATTCCGTCGCGACCGGAACCAGCGGCAGATCGGGCATGACAGCAGACGACGGCACCACGCAACAGGTCTTCAACCTCCTCTGCATCGGGCAGGCGGGGCGGCTCGGCTACGAGGCGGTGGTGCTTGCTGCCAGCCTGCGCGCCACCAACCCCGACTTCCCCGGACGGTTCATCGTTCTCGAACCGCAGCCCGGCCCGCTCTGGTCCGGCGATCCGCGCCTTGCCGGCCCGGTGCGCGCGCTTCTGGAAGGTTTCGGGGCCGAGATCCTGCCCTTCGAGAACCGTCACTTCGGCGAAAGCTACCCCTACGGCAACAAGATCGAGGGGCTTCTGGCCGCGCCTGAAGGGGAGCCGTTCCTCTTTCTCGACACCGACACGCTCCTGACCGGGCCGCTCGCCTCCGTCGGCTTCGACTTCGACCGCCCCGCCGCCTCGATGCGCCGCGAAGGCACCTGGCCGGAGATCGAGCTTTACGGGCCGGGCTACGGCGAGATCTGGAAATCGCTCTACGACAAGTTCGGGCTCGACTTCGCGGCGACGCTCGACCTTGGCCAGCCCGACGAATACTGGGAACGCTACCTCTATTTCAACGCCGGCTGGTTCTTCCATCGCTGCCCCCGCGTTTTCGGCCAGCGCTTCCTCGACACGGCGCTGGCGATCCGCGACGACGGGCCCGAAACGCTCGTCTGCCAATCGCTCGACCCCTGGCTCGATCAGGTGGCGCTGCCGCTGGTGATCCACGCCTTCGGAGGCGGCCGGCCGGGGCCCGAGCTTGCCGGCCTCGACGGCGAGGTGACCTGCCATTACCGGCTCTTCCCGCTGCTCTACGCCCGCGAAAGCGATCGGGCGGTGGCGGTGCTGGAGGACGCCATCGCGCCCAATCCGGTCAAGAAGGTGCTGAAGGAATACGAGCCTCTGAAGAAGATCGTCTATCAGCGCAAGGGCGCGAAGATCCGCGCGATGTTCGACCGCACTGACCTGCCCCGGCGCGAACAGGTGATCCGCAACACGATCAAGCGCGCCGGCCTCTGGCTGCGGTAAGGCGCCGCGCGGGACCTCGGAGGGTCTTGAAATCGGGCCGCAACGACGCGAGGTATGGCTTTTCGGGGCCCGCGTGGACCAGGAACCCGGCCTTTTCCCGTTCGGGATCCGATGTTTGAGGTCCAGGCATGACCCCGAGCCGCTTTTGATCGCGACTGCACGACACCGAAAGGATGCTGCCATGCGCGCCGCCGGACGCCTCTGCCTTCTGGTCCTCCTCGCCCTGCCCCTGCCTCTCGCCGCCAAGGTGCCCACCGCCCCGGCCGAGATCGCGCTCAGCTTCGCCCCGGTGGTGAAATCCGCCGCACCCGCCGTTGTCTCGATCTTCGCCAGCCGCATCGTCGCCGAACGGGTCAGCCCCTTCGCGAATGATCCGTTCTTTTCGCAGTTCTTCGATTTCGGCCCCGGCTTCGGATCGCGCGCGCCACGGGTCGAAAACGCCCTCGGGTCGGGCGTCATCCTGCGCGGCGACGGGATCGTCGTCACCAACAATCACGTCATCGACGGGGCCGAGGATATCCGCGTGGTGCTCGCCGACGGGCGCGAATTCGCGGGCGAGGTGATCCTGTCGGATGCCGGAACCGATTTGGCCGTGATCCGGCTTGCCGGCGCGGCGGACCTGCCGGCCCTGCCCCTTGCCAATTCCGATCTGGCCGAGGTCGGCGATCTGGTGCTGGCCATCGGCAACCCCTTCGGCGTCGGCCAGACCGTGACCTCGGGCATCGTCTCGGCACTGGCCCGCGCCGGCGGCGATCCGGCGCGCGGACAGGGATATTTCATCCAGACCGACGCGCCGATCAATCCGGGCAACTCCGGCGGCGCGCTGGTCGACACGTCCGGGCGGCTTCTCGGCATCAACACGCTGATCCTGAGCCGCTCGGGCGGCTCGAACGGCATCGGTTTCGCGATTCCGTCGAACCTCGTCGGGCAATACGTGGCGCAGGCCGAGGCCGGCGCCGGCCGCTTCGTCCGCCCCTGGTCGGGGATCGAGGTGCAGCGCGTCGATGCCGACATGGCGGAGGCGCTTGGCCTCGGCCGCCCGGAAGGCGTGCTGATCCGCCAACTTCACCCCGCGAGCCCCTTCGCCCGCGCCGGGCTCAGGACCGGCGATGTCGTGACCGGAATCGGTGGTCACGCCGTGAACAGCCCGGCCGAGCTGGACTACCGGCTGGCGGTCCTCGGCCCCGACGGCACTGCCTCTGTCCGCTACCGGCGCGAGGGGCGGGAGGCGAGCGTCGATGTCGCGCTGATCGCCGCGCCGGAGGCGGGCGGGACCGTCACCGTCGGGCCGGGATCGCGGCTCTCCGGCCTGACGGTCGCCGCACTTGGCCCCGGTCTTCTCGACCAGCTCGGTCTGCCCCTTTCCGCAACCGGCGTCGCCGTCACCGGGGTCGCCGGCCCGGCGCGGACAACGGGGTTCCGGCCCGGCGACATCGTCGTCGCGATCAATGGCACGGCGATTCGCGACCTCGAGGAGTTCGATGCCGCCACGCGCGGCGGCGGCCGCAACTGGAGCGTCGAGTTCCTGCGCGGCGGCCAAAGGGTGCGGCTCCGTCTGTCGGGCGGCTGAGCCACCAACTTTCCGATCACGGCGGACTGTCCGGCATTTGATTTCCCGGTGATCGCCCCCACCCCTGGGATCGGGAGGAGGGACGCATGAAGATATCGGGAAATCACACCATGAAGTTCCTGCTTGCCCTGACCCTCGCGCCTTCGCCACGAGCCTTCTGGCCGCGTGCCAGGTGTCGTCGACGCACGGCGCCGCAACCTCCAATCCGTTCCTTGACCGGCACCACGGCAAGGGCCGCGACGACTGACGGAGATCCGGCCATCCTGACCCGATACCGGGGCGCCTCACGGCCCGTTGTGCGCCGCGCCGGCTTGCCCTAACCTCGCCTCGGACCAGCCGAGGGAGATTGAAATGGCCAGGACCTATGGTTTCGACACGCTTCAGATCCACGCCGGCGCCCGGCCGGATCCGGCGACCGGCGCGCGGCAGGTGCCGATCTACCAGACCACAGCCTATGTCTTCCGCGACGCGGACCACGCGGCCGCGCTCTTCAACCTTCAGGAAGTGGGCTACATCTATTCGCGGCTGACCAACCCGACTGTCGCCGCACTCGGTGAGCGCATCGCGACGCTCGAAGGCGGCGCGGGCGGCGTCTGCTGCTCCTCGGGGCACGCGGCGCAGATCATGGCGCTCTTCCCGCTGATGGGGCCGGGGCGAAATATCATTGCGTCGACAAGGCTTTACGGCGGGACCGTGACGCAGTTCAGCCAGTCGATCAAACGCTTCGGCTGGTCGGCGAAATTCGTCGATTTCGACGACCTCGCAGCGCTCGAGGCCGCCGTCGACGATGACACGCGGGCGATCTTCTGCGAATCGATCGCCAATCCCGGCGGCTATGTCACCGACCTGCCCGCCGTCGCGGCGGTCGCCGACAAGGTCGGCCTGCCGCTCATCGTCGACAATACCTCGGCCACGCCTTTCCTCTGCCGGCCGATTGAGATGGGCGCGACGCTGGTCGTGCACTCGACGACGAAATACCTCACCGGGAACGGCACCGTGACCGGCGGGGCGATCGTCGATTCCGGCAAGTTCGACTGGTCGGCGTCGGGCAAGTTCCCGTCGCTCAGCGAACCGGAGCCGGCCTATCACGGGCTGAAGTTCCACGAGACCTTCGGCCCCCTCGCCTTCACCTTCCACTCCATCGCCATCGGGCTTCGCGATCTCGGCATGACGATGAACCCGCAAGGCGCGCATTACACGCTGTTGGGGATCGAGACGCTGTCGCTGCGGATGGAGCGGCACGTGGCGAACGCGAAGAAAGTCGCGGCCTGGCTCGAAGCCGATCCGCGCGTCGACTTCGTCACCTATGCCGGCCTGCCGTCCTCGCCCTATGCCGAACGGGCGGCGCGGGTCTATCCGAAAGGTGCCGGCGCGCTTTTCACCTTCGCGGTCAAAGGCGGCTACGAGGCCTGCATCAAGCTCGTCGATTCGCTCGAACTTTTCAGCCATGTCGCCAACCTTGGCGATACGCGGTCGCTGATCATCCATTCGGCCTCGACCACGCACCGGCAGTTGTCGCCGGAGCAACAGAAGGCCGCCGGGGCGGCGCCGAACATGGTGCGGGTGTCGATCGGGATCGAGGACGCGGACGACATCATCGCCGATCTCGACCAGGCGCTGGCCAAGGCCACGGCCTGACGCGAATCTTGCAAGGCGAGGTCAACCTCGCCTTGCAAGATACTGACTTTAATTCGCTATCTCGTAGACAATCGCCACCGACGCGGTGAGGCTGACCTCGCCCGATGCGACCGGCACGTCGGCACTTTTCGCATAGCCCGCCTCTGCCATCATCACCGGCTGACGATAGCCGCCCTGCTCGCTGATCGACAGCACCCGGCCCAGCGACACGCCGGCCGCCTCAGCGTAAAGCTTGGCCTTGCGCGCGGCATCGGCGACGGCGCGGCCCCGCGCCTCGTCCATCACCGCCTGGTCCTCGGCGATTCCGAAGCTCAGGCCGTTGAGCGTGTTGGCGCCGTCCGTCACCACGCCGTCGAGAACCGATCCCAGCGTGTCGAGCGCCCGCACCCGGACCGTCACCATGTTCGACGCGGTATAGCCGACGATCGTCGGCGGAGTGCCGTCCGACTTTTGGTAATCGTAGCGCGGGCCGAGCGACAGCCCCGAGGTCTGGATGTCGCGGCCCTCGATTCCGGCCGCCTTCAGCCGTTCCAACACCCCGCGCACCCCGTCCGAATTCGCGGCCATTGCCGCGCCGGCGGTCTCCGCATCGGTGGTTACGCCAAGCGAGACCGTCGCCATGTCGGGCGCCGCATCGACCCGTCCCTCGCCGGTCACCGAAATCGTCGCGGGCGCGTCGTCCGCGAAGGCCGGCCCCGCGAGCAGAAGAACCGTGGCGAAAATACTGAGAATGCGCATGAAACCCTCCATCTGGTGGCGCCGATCATCAGATCTTTGACGCGCCCCGCAAGGCAATCCTTGGCCCGGCGGCTTTCCATGCGCGAAAATCTGCTTTAGGACGGTCAGCGACACCTTGGCGGCTATGGTGAGGGCCGCGGACATGCTACCTGCCCCGGAATGAAACCTGGTTTCGCGCTCAACCTTTCGCAGAACGGTATCGGTCTTCTGCACCGCTTGGCCGATGGCTGGGCGGAGCTTGGCCATGCCGCCTTCGACGATGCCGAGTTCGAGGCCCGGCTCGACGGGTTGCGGGCCGAGGCCGCCAGCCTTTCGCCGAAGGGGTTCACGACCAAGCTGATCCTGCCCGCCTCGCAGATCCTCTATTGCGAGATCGACGCCCCCGGCCCCGACCGTGCCAGCCGCCGCGCCCAGGTCGCCGCAGCGCTCGAAGGGCGCACGCCCTATGCGGTCAGCGACCTTGCCTTCGACTGGTCCGGCCGCGACCGCATCCTGAGCGTCGCCGTGGTCGCGAAACTGACGCTTGACGAAGCCGAAGACTTCGCCGAACGCCACGGTTTCAACCCGGTGTCCTTCGTCGGCCTGCCCGAGGCCGGCCAGTTCACCGGCGAGCCGTTTTTCGGCACGACCCGCAGGAGTGCCCGTTACCTGCCCAAGGGCGAGCAGCTTACCCGCGATCAGGACCCGGTCCGCATCGTCGCTGCCCCGCCCGCCAAACTGGGCGAAACCGAACCGCCGCAGGACGAATCGGGCGCGGTTGACGGCGACAGCTTGCCGGAACCGAACATTCCAGCGGTCGCCGATGCCGCCCCGGTGCCGGACGACTTGGTCTCGGTGATCGAACCGGCCGTTGCGGCGCCGGCCGAAGGCGAGGCCCCGTTCATCGCCCTTGACGACATTCCCGATCCCGAGATGGAGCCGGAAGCCGAGACCGCGGCGCCAGACGAAACGGCGCTCGCCTTTGCCTCGCGCCGGTCCACGCCGGGCGACCTGAAAGAGCTTGCGCCGGAGGCCGAGGGTCCGGCCGACGACGGGCCGGGCACTGCCGAAAGTCGGCTGCACCTTGCCGCCGACCCGCTCGCGCCGCCGCCCGGTCCGGCGGCGATCCTGATCGAGGAAGCCGATATCACGGCGCCGGTCCTGAAGATTCCGGTGGGCCAGGATGCGGACGAGGGTGGTCGCGACGGCGGCGCGCGGCGGCCGAGGTCCGGGCTGGGCCGCGCGCTGATGAACACGCTTCCCGAAGCGAAGCATGGCACGCAGGCGCAGCAGAAGGAACGCCGCGGCGCCAGCATCGGGGCGGCCGAGCCCGGCGTCTTTGGCGCGGCGCGACAGGTACGCCAAATGCCGCCGGCGCGGATCCGGCTGGGACTGATCCTTGCCGCCGTCCTCGTGCTGCTCCTCGGCGCGGTCGCGCTATGGTCGGCCTGGTTCGCCGCGGACCCCGCGTCGCAGGGTGAGGCGCCGGCGGCGCAGACCACGCCGACCGATATCGCCGCCAGCCCGCAGCCCGCGCCAGAGCCCGCGCCAGAGCCGGCACCGGAGCCCGCGCCTGAGACAACTGCGGTCGTGACGGCCCCTGCCGCCGCCGAGGCCGAGGCACCGGGCACCGAACCGGCCCCGGAAGACGTGGCCGCCGCGCCGGCACTGCCCGGGGGGGAGGTCGCACCGGAGCCTCAGCCGGTCACGGATACCGCCGCGGATGCACCCGCCGCTCCTCTGCCCGATCCCGGCCCCGCCGCGCCGGATGCGGCGACCCTCTGGGACGCGGCGCCCTCAACTGCGCCCGGACCCGAGGCCGACGCGCCGGGCGCGCCGACAGTCACCACGGCCGCGCCCGTGCCGGAGGTGCCGGCCCCCGACGCCACGGCCCTGCCGGCCCCGGCGACACTGGCCGCCGACGATCAGCCGCAATTGCAGCCGCTGCCTCCGCCCTACGGCACCGAGATCGAGTTCGGCCCCGACGGGCTGATCCTCGCCACTCCGGACGGCGTGGTGACGCCCGACGGATTCACGCTGATTTCCGGCCGGCCGCCCGTCGCCCCGGCGCCGGCACCGCGCGCCGATCCCGCCCCTGCCGCCGCCCCCGCGACCGCGCCCGACGCCGCCCCCGGCGCGACCGGTGAGCAATCCGGCACCGCCCCGGCGGCGGACGGCGACGCCCCCGCCGGTCTCGCCGCCGATGCCGCCGCCAGCGCGGTGGCCGAGGCGATGGCCGCCCTGCCTGCTCCGGTCGATCCCGCCCATGCGGCGCGCAAGCCTCGTGCGCGCCCGGCCGCCGTCGTGCAACGGGCCGAAGCCACCCGCGCCCAGGCCGCCGCCATCGCCGCCGCGGCCGCAGCCGCCGCGCGGGCCGAAGCCGAGGCGCTCGCCTCCGCGACAGCGGCAGCCGTCGCCTCCTCGCGACGGCCGGTGGAGCGGCCATCGAGCCTTGCCAAGGCGGTCGAGGCGGCGATCTCGGATGCCGTAACTGCCGCGGTGACCGAGGCGGTTTCCGCTCCGGCGCCCGCAACGGCACAGGTCGCAGCGCAGGCGCCCAGCGCCGCACCCGAAGAGATCGACGAACCGGAACCGATTCCGTCGATGCCGGACATTCCGACAACGGTGACCGTGGCCAAGCAGGCGACGGTGGCCAATGCCATCGACCTCGGCAAGATCAACCTCATCGGGGTCTACGGTTCCTCGGCCAGCCGCCGCGCGCTGGTCAGGATGCCGACCGGGCGGCTGATCAAGGTCAAGATTGGCGACCGGCTCGACGGCGGCAAGGTCGCTGCCATCGGCGACAGCGAACTCACCTATGTGAAGAACGGCCGCAGCTACGTGCTGAAGATGGTCGACAAGGGCTAGCGGCCGGACGCCGCCTCGCTCCCCGTAAGCACGCCCCGCGCGATCTGGTCGGCCTCGATCGATTCGAAGAGCGCCTTGAAATTGCCCTCGCCGAAGCCGTCGTCGCCCTTCCTCTGGATGAACTCGAAGAAGATCGGGCCGATCACCGTGCGCGAGAAGATCTGCAGCAGCACCTTGGTCTCGCCGCCGCCGACCACGCCCTCGCCGTCGATCAGGATCCCGTGCTTCGCCATCCGGTCGAGCGGCTCCTCGTGGCCGACCACGCGCTCGCCGCTCAGTTCGTAGTAGGCCATCGGCGGCTTCGGCATGAAGCGCAGGCCACGGTCGTGGATCTCGTCGGTGGCGCCGTAGATATCCTCGGTCCCGACCGCGATGTGCTGGATGCCCTCGCCCTTGTAGCGGCGCAGGTATTCGACGATCTGGCCGGTCTCTCCGCGATCCTCGTTGATCGGGATGCGGATGCGGCCGCAGGGCGAGGTCAGGGCGCGGCTGAGCAGCCCGGTATACTTGCCCTCGATGTCGAAGAAGCGGATTTCGCGGAAATTGAAGAGATCGCTGTAAAACCGGGTCCACTTGTCCATGTTGCCCTTGTGGACGTTATGGGTCAGGTGATCGAGATAGTAGAAGCCGACGCCCGCCGGCTTCGGCTTGGCGAGCCAGTCGAACGCGGCGTCATAGGGCTCGGTGTCCTGATAGCGGTCGACGAAATAGAGCAGCGATCCGCCGATCCCCCTGATCGCCGGGGCGTCGATCACCCGGTCCTTGCCCTCGTAGGGCTCCGCGCCCTTGGCGACGGCATGGTCGACGGCCTGTTTCGCATCGACGACCCGCCAGCACATCGACGGCGCGCAGGGACCGTGCTCGGCCACGAAACGGGCGGCGAAGCTCTCGGGGTCGGCATTGAGAAGATAGGAGATGTCGCCCTGCTGCCAAAGCTCGACATCCTTTTCGCGGTGACGGGCCACGAGCGTATAGCCCATGCGGGCGAAAAGCTGCCGAAGCACCTCGGGCTCGGGATGGGCGAATTCGACGAATTCGAACCCGTTGGTGCCGACCGGATTGGCGGCCGAGATCACGGGTTTCGGGGCGGAATGGGGAAACGGACCCATAGGACGGACCTCCTCTGTTCGCGGTGGCCCATTTTCGCGCATATTTCGCGCGAATGTTGCGCAATTGAAACAGAGATTTGATGTGTAGATGCGCGTTCAGAGCGGTAATGTGAGAATACATGCACGATTCACGCATCCCTCTCGACGAAACCGACTCGCGGCTTCTGGCGGCGCTGCAGCGCAATGCGCACCTGACCGCGCAGGAGCTTGGCGAGGCGCTCAACCTGTCGCCGAGCCAGGCCGGGCGGCGCCGGCAACGGCTCGAGGCCGAGGGGCTGATCGCGGGCTATTTCGCCCGGCTCGATCCCATCCGGCTCGGTCTTTCGGTGCAGGCCTTCGTGCAGGTGGAAATGGCGCGCCACGGGGCCGAGACGGCGGCGGCATTTTCCCGCCTCGTCGCCACCCGGCCCGAGATTACCAGCGCCTGGACCCTGACCGGGGAATCCGACTACCTCCTCCGGGTCTATTGCGAAGACCTCTCCAGCCTCAACACATTGATTCACCAGGTACTTCTGGCCCATCCGACGGTCGCACGGGTCCACAGCCAGATCGTCATGGACCAGTTCAAACCCGACGCCCCCTTGCCGACATGAAAGCATAGATGGAAAGTTTTCTCTTTCAGGCCTCGCTCTACCTCATCGCCGCGGTCGTCGCGGTTCCGATCGCCTCGCGGCTCGGGCTCGGCTCGGTTCTCGGCTATCTCGTCGCGGGGATCGTGATCGGGCCGGTCCTCGGGCTGGTCGGGTCCGAGACCAAGGACCTTCAGCATTTCGCCGAATTCGGCGTGGTGATGATGCTGTTCCTGATCGGGCTCGAACTGGAGCCGAAGGCGCTCTGGGCGATGCGCGACCGGCTTCTGGGGCTTGGCGGGCTTCAGATCGTGGTGACCGCGCTCGTCGTGACGCTCGGCGTTCTGGCGCTTGGCTACAGCTGGCGGATCGCGCTGACGCTCGGGGTGATCCTGTCGCTGTCCTCAACCGCGATCGTGCTGCAAACGCTCTCCGAAAAGCAACTGATGCCGACGGCTGGCGGGCGGAGTGCGTTTTCCGTCCTCTTGATGCAGGACATCGCGGTCATTCCGATCCTCGCCTTCCTGCCGCTCCTGGCGCTGCCCGGTGCACGGGCGCTCGCCAAGGCGCAGGCGGCCGAGGCCCATGCGACGATGAGCTTCCTTCAGGAACTGCCGGCCTGGGGCGTCACGCTCGTCACCCTCGGCGCGGTCGCGGCGGTGGCGCTGGCCGGCCATTACCTGGTGCGGCCGCTCTATACCTACGTCCACCGGGCGCGGCTGCGCGAGGTGAACACCGCGCTCGCGCTGATGATCGTCGTCACTATCGCCTCGCTGATGCTGCTCGTCGGGCTTTCCCCGGCGCTCGGCGCGTTCCTTGCCGGGGTTGTGCTCGCCAACTCCGAATTCAAGCATGAGATCGAATCCGACATCGCGCCCTTCAAGGGTCTCCTCCTCGGGCTGTTCTTCATTACCGTCGGCGCCGGTATCGACGTGGAGGTGTTCCTGCGCCAGCCCTTCACGCTTCTTGGCCTGACGCTCGGGCTGATGGTGGCCAAGGGCGGCGTGCTCTACGCGCTCGGGCGGCTCTTCAAGCTCAGGGGCCGCAACCAGTGGCTCTTCACCCTCGGGCTTGCCCAGGCCGGCGAATTCGGCTTCGTCCTGACCTCGTTCTCGCTCAAGCAGCGCATCCTTCCCGACACGCTGGCGCAGTCGCTCCTTCTGGTGATCGCGCTCTCGATGTTCCTCACGCCGCTCTTCTTCATCCTGCATGACATCCTCGCGAAGCGCATGGGCGAAGAGGGCGAGACGCAGGAGGCGGACGAGATCGACGAACAGCAGCCCATCATCATCGCCGGGGTCGGACGCTTCGGCCAGGTGGTGAACCGGATGGTGACGATGTCGGGCTTCCGCACCACCGTGCTCGACCACGACCTCAACGTGATCCAGCTTCTGAGGAAGTTCGGCTTCAAGGGCTATGTCGGCGATCCGACCCGGCCCGAGCTTCTGCGCGCGGCCGGACTGGCGCAGGCACGGGTTCTGGTCGTCTGCCTCGACGACCGGGCGGCGACGACGCGGCTCGTCGCCTATGCGCGGCGCCAGCGCGAGGATCTCCACATCATCGTCCGGGCGCGCGACCGCGAGCATGTATTCGAGCTTTATCGCGCCGGCGCCAACGACATCGTCCGCGAGTATTTCGACTCGAGCCTCAGGGCCGCGCGCTACGTCCTCGAAAACGCCGGCCTGTCGGATTACGAGGCGCACGAGGTGGAAAGGACCTTCTTCCGGATGGATCGCGCGGCGGTGCGCGACCTTGCCGAGCTTTGGAACCCCGACGTGCCGACCGAGAAGAACGCCGCCTACATCGCCCGCGCCCGCGCGCTTAACCGCGAACTGGAGGCGGCGCTCGTCAGCCAGTTTTCGGAATCCAAGGCCGACGGCAAGGCCGTTGCCAAGGAAGAGACGGCCGCGGAATAAGGCGCAGAGTAACGCGCGGCGGCCGTTACTGCCCCGCCGCCGGTGCCTCGGGCGGGAGATGCCCGAACCAGTCGATGTCGCGCAAGGTGAACACGCCAGACAGGATCACGCTGGCAATCACCGACCAGATCACGATCGCGATCATCGTCGTCGCCACGACCTTGCGCTTCAACTGGAAATTGGCCGGCGCGCCCGCGGGCGTACCGGGCACGATCTCGCCGGCGTCGGCCTGGCTCTTCGGACGAATTTGCAAGGCGACGAAGAAGGTCAGGAACCAGATCACCGCGAAAAGGACGATGCCGCCGGTCAGGTTCATCAGACCTGCTCCAGCTCGACGAGGCAGCCGTTGAAATCCTTCGGGTGGAGGAAGAGCACCGGCTTGCCATGCGCGCCGATCTTCGGCTCGCCGCTGCCGAGCACCCGTGCCCCGGACGCCTTCAGCCGGTCGCGGGCGGCGAGGATGTCGTCGACCTCGTAGCAGATGTGGTGGATGCCGCCCGCCGGGTTCTTGTCGAGGAACCCCCGGATCGGTGAATTCTCGCCCAACGGGTAGAGAAGCTCGATCTTGGTGTTCGGCAATTCTATGAAGATCACCGTGACCCCGTGATCCGGTTCGTCCTGCGGTGCGCCGACACGGGCGCCGAGCGTGCCGCGATACTGCGCGGCGGCGGCGTCGAGGTCCGGCACCGCGATGGCGACATGGTTCAGGCGTCCGATCATGATTTCCCCCGGTGGTTGCGCTCGATCCGGTTATGCGGCGGCGGCTCGGGCCGTGCAAGCGCGCGCTTGGCCGCAGGCCGATTTACGTCCCGTTAGGCAATGCCTGTCTTACTCGGGCCGACCCATCCGGCCCGGAACGACAGGAGACGATGCGATGGCCGACGACCTGCCCGATTTCCTCGCAACCCGCGAACCCAGCGCGCAGCGTCCGCTTCTGGGGCTGACCGTGCTTGTCGTGGAGGACAGCCGCTTCGCCTGCGAGGCGATGCGCCTTCTCTGCCTGCGCTCCGGCGCGCGGATCAGGCGGGCCGATTGCCTCGCCTCGGCGCGGCGTCACCTCATGTCCTACCGGCCGACGGTGGTGATCGTCGATCTCGGCCTGCCCGACGGCTCCGGTCTCGATCTCATCCGCGAAATCGCGGGGCGCAGCCCGCGCGTGCCGGCGCTGCTTGGCACCAGCGGCGACAGCGGGGCCGAGGCGGCAACCCTCGCGGCCGGGGCGGACGGGTTCCTTGCGAAGCCGATCGAAAGCCTTTCGGCTTTCCAGACCGCGGTGCTGGCGGCCCTGCCGGCAACCCCGCGCCCGATCTCGGCCGGCAGCGGAGAGACGGAGGACCGGGTGGCGCCGGACCTTCTGGCGCTGCGCGACGACCTTGCCCATGCCGCCGACATGCTCGGCCACCGCCCGGCGGGCGAAGACCTCGACTATCTGGCACAGTTCCTCGCCGGCGTCGCGCGCTCCGCCCATGACGCGCCGTTGCAGGCGGCGGCCGAGGCACTGGCGCGCGACCGGCTGGCCGGCCGTGGCACGGGGACGCCGGTTTCGCGGATCAGCGGGCTGGTGCGCGACCGCCTGGCATCGGGGACGGCGTTCTGATGCCGGCGCCCGTCGCCCCGGTCGCGGCCTTCGCCGGGCCGTCAGACCAGCGCCGGATCGCGCGCCACGAGAATCGGCCGGGTAAGATCGGCAAGCCGTTGCCGCTGGCGCCCGTCGGCATCGAAATTCGCCGGGTCGAGCCAGGCCTGATAGGCCGCCTTCAGCGCCGGCCACTCGCTGTCGATCGCCGCGAACCAGGTGGTGTCGCGGTTGCGCCCCTTGACCACCGTCGCCTGCCGGAACGTGCCTTCATGGCTGAAGCCATACCGCTCGGCCGCCCGCCGCGAGCCGAGGTTGAGGGCGTTGCACTTCCATTCGTAGCGGCGATAGCCGGCGCCAAAGGCCCAGTCCATCATCAGGAACATCGCCTCGGTCGCCGCCCGCGTGCGCTGAAGCCGGGGGGCAAGGTTGATGTGGCCGACCTCGATGGAGCCGGCGGCGGGATCAATGCGCAGATAACTCGCGACACCGCCGGCCCGGCCGGTCTCCCGGTCGATGAGCGCCACGAACCACGGGTCGTCGCGCCCGGCCATGCCGTCGGCCCAGTTGCGATAGTCGGGCAGGCTGGCGAAGGGGCCATAGGGCAGGAAATCCCAGATCGCGTCGCTCGCGCGGTTGGCCTCGTGCAGGTCGGCGGCATGGCGCGCCGGGTCAAACCGTTCGAGCCGCACGTAACGTCCCTCCAGCCGGTCCCAGTCGGGGCGCCGTGGCGGCACCCATCCGGACACTGGCCTGCCGAGCCTCTGATCCGCGTCCATCTCCGCCACCTCCTCCGCTTCGCCCGCCCCATCATAGGGCGGGACATGACGGCGGCAAGGCTCGGAACGTCGCCAAATGGGTCCGGAATTGCCGCGGAGCCGTCCCGGCCTTTCCGCATTCCTGCCGCATTCCGGGTCGAGATTCAGGGTCAGAGTTTTACGAGTTTCCGCTGCTGAAGGGGATGAGATCATGGCGAAGAACATCATTCGCATCGCGACCAACGAAAAGCTGACACGCGCCGCCCACTGGACGGTGTTCTCGATCGGCCTTCTGTCGCTGACCTTCTCGATCGCCGCGACCGCCGCTTCGGCGCTCTGACCGCCGACGCCGGCGCGCCGCAGGAAAGAGCCGCGCCCCATGGGGCGCGGCTTTTCGTTTCCCGGGGCTCAGGATCCGATGCGCCCCGTCACTCCTTCGGAATGACGCGGAGCCTCAGTTCACGAAGCTGTTCGTTCATCGGCTCGGACGGTGCGCCCATCATCAGGTCCTCGGCCCGCTGGTTCATCGGGAACATGATGACCTCGCGGATGTTCTGCTCGTCGGCCAGCAGCATCACGATGCGGTCGATGCCGGCCGCGCAGCCGCCGTGCGGGGGGGCGCCGTACTTGAACGCCTTGACCATGCCGCCGAAGCGCTTCTCGACCTCTTCCTTGCCATAACCGGCAAGTTCGAAGGCCTTGAACATGATCTCCGGCTTGTGGTTGCGGATCGCGCCCGAGACAAGCTCATAGCCGTTGCAGGCAAGGTCGTACTGGTAACCGAGCACCTTCAGCGGGTCGCCGTTCAGCGCCTCCATCCCGCCCTGCGGCATCGAGAACGGGTTGTGCGAAAAGTCGATCTTGCCCTCGTCGTCCTTCTCGTACATCGGGAAATCGACGATCCAGGCGAAGCGGAAGGCGTTCTCTTCGGTCAGCCCCAACTCGCGCCCGATCTCGTTCCGCGCCCGCCCGGCGACGGATTCGAACTGATCCGGCCGGCCACCGAGGAAGAAGGCCGCGTCGCCCTTGTTGAGCTTCAACTGCTGGCGGATCGCCTCGGTGCGCTCGGGCCCGATGTTCTTGGCAAGCGGCCCGGCCGCCTCCATGCCCGACCCGTCCTCGGCCTCGCGCCAGAAGATATAGCCCATCCCCGGCAGGCCCTGGGCTTGCGCGAAGGCGTTCATCCGGTCGCAGAACTTGCGGCTGCCGCCGCCCGGCGCCGGGATGGCGCGGATCTCGGTGCCCTCGTTCTCCAGCAGTTTCGCGAAGATCGCGAAGCCGGAGCCTGCGAAATGTTCGCTGACGCGTTGCATCTTGATCGGGTTCCGGAGGTCCGGCTTGTCGGTCCCGTACCAGAGCGCGGAATCGGCATAGGAAATCCGCGGCCAGACCGCGTCGACCTTATGGCCGCCGCCGAACTCCTCGAAGATGCCCTGGATCACCGGCTGGATCGCGGTGAAGACATCCTCCTGCTCGACGAACGACATCTCGAGGTCGAGCTGGTAGAAATCGGTGGGCGAGCGGTCGGCGCGCGGGTCCTCGTCGCGAAAGCAGGGCGCGATCTGGAAATAGCGGTCGAAGCCCGCCACCATGATCAGCTGCTTGAACTGCTGCGGCGCCTGCGGCAGGGCGTAGAACTTGCCCGGATGCAGACGCGACGGCACGAGGAAGTCGCGCGCGCCCTCGGGGCTCGACGCGGTGATGATCGGGGTCTGGAACTCGGTGAAGCCCGCGTCCCACATCCGGTTGCGGATCGAGCGCACGACGTTCGAGCGCAGCATCATATTCTGATGCAGCCCCTCGCGGCGCAGGTCGAGGAAGCGGTAGGTGAGCCGCGTCTCCTCCGGGTAGTCCTGCTCGCCGAAGACCGGCAGCGGCAGTTCCTCGGCCGGGCCGAGCACTTCGAGATCGGTGACGTAGACCTCGATCTCGCCGGTCGGGATCTTCGGGTTGACCAGCGCCGAATCGCGCGCCTTGACCCGGCCGTCGACCCGCACCACCGTCTCGGCCCGCAGCTTTTCGATGGCGGCGAAGGCCGGACTGTCGCTGTCGGCCAGCACCTGGGTCATGCCGTAATGATCGCGCAGGTCAATGAAGAGCACCCCGCCGTGATCGCGCACCCGGTGCACCCAACCCGAGAGCCGCACGGTCGCGCCGGCATGGGACTTGTTCAGATCGGCGCAGGTATGGCTGCGATAGGCGTGCATCCTCGTCCCCTTTCAAGAGGCGGTAACGGTGGTTCGCGCCGATACACCCCGGGACGGGGATGAAGTCAAGGGCAAGCGCCCGCCGGGCTTTTCAAACGCTCTCCGCGCGGTTAGCGTCGCAACGCGACGAAGGATACCGCGATGCGTCAGACCGCACTCCCCCGACACCAGACCGCATTTTCATCCCAGAGCGACCTCAGGCTTTCGGTCGCCTTTCTGGCCTTCTGGGTCGCGGTCGCGCTTTGGCAGCAATGGGGGCATTGGGCCGAGGATCTTTCGGCGGTGTATATCGCCGGCTGGCTCTGGCAGAATGGCCAGCCGGATCTCATCTACGCCGCCCCCCCCGCCTTCTTCGGCGGGGCGGCCGAAAGCTGGACGCCGGCGCTGGAGGCGCTGGGGATCGCCGACCGCACGATCTTTCCCTATGTCTACCCTCCGCTCTGGGCGGTGCTCATCGCACCGCTGACGACAATTCTCGGGCCACAGGGGTTCGCCAATGCCGTCGCCCTGATCCAGATCCCGATGCTCGCGGCCTCCGTCCTGCTCGCCGCGCGACTGGTGAAGCCAAACGGCATGCCGCTTTTCCTGTGGACCCTGATCGGCATCCTCGTGCTGGCCCTCAGCGTGCAGTCCTATCTGGCGCTCCAGCACAATCAGCCGACGATCACCGCGGGCTTCCTCATCCTTCTCTCGTTCGAACGGCTGGGCGCCGGACGGCCCGTGGCCGCCGGTGCCGCACTGGCATTCGCCGCCGCGATCAAACTGTCGCCAGCGGCGTTCGCGCTGATCTTTCTGGTCGACCGGCAAACCAGGGCGGCGGCGTCCTTCGCGATCATCGGAGGCGCGCTTGGCCTGTTGTCGATCCTTCTTGCCGGCTGGCCCGCCCATGTCGATTTCCTCACGAGCCTCGATCGCGTCGCGGGTGTGGCCTACCTCATCGCGATCAACGTCTCGCTGAAGCCGGCGCTTCTTGCGGCGGGGGCGGCCCTCGGGCTCCTTCCGGCCGTCGATCCTGCGATCAAGCGCTTCGTCTTTGGCGATCTTCCCGGCTGGATCGGACCGGCCCTGTCGATCGCCGCAATCGCGCTCCTTCTGGGCTTCGGCCGGGTACTCGCCCCGCTTGACGGACGCTTGCGCCGTGGCATCGGGGTTTTCGCCTGCTCCCTGATCCTCGCGCTCTTCGGCCCGCTTGGCTGGCTGCATTATTACCTGCTGCCGATGCTGCTCCTGCCCGGACTCCCGGGACTTTTGCCGCGTGGCCCCGCCCTCGCCCTCATGGCCCCGATCGCCGTGCTGTCGCTCACCCAGGCCATGGCCTTCATCGACTTCCTGCCCTGGCCCATCGCCAACTACACCTGGATCATGTGCGCGGCCTGGCTTGCCGTCCTCGCCGGGCTTTACGCGGCCGCCCTGCGCGCCGCGCCCTGATCCGCCCTTGCACCCCGGCCCGTCTTGACTATAACCCCGTTCAATTTGCGCAAGGGGGTCCGGGGTCATGCCGAAAAGAACCGATATCAAGTCGATCATGATCATCGGAGCCGGCCCCATCGTCATCGGACAGGCCTGCGAGTTCGACTATTCCGGCGCCCAGGCCTGCAAGGCTTTGCGCGAGGAAGGCTACCGGGTCATCCTGGTGAACTCCAACCCCGCGACGATCATGACCGACCCCGGCATGGCAGACGCCACCTATATCGAGCCGATCACCCCCGAGATCGTCGCCAAGATCATCGAGAAGGAACGCCCCGACGCGCTCCTGCCGACGATGGGCGGGCAGACCGGCCTCAACACCTCTCTGGCGCTGGCCGACATGGGCGTTCTCGACAAGTTTAACGTTGAACTGATTGGCGCAAACCGCCAGGCCATTGAAATGGCCGAGGATCGCAAGCTCTTCCGCGAGGCGATGGACCGGATCGGGCTGGAAAACCCCAAGGCCACCATCATCGCCGCGCCGAAGAAGGACAACGGCCGCTACGACATCAACGCCGGCGTCGCCGAGGCGATGGAGGCCCTGGAAGAGATCGGCCTGCCCGCGATCATCCGCCCCGCCTTTACCCTCGGCGGCACCGGCGGCGGCGTCGCCTACAACCGGGATGATTACGAGCGCATCTGCCGCTCCGGCCTCGACGCCTCGCCGATGGCGCAGATCCTCGTCGACGAGTCGCTCCTCGGCTGGAAGGAGTTCGAGATGGAGGTGGTCCGCGACAAGGCGGACAACGCGATCATCGTCTGCGCCATCGAGAACGTCGATCCGATGGGCGTCCATACCGGCGATTCGATCACCGTGGCCCCGGCGCTGACGCTGACCGACAAGGAATACCAGATCATGCGCAACGGCTCGATCGCCGTGCTGCGCGAGATCGGGGTGGAAACCGGCGGCTCCAACGTGCAGTGGGCGATCAACCCGGCCGACGGCCGCATGGTGGTGATCGAGATGAACCCGCGCGTCTCGCGCTCCTCGGCGCTGGCGTCGAAGGCCACCGGCTTTCCCATCGCCAAGATCGCCGCCAAGCTCGCCATAGGCTACACGCTCGACGAGCTCGACAACGATATCACCAAGGTGACCCCGGCGAGCTTCGAGCCGACCATCGACTATGTCGTCACCAAGATCCCGCGCTTCGCCTTCGAGAAGTTCCCGGGCTCCAAGGCGGAGCTTACCACCGCGATGAAATCGGTGGGCGAGGCGATGGCCGTCGGCCGCACCATCCACGAGTCCCTGCAAAAGGCGCTCGCCTCGATGGAGACCGGCCTGACCGGCTTTGACGAGATCGCCATCGAGGGTGCGCCCGAACGCTCGGCGGTGATCCGCGCGATTTCCGCCCAGACGCCGGACCGCATCCGGCTCATCGCGCAGGCGATGCGCCACGGGCTTACGGATGACGAAATCCAACATGCGACGGCCTTCGACCCGTGGTTCCTTGCCCGGATTCGCGAAATAATCGAACAAGAGGCCGAGATCCGCAAAACCGGCCTTCCGGTCACCGAAGACGGTCTGCGCCGGCTCAAGATGATGGGCTTCACCGATGCGCGGCTGGCCAATCTCACCGGGCGCGACGAAGGCCAGGTCCGCCGCGCGCGCCTGCGGCTCGGCGTGCGGGCGGTCTTCAAGCGCATCGACACCTGCGGCGCCGAGTTCGAGGCGCAGACGCCCTACATGTATTCGACCTACGAGGCCCCGGCGATGGGCGATGTCGAATGCGAGGCGCGGCCGACCAACGCGAAGAAGGTCGTCATCCTCGGCGGCGGCCCGAACCGCATCGGCCAGGGGATCGAGTTCGACTACTGCTGCTGCCACGCCTGTTTCGCGCTGACCGATGCCGGCTATGAGACGATCATGGTCAACTGCAACCCGGAAACGGTCTCGACCGACTACGACACCTCCGACCGGCTCTATTTCGAGCCGCTGACGCTGGAACACGTCCTCGAAATCCTGCGGGTGGAACAGGAAAACGGCACGCTTCACGGCGTCATCGTCCAGTTCGGCGGCCAGACGCCGCTGAAGCTCGCCCAGGCGCTGAAGGACGAGGGCATCCCGATCCTCGGCACCACGCCCGACGCCATCGACCTCGCCGAGGACCGCGAGCGGTTCCAGCAGCTTCTGCAACGGCTCGGCCTCCGCCAGCCGGTCAACGGCATCGCCTCGTCCGACGAGCAGGCCTTCGCCATCGCCGACCGCGTCGGCTTCCCGCTGGTGATCCGCCCCTCCTACGTCCTCGGCGGCCGCGCGATGGAGATCGTGCGCGACATGGACCACCTCCGGCGCTACATCACCCACGCCGTCGACGTCTCCGGCAAGAACCCGGTCCTCTTGGACAGCTACCTTTCGGGCGCGATCGAGGTCGATGTCGATGCGCTTTCCGACGGCAGCAATGTCCACGTCGCCGGCATCATGGAACATATCGAGGAGGCGGGCGTGCATTCCGGCGACAGCGCCTGCTGCCTGCCGCCGCATTCGCTGACCCCCGAGACGGTGGAGGAGCTGAAGCGCCAGACCGTCGCGATGGCCCTCGCGCTCGAGGTCAAGGGCCTGATGAACGTCCAGTTCGCGATCAAGGACGGCGAGATCTACGTGCTTGAGGTCAACCCCCGCGCCTCCCGCACCGTGCCCTTCGTCGCCAAGGCCACGGACTCAGCGATTGCCTCCATCGCCGCCCGCCTCATGGCCGGGGAGCCCCTGTCGAACTTCCCGCTCCGCGCCCCCTATGCGCAAGGCGTCGGCCCCGACACCGACCTTCCTTACGCCGATCCGATGACGCTGGCCGATCCGATCATGCCGTGGTTCTCGGTGAAGGAGGCGGTGATGCCCTTCGCCCGCTTCCCTGGCGTCGACACGATCCTGGGGCCCGAGATGCGCTCGACCGGAGAGGTCATGGGCTGGGACCGCACCTTCGCGCTCGCCTTCCTCAAGGCGCAGATGGGGGCCGGCACCCACCTGCCCGAGGCCGGCCGGGTCTTCATCTCGATCAAGGACATGGACAAGACGCCCGAGATGGCCGAGGCCGCCCGCGACCTGCGTGCCATGGGCTTCGACCTCATCGCCACCCGCGGCACCGCCGCCTTCCTCACCGAAAACGGGATCGAGGCCGAGACCGTGAACAAGGTCTACGAGGGTCGGCAGGAGGGCAAGCTGCACATCGTCGACCGGCTGAAGAACGGCGAGATCGTCCTTCTCTTCAACACCACCGAGGGCCAGCAGGCCATCGACGACAGCCGCTCGATCCGAGCCGTGGCGCTTTACGACAAGATCCCCTACTTCACCACGGCAGCGGCGAGCGTCGCGGCGGTGCAGGCGATGAAGGCGCGCGGCGAGGGGATCGGGGTTCGCACTCTCCAAGGCTGACCTGTCCACAGCCCGAACGCACAGATTTCAAGCGGAACAGAGGGTAGCGCCCGAACCGAGGGGTGGGCGAGAAGCGCCCGCCCCGTGGGGGCGGTTCGGGCGCTGCCCGGTCCGCTAGGCCGTGTTGACAAAAGGGATTCACAGGGCGGGCTGAACGTGATTCAAACTGGTATCTGCAATGGAGACCAGCTTGGCACGAGACCTGATGTCGGAC
>NCEA01000027.1:0-30914 GCA_002280515.1 Rhodobacterales bacterium 32-67-9
CCGCTCGTCTCTTCCGTCCCGCGCATCTTCACCCCCGCCGTTATCGTGCCGAGGGTGAATCATGTTCTCAAACCGCTGTCGAGGCGGGACTATTTCAGCAGCCTGCTAACTGTTTTCATTCATATTGTACACATTGCGCATTATCGACCCCGAAGCGACGAAAGTAAATCTTAGCTTATCGCCCCGAGGCTGGACCTGTTCGGACCCGCCAGACCAACCAGAAGGGTAAGAAGATGGCGTCATTTACGCTTCGTGCGATCCTCACGGGCGGAACCTTCACGCATAGCTATGGGATCAGCAGCTTTGCAGTCGCGTCGTTTCAGGGCGAGCTTATGCTATATTCTGGCTCCGCAACAGATGCGGGCCTTTCGGCCTTCCATCTCGAGGCCGGACTGGCTGCGGCGCTAAGCTCTGAGATCACAGGAACCTCGGCCAGCGGTACGCTTGGGGTCGCCGACATGGAAGTCACAGACATCGGAGGTGCGCCGGTTATCACACCTGCGGGACGTTATGACGATGCGTTCTCCTATCTAAGGCTCAACATGGCGGGCGACTTCGTCGATTCCACCACTGTTCCGCCGATCCCGCAATCTACCGCGGCGCTGACGGATCTCGAAATCCTCAAGATTGGCACGGATACGTTCATGATTGCGGGGCGCGACAATGCTGCGGGGCTTGATGTCTTCTCCCTGACGACTTCTTACGGCCTCTCGCACGTTTCATCGCTGGTAGACGATATTGACACCACGCTCGCCAACGTCTCAGATCTTGTGAAATTCAACAACGGTACGTCTCATCTCCTCTTTGCGACATCCAGCATCGAGCATGGCATCACCAGCATGTCGATCGATTCAAGCGGCAATCTGACGGTGGTTGACGTTATCGACGGGATGAAGGGCTATGGAATCTATCAGGCTTCGAGGGTGGCCACGGTTGAGGTGGGAAACAAAGATTTCTTGATTGTCGGAGCCTCAGGCAGCAACAACCTGACCGTCTTCGAAATCGGCCTCGATGGCGATTTGATCTACCGAGACATGGTTTGGGATTCACTCGACACGCGATTTCGCGGCGTCACGGCTCTTGAGACCATTTCGCTCGGTGATCGAGCCTTCGCTTTGGTGGGGGGGAGCGATGGGGGCCTATCGCTGTTTGAGATCGGCACAGATGGCCGTCTTTATTTCATGACGAATGTGGTCGACACGGCAGCGACGACACTTGCTTCTGTCTCAGCGATCAAAGTGGTGGATGTCGGCGGTGATTTGCAGGTTTTCGTGTCAGGCGCAACGGAAAGTGGCATCACCCAGTTTTCGCTCGACCTCGGCGCGATTGGCAGCACTTTGACACCGAGCGGCCCGTCAAGCACGGCGATCGGCAGCCCGGGCGATGATTTTCTTATGGGGGATGATACGCGCAACTCTCTTTGGGGTATGAGTGGCAATGACCGGATCGTCGATGGGGCTGGAATCGACAGTCTTTTTGGCGGCGCCGGCGCAGACGTGTTCGTCTTCGTAGCTGACGGCATGTACGATCGGATCATGGATTACCAGCCGGGTATCGACCGGATAGACCTGTCCGACTTCGACCGTCTTTATTCAATCGCCAGCCTGCAAATCGTGCCGACTGTCTATGGTGCGAGGATCGAAATCGGCTCCGATGCCATCCTCTTGGAAACCCTGTCGGGACAATCGTTGACAGCCGCAGATTTCAGTTCGACCAGTTTCATCTTTTGAACTGACTGGATGATAAGCTGACCCTAGGCTCTGGACACGAGCCTCGTTCCATTTCTGCTGCCTGGTTTCGAAGTCAACTGCGCCATCTTGCGCGGCAATTGCCTCAAGGGCGTGACAGCCCGCCGTCAGACCGGGCGCGAGCGGATCATGCCGGTGATGTCGAGCGTTCGCGCGAGGATCGGCCTTGCGATCGCGTCGGCGCGTTCCGCGCCCTGGCCGAGGGTGCGGTCGATCTCGGCCGGATCGGCCATCAGCCGCTTCATCTCGGTCGTGATCGGTCCGAGGACTGCGACCGCAAGCTCCGCGAGTGCGGGCTTGAACGCGCCAAAGCCGTGACCAGAGAACCGCTCCAGCACCGTCTCCGGCGCCTCGCCCGCAAGGGCCGCGTAGATGTTGACGAGGTTCTTCGCCTCGGGCCGGTCCTTCAGTTCCGCCAGCGTCTCAGGCAGCGGTTCGGCATCGGTGCGCGCCTTGCGGATCTTCTGGGCGATCATGTCGGCGTCGTCGGTCAGGTTGATCCGGCTTGCATCCGAAGGGTCGGACTTCGACATCTTCTTCGAGCCGTCGCGCAAGCTCATGACGCGGGTGGCCGCGCCCTCGATCACCGGCTCGGGCAGCGGAAAGAAGTCGGTCTTGTAGTCGTGGTTGAACTTCGCGGCGATGTCGCGGGTCAGTTCCACATGCTGCTTCTGATCGTCGCCGACCGGCACCATCGTCGCGTGGTAAAGCAGGATGTCGGCCGCCATCAGCGACGGATAGGCGTAAAGCCCGAGGCTCGCCGCTTCGGCGTTCTTCCCGGCCTTGTCCTTGAACTGGGTCATCCGGTTCATCCAGCCAAGCCGGGCGACGCAGTTGAGAACCCAGCCAAGCTCGGCATGGGCCGAGACCTGGGACTGGTTGAAGAGGATGGAGCGCGCGGGGTCGATGCCGGCGGCGATGAAGCCCGCCGCCGCCTCGCGGGTCTGGGCGCGCAGCCGCTCCGGTTCCTGCCAGACGGTGATGGCGTGCAGGTCGACAAGGCAATAGATCGTCTCGATCCCCTCGTCCTGCTTTTCCACGAACCGCTTCAGCGCGCCGAGGTAATTGCCGAGCGTCAACCCGCCCGACGGCTGGATGCCGGAAAAGATCCGCGGTTTGAAGCTGGCATTCGCCGCGTCGGTCATGGTCGTCCCCGTTGTTGCAGGCGTCTGGAAATTTCCGTCCCGCTCGCGTATCGCAGGGGGAATGCCCCGTCAACAAGGAGAGCGCCATGCGGCCAGGCTATGACGAGACGCCGGTCAACCCGCTGCCGCCGGTGGTCTGGCTTCTGGTTCTGCCCATCGTCGCGATGGAGGTGGTGCTGAATGCCGGCACGATGGGCCTTGCGGGCGGGCCGACCGGGATCGGCTGGCGCAGCGACGCGCTTCAGCGCTTCGCGCTCTCGCCCGAGATGCTCGACCAGATGTGGGCGACGGGGCGGGTCAGCGGCGATTTCGCGCTGCGCTTCGTCAGCTATGCCTTCGTCCACGGCAATCTCACCCATGCGGTCTTCGCCACGGTCTTCATCCTCGCCCTCGGCAAGTTCGTGGGCGAGGTCTACCGGGGCTGGGCGGTGCTCGCCGTCTTCTTCGGCGCGGTGATCGCCGGGGGCCTTGCCTATTCGCTGGTGCCGGGGCTGCGGGTCGCGCTTTTCGGGGCCTATCCGGGCGCCTACGGTCTCATTGGGGCGTTCACCTTCATCCTCTGGGCGCGGCTCGGGGCGGCACATGCGAACCGGGCGCGGGCCTTCACGCTGATCGGGTTCCTGCTGGGCATCCAGCTTGTCTTCGGCGCGCTTTTCGGAGGGTCGCCCGACTGGATCGCCGATCTCTCCGGCTTCGGCGCGGGGTTCCTTCTGTCCTTCGCCGTCGGACCGGGCGGTCCGGCGCATCTTCTCCGGCTGATCCGTCAGCGCTGACGCGAAAGGCCGGAGCGGAAGTCCGACATCCGGAAGGCACCGAGAAGGAAGGCCGCGCCGCCATAGACCGCCATCCCTGACAGAACCAGCACGGCGAGCGCCCAGTAGCGGTGACCGTGCGTCGCAAGCTGGTCGGCCAGCGCGGTTTCCGCCCCCCAGAGGAAAAGCCCCATCACGGCGGAGGCCGCGAGGACGCGCGGCAGGCGCGCGCGCAGCCGGTCGTCGGCGCGCGCCGCCTCGCCCATGCCGCGGGTTCCGAGCCAGAGCTGCGCGGTCATCGCCCAGCCGGCCATCGTGGTGCCGAGCGCGGCGGCGATGAAGCCCAAGAATGGGGCGAGGCCAATGGCGAGGCCGGCATTGATCGCCATCGACCATAGGGCGAAGCGGAACGGCGTCCTCGTGTCCTCGCGGGCGAAATAGAGCGGTTGCAGCACCTTTTGCAAGACAAAGGCGGGCAGCCCCGCGCCGTAGACCGCCAGCGCCATCGCGGTCGGTGCGCTGTCCGCGCCGGTAAAGGCACCGCGTTCGTATAGGACCGCGATCAAGGGCAGCGGGATCACAACCAGCGCCACCCCGGCGGGCAGCGTCAGAAACAGTGCGAATTCCGTCGCCCGGCTCAGCGCATAACGGCTGCCAAAGACATCGCCCGCCTTCAGGCGCCGCGACAGGTCGGGCAGGAGCACGATGCCGATGGCGATGCCGACGACGCCGAGCGGTAGCTGGTAAAGCCGGTCGGCATAGCTCAGCCAGGCGATGGCGCCGTCGAAGAAGCTGCCGACCTGGCGACCGACGAGCAGGTTGACCTGCACCACCCCGCCGGCCAGAACCGCCGGCCCGGCGATGGTCAGGAGCCGCTTCAGGTCCGGGGTCATCCGCGGCCGCCTGAGGCGCAGCGCAAAGCCCATCCGCGCCGCCGCGACCCAGACGAGCGCGAGCTGCGCGAGCCCGGTGACCGGCGTCGCCCAGGCCATGGTCAACCCCATGTCCCAGCCGGACCAGTCCGCCATCAGCATCGCGCCGATGAAGATCACGTTGAAGAGTACCGGCGCGCCCGCCGCCGCGATGAACCGGCCGCCGGCATTCAGAAGCCCCGACAGGAGCGCCGTCAGCGAGATGAAGAGGATATAGGGAAAGCAGATGCGCCCGTATTCGACGGCGAGCGGCAGGCGCTCGTCCCCGGCGAAACCGCCGGCCATGGCGAGGACGAGCCAGGGCATTCCCACCGTCGCGACGACGCAGAGCAATAGCACGACGAAGGCGAGGCCGGAAAACGCATCCTCGGCAAAACCCTTCGGGTCTTCGCCCGCCTCGAACTTCTTGGAGAACATCGGCACGAAGGCGGTGTTGAAGGCACCCTCGGCGAAGAACCGGCGGAACATGTTCGGCAGCGTGAAGGCGACAAGGAACGCCTCGGCCACCGGCCCGGTGCCGAGATAGGCGGCAATCAGCACGTCGCGGACAAAGCCGACGATGCGGCTCAGGAGCGTCCAGGCGCCGACCGTCAGGAAGCCGCGTATCAGCCGGATCGGTTTCATGCGCTCCGCGCCCGTTCGGCGCCTTCGGTGATCGCCTGACGCAGCTTCTTCTCGAGGTTTTCCTGCTTCGACTTCGTGTGGAGCTTCAGCCCGAACATGTCCTTGACATAGAACGTGTCCACCACCTGTGCGCCGAAGGTCGCGATCACTGCGCTGGCGATGTAGATGTTGTTCGCGGCCAGCGTCCGGGTGAGGTCGTAGAGCAATCCCGGCCGGTCGCGGGTATCGACCTCGACGATCGTGTAGATTTCCGAGCCTTCGTTGTCGAAGGTGATGTGGGTCGGGAACTGGAACTGGCGCTCGCGCTTCTTGATCTTGTCGCGGTCCTTCAGCGCCTCGCGCGCCACGACCTCGCCCTTCAGGGTCTTTTCG
This sequence comes from Rhodobacterales bacterium 32-67-9, assembly GCA_002280515.1. Taxonomy (GTDB): domain Bacteria; phylum Pseudomonadota; class Alphaproteobacteria; order Rhodobacterales; family Rhodobacteraceae; genus Albidovulum. The sequence goes on from NCEA01000027.1 coordinate 5,574, forward strand.
ATCATCGCGCGCAGGCGCGGCAGGCGGCCTGTCTCATAGGGATGACCTTCGCTGTCCTGCACCCAGAAGACCGCCGTCGCGTAACCGTCCTTGGAGGTATAGGTACGCGCATCGACCACGTTGGCGCCGACCAGCGCGAGCGCGCCGGCGAGGCGCGAGAAGATGCCGGGATGGTCGGCCAGAACGAAGCAGGCCCGCGTCGCGTCGTGATCGGGGTCGGGCTTTATGTCGACGCGGATCGCATCGTCGGGAATGTCGCGCAGAAGGGCTGCAAAGACCTTGTGCGTCTCGGTCGAAAGACCCTGCCAGTAGGGATCGTAATGGCGCGCGGTTTCCCGGCGCACCTCTTTCTGGTCCCAGTCCGCCAGGGCCTCGCGCAGCGCGCGCTTGGCCTCGTCCTCCTGCTTGGCGCGGTTGACGTTCTCCAGCCCGGCCTCAAGGGCCTCGGCCGTCTCGGAATGCAGGCGGCGGAGCAGCATGGCCTTCCAGTTGTTCCAGGTGGTCGGGCCGACGCCCCTGATGTCGCAGACGGTCAGAACGGTCAGCAGGTCGAGGCGCTTGCGCGTCTTCACCACCTTGGCGAAGTCGCGCACCGTGCGCGGGTCGGAAAGATCGCGCTTCTGCGCCATGTCGGACATGAAGAGGTGATAGCGCACCAGCCATTCCACCGTCTCGCATTCCTCGGCATTGAGCCCGAGCCGGGGCGCCACCTTGCGGGCGATGCGGGCGCCGAGGATGGAGTGATCCTCGCTCCGCCCCTTGCCGATGTCGTGGAGCAGCAGCGCCACATAAAGCACCCGTCGGTTGACGCCCGCGTCGAGGATCGAGGAGGAAAGCGGCAGTTCCTCGATCAACTCGTGCCGCTCGATCTGGGCGAGGGTGGAGATGGTCTGGATCGTGTGTTCGTCGACCGTGTAGTGGTGGTAGACGTTGAACTGCATCATCGCCACGATCGGCTCGAATTCCGGGATGAAGGCGGACAGGATGCCCAACTCGTTCATCCGCCTCAGCGCGCGTTCCGGGTTGCCGTGCTTCAGCATCAGGTCGAGGAAGATCCGCGTCGCCTCGCGGTCCTCGCGCATCTCGTCGTCGATCATGCCGAGATTGGCGGCGACAACCCGCATCGCGTCGGGATGGATGAGATAGCCGGTGCGCAGCGCCTCCTCGAATATCCGCAGGAGGTTGAGCTTGTCCTTCAGGAACGCCTTGGGATCGGATATGTTGATGCGGCCGTTGTCGATGCGGAACCCCTCGCGCATCTTCTTGCGGCGGCGCAGAAGCCCGACCAGCATCGCCTCGCGCTTGGCGTGGCGCGCCTCGAGCGCGGTCAGGAAGACCCGTGTCAGCTCGCCCACATGGGTGGCGTGGCGGAAATAGTCCTGCATGAAATGTTCGACGGCGCGCCGCCCGCCGCTGTCGTCGTAGCCCATGCGGTTCGCCACCTCGACCTGAAGGTCGAATGTGAGCTGGTCGTTGGCGCGGCCGGTGATCAGATGAAGGTGACAGCGCACGGCCCAGAGGAAATCCTCCGCCGCCGCGAAGGTTTGGTACTCCTCGCGCCGGAAAAGTCCCTGGTCGACCAGTTCTGCCGCCTGCCGCACACCGTGGATATACTTGCCGATCCAGTAGAGCGTCTGGAGGTCGCGCAGGCCGCCCTTGCCCTCCTTGACGTTCGGCTCCAGCACATAACGCTGGCCGCCCTGGCGCTTGTGCCGCTCGGCCCGCTCGGAAAGCTTGGCCTCGATGAACTCCGCGCCGGTGCCCTTGAAAAGATCGTTGCGAAGCTTCTTGCGCAGTTCGGCCGCAAGCGGCTGGTGCCCGGTCAGGAAGCGGCGTTCGAGCAGCGCGGTACGGATCGTGTAATCCTCGCGTCCAAGGCGCAGGCAGTCCTTCACGGTTCGGCTGGCATGGCCGACCTTCAGCCGCAGGTCCCAGAGGATGTAGAGCATCGATTCGATGACGCTCTCGGCCCAGGCGGTCATCTTCCACGGCGTGAGGAAGAGAAGGTCCACATCGGAATGCGGCGCCATCTCGGCCCGGCCGTAGCCGCCGACGGCGAGAACCGCCATGCGCTCGCCCTCGGTCGGGTTGGCAAGCGGGTGGAGCACCTCGCTGGCCAGCCGGAACACGATGCCGATCGTCGCGTCCATCAACGCGGCATAAGCCTGCACCGTCGCATAGGCGGCGCGCGGATGGCCCGCTAAATCGGCGGCGATGAGGGCAAGCACCTCGGTCCGCGCCGCGGCCAGCGCCTCGACGATCAGCGCGCGCTGGGCGCGGGTATCCTCGGCCTCGGCCAGACGCGCGCGCAAGGCCGCGCCGAACCCTTCGGTGTCGAAGATCGGGTGTCCGCCAATGGAGGCGGGAACCGGAGGCCGGGGTGCCGCGCTGGTCGCGGGCTCAGAAGCCCGCGCCACCGAAGCTTCTTGGGGCAGGATCAATCACGACCACCTGTGCATTCTGGATCTGCGCGACCGCGAGGCCGCGTTCGTTGGTGCCGTCCGAGAGGAGCCGGAAGACACCGTTGACGCCGGCGAAGCCGGACCCCTGGGTCAGCGCCGCCGCACTCAGCGCGCCGCCCCCCCCGCGTTTGACGAGCGCGCCGATCGCGGCAATCCCGTCATAGGCGAGGCCGGCGATCGGATGCGGGCTTTCGCCGTAGGCCGCCATGAAGCGCGACTGGAACTGGCCGGTGAGGCCGGGGTCGGGCAGCGCGAACCAGCCGCCTTGCACCCCTGGCATCGACAGCGTGGCCGAGGGGATGTCCCAGCGGGTGAGGCCGATGAACTGGACGTTTTGCGAGCTGACGCCGGCCTCGGGCAGAAGCTGCGCGAGGAGCGGCAGCGCGCCGGCCGAATCGGCGGTGAAGAAGACCGCGTTGGCACCTGATCCCCGGACCTGCGAGGCGATCGCCGGCGCGGCGTTGATCACGCCCTGCTGCGAGAATTCGTAAGTGGCCGTCCCGGCGATCGACGCGCCCGAACGCTGGGCCGCATTGGCGATCGCCCGGCGCCCGAGCTCGCCGGCGGCGGTCTGGTCGTGGACGATCATGATCTGGCCCTTGCCGGACCGGGCGGCGAAGGAGACGAGACGGTTCGCGGTGTTCTGGAAGGTCGGACCGAGGACGAAGACGTTGCCGCCGGCGATATCGGTGTTGTTGGAGAACGACAGGACGTTGACGCCGTCGCCGGCGACCGCGACCCCTGCCGCATTGGCGGATTCGGCGAAGACCGGGCCAAGGATGATCTTCGCGCCCTCGTCGACCGCCTGTCGAGCGATCGCGGCGGCGGTGCCGGCATCCGAACCCGCGTTATAGACGCGCAGGTCAATCCGGACCCCGTCGAGGTCGGCGATGGCAAGGTCGGCAGCCTGCTTGAGGTTGCGCGCCAGCACGTCGTCGCCCGAATTGCCCGATCCGCCGGGCAGGATCAGCGCCACGGGAACCGGCGCGCCGGGGTCGATCGCCACGCCGCGGCTCGACGGCAGCGGCTCGCAGGCGGCAAGCGCTATGGCGGCCGCGACAAGCGCGGCTTGGGTCAGAGCCTTGCGGCGGGTCCTCAAAATGGTGAACATGGTACGATCCTCAACTCTGGGCCAGGGGTCTTCAACTCGGGTCTGGGGCACGGGGTGGATAATGGCGGCGAGACTAGGCGTTCCGCCGGGCGAAGTAAACGCAGGAGCAGTGGGGACAGCGATGACCGGCCAAGGAAAGCCGCTGGCCCCCGGGCTCTATTTCGTCGCAACCCCGATCGGGGCCGCGCGCGACATCACCTTGCGCGCGCTCGACATCCTCGGCACGGCTGACGTGATCGCGGCCGAGGATACCCGGACGCTCAGGCATCTGATGGATATCCACGGTATTGCGCTCGGCGACCGGCCGCTGATCGCCTATCACGACCACAACGGGGAACGGGTGCGGCCGAGGATCCTCGCCGCGTTGGCCGAGGGGAAATCCGTCGCCTATGCGTCCGAAGCGGGCACGCCCCTGGTTGCCGATCCCGGCTTCCAGCTTGGCCGCGCCGCGATTGAGGCCGGCTATAGCGTGATCGCCGCGCCCGGTCCCTCCGCCGTCCTCGCGGCGCTGACCGTCTCGGGCCTGCCATCGGACCGGTTCCTCTTCGCGGGGTTTCCCCCTTCGTCGGGCAGTCAGCGCCGGCAGTGGCTGGCGGAGATGGCGGCGATCCCGGCGACGCTGATCCTCTACGAATCGCCGAAGCGGCTTCAGGGATTGTTAGGGGATCTGGCGCTAAGCTTCGGAGAGGGGCGCAAGGCGGCGATCTGCCGGGAACTGACCAAGCGCTTCGAGGAGGTCACGCGGGGAACGCTCGCCGACCTGGCCGCGGCCTATGCGGACAGGCTGGTCAAGGGTGAAATCGTCGTCGTTATCGACCGTCCGGGACCAAGGGTTGCTGACCCGGACGCCATCGAGGCGGAGTTGAGAAAGGCGCTGGAATGCCATTCGACGAAGGATGCGGCCGGGTTGGTGGCGGAGGCGCTTGGCCTGCCGCGCCGTCAGGTCTACCAGATCGCGCTGAAACTCGCCGCCGACGGTTGAGGGGGGCGGTCTCCTATCAGGTCGGTCGCGCCGCCGAAGATCAGGTCGAGGCGCTCTACCAGCGCCGCGGCTTCGTCATCGCCGGCCGGCGCTGGCGCGGCAAGGGCGGGGAGATCGACCTTGTCGCCCGCGACGGGGCGAGGGTCATTTTCATCGAGGTGAAAAGCGCCCGGACCTTCGCCGAGGCCGCCGATCATCTCTCTGCCCGGCAGGCGGCACGACTTTGCGCCGCCGCGTCGGAATTCGTCGCTGGCGAACCGGCCGGCCAGGGCACCGAGATGCGCTTCGACGTGGCGCTGGTCGACGGGGCGGGCCGCATCGACATCGTCGAGAATGCCATCGGCTTCTGATCGCCGATTGCATCCCGCCGGCACCTCGGTCATCAATCGGGTCCGGTCGAGGATGAAAGGGCAGGGCGGGCATGGCACTCAAGGTCGCAATCCAGATGGACCCGGTCGAAGGCATCAATATCGATGCCGATTCGACCTTCCGTATCGCGCTCGAGGCGCAGGAGCGGGGCCATGCGCTCTTCTACTACACGCCAGGGCGGCTCAGCTATCGCGAGGGCAGGGTGATGGCGCGCGGCTGGCCGCTGGAACTGCGGCGCGTGAAAGGAAACCATTTCAGCCTCGGCGCCGAGACTGAAGTTGACCTAGGCGGGTTCGACGTGGTCTGGCTGCGCCAGGATCCGCCCTTCGACATGGGCTACATTACCACCACCCATCTTCTCGACATGATCCATCCGAAGACGCTCGTGGTGAACGATCCGTTCTGGGTGCGGAACTATCCCGAAAAGCTGCTGGTCCTGAACTTCCCCGACCTCACCCCGCCGACGCTGATCGCCCGTGATCTTGCCACGATCCGTGCATTCAAGGCCACGCATGGCGACATCATCCTGAAACCGCTCTACGGCAATGGCGGGGCCGGCGTGTTCCGGCTCGATCCGAACGACCGCAACCTCGCCTCGCTGCACGAACTGTTCATCGGCATCAACCGGGAGCCGCTGATCGCGCAGAAATACGTGCCCGCCGTGGTCAAGGGCGACAAGCGCATCATCCTGGTGAACGGCGAGCCGGTGGGTGCAATCAACCGCATCCCGGCCGAGGGCGAGACGCGGTCGAACATGCATGTCGGCGGCCGCCCGGAAAAGATCGGGCTCACCGACCGCGACCGCGAGATCTGCGCCGCCATCGGCCCGACCTTACGCGACAAGGGCCAGATCTTCGTCGGCATCGACGTGATCGGCGACTGGCTGACCGAGATCAACGTGACCTCGCCCACCGGTATCCAGGAGTTGGAGCGGTTCGACGGCACCAACACCGCCGCGAAGATCTGGGACGTGATCGAGGCCAAGCGCGCCTGAGTGCGGCTTCAGCGCCCGGCCTGGACGCTCAACCGGTAGCTGACCGCTTCGGCGACATGGGGTTTGCGCACTGCGTCCGATCCGGCGAGGTCGGCAATAGTGCGGGCCACCCGCAGCACTCGGTGATAGCCGCGCGCCGAAAGACCGAAGCGCTCCGCGACCTTGGCCAGCAGGTCGCGCCCGTCGCTGTCCGGGCTCGCCACTTCTTCCAGAAGCCGCCCCTCGGCATCTGCATTCACCCGGATCCCGGGATGGCCGGAAAAGCGCGCGGTCTGGATGTCGCGGGCGCGCGCGACCCTCTCGGCGACCGGGGCCGAGCCTTCCCCGGCCTCCGGCAGGTCTAGGTCGGTGTAGGCCACCGGCGGCACCTCGACGCGCAGGTCGATCCGGTCCAACAGCGGCCCCGAGATGCGCCCGAGGTAATCCTCGCCGCAGTGCGGCACCCGGGCGCAGGAGCGGGCGGGGTCGGTGAGATAGCCGCATTTGCAGGGATTGGCGGCGGCGACCAGCAGGAACCGGCAGGGATAGCGGATATGGGCGTTCGCCCGGGCCACCACGACCTCGCCGGTCTCGATCGGTTGGCGCAAGGTCTCCAGCACCGCGCGAGGAAATTCGGGGAATTCGTCGAGGAACAGGACCCCGTTATGGGCAAGGCTGATCTCGCCGGGTTTCGCGCCGCGTCCGCCACCGACGATGGCGGCCATCGAGGCGGTGTGGTGGGGGTCGCGGAACGGGCGGGTCCGGCTGATCCCGCCCTCGTCGAGTAGCCCCGACAGCGAGTGGATCATCGAGGTCTCCAGCGCCTCGGGCGCCGAGAGCGGCGGCAGGATGCCCGGCATCCGCGCCGCCAGCATCGACTTGCCGGACCCCGGTGTCCCGACCATCAGGAGGTGGTGGCGCCCCGCCGCGGCGATCTCCAGCGCCCGTTTCGCCCGTTCCTGGCCCTTCACGTCGCTGAGGTCGCGGGCGGCCGGATCGCGCCGGACTTCGCCCGGGGCCGCCGGGGCGATCGGCGACTGGCCGGTGTAGTGGCGGAGGACGTCGGCGAGCGTCGCCGCCGCGATGACGGTGGTCGCGCCGACCCAGGCGGCCTCCGGCCCGCAGGCCCTGGGGCAGAGGAGCACACGGTCCTCCTCCGCCGCCGCCATCGCCGCCGGCAGCGCGCCGATCACCGGCACCAGCCGGCCGTCGAGCGACAGCTCGCCGAGCGCCACGGTCGCCTCCACCTCGTCCCTCGGCAGGATGTCGATGGCGGCAAGAAGCGCGAGCGCGATCGGCAGGTCGAAATGCGAGCCTTCCTTCGGCAGGTCGGCGGGCGAGAGGTTGACGGTGATCCGCTTCGAGGGCAGCGCGATCGACATCGCGGTCAGCGCCGCGCGGACCCGGTCGCGCGCCTCGCTGACGGCCTTGTCGGGCAGGCCCACCACTGAAAACGCCGGCATCCCCGCCGAGACGGCGCATTGCACCTCGACGATCCGCGCCTCAACCCCTTCGAAGGCCACCGTATAGGTGCGCGCCACCATGAGCCGTCCCCTTAAACTTGGTTAACGGCTAGCAGAGGCAGGGTTTAGGAATGGTTAACGCGCCACCATCGCCATGAAGGCGGGCCAGGCCTCGGGGTCGGCCAGGGTCTTGTCGCGGCAGAAGGGATTGCAGAAGCCCCAGACCCTGCCGTCGAGCGTCAGGTAGTCGGTGACCGGCTTGCCGGAATAGGGGCAGGTGGAGTTTTCCGAAGGGCCGCCGGCGATTTCGGCGGCAAGCGGCGCGGGGCCGGGCCACGGCCGTTCGGCATAGGGCTTGCGATAGGAGGGCTGTTCGAGATGCTGGGCCCAGCCCATCGCCCGCCAGCGCCGGAAAGCCGGATCGGCGAGATGGGCGGCGACATAGGCGGCGCCCGCCTCGGAGACCGGCAGGTTGTAGGTGGCAATCCGCGTCGCGACCGGGGCGAAGAAGGCATCCGCCGCCGAATAGGCGCCGAAAAGCCAGGGCGTGTCGGTGCCGAAGCGGCGCCGCGCCTCGGCCCAGATCGCCTCGATCCGGGCGATGTCGGCGAGGACTTCGGGCCGTGGGGCGCTGTCGACATAGCTTTTGGCGAGGTTCATCGGGCAGTCGCCGCGCAGCGCGGAAAACCCCGCATGCATTTCGGCCGCGAGCCAGCGGGCAAGCGCCCGCGCCTCGGGATCCTCCGGCCAGTGGCCGGCCTCGGGGTGGCGTTCGGCCAGCGTCTCGGCCATCGCGAGCGTCTCGCCGACGATCCAGCCTTCGGGGACGCGTATTGCCGGGACGAGGCGCGCGGGGGCGAATTCGGCGAGCAGACGGTCGAAATCCGGGGAGTAGAGGATGCCGGTATGGACCGTCACCGGAATCCCGAATTTCTCGAAGAGGAGCCAGCCGCGCAGCGACCAGCTTGAATAGGTGCGGTCGCCGATGGCGAGATGATAGGTCATGAGGCCCTCCGTTCTGCCGGCAGGCTAGGACCGCCCGCACCGCTCTGCACGTTCAAATTCGTGCGGCGGATCATCAAGGATTGTGATGATCCGCCGCCGCTTGTCATCGGGGCGGGGGGGGCCTAATCCTTGGACGGGCAATCGGAGAGGTCCTCATGCTGTCGGGCAAGCGCATCCTTCTGATCATCGGCGGCGGCATCGCGGCCTACAAGACGCTCGACCTGATCCGGCGGCTGCGGGAGCGCGGGGCGGCGGTCACGCCGGTCCTGACGAAAGCTGGCGAGGAATTCGTGACGCCGCTCTCGGTTGCCGCACTGGCGGGCGAGAAATGCTACCGCCATCTCTTCGACCTGACCGATGAGGCCGAGATGGGGCATATCGAGCTTTCCCGCGCCGCCGATCTCCTCGTCGTGGCGCCGGCAACCGCCGACCTGATGGCGAAGATGGCGGGGGGGCAGGCGAACGACCTTGCCTCGACGCTGCTGCTGGCGACCGACAAGCGGGTGCTGATCGCGCCGGCGATGAATGTGCGGATGTGGCTGCACCGGGCAACGCAGAGGAACATCGCGACGCTCCGCGCCGACGATATCCGCTTCGTCGGCCCGAACGAGGGCGACATGGCCTGCGGCGAATACGGGCCGGGGCGGATGGCCGAGCCGCTGGAGATCGTCGCCGCCGCCGAGGCCGCGCTCGGCGACGGGCCGATGGCGGGTCGGCATGTGATCGTGACCTCGGGTCCGACGCATGAACCGATCGACCCGGTGCGCTACATCGCCAACCGCTCGTCGGGCGCGCAGGGCACGGCGCTGGCGCGCGCGCTCCGCGATCTTGGCGCAAGGGTGACTTTCGTCACGGGTCCGGCGGCGGTGCCGCCGCCCGGGGGGGTGGAACTGGTGCGGGTCGAGACGGCGGTCGAGATGCTGGAGGCAGTGAAGGCGGCGCTGCCGGCCGATGCGGCGGTCTTCGCCGCCGCCGTCGCCGACTGGCGCGTGACCCATGCGAGTGCCTCGAAGATGAAGAAGGACGGATCCGGCAAGGCGCCGGCGCTCGACTTCACCGAGAATCCGGACATTCTCGCGACCGTCGCGCAGATGAAGGACGGCCGGCCGAGGCTGGTCGTGGGCTTTGCCGCCGAGACCGACGATGTGATCGCCCACGCCCGGGCGAAGCGGGCGCGCAAGCGCTGCGACTGGATCGTCGCCAACGATGTGCGTCCGGCGACCGGGATCATGGGCGGCACCGAGAACGCGGTGACGCTGATCACCGGGGACGGGGCCGCGGAATGGCCGCGCCTGCCGAAGGACGAGGTGGCGCGGCGGCTGGCGGCGGCGATTGCAGCGGCCTTGGGCTAGGCGGCAAGGGCGGATGCCTCCGGCGGGGATATTTTGGGCAAGATGAAGGGGCGGGCGATGGTGCCGGTGATCCGGGTTCTGCGCGAGGAATGGGCCGACCTCACGGTGCCGTTACCGTCCTACGAGACGGTGGGGGCGGCGGGAGCGGATATCCGCGCCAACCTGCCCGTGGCAGAGCGGGCGGCGGGGATCGTGCTGAAGCCGATGGAGCGGAGGATCGTGCCGACTGGCATTCGGGTCGAGATTCCGGATGGGTTCGAGGCGCAGATCAGGCCGCGCTCGGGTCTGGCGCTGAAGCACGGGATTTCGCTGCCGAACACGCCGGGCACGATCGACAGCGACTATCGCGGCCCGCTCGGCGTGCTTCTGATCAACCTCGGGACGGAGCCCTTCGTGATCGGGCATGGCGAGCGGATCGCCCAGATGATCGTGGCGCCGGTGGTGCAGGCGGTCTTTGCCGAGGCGTCCGCATTGGGCGCGACGCTGCGCGGGGTCGGCGGCTTCGGGTCGACGGGGCGGGGATGACGGTTCTTCTCATCGCCGCGGCCCTTCTCGCGCTCGGCCTCGTGCTGCGGGTGCCGGCGCGGGTGGTGACGGCGATGCTGGTGGCGTTGTGGGCGGGCGGGCTTTTGGCGCATCTCACCCTGCCGACGGGTCATGCACTGACCCAGGCCCTTGGTGGCGACGCGCGGGCCTGGGGAGCGCTCGGGACCGGGGCTGCCGTGGTTCTGGCCTATCGCTGGGCGCTTGGCCACCTGAAGGCGCGGGCGAAGCGGCCGGAGCCGGCGCCAGCGGGGGGCTTTTCGGAGGCGGAGCTTGACCGCTACGCGCGCCATATCGTGCTGCGCGAGGTCGGCGGCATGGGTCAGCGCCGGCTGAAGGAGGCGAAGGTGCTGGTCGTGGGGGCGGGCGGGCTCGGCTCTCCCGCACTTCTCTATCTCGCGGCGGCGGGGGTGGGTACGATCGGGGTGATCGACGACGATACGGTGTCGAATTCCAACCTCCAGCGCCAGGTGATCCATACCGATGCGCGGATCGGGATGCCGAAGGTTTTTTCGGCCGAGGCGGCGATGATCGCGCTCAATCCCCATATCGCGGTCAGGCCCTACAACCGGCGTCTCGGGCCGGACGAGGCGCCGGCGCTTTTTGCCGACTACGACCTGATCCTCGACGGATCGGACAATTTCGACACGCGCTACCTCGTGAATGCGGCGGCGGTGGCGGCGAAAAAGCCGCTGATCTCGGCGGCGATCACCCAGTGGGAGGGGCAGATCAGCCTTTACGACCCGGCGCACGATGCGCCCTGCTACGCCTGCATCTTTCCCGAGCGCCCCGCCGAAGGGTTGGTGCCGAGCTGTGCTGCGGCCGGTGTCATGGGCGCGCTTCCCGGGGTCGTCGGCGCGATGATGGCGGTCGAGGCGATCAAGGAGATCACCGGGGCGGGCGAGGGGTTGCGCGGCCGGATGCTCATCTACGACGCGCTTTATGGCGAGAGCCGGCAGATCGGGTTGAAGCGCAGCCCGTCCTGCCCGGTCTGCGGCGGGTAGTCGGGCCTCGGGGGCGTCGAGCCCCCTCGGCCCGGCCTCCGGCGGAGGTATTTTCGAACAGAAGACGCGGCGGGGTTCTGGTCAATCCCGATCTCAGCGCCTAGCTTCGCCGGGCAAAGGAGATCGCCATGACCAACCCGCTTCTCGCCCCCTGGACGGGCGATTTCGCCCTGCCGCCCTTCGACGCGATCCGCGACGCCGACTTCGCCCCCGCATTCGAGGCGGCTCTGGCCGAGGCGCGGGCGAACGTGGCGGCGATCGCCGGGGCGGACGCGGCGCCGACTTTCGCCAATACGATCGAGGCGCTCGAACTGGCGGAGGAGGCGCTCGACCGGGTGGCGGGGGTGTTCTACAACCTCGCCGGAGCGGATTCGACGCCGGCGCGTGAGGCGCTGCAACGCGAACTTGCGCCGAAGATGGCGGCGTTCTCCTCCGAAGTGACGATGAACGCGGCGCTTTTCGCGCGGATCGAGGTGCTTTGGCAGGGGCGGGACGGTCAGGGGCTGACGGGGGAGCAGGCCCGGGTGCTGGAGCTTTACCGGCGCATGTTCGTTCGCGCCGGTGCCGCGCTCGACGAAGCCGGGCGGCAGCGCATGGCCGAAGTGAAGGAGCGGCTCGCGGTCCTTTCCACCGCCTTCACCCAGAACCTTCTCGCCGACGAGCGGGACTGGTTGCTGCCGCTGTCGGCGACCGATCTGGAAGGGTTGCCGGATTTCGTCGTTGCCGGCGCGAAGGCGGCGGCCGAGGAGCGCGGGCGGGACGGCCATGTCCTGACCCTCAACCGGTCGCTCGTCGTGCCGTTCCTGCAATTCTCGCCGCGCCGCGATCTGCGCGAGCTGGCCTATGAGGCCTGGGTGGCGCGCGGGGCGAATGGCGGGGTGACCGACAACCGGGCCCTTGCCGCGGAGATCCTGAAGCTGCGCGAGGAACGGGCGCGGCTGCTCGGCTACGAGAGCTTTGCTGCCTACAAGCTTGAACCCGAGATGGCGAAGACGCCCGGCAAGGTGCGCGACCTTCTGATGCGGGTCTGGGCGCCGGCGCGGGCCAAGGCCGTGGCGGATGCCGCGGTACTGACCCGGAGGATGCATGCCGACGGCATCAACGGCGACCTCGAAGCCTGGGACTGGCGCTACTATTCCGAGACGCGCCGGATGGAGGAGCATGACCTCGACGAGGCCGAGCTGAAGCCCTATTTCGGCCTCGACGCGATGATCGGCGCCGCCTTCGACTGCGCCTCACGGCTCTTCGGCCTCGCGTTCCGGCCGCTGGCGGCGCCGCTTTACCACCCCGACGCGCGGGCCTGGGAGGTGACGCGCGACGGCCGCCATGTCGCGGTCTTTATCGGTGATTACTTCGCCCGCGCCTCGAAGCGGTCCGGGGCCTGGTGCTCGGCCTTTCGCGGCCAGCGGAAGCTTGGCGGCGATCAGCGCCCGGTCGTCGTCAATGTCTGCAATTTCACCAAACCGGCGGCGGGGGAGCCGGCGCTGCTCTCGTGGGACGACGCGCGCACGCTCTTTCACGAATTCGGCCATGCCCTGCATCAGATGCTGTCGAACCTGACCTACGGTTTCATTTCCGGCACCTCGGTCGCCCGCGATTTCGTCGAACTGCCGAGCCAGCTTTTCGAGCATTGGCTCGAAGTGCCCGAAGTGCTCGACACCCACGCCCGCCATGCGGTGACCGGCGAGGCGATGCCGGCGGCGCTGCGCGACCGGCTTCTGGCGGCGGCAACCTACGATCAGGGCTTTGCCACGGTGGAATACCTGGCCTCCGCGCTCGTCGATCTGGCGTTCCACGAAGGGGCCGCGCCAGAGGACCCGATGGCGGTTCAGGACCGCATCCTGCGCGAGATCGGCCTGCCGCATGCCATCCGGATGCGGCACGCGACACCGCATTTCGCCCATGTCTTCGCCGGGGACGGATATTCGTCGGGCTATTACAGCTACATGTGGTCCGAGGTGATGGACGCCGATGCCTTCGGTGCGTTCGAGGAAGCAGGCGATCCCTTCGATCCCGAAACCGCTTCCCGGCTGGAACGGCACATCCTGTCGGCAGGCGGGTCGGAGGAGGCGGACGCGCTCTACACCGCGTTCCGCGGGCGGATGCCGGGGGTCGAGCCGCTGCTGAAGGGCCGGGGTCTGCTGGAACCTGCCTGACGGCGTGCCGGCCATGCTCTTTGGGTCTGTTCTCCCGAGAAGGACATGCACCGACCTGACACGTTAAGGTTGAATTAACCCTGGCGCGACTACCCTGAACTCGCGTGCTGGCGGGGGCCGGTGTGTCAGGTGCGGACGTGTGAGGATGGATAGGAGATCAGGCCCCGTCGGGCCACGCTGGATGGTTCTCGCGTTGGGAATGGCGCTCGCCGGGCCGGCGGACGCAGCGACAATCCAGCTGGTCTCGGCCACTCCGTCGGGGTTGGCGGTCGATGTCTTGGCGGTCCCGCAGCCTGCGCGCGGGGGCGGGGCGGTCTGGCCGGCCCCCTTGCGGATCCATCGCGGCGCCCTGATTCGGCAAATGGCCGGGTTCGGGGCGATCGGACGCTGCTTCGCGGCCGGGGGCGTGACGCTCGCCACGCTCGGGGTCGGGCCGGGATGGCGGGCGGCGTCGGGCCTGTGCCCCGGCATGTCACGCGCGGAGGCTGGCACCGGTGCGGCACTGCAGGCGATGCTGGCCGATCGGGTCATCCTCTGGGGCAGGGCAACCCGCGAGCATTTGCGTCGGCCCGCTAGGCTCTGGCGGTTCGGCGCCGACCCCGGGGTCTGGCCCCGACCCCGGCCGGAACGGCTGTCTGACGTGTTTGTGCCTGTGGCACCGGTCGTGCCGATTCTGGGCGGCGGCATCGGTACCATGCTGTCCGGTGGTCCTGCCGCCGGGTCGCAAATGCCACCCGCCGCGCCGGTTCCGGCACCGGCCTCCGGCCTCGTTCTCGTAACGGCGCTAGCGGGTCTCTTGCGGCTCCGTAGTCGCTCCGACTGACTGCCCCCCGGGGTTCTTCCCTTCCCTGGGGCGCCGTGCCAGAGTGCCACGCATGACAAACGATTTCCTGATCATCGGCGGCGGGATCGCCGGCATTTCGGCCGCCGCGCGGCTGTCGCACCTGGGCTCCGTCACGGTTCTGGAGGCCGAGGATCACCTGGCCCACCACACCTCCGGCCGCTCCGCCGCGCTCTTCGAGCCGAACTACGGGCTGGCCCCGGTCGTCGCCCTGTCGCTGGCGAGCGAGGAGCATCACCGCCACGTCAACGGCGGGGTACTGAGCCCGCGCGGCATGCTGCTGGTCGCCGGCGCCGGGGAGGAGGAGGCCTTCGCGGCGGACCGCGACGCGCTCGGCCTGCACGAGATTTCGGTAGAGGAGGCGCGGGCGCTGGTGCCGATCCTCGATCCCGCGAAGGTCACGCTCGCCGCCCATGCCGATCATGCCTGGGATATCGACACCGACCTCCTGATCCAGAATTTCGTCCGTGAGGCACCGGCATCCGCCGCGACGGCGATCTTTGGCGGGCGACGACGGCCAGCGGGGAGCATGCAGGACGGATCCTCGTCAACGCGGCCGGCGCCTGGGCCGACGAGGTGGCGGCGATGGCCGGGGTCGCGCCCTTGGGTTTCACGCCGCTTCGCCGCTCGATGGCCCGCATCCCGGCACCGGGCGGCCACGATCCGGCGCGATGGCCGTTGATCATGGGCGCGGGCGAGACCTGGTACGCCAAGCCCGATGCCGGCGCGCTCATCGTCTCGCCGGCAGACGAGGATCCGAGCCACCCGCACGACGCCTGGGCCGACGACATGGTGCTCGCCGAGGGGCTCGCCCGCTACGAAGCGATGGTGACCGAGCCGGTGACCCGGCTTCTCTCGTCCTGGGCGGGGTTGCGGACCTTCGCCCCCGACCGGGTGCTGGTGATCGGGCCGGAGCCGAAGCTGCCGTCGTTCTTCTGGCTCGCCGGGCAGGGCGGCTACGGATTTCAGACCGCGCCGGCGGCAAGCCGGCTGGTGGCTGACCTGCTCGGCGGCGCGGCGCCCTCGATCGACGCGGCGACGGTCTCGGCCCTTTCCCCGGCGCGCTTTGCTTTGCGTGACATCCTTCCCCGAAGAACGGACGGGGGAGCGGCGGATGCGAAAGTTCGGGCGGGGACTGGCGGTGCTGGCGCTCGCGACACTCGCCGCCTGCGGCGGCGGAAGCGGCAAGGTCACCGGCATTCCCAACCGGTTCAGCGATCTCGACCCCTATGACTGGAGCGGCATCACCCCGGCGCATCATCCGGTCCACGGGATCGACGTCTCGCGCTGGCAGGGGGCGATCGACTGGCCGGAGGTCGCCCGGTCCGGCGTCGCCTTCGCCTTCCTCAAGGCCACCGAGGGCGGCGACGTGGCCGACCCCGCGTTTCGCGAGAACTGGCGCCGGGCGGCGCGGGCCGGCATCGCGCGCGGGGCCTATCACTTCTACTACCTCTGCCGGCCGGCGGCCGAGCAGGCGCGCTGGTTCATCGCCCATGTCCCGCGCACGGCCGGGGCGCTGCCGCCGGTGCTCGACATCGAATGGAACCACGCCTCGCGCAGTTGCCGGACCCGCCCCGATCCCGTGACCGTCCGGGCCGAGATCGCCGTGTTCCAGCGGATCGTCGGCGCCCATTTCGGCCAGCGGCCGCTGATCTACACCTCCGTCGATTTCTGGCGCGACAACGGTCTTGGCCGGCTCGGGCGCGAGGAATTCTGGCTCCGCTCGGTGGCGGGCCATCCACGCGGCACCTTCCCCGGCCAGCGCTGGAGCTTCTGGCAATATACCGGCACCGGCGTCGTTCCCGGTATCTCCGGCGCGGCCGACCTCAACGCCTTTGCCGGGACCGAGGCCGACTGGGCCAACTGGCTCGCCCGCCGGCGGCTCTGACCCCGGATCACATTCAGAAAACGGAATGATTTGACGCATGTCAAGGCCGGCGGCCCTTGCCCCGTGCGATGGGCGGAGGACCCCAGTCCGGAGACCACCATGAGCTATCTCGACCAGATCAACGACACCCGCGCCGAACTGCGCGAGCTTTACAAGACCGTCCCTGCCGCGACCGCCGGGTTCGCGGCACTGTCGAAGGCGGTGAAGGACAACGGGCCGCTCTCGGTCAAGGAAAAGGAATATGTCGCCCTCGGCATGGCGGTGGCGCTGCGCTGCGAGCCGTGCATCAACTTCCATGTCGAGGCGCTGATGAAGGCCGGCGCGACGCGCGAGGAACTCGGCGATGTCCTCGCGATGGCGATCCAGATGGGCGGTGGCCCGACCTTGATGTATTCCGCCGCGGCGCTGGCCTGCTGGGACGAACTGGCCGCGGCAAAAGAATAAGGGCCGGTCTCCCGGCCCCTTCTTCTGTTCGCAAATACCTCGGGGGTCCGGGGGCAGCGCCCCCGGTCTTGCCGCTGAGTTCAACCGTTGACGCGAATCCGCGCGTTGGTCGGATCGAAGGGGCTGTCCTCGACCACCTCGGCATCCCAGAGCTGCCGTAGCATCCGGATCTTCAGCTTGGTCCCCACCGTCGCCAGATCCGGCCGGACATAGCCCATGCCGATCTGCTTGCCGAAGGCGACCGAATACCCGCCCGAAGTCAGGCGGCCGACCTTTTCGCCGTCCGACAGGATCGCCTCCTTGCCCCAGGGATCGGCATCCGCCGGCCCGTCGATCAGCAGCGTCACGCACATCGAGCGGATGCCGGTGTCGAGCATCGCCTGCTTGCCCTGGAACTCCTTCGTGAGGTCGATGAACCGGTCAAGCCCGGCCTCCGCCGGCGTGGCATCGCGGCCAAGCTCGGTGCCGAAGGCGCGGTAGCTCTTTTCCTGACGGAGCCAGTTCTGCGCCCGCCCGCCAACCAGTTTCATCCCGTGCTTCTTGCCGGCCCCCTCAAGCAGGTCGAAGAGGTAGTTCTGCATCTCGATCGGGTGATGCAGTTCCCAGCCAAGCTCGCCGGTATAGGCGACGCGGATCGCGTTCACCGGGCACATGCCAAGCTCGATCTTCCGCGCCGAGAGCCAGGGGAAGCGCTTGTTCGACAGCACCGTGTCGGGGTCCGCGTCCTTGACGATCTCGCGCAGGACGTCGCGCGATTTCGGGCCTGCGATGGCGAAGACACCCCACTGGGTCGTGACGTCGTGGATGTCTACATAACCGCCGCCCTTCGCCACGAAGTCCTCGGCCGATTTCCTCAGGTAGTCGGCGTCATAGGCCGTCCAGGCCCCGGCGCTCACCAGATAGTAGTCGTTCTCGCCGTTGCGGACGATGGTGTATTCGGTGCGCGTCGTGCCCGCCTCTGTCAGCGCGTAGGTCAGGTTGATCCGGCCCACCGCGGGAAGCTTGTTGCAGGTGAACCAGTCGAGGAATTCCGTCGCCCCCGGGCCGCGCACGATGTGCTTGGTGAAGGCGGTCGCGTCGATCAGGCCGGCGGTCTCGCGCACCGCCTTGGCTTCGTCCACAGCGTACTGCCACCAGCCGCCACGGCGGAACGACCGCGAATCATGGTCGAATGAGGCCGGCGCATCGACCGGGCCGTAATAGTTCGGCCGGTCCCAGCCATTGACCTGCCCGAACTGCGCGCCGCGCGCTTTCTGGCGGTCGTATGCGGGTGAGGTGCGGAGCGGCCGGCAGGCTTCGCGCTCTTCGTCCGGGTGGTGAAGGATGAAGACATGCTCATAGCACTCCTCGTTCTTCCGCGCCGCGTATTCGGTCGTCATCCACGAGCCGTAGCGCTTGGGGTCGAGCGAGGCCATGTCGATCTCGGCCTCCCCGTTCACCATCATCTGGGCGAGGTAGTAGCCGGTGCCGCCGGCCGCCGTGATCCCGAACGAGAAGCCTTCGGCCAGCCACATGTTGCGCAGCCCCGGCGCCGGGCCGACCAGCGGGTTGCCGTCCGGCGTGTAGCAGATCGGGCCGTTGAAATCGTCCTTGAGACCGACGGTCTCGGACGAGGGCAGGCGGTGGATCATCGACATGTATTCTTCCTCGATCCGCTCGAGGTCGAGCGGGAAGAGGTCGGCGCGGAACGATTCCGGCACGTCATAGAGGAAGCGGGCCGGGGCATTGCGCTCATAGGGCCCGAGGATCCAGCCGCCGCGCTCTTCGCGGACATACCACTTGGCGTCGGCGTCACGCAGCACCGGATGCTCCGGGTTGCCGGCCTTGCGCCATTCCTGAAGCATCGGGTCCGGCTCGGTGACGATATACTGGTGCTCGACCGGAATCGCGGGGATCTTGATCCCCAGAAGCCGGGCGGTGCGCTGGGCGTGGTTGCCGGTCGCGGTCACGACATGCTCGGCGGTGATGACGATCTGCTCGTCCGAGGGGACAAGGTTGCCGCCCTTCTCGACCATCTTGGTGCAGGTGACCTGCCATTCCGACCCGGTCCAGTGATAGGCGTCCACCTGCCATTTGCGCTCGATCGTGCAGCCGTGCTGGCGGGCGCCCTTCGCCATCGCCTGGGTGACGTCGGCGGGGTTGATGTAGCCGTCCTGGGGATGGAAGAGCGCGCCCTTCAGGTCTTCCGTCCGCACCAGCGGCCAGCGCTCCTTGATTTCCTTCGGGGTCAGGAATTCGTGATAGACGCCCGCCGTCTCGGCCACCGACGAATAGAGCATGTATTCGTCCATCCGCGCGTCGGTCTGCGCCATCCGGAGGTTGCCGACGACCGCGAAGCCGGCGTTGAGGCCGGTTTCCGCCTCAAGCGACTTGTAGAAGTCGACCGAATACTTGTGGATATGCGTGGTCGCGAAGGACATGTTGAAAAGCGGCAGCAGCCCCGCCGCGTGCCAGGTGGAGCCGGAGGTCAGCTCGTCCCGCTCCAAGAGCATCGTGTCCCACCCGGCCTTCGCCAGATGATAGGCAATCCCGGTTCCGACGGCACCGCCGCCGACGACAAGCGCTTTGACATGGGTCTTCATCGGGCCGACTCCTCGGATTTCTGGCATTGGCCCCTATCTGCCAGAGCCGCGAATACGCGGAAAGGTCAGCCCGACCTAATGCAGCGGAAAAACGACATACCGCTGCCGGGCGGCGGGCAGGGTGCCCCATTCCGAAGGTCCGGCCCGGTCCGGCGCCTGTTTCAGTTGCTGACGGAGCAGAACTTGCCGGCGCCGTTCCGAACGCAGCCATCCGACGCGCCGATCCCGACCGTGGGCTTGGCATCCGGCGCCGTCCCGGCCGCCTTGGTCGCGTCGACCATGCCGCGCAGGGCGGCGAAATCGACGCCGGAAAGGACTTGCCGCGTCGTCGCGTCATCGGCGTTGCTGGCCACGCTGATGAAGGCAATCCCCTCGATCTGGCCCAGATAGGTCCGCGCCTTGCCGAGTTTCGGCCGCTCGATCCGCGAGAGGTCGACACCGCCGATCGTCGCCCAGGCGTCGGCGCCGCCCGCGAGGCGGCGGAACAGCACCCCCATCGCCGCGCGGCCCTTTTGCGTCTCTTCCGTCACCGGCACGAAGGTGGTGTCGATCACCACGATCTGCCCGTCGGTTTCGTAGGTCTGGTAGTACCGCTTGTACCCCGGAACCGCGTCGTAGATCACCTTCTCAAGTGTTTTTCCCGCGGCAATCTCGTCCTCAGGTGTCTCCATACCCGTCGCCCTGACCGTGTCTTCGTAGACGGCGGCGTGGCGGGTCCAGCCATCGGGCGCGGGCGGCAGGATATCCGCCTTGCCGCGCGGTATCGGAAGGACGGCCTTTACTTCGCCGGCGCGGAACGCGACATGATCCGACAGGCTGTAGGCCCCGGCCGGATGTGCCTTGCTGGCCCGGCTGAAGTCGAGCCCCAGCCCGATGGCCACGCCGATCAGCAGCAGCCCGAATGCGAATATCTTGCCCATGTGCCCTCCGACGTCGCAGCGCGCCGGCTTTGTTCCCAATCAACGCGGCGCTTTGATGGCGGTTCGGGGGAAATCGCGGCCGGGCGATGGCGGCCCGAGCTTGGCTTCCGCCCCGCAGCCGTTCTACACTCCGGTGGCAAGCAGCAGCGGAGGGTAACATGGCACGCACCGTCATCATCCAGAGCCATGGCGGACCCGAGGTGCTGACCCTCACGGACCGGCCGGTGGGAGAGCCGGGACCGGGCGAGATCCGCATCGCCCACAAGGCCGTCGGGCTCAATTTCATCGACGTCTACCAGCGTACGGGGCTTTACAAGATGACCCTGCCCGCCGCGCTTGGCATGGAGGCCGCGGGCGTGGTCGAGGCGGTGGGCGAAGGCGTCACGCATCTCAAGCCCGGCGACCGCGCCGCCTATGCTTCCCAGCCGCCCGGCGCCTACACCGAGGCGCGCGTCATGCCCGCCGCGCAGGTCTGCCGGCTGCCCGAGGGGATCGGCTTCGACACGGGCGCGGCGATGATGCTGAAGGGGCTGACGGTCGACTACCTCTTCAACCGCACGACGCCGATCGCGAAAGGCGACTGGGTACTCTTTCACGCCGCCGCCGGCGGGGTCGGGCTGATCGCCTGCCAATGGGCGCGCTCCGAAGGCATCAACCTCATCGCCACGGCGGGCACCGACGAAAAGTGCCAGATGGCGCTCGATCACGGTGCTGCCCATGCGATCAACTACCGGCGCGAGGATTTCGCGGCCCGCGTGCGCGAGATCACCGAGGGGCGCGGCGTTCACGTTGTCATGGATTCGGTCGGTAGGGACACGTTCGAGGGATCGCTGAATTCGCTTCGCCCGTTCGGCATGATGATCTCATTCGGCTCTGCCTCGGGTCCGGTGCCGCCGTTCGATATCCTGACGCTGGCCGCCAAGGGGTCGCTCAAGATCACGCGGCCGACGGTCTTCAGCCATATCGCCGATCATGCGACCTGCCAGGAGATGGCCGGGCGGTTGTTCGCCAAGATCCTCTCCGGCGCGGTGAAGATCGATATCGGCCAGCGATTCCCGCTGGATCAGGTGGCCCGGGCACACCGCGCGCTAGAGGCACGCAAGACGACTGGCTCGACCATCCTGACGCTCTGACGGCGTCAGCTTCGCGACAGGAGAAGCCCGGCCGCGACCAGAGCGACGGCGGCGATGCGGCGGAGCGAGACCGGCTGCACCGGCAGCCCGAAGGCGCCGATGTGATCGAGGACGAGCCCCGCAACAAGCTGGCCGAGGATCATCGCGGCCAGCGCCGTCAGGACGCCAAGCCCGGGAACCCCGAAGATCACCGACCAGACATAGTAAGCGCCGAGAAGCCCGCCGGCGAGTTGCCAGAGCGGCACGCCGGCGGCCTTCGCGAACGGGGTTCCGCCCGCCGTGGCCAGCGACAGCACGATGAGCGCGGCAAACCCGACCCCGAAGGACAGGGCAGCGGCGGCAAGACCGCTGCCGACCGACCGGCCGAGCGCGGCATTTATCGGCGCCTGCACCGCCACGGCGACGCCGCCGAGGCAGATCAGGATCAGGGCAAGAAGCGGGTTTGCCGGCATCGGCTCAGAGCATGCCCGGCACGACGAGGTCGGGCGGACGGTGGCCGTCGGCGAAGGTCTTGATGTTGATGATCACCTTCTCGCCCATCTCGACCCGGCCCTCGACGGTGGCGGAGCCCATGTGCGGCAGAAGCACGACGTTCGACAGTTCCCGCAGGCGCGGGTTGATCTCGGTCCCGTGCTCGTAGACGTCGAGGCCGGCGCCCGCGATCTCGCCCGCGCGCAGCATCCGGGTCAGCGCGTTCTCGTCGATGACCTCGCCGCGCGAGGTGTTTACGATGACGGCCGTCGGCTTCATCAACTTCAGCCGCCGCGCGTTCATCAGATGGAAGGTCGAGGGCGTGTGCGGGCAGTTGACCGAGATCACGTCCATCCGGCTGACCATCTGGTCGAGGCTTTCCCAGTATGTCGCCTCCACCTCGGCCTCCTGTTCGGGCCGCAGCCGCTTGCGGTTGTGGTAGTGGATCTGCATCCCGAAGGCGCGCGCGCGCCGCGCCACCGCGGTGCCGATCCGGCCCATGCCGAGAATGCCGAGGCGGCGGCCGCCGACGCGCCCGCCCATGAAGGCGGTCGGTGCCCAGCCCTGCCATTGGCCGGCCTGCATGACTGCCAGCCCTTCGGGAATGCGCCGGGTCACGGCGAGGACCAGCGCCATCGTCATGTCGGCGGTATCCTCGGTCACCACGCCCGGCGTGTTGGAGACCAGAACCCCACGCTGGCGGGCGGAAGAGACGTCGATGTGATCGACCCCGGCGCCGTAATTGGCGATCAGCTTCAGCTTCTCTCCGGCTTGGGCCAGAAGGTTGGCGTCGACCTGATCGGTGACGCACGGCACCAGCACATCGGCTCGCCGCATCGCCGCGGCAAGCTCGTCGCGGCTCATCCTCGTGTCGGGATCGCGCAGCTCGACATCGAAAAGTTCCTTCATCCGGGTCTCGACGACCTCGGGCAAGCGTCGCGTGACGACAACACTCAGACGCTGCGATCCCATCCGGTGTTTCTCCTCTCTTCCATAGGCGCGTTCATATTGGCAAAGTGCAGCGCAAAGGGGCAAGTCACAAGCCCTGAAAGACGCCCTCGGGCGCGCGGCAAGAGAAACAGGCGGCATATGGACAATCGGACGATCAGGCGGACATTCTTCGTGGCATTCTGCGTCATGGCGGCGCTCACCGCGCCCCGCGCGGGGGCCGATGCCGGTGGTGCCGAAGGCGCCGCGCGGGGGGCGGTGACGAACCTGCCGCTGCCGCGTTTCGTGTCGCTGAAGTCGTCAGAGGGCAACGTCCGGCGCGGCCCGAGCATCGAACACCGGATCGACTGGGTGTTCCGCCACCGCGACATGCCCCTCAGGGTCACCGCCGAATTCGGACACTGGCGCCGGGTCGAGGACAACGAGGGGCAGGGCGGCTGGATCTACTACAGCCTGCTGTCGGGTGTCCGCACGGTGATGTTCGAAGCCGACGGTACCGCTTTGCGCAGCCGGCCGGACGCCGAAGCGCCGGTCGTCGCCGAGGCCCAGGCCGGGGTGATCGGTCGGCTTGGTGAATGCCTGCCGGACTGGTGCCGGATCAGCGCCGGCGGCGAAAAGGGCTGGGTCGCGAAAGTCGCGCTCTGGGGCGTGGGCGCCGAGGAAATCCGCGAATAGAGGCGCTCTGGCCACCCGCCGGAAGTGGAGCTAAGTAGGGGCCCGGTAAGGACGGCGGAGCAGTGGCAATGAACCAACGGACGGGGAGCGTGGGGCTGAACCTCTCGGCGGGGATCGCCTCGGTCGCAGTAGCGTTGGTGCTGGTCGTGCTGAAGCTCTGGGCGCTCGGTACTACGGCGTCGCTCTCGGTCGCCGCCTCGCTGGCTGACAGTGCGCTGGACCTGATGATGTCGGTGGGCGGGCTGATGGCGATCGTCTACGCGGCGCGGCCGGCGGACGAGGATCACGCCTTCGGCCACACCTCGGTCGAGGACCTCGCGGCGCTGGCGCAATCGGTCTTCATCCTGATTTCCGGAGGCGTGATCGGCTGGTCAGCCTTGCGCCGGCTTCTTGCCGACGATCCGGCGCCGCTGGCCGGGCAGGAAGGTGGGATCGTCGTCATGGCGATCTCGATCGCCCTGACGCTGGCGCTGGTCCTCTGGCAGAGGCGGGTGGCGCGGGCGACGGGCAGCAAGGTCGTGTCGGCGGATTCGCTCCACTACATGTCGGACCTCATGCCTTCGATCGGCGCCATCGCCGCGCTCTGGATTTCGCATCAGTTCGGGGTGGGGCAGGTCGACAGCGTCGTGGCGCTTGCGGCCGCGGCGATGCTGGTGATCGGATCCCTCAGGATCGGCAAGGGCGCCTGGGACGCGCTGATGGACCGAGTGGCCGACCCGGAGCTAATCGAGGGGATCGCCGGCATTTCCCGCGACTGGCCCGGAGTGAAGGGCTTTCACGACCTGAAGACCCGCACCGCCGGCAGCCGGGTCTTCGTGCACATCCACATCGAACTCGACGGCGACCAGACCCTGCGCGAGGCCCATGCAATCGGTGCAGGGCTTCGGCGCAGGATCCTTGAGACCTATCCGCAATGCGACGTCATCGTGCATAAGGACGTCGCCGGCGAAAGCTGAGGTCCCGGCGCAAGGCTGGCGCAAACCCGTCATGCCTTGCCCGAACCTCGCGCCGGTTCAGCCCTTCTGGACTTCCTTCAGCTTGTCGATGCCGAGCATCTTCATCATGGCCTTCTCGTAATAGGGCTCGGACGTGCCCTTGCGGACCTTCCTGAGGAAATACTTCTCGAAGCCGATCTTGGCGAGATGCACCCACTTGCCCGAGGACGCCCAGTTGACGTTGCGCGGCGGGATCTGCGGCTGCGCCACGAAGGCCACGCCGCTGTCGCCGAAATCGGCAAGGCAGACGGCGTTCCAGGTGCCGACATTGTCCGGCTCTTGTCCGCGCAACACCTGGCCGAGGTTGTGCGCCGTCGCGGTCACCATGCTCTCGATCATGAAGCCGGTCTTCGGCACGCCACAAGGCACCGGGGTCGGCCCCATCGGCGGGATCGCGACGCAGACGCCGACGGCGAAGATATTGGGATATTTCGGATTGCGCTGATGCTCGTCGACGATGGTGAAGCCGCGCGGGTTCGCCAGCCCCTCGATCCCCGCCACGGCCCTGATGCCGCGGAAGGCCGGCAGCATCATCGCGAAGCCGAAGGGCAGTTCCTTCTCGGCCTTGACGGAGCCATCGTCGGCGATCTCCTCGACCACCATCTTGCCGTCCTCGACCTTCTTCACCCGGGACGAGGTCATCCACTTGATGTGGTGGTTGCGCATCTCGCTTTCGAGCAGGCCCTTGGTGTCGCCCACCCCGTCAAGACCGAGATGGCCGATATAGGGCTCCGAGGTGACGAACGTCATCGGCACCTTGTCGCGGATCTTGCGGCGGCGAAGCTCGGTGTCGAGGATGAAGGTGAACTCGTAGGCTGGCCCATAGCAGGAGGCACCCTGAACCGCGCCGACGATGATCGGCTTGGGGTTCTTGCAGAATTCCTCGAACTTCTCGCGGGCAATCTCGGCATGGTCGATATGGCAGATCGACTGGGTGTGCCCGCCATGCGGCCCAAGCCCCTCGATCTCGTCAAATGCCAGTTCCGGCCCGGTGGCGATCACGAGATAGTCGTAAGCGACCGAG
>NCEA01000027.1:30949-66076 GCA_002280515.1 Rhodobacterales bacterium 32-67-9
ATCGACGACGTCGAGGCGGTTCGCTTCGGGGTGCAGTTTCTCGGCCGCGACCGCCTTGAACGCGATCCCCTTCTTCTTCATCGTGCCGGCGAGGTCGACAGTGATGTCGTCGCGCTTGCGCCAGCCGACCGCGATCCAGGGATTGGACGGGACGAAGTGATAGACGGGATCCTTGGTGACGACCGTGATCTTGTCTTCCTTGCGGATCTGGTCTGCCAGTTCGTAAGCCATGATGGAGCCGCCGAGCCCCGCCCCGAGAACGACGATATGTGCCACTGTGCTGTTCCTCCCCAGCCTGATCGCCGCGATCCGGCGTCGATTCGCTATCATATATAAACTTTCGAATGTGTTTATGATCTGTGTCAATGCTTCGCAAGGCTTGGACGGGCACGCGCTGCGCCGCGTGCGCCCCTTGAACCGGAACGAAAACGGCCCCGCGCGGGTTGCGCGGGGCCGGGAGATTTCCGGTGCGGCCGGGCGATCCGGCCGCGGTCCAGACGGGCTTATTGCGGAATTTCGCCCTTGATGCCCTCGACGAAGAAATTCATGCCGAGCAGGGTGCCGTCGTCCGACACCTCGCCGTCGCCAAGCCAGGCGGAGCCGTCCTGTTTGTTCAAGGGGCCGGTGAAGGGGTGATAGGTTCCTGCCGCGATGGCGTCGCGGACCGCCTCGGCCTCGGCCTTCACATCGGCGGGCACCGCGTCAGTGATCTCGCCGATCAGCACCTCGCCACCCGGAATGCCTTCCCAGGCGTCGACCTGCGCATAGCTTCCGTCCAGAAGCGCGCCGACGCGCTTCACGTAATAGGGGCCCCAGTTGTCGATGATCGAGGAGACGCGGGGCGAAGGCTTGTATTCCGCCATGTCCGAGGCCTGGCCGAAGCCGATCACCGCGCCGTTGGTCTTTGCCGCTTCCGCGAGCGGCGCCGTCGAATCGGTGTGCGAGGCGATCACGTCGACGCCCTGTTCGATCATCGCCTTGGCGGCGTCGGCCTCTTTCGCCGGGTCGAACCAGGTATAGGCCCAGATCACAGAAAGCTCGACATCCGGATTCACCTTCTTGGCATGGATGTAATAGGAGTTGATGCCCATGATCACTTCGGGGATCGGGAAGGACGCGATGTAGCCGATCTTGTTGGTCTTGGTCATCTTCCCGGCGATCGTGCCCTGCACCGCGCGCCCCTCGTAGAAGCGGGCGTTGTAGGTCGAGACGTTCGGGTGGTCGCGTTTGTAGCCGGTCGCATGTTCGAACTTCACGTCCGGGAACTTGCCGGCGACGGCATTGGTCGGATCCATGTATCCGAACGACGTGGTGAAGATGATGTTGCAGCCCGAAAGCGCCATCTGGGTCAGGACGCGCTCGGCATCCGCGCCCTCGGGCACGCTTTCCTGATAGGCGGTCTCGACCTTGTCGCCGAATTCCGCCTCGACGGCGAGACGGCCCTGGTCGTGCTGGTAGGTCCAGCCGCCGTCACCGATCGGCCCGACATAGACGAAGCAGGCCTTGACCTTGTCCATCTGCGCCTCGGCCGCGCCGCCGAAGCTCAGCCCGAGGCCGAGGGCGGCGGTCGCGAGTAGGGTTCTTCTGTTCATTCGTTCTCTCCTGTTGGTCGGGGACGTTGCCCCGGTGGTATTGGCCTCAGCGCGAGGCGTGGAAGTTCTGGCCGAGGGCGGCGGGCGCGTTGAGGCTCGCCCGGCCGCGGCCAGAGGACATGATGACCAGCACGAGGATGGTTATCAGATAGGGCGACATTGCCAAGTACTCGACCGGAATCTTGATCGGAAAGGAGTTCGAGGCCTGAAGATTGAGTTGCAGCACTGTGATCCCGCCGAAGAGATAGGCGCCGATCAGCACCCGCCACGGCTTCCAGCTTGCGAAGACGACGATCGCCAGTGCGATCCACCCGGCACCCGCCGTGATTCCGTCGGTCCATTGCGGCACCCGGACGAGGCTGACATAGGCGCCGCCAAGCCCGGCCATCGCGCCGCCGAACAGGATCGCCAGAACCCGGATGCGCACGACCTTGTAGCCAAGCGCGTGTGCGGCGTCGTGGCTTTCGCCGACAGCGCGCAGGATCAGCCCGGCGCGGGTGTATTTCAGCATCGCCCAGACCGCCGCGATGACCGCGATGGAGATGTAGACCATCGCGTCGTGGCTGAAGAGAATCCGGCCGAAGAACGGAATATCGGTCAGCGGGCCGAAGGGCAGGGGTTTCGTCGCAGGCGGCTTGATGCCGTTGTAGCCCTGTCCCAGCAGGCTCGAGAGGCCAAGCCCGAACAACGTCAGCGCGAGGCCGGTCGCCACCTGGTTGGCGAGGAAGACCTGGGTCAGCAGGATGAAGAGAACGCTGAGCACCGCGCCCCCCGCCGCGCCGCCGAGAAAGCCGAGCATCGGGCTTCCGCTATGGACGGCGGTGATGAAGCCGCAGATCGCGCCCATGATCATCATCCCCTCGACCCCGAGGTTGAGCACGCCGGCCTTCTCGACGACCAGCTCTCCGATCGCCGCCAGCATGATCGGCACCGAGGCGACCATCAGAGAGGCGATGAGAACCGCCGGATTGATCCCGTAGAAATCCATCAGCGGGCCTCCTTGATCAGCAACGGAACGCGGATGCGGTAGTTCGACAAGAGGTCGACCGCGAGCAGGAAGAAGAGAAGCATGCCCTGGAACGCCTGGATCGCCGCCGACGGCAGGCCGAGCATGAACTGCGCCAACTCCCCGCCGATATAGGTCAGCGCCATCAAAAGCCCCGCCAGAAGGATCCCCACCGGATTAAGGCGCCCGAGGAAGGCCACGATGATCGCGGTGAAACCGTATCCGACATTGAAGTCGATCGAGATCTGGCCCGCCGGCCCCGCGACCTCGAACATCCCCGCGAGACCCGCGAGCCCCCCCGACATCGCCATGCAGAGGATCACCAGCCTGTTGGGGCTGACCCCGGCAAAGCGCGCGGCCCTCGGCGCTTGCCCGGCGAGCTTGATCTGAAAGCCGAGGATATGGCGCTGCAAGAGGATATATGACGCGATCACCGTGATGAAGGCGGCGACCACACCCCAGTGCATCCCGGTGCCGGCGATCAGCTCGTGGTTCGCGGCCGAGGGATACTGACCAAGGTTCCGCGACCCCGGAAAGCCGCCGCCCTCGGGGTTCCGGAGAAGGCCGAGCGACATCGAGGCGAGGATATTCTCGGCGACATAGACCAGAAGCAGCGAGACGAGGATCTCGTTGGTGCGGAACTGGGTCTTGAGGATCGCCGGGATCATCGCCCAGATCAGCCCGCCCAGAGCCCCGGCGACGACCATCAGCGGAAAGATGAACCACGCCTCCATCGGGTAGAAGGCCAGGCCGACCGCCGCACCGCAGATCGCGCCCATGATGTATTGCCCCTCCGCGCCGATGTTCCAGATGCCGGCGCGGAAGCCCAGCGACAGACCGATGGCGATCAGGATCAGCGGCGCCGCCTTCACCAGGAGTTGCGGCCGCGAATAGGCTGCGAACTGTGCGTTGAACAAGGGGTCCCAGAAGATCGTGCGGATCGCCTCGAACGGGTCCTTGCCGAGGATGGCGAACATCAGCCCGCCCGCGATCATCGTCAGGATCACAGCGAGGATCGGCGTGCCCCAGGCCCAGAACCGCGACGGGGTCGGGCGTCTTTCAAGAATGAGCATGGTGCACCTCCGCTTCATGCATGCCATGCGCCCCGCCGAGCATCAGGCCGATCTGGTCAATGGTCAGTCCCTGCGTCGGCACCGGTTCCGACAGCCGGCCCTCGTTGAGGGCGGCGAAACGGTCGGCGATCTCCATGATCTCGTCGATGTCCTGGCTGATCACCACGACCGCCGCCCCCGCCGAGGCGCGGTCGAGCAGCGCCTGCCGGATGAACGCCGCCGCCGCCGCGTCGACGCCCCAGGTCGGCTGGTTGACGACGATCACCTCCGGCTCCTGCATGATCTCGCGGCCGAGGACGAATTTCTGCAGATTCCCGCCCGAGAGCGCCCGCGCCGCCGTGCCGATCCCCGGCGTGCGCACGTCGAAGGTCTTGACGACGTCTTCGGCGAAGGCGCGGGTTCCGGTCCAGTCGATGAAACCGTTCTTGGTCAGATGCTTGCGGACCGATCCTGAGAGAAACGCATTCTCCGCAAGGCTCATGTCCGGCGCCGCGGCATGGCCGAGCCGCTCTTCCGGCGCGGTGCAGACCCCGTCCTTGCGGCGCTCGTTCGGGCCGAGATGGCCGATGCCGCGCCCGTGGAGCTTCACGGTGTCTGGTGCGGTGCGGATCTCGCCCGACAGCGCCAGCATCAACTCGTCCTGGCCGTTGCCCGCGACGCCGCCGATGCCCAGCACCTCGCCCTGCCGGACCTCGAACCCGATCGCCCGCAGGCTGGTTCCGAAGGCGCTCGGGCTCGCGACCGACAGGCCGCTGACCGTCAGCGCCACCGGCCCCGGCTCCGCCGCCGCGCGCTCAGGCGCGTTGAGCGTGGCGCCGACCATCATCTCCGCCATCTCGCGCGCCGATTTCTCGCGCGGGGTGCAGGTGCCCACCACCTTGCCGCGGCGCAGGATCGTCGCCTCGTCGCAGAGCGCCTTGATCTCCTCGAGCTTGTGGCTGATGTAGAGGATCGAGGTCCCCTCCGCCGCAAGCTGCCGCAAGGTCCCGAAGAGGATATTCACCTCCTGCGGGGTCAGGACGCTCGTCGGCTCGTCCATGATCAGGAGCTTCGGGTCCTGAAGAAGGCAGCGCACGATCTCCACCCGCTGCCGTTCGCCGGCAGAGAGGTCGCCGACCAGCCGCGACGGGTCCAGAGGCAGGCCGTAGCCTTCCGAAACCTCGCGGATGCGTCCGGCCAGCTCGCGCATCGGCGGCGGGTTGTCCATGCCAAGCGCCACGTTCTCGGCCACGTTGAGCGCGTCGAACAGGCTGAAATGCTGGAACACCATCGCCACGCCCAGGCTCCTAGCCTCGCGCGGTTCACCAGGCGCATAGGTGGCGCCGCGCAAGGTCATCCGGCCCTCGTCCGGCTTCACCAGACCGTAGATCATCTTCACCAGCGTCGACTTTCCGGCTCCATTCTCGCCCAGGAGCGCGTGGACCTCGCCGGCGCCGATCCGGAACGACACGTCGTCGTTGGCCTTGACCCCCGGATAGGATTTGGAA
Organism: Rhodobacterales bacterium 32-67-9; assembly: GCA_002280515.1. GTDB lineage: Bacteria > Pseudomonadota > Alphaproteobacteria > Rhodobacterales > Rhodobacteraceae > Albidovulum. The sequence continues at coordinate 36,108 of NCEA01000027.1, forward strand.
ATCCCCTCGATGCTCAAAAGCACGTCCCCTGTCATACCCTGCGCTCCTTCTTGGCCTGTCCGGCGCTTCGTTGTCCCAGAAGGTCAGCCGCGACCCCGACCGCAATCGCCTGCGGGTGTTTTCCAAGGCCCGGATCGCCGATCGGGCAGCGGATCCGCGCGATCCGGGTCTCCGGGTGCCCGAGGGCCGCAAGCCGCGAGCGGAACCGCGCCCATTTGGTGGCCGATCCGATCAGGCCGAGCGCGCGGAACCCGTGGCCGAGCAGCCGGTGGCAAAGCTCCAGATCGAGGCTGTGCGAAAAGGTCAGCACCAGATGCTCCGCCCCGGCCGGCGCCTCGGCGACCAGATCGGCCGGCCGCGCCGCGATCCGCTGCACGACCCCCGCCGGCACCTCCGGAAACCGGCCCGCATCGGTGTCGATCCAAGTCAGCCTGAGGCCGGGCAGCGGGGCAAGCACCGCCACCAGCGCCCGCCCGACATGGCCCGCGCCCCAGATCCAGATCTCGCGCGATGGTGCCAGCACCGGTTCGATCATCCAGCCCTGGACCACGCCGGCCGCCGGCCGGCGCCCCTCGCCGCGCGCCTGCGCCAGAATGCGCTTCACCGCCAGCGACATCTCGCCCACCGTCCCTGGCAGCGGCCGCGCGATCACGGGCTCGTCGGAACACGCGGCCAGCCGGCCAGCAGTCCACAGCTCCGACAAAAGCACGACCGCCCCGCCGCAGCACTGGTTGAGCGCCGGGCCAAGCGGCATCCGCTCGACCCGGTCCGCCGCCGCCGAGGCGAGCATCGCCCGCGCCCGCGCCGCCGCCTCGAATTCGAGCGCGCCGCCGCCAATCGTGCCTTCCTGCCCGGAGGCCCAGACCAGCATCGCCGCCCCCACTTCGCGCGGGGCCGACCCCGCGACCTCGGCGACCACGACCCGCACCACCGCGCCCCGCGCGGCGATCGCGCGGCCGAGTGCCTCTCGGTCGAAACTCATGTCGTCCCCCGCGCGCGCTTTACCGCCGCCAGAACCGCCTCGGCCGTCGCCGGCGCCTGCAGGTCGGGATAGTGCGGGCCAGAGGCCGCGCAGGCGTTCGACAGCGCCGAAAAGACCGAGATCCCGTGCATCAGTGGCGGCTCTCCCACGGCTTTCGAGCGGTAGATCGTCTCCTCCCGGTTGGCGCCGTCCCAAAGCGCCACGTTGAAGACGCGCGGCCGGTCCGAACAGGCCGGGATCTTGTAGGTCGAGGGCGCATGGGTGCGAAGCCGCCCCTTCTCGTCCCAGACCAGCTCCTCGGTCGTCAGCCAGCCCGCGCCCTGCACATAGCCGCCCTCGATCTGGCCGATGTCGATCGCCGGATTGAGGCTCGTGCCGCAGTCATGCAGGATATCGGCGCGCAGGATGCGGTTCTCACCCGTCAGCGTGTCGATCACCACCTCGGTGACGGCCGCACCATAGGCGAAGTAGTAGAACGGCCGCCCGCGCCCCGCCATCCGGTCCCAGGTGATCTTCGGCGTCGCATAGAACCCGGTGGCCGAAAGGCTCACTCGACCCGCGTAGCAGCGCGCCGCAGCTTCGGCGAAACTCATCTCCTCGCCGCCGACAAAAACCTTTCCCTCTTCGAAATGCACCTTTTCGGGGAGCGTCTGATGCTCGCGCGCAAGGAACTCCGCCATCCGTCCGCGGATCGTGTCGCAGGCGGCCTTCACCGCCATCCCGTTCAGGTCCGACCCCGAAGAGGCCGCCGTCGCCGAGGTGTTCGGCACCTTGCCGGTATCAGTCGCGGTGATCGCCACGACCGAGGCATCGACCCCGAACCCCGATGCCGCCACCTGCGCCACCTTGCGGAACAACCCCTGTCCCATCTCGGTGCCGCCATGGTTGAGATGGATCGACCCGTCGGAATAGACATGCACCAGCGCCCCGGCCTGGTTGAGATGGGTCAGCGTGAAGGAAATCCCGAACTTCACCGGCGTCAGCGCGATTCCCTTCTTCAGGATCGGGTTCGCCGCGTTCCACGCGGCCACCGCCGCCTGCCGCGCCGCGAAATCGCTCGATTTCTCCAGCGCCGCCACCAGTCGGTTCAGGACGAAATCCTCGACCTCCATGTGATAGGGCGTCGTCTGCTTCATCTTGCCGGAAATATCCCCGCCGGAGGCATCCGCCATCTCGGCATAGAAATTCGCCTTGCGCACCGCGACCGGGTCGAGCCGCAGATCATGCGCCACGTGATCCATGACCCGCTCGATCCCGAGCATCCCCTGCGGCCCGCCGAAGCCGCGAAACGCGGTGGCGGACTGGGTGTTGGTCCTCAGCCGGTGGCTTTCGATCCGCACATGGTCGAGATTGTAGGCATTGTCGGCATGCAGCATGGCTCGGTCTGCGACCGGCAGGCTCAGGTCCTGCGCCCAGCCGCAGCGGGCGAGGTGCAGGAACTCGAGCCCGAGAATGCGCCCCTGCGCATCCACGCCCGCCCGGTAGCCGATGCGGAAATCGTGGCGCTTTCCGGTGATCACCATGTCGTCGTCGCGGTCGTAGCGCATCTTCGCCGGCCGCCCGAGCAGCCTTGCGACCAGCGCGCAGGACACCGCGAGCGCGTTGCCCTGGCTCTCCTTGCCGCCGAAACCGCCGCCCATGCGGCGGATCTCGACCCGCACGGCGTTCATCGGCAGGCCGAGCGCCTCGGCGACCTTGTGCTGGATCTCGGTCGGATGCTGGGTCGAGGATTGGACGGTGACGCCGCCCTCCGCCGGCAGTGCCAGCGCCGCCTGGCCTTCGAGGTAGAAATGCTCCTGCCCGCCCATGTCGAAACTTCCCTCGACGAGGCGCGGCGCGGCGGCGATGGCCGTCGCCGCGTCGCCCTTCGACCAGATCACCGGCCCGCCCTCGAAGCGGCTCCCGGCCGCCATCGCGTCGTCGACAGTCAGAAGCGCCGGCAATTCGCGGTAGCCGATCCGGCCGAGCCGTGCCGCCTTCCGCGCGGCAAGGTGGCTTTCGGCGATGACCAGGAAGACCGGCTGGCCGACGTAATGCACGGCCCCGGTGGCCAGAAGCGGTTCGTCGTGGATCGAGGGCGAGACATCGTTGGCATGAGGCAGGTCGTCGGCCGTCCAGACCGCGACGACGCCCGGCGCCGCGCGCACCGCGTCGAGGTCGAGCGACAGGATCTCGCCATGCGCCACGGTGGACAGGCCGAAGGCCAGGTGGAGCGTGTTCGCCGGCAGCGGCATGTCGTCGATATACCGCGCGGTCCCGGTGACGTGGAGCGCGGCGGAATCGTGAGGCAGGGGTTTCGCGACGCTCATGCCTCGACCTCCAGCACCGATGCCACCACGCCCGAGCGTTCATGGAAATAGCGCAGGAGCATGTTCCCCGCCGTCTCCAGCCGGTAGGCGGCGGAGGCGCGCATGTCGGTCATCGGGGTGAAATCCTTGGCGAAGGCGGGCAGGGCGGCCGTCATCGTCGCCAGCGTCCAGTCGCGGCCGACCAGCGCCGCCTCGACCGCCGAGGCGCGCTTCGGGATGCCCGCCATGCCCCCGAAGGCGATCCGTGCCGTTTCGATCTTCGAACCTTTCAGTATCAGGTTGAAGCAGCCGCAGACGGCGGAAATGTCCTGATCGAACCTTTTCGACAGTTTGTAGCAGGCGAGCCCCGGCGCCGATCTTGGGATCGTCACGGCCTCGACGAACTCGCCCCTCGCGCGGTCCTGCCTGCCGTAATCGAGGAAGAACTCCTCCAGTGCGATCTCTCGCCGGGTGTCGCCGCGCCGCAGGTGCAGCCGGGCGTCCATTGCGATCAGCGCGGGCGGCGTGTCGCCGATCGGAGAGCCGTTGGCGATATTGCCGCCGAGCGTCGCGGCGCGCCGGACCTGTTCGGAGGCGAAGCGGCGGAGCAGTTCGGCGAAGGACGGGTGCGGCCCGGACATGGCGGCCCGCAGGGCGGCTATGCTCACCCCTGCGCCGATGCGGAACCCGTCCGGAGTCGTCTCGATGCGCTGCAAGTCGCGACAGCCGTGCAGGAACGCGACCTCGGGCAGGTTGCGAAGCTGCTTGGTGACCCAGAGGCCGACATCCGTCGCCCCGGCGATCAGCGTGGCCTCGGGATGCGCCTCGTACCAGTGCGCAAGCTCGTCCGACGAGGCCGGGATGCAGGGCGCCGGGGCCGCGTCCAGCGCCCCCCTGTCCTCCGCCATCCAGCCCGGCGCAGGTGTGCCGGCCACGGCTTCAGCCGCCCGCACGATCGGCGCGTAGCCGGTACAGCGGCAGAGATTGCCGGCCAGGTAATCGTCGTGATCGGTCGCGCCGTTGACCTGCGCCGCCGCCATCGACATCACGAATCCCGGCGTGCAGAAACCGCACTGGCTGCCGTGGTTCTCGACCATCGCCGACTGGACCGGGTGCATCTCGCCCTTCGGGCCTGTCAGCCCCTCCACCGTCCGCACCGCCTTTCCGTGCAGTTGCGGCAGAAAGAGGATGCAGGCATTGAGCGCGCGGGTCCCGTCGTCATCGGTGACCATGACGGTACAGGCGCCACAGTCGCCCTCGTTGCAGCCTTCCTTGGTGCCAGTAAGCCCGCGCGTTTCGCGCAGCCAATCCAGAAGTGTCCGCACCGGGCTTTCGCCGGACACGGTCACAGGCGTTCCGTTAAGCAGAAACGCTATGTCGTTCATCGAATGAACCCGCCGCCTTCTCCTCGCTCCGGTCAGGTTGCGCTGTCGCCCGATGCGGCGTAAAGCGAAAAGCGCCCCGGTCTCCCTCGTGCAATGAAGCGCCCAAGTCGCGTGCAAGGCAAGCACAACTTCCATGCAAATCGCCTAATCAGTTTCTCGAATTCCCGCATAATCACCGAATCGTGCGGCGCATCCGGACAATCTGGCAATGCGGACGCGGCCGGTCCATAGTTTCAGGATCGGCGGTTCGCGCCGCGGCGGAGCGGATCAGGATGCAGACACTGTTCGCCCTTCTCGTTCTCGGCCTGCTCGGGCTGGTCGCGGTGATGTTCGCGGCCAGCCGGCAGTTCCGCGCGCGCATCCTCACCCTCGCGGGCGAGCTGCGCAACGCCCCCCCGACGCGGAATATCGAGGCGGGCCTGCCGCCGATGGTCGCGGATTTCGCCCGCCGGTCGGGCGCCGACCCGGCGCAACCCTTCCGGGTGGCAAGCTTCAATCAGGTCGCGGAGTTGCGCCTGCGTCCCGGCGGCGCCTTCAGGAAGATCGCCGCCTGGCAGCTGGTCTCGCTCGGCCGGCCCGGCTTTCTCTGGGATGCGCGGACCACCGGCGCGCTGTACCGGTTCCAGGTTCTCGATGCCTATGTCGGCGGGGCAGGGCAGCTGGAGGCGCGGGCCTTCGGCGTGATCCCGGTCGCGCGGGGCAGGGGGGCGGAACTGGACCTCGGCGAAGCGTTCCGCTACCTCGCCGAACTGCCGTGGGCGCCCGATGCGATCCTCGGCAATCCCGATCTTTCGTGGCGCGTGACCGGGGCCGACACGGTCGAGGTGCGGATGAAGGTGGCGGGCGGCATGGCGCGGGTCACGTTCCGGTTCGACCGCGACGGCGACATCGTCGCGATGGAGGCGCGGGGCCGGCCGGCGCGCGACATCGAGGGGCAGGACACGCGCCTCGACTGGCGCGGGCGGTTCTGGGACTACCGCCAGATCGGCCCCCGCCGCATTCCGGCGCAGGCCGAGGTCGGCTATGTCTATCCTTCCGGCTATGAGGCCTATTTCAGGGGCGAGATCACCGGCTATCAGCTCTCGGCCTGAGGCTGGCTGACGCGCGGCGCGGGGCCTGCCGGAGCAATTCGGCCGGCCGTGAATATTTTTCGTGAAAATCCGTCCCGGCTCGCCTATCGGTGGACCATGTCCTCCGCCCCCCGATTCATCCATCTGCGCGTTCACACCGAATACTCGCTGCTCGAAGGCGCGGTGCCGGTGAAGAAGCTCGTCGGGCTTTGCGACAAGATGCGGATGCCGGCCATCGCGGTCACCGACACCAACAACATGTTCGCGGCGCTCGAATTCTCGGTGCTGGCGAAGGGGGCGGGGGTCCAGTCAATTGTCGGCTGCCAGATCTCGCTCGACCATGATCCCGCCCAGCCCGGCGAACGTGCCCGGCCGCCGGCGCCGCTGGTGCTGCTGGCGCAGTCGGAAGCCGGCTACATGAACCTGATGAAGCTGAATTCCTGCCTCTACCTGCGCGGCGACGGATCGCTTCCCCATGTCACGCCGGAGGAGCTGGAGCGTCATTCGGAGGGGCTCATCTGCCTGACCGGCGGCCCCGACGGGCCGGTCGGCCGGTTCCTGGAGGCGGGTCAGGCGCCGAAGGCGGAGGCGCTTCTGAAACGCCTCGCCACCATCTATCCGAACCGGCTCTACGTCGAGTTGCAGCGCCATCCGGGCGAGGGCGGCCAATATACCGAGGCCGAGCGGCTGACCGAGCGTGGCCATGTCGAGATGGCCTATGCGATGGGCCTGCCGTTGGTCGCGACCAATGACGTCTACTTCCCCAAGCCTCCGATGTATGAGGCGCATGATGCGCTGATCTGCATCGCCGAGGGCGCCTATGTCGACCAGCAGGAACCGCGTCGGCGGCTGACGCCGCAGCATTACCTGAAATCGCCCGACGAGATGGCGGCGCTTTTCGCCGACCTGCCCGAGGCGCTTGAAAACACGGTGGAAATCGCCCGCCGCTGCGCCTTCGGCGTCTACAAGCGGGCGCCGATCCTGCCGAAGTTCGCCGATGACGAGGTGCAGGAACTGCGCCGGCAGGCGACCGAGGGGCTGAAGGCGCGGCTTGCCGTGATCCCGCATTCGGCGCCGGTCGAGGACTATGACAAGCGGCTGGAATTCGAGCTCGGCATCATCGAGCAGATGGGCTTTCCCGGCTATTTCCTGATCGTTGCCGATTTCATCAAATGGGCCAAGGACCACGACATTCCGGTCGGTCCCGGCCGGGGGTCCGGCGCCGGTTCGCTCGTCGCCTATGCGCTGACCATCACCGACCTCGATCCCCTGCGCTATTCGCTCCTCTTCGAACGCTTCCTGAACCCCGAGCGGGTCTCGATGCCGGACTTCGACATCGACTTCTGCATGGACCGCCGCGAAGAGGTCATCCGCTATGTGCAGGAGCGGTACGGGCGCGAGAAGGTCGGTCAGATCATCACCTTCGGCGCGCTCCTCTCGAAGGCGGCGATCCGCGACGTCGGGCGGGTGCTTCAGATGCCCTACGGCCAGGTCGACCGGCTGTCAAAACTGATCCCGGTCGAGGGGGTGAAGCCGGTCTCGATCGAGAAGGCGCTGGCCGACGAGCCGCGCCTGCGCGAGGCGGCGCGCGCCGAAGAGGTGGTCAAGCGGCTTCTCGACTATGCCCAGCAGGTCGAGGGGCTTCTGCGCAACGCCTCGACCCATGCCGCCGGGGTGGTGATCGGCGACCGGCCGCTCGACGAGCTTGTGCCGCTTTACCAGGATCCGCGGTCGGACATGCCCGCCACCCAGTTCAACATGAAATGGGTCGAGGCGGCGGGGCTGGTGAAGTTCGACTTCCTCGGCCTGAAGACGCTGACCGTCATCCAGAATGCGCTCGACCTACTTAGGCAGCGCGGGGTCGAGGTCGATATCGGCCTCATCCCGCTCGACGACGCGAAGACCTACGAGCTTTACGCCAGCGCCCGGACCGTCGCGGTGTTCCAGGTGGAAAGTTCTGGCATGATGGACGCGCTCAGGCGCATGAAGCCCACCTGCATCGAGGACATCGTGGCGCTTGTCGCGCTCTACCGCCCCGGCCCGATGGAGAACATCCCGACCTATTGCGATGTGAAGAACGGGGTGAAGGATCTTGAATCCATTCACCCTTCCATCGACCACATCCTGAAGGAGACGCAGGGCATCATCGTCTACCAGGAACAGGTGATGGAGATCGCCCAGGTGATGGCCGGCTATTCGCTTGGCGGCGCCGATCTTCTGCGCCGGGCGATGGGCAAGAAGATCGCCGAGGAGATGGCCAAGGAACGGCCGAAATTCATCGACGGCGCGACCAACAATGGCGTCGACAAGAAGAAGGCCGGAGAGGTCTTTGATCTTCTTGAGAAATTTGCCAACTATGGCTTCAACAAATCGCACGCCGCCGCCTATGCCGTGGTCAGCTACCAGACCGCCTGGCTGAAGGCCAACCATCCGGTCGAATTCATGGCCGGTGTGATGAACTGCGACATCCATCTGACTGACAAGCTTGCGATTTATGCCGAGGAGGTGCGGCGCGGGCTGGACATTGCCATCGTGCCGCCTTGCGTCAACCGCTCGCTCGCGACCTTCACAGTGACGGATGGCCAGATCGTCTACGCGCTGGGCGCGCTGAAGAATGTCGGCGTCGAGGCGATGAAGCTGATCGTCGAGGCGCGGGGAGAGAAACCCTTCGCGACGCTCTACGACCTTGCCCGCCGGGCCGACCTGAAGCGCATCGGCAAGCGGCCGCTCGAGATGCTCGCCCGCGCCGGGGCCTTCGACCAGCTCGATCCGAATCGTGCCCGGGTCTTCGGCGGGCTCGACGCGCTCACCGCCTATTCGGCGGCGATCCACGAGGGCCGCGCCTCGGCCCAGGTCTCGCTTTTCGGCGAGGCGGGCGAGGATCTGCCTGAGCCGCGCCTGCCGGGCTGCGACGACTGGCTGCCGGCTGAACGGCTGGCCGAGGAGCATCAGGCGATCGGCTTCTACCTCTCGGGCCATCCGCTTGACGATTACGCCCCGGCTCTGAAACGCAAGGGACTCCTGACGCTCGCCGAGCTTCAGCAGAAGGCGGAGCGTGACGGCGCGGCCGTGGCGCGGGTGGGCGTGCTCGTCTCGGGGCTTCAGGACCGCAAGTCGGCGCGCGGCACGCGGTTCTTCCGCATGAACATCTCCGACCCGACCGGGCAGGTCTCCGGCATGGCGCTTTTCCCCGAGGATTTCGATACCTGTCGGCGGGTCTTCGACCAGACCCATCAGGTCGTCATGACGCTCGAGGCGCGCTTTGCCGAGGGCCAGTTCGACCCCATTGCACGGTCGGTCGCGCCGATGGAAGGCGTCGTCGCCGATGCCGGTGGTGCGGGCTTGCGGATCCATGTGGAAAGCGACGCGGCGGTCGCCTCGGTCGCGGCGCTGCTCACGCGCATGGTCGAAGAGGCGAAGATCCGCTCGCGCGGTCCGGTCAGCTTCTGCATCGCCGACCGCGAGACCGGCGAGGAGGTCGAGGTCTCGGTCGGGCGCGATTATCCGGTCAATCCCCAGATCAAGGGCGCGATCAAGTCGATGGGCGGCGTGGTTCTGGTCGAGGAGATGTAGGGGCACCCCCAGGGCGAACGCGCTACCCGATCCGCCGTCCGAATGCCCTAGCGAAACTCACCGCGAGGATGATCCTCACGAGGTGATGCGCGGTGACATATAGGATCGACATCTTGAGCGACAGCGCGATCAGCCCCATCTCGACCAGCCCCCCCGGCGCATAGGCGAGGAAGACCGCCCGCGCCGGTTCCTGCGTGACGGGGGCGATGACGAAGGCGATGGCCGCCGCGCCGCCGATGCTGATCACGCCGTTCATCAGCGCGAGCTGGAAGGCCTCAAGGATTCGCCCCTTCGGCATGCCTGCGAACCGCACGCCGAGCGAGGTGCCGATGACGATCTGCGCCGCCGCGAGCATCCAGCGCGGCGGCACCGCCTCGGTCCAGCCGGCCATGTGCGCCGCGGCCGACAGCAGGATCGGGCCGAGCACATGGCCGGCGGGCAGCTTCAGCTTCAATCCGATGATCGCCCCGAGCACCGCCGCGACGCCGAGAATCGCCACGTCCGTCGGCCCGAGCGCGTGCCCCGCCACCGCGGCGCCGCCGGCCGAGCCCACGGCATGGCCCTCCATCCAGGTGAACGCCAGCGGCACCAGGACGATGGTCAGGATCAGCCGCAGGAATTGCAGCATGGCAAGCATCTGCACGTCGGCGCCCGCCTCCTCTCCGAGTTGCACGGTTTCAACCAGGCCGCCGGGGGCGGAGCCGTAGAACGCGGTCACGGCGTCGGTCCGGCCGGTCGCGGTGATCGCCCGGTAGCCGAGATAGTGGACGAGCGGGATGAAGACGCAGAGCGCCAGAAGCGAGGGCACCCAGTGCGGCGCCTCCGCGAGGATCTCGGGCCGCGCCGCGCCGCCGATGGCGACGCCGATGACCGGCACGAAGATCATCCGGAACTTCTGCGGCGCCTGCGGCAGGTGCCCGAGCGGCCGAAGCCCGCCGATCGCCGCCGCGCCCACCGCGAGAAGCGAGCCGAGAAGCATCGGCAGCGGCAGATGCAGCGCCTGCGCCACAAGCCCGCCCGCCGTTCCGGCCACGTAGGTCAGGACGACCGTGGGCCAGTGCGGGGCGCCGAACAGGCGTTCGATGAGGTGGTGCATGGTCGGTCCGGACTGGAGAGGTGTTGCGACGCTCCGGCGCCTAACCTGCCCGGCGCCGGGACCGAGGGCAAGGCCTCACCAGTGCGGCGGCTTCTGATCGGCCAGCGGGATCGTCCCCGACGCCTCCGCCTCGGCCTCCGCCGCGCGCTCCATCAGAAGCCGCACGCGCCGGGTCAAGAGGTCGATCTCCCCCGCCTGCCGGGTGACGACCTCCGACAGGTCGTCGACCGCGCGCCTCAGATGCGCAATCTCCTCTTCCGCCTTGTCGAGCCGTTCCATCATCGTCGTTCCCCGCACCTCGTCGCGTTCCAGCCATGCCATACGCCGGCGCCCGCGTCAGCGCACGCCGTTTCGGCTCCGGCTTGTCCGCCGCCCCCCCTTCCGCTACACCCGCGCCCGAACCTATGGGAAGGGTCTGGCGATGGCCAAGGACAAGGGACCGAGACGACCGCGCGCGGAGACGCCGAAGGGCTTTCGCGACTATTTCGGCGCCGAGGTGAGCGAGCGCAAGGCGATGCTCGACACCATCGCCGGGGTCTATCACCGCTACGGCTTCGATCCTCTGGAGACTTCCGCCGTCGAGACGGTGGAGGCCTTGGGCAAGTTCCTGCCCGATGTCGACCGCCCGAACGAAGGCGTCTTCGCCTGGCAGGACGAGGACAAGGACTGGCTCGCGCTGCGCTACGACCTGACCGCGCCCCTGGCGCGGGTCGCGGCGCAATACCGCAACGACCTGCCCACGCCCTACCGCCGCTTCGCGATGGGCCCGGTCTGGCGCAACGAGAAGCCGGGGCCGGGGCGGTTCCGGCAGTTCTATCAATGCGACGCGGACACGGTGGGATCGGGGTCGGTGGCGGCGGATGCCGAGATCTGCGCCATGCTGGCCGACGCGCTGGAAGAGGTGGGGATTCCGCGCGGCGACTACGTGGTGCGGGTGAACAACCGCAAGGTGCTGAACGGCGTGATGGAGGTCGCAGGCATCCTCGACCCCGCCGATCCCGAGAAATTCGCCCACGAACGCGGCATCGTGATGCGCGCGATAGACAAAAAGGACCGACTCGGTGCTTCCGGCGTTCGCGCGCTATTGGGCGAGGGGCGCCGCGATGAGAGCGGTGATTTCACCACGGGAGCGGGACTTTCCGACGCTCAAATTGCCATAGTTATGGGATTCGTTGAAGCGAACGATCTGATCGACGAGGACATCCGTCAGAGAAGAGCCAGCCGGGTGTCGGGATCAACGGCTGACCTCGACGAAGAAATACCGAGTGGTCCTGACGATCAAGACTTTCCTCGAGAACTGCGCCAAATGATATTGGCGGCATCATCTGCTGGCCGCAACAAACTCGTTCTGTCGCACCTTCGAGAACTGGTCGGCAACTCGCTAGTTGGCTTGGCTGGCGTGGACGAGCTAAGTGAGATTGAGAAGCTTCTCGATTCTCAGAACTACAACGCCGATCGCATTCGCATCGACCCGGATGTCGTGCGCGGTCTCGGCTACTATACCGGCCCGGTCTTCGAGGCCGAGCTGACCTTCGAGATCACCGACGAAAAGGGTCGTCCGCGCCAGTTCGGCTCGGTCGCCGGCGGCGGGCGTTATGATGACCTCGTCAAACGCTTCACCGGCCAGTCGGTCCCTGCGACCGGCGTCTCCATCGGCGTCGACCGGCTTCTGGCCGCGCTCCGCGCCAAGGGCCGCGCCGGGGCCGATACGCGCGGCCCGGTGATCGTCACCGTGATGGACCGCGACCGGATGGCCGATTATCAGGCGATGGCGACCGAACTCCGCCGTGCCGGGATCCGCGCCGAGGTCTATCTCGGCAATCCGAAGAACTTCGGCAATCAGTTGAAATACGCCGACAAGCGCCAAAGTCCCGTCGCGGTGATCCAGGGCACCGACGAGGCGCAGCGCGGCGTCGTCCAGCTCAAGGACCTCTTCCTTGGTGCGAAGATCGCGGCGGAAGCCTCTCACGAGGAATGGAAAAGCCAGCCCGCGCAAACCGAAGTCGCCCGCGCCGACCTTGTCGCCGGAGTGCGCCGCCTTCTGGGGTCCGCCTGAATGGCCGCGAAGGCGGAAGCCAGGGCCGAGGCCGACCGCCTGATGGCCGCCTTCCGCGACGCGGGCGCGGTGCCGGTCGAGGCCGATATCCTGCAGCCCGCCGAAGTGCTCCTCGACCTTTACGGCGAGGATATCCGGGCCCGTGCCTATGTCACCAACGATCCTCTCCGCGGCGAGATGATGCTGCGCCCCGACTTCACCGTGCCGGTGGTGCAGATGCACATGTCGGACGGCGCGGAGCCGGCGCGCTACTGCTATTCGGGCGAGGTCTTCCGCAAGCAGGAACATCTCAGCGCGCGGAAATCGGAATACGTGCAGGTGGGCTACGAGGTCTTCGCCCGCGACAATCCCGCCGCCGCCGATGCCGAGGTCTTCGCGCTCTTCGCCGGCCTGCTCGCGCCCCTCGGGCTGCGTGCGGCCACCGGCGATATCGGCATCCTGACCGAGGCGGTGCGCGGCCTCAGGACACTGGAAAGCCGCAAGGCCGCCCTCCTGCGCCACATATGGCGGCCGCGCCGCTTCACCCAGCTTCTCGACCGCTTCGGCGGCCGCGCCCCGGTGCCCGAAAGCCGAGCCCGGCTCCTCGCGGCGCTTGAGGCCGGCGCAGCGCCCGCCGACGCCCCGCTCATCGGCCTGCGCTCAGAGGCCGAGATCGCGGCCCGGCTCTCGGCCCTCAAGCAGGATGCCGCCGCCCCGCCGATCGCGGCAGAAGAGGTCGCCCGGCTCGAAGACCTGCTGAACCTCTCGGCGAAAAGCCCCGTGGCGCTCGCGCATCTGCGCGAGCTTGCCCGCGACATGCCCGCCATCGGCCCCGCGGTGGACCGGCTCGACGCGCGGCTCGCGGCGCTCGCGGCGAAGGGGATCGACGTCGGCGCCCTCGATTTCGAGGCGAGCCATGGCCGCACCACGCTCGAATATTACGACGGCTTCGTGTTTTCCTTCCATGCCGCCGACCCGGATCTGCCGCCGGTCGCCTCCGGCGGGCGCTACGACGCGCTGACGGCGGTTCTCGGCCAGGGCCGCTCGATCCCGGCCGTCGGCGGGGTGATCCGCCCCGGCCTCGTTGCCGATCTCGGGGGGGTGCCATGCTGAAACTCGGGATCCCCTCCAAGGGGCGGCTGATGGAGCTGACCTTCGACTGGTTCGGCGCCCGAGGCATCACCCTCCGCCGCACCGGGTCGGATCGCGAATATGCCGGCGCCGTCGATGGTGCCGAGGGGCTCGAACTCGTCCTCCTCTCGGCCGGCGAGATCCCGCGCGAGCTTGCAGCCGGGCGCATCCACCTCGGCGTCACCGGCTCCGACCTCGTGCGCGACAAGCTCGCAGACTGGGACCGGCAGGTGGCGGAACTGGCGCAGATGGGCTTCGGCCATGCCGACCTCGTCCTCGCCGTCCCCGCCGCCTGGCCCGACGTCGACACGCTCGACGACCTCGACGCCGCCGCCGCCGCCTTCCGCCGGGCGCATGGGTTCCGCCTCAGGATCGCCACCAAGTACCACCGGCTGGTGCGCGACTTTCTCACCGCGAACGGCGTCGCCGATTACCAGCTCGTCGACAGCCAGGGCGCGACCGAAGGCACGGTGAAGAACCTCACCGCCGAGGCCATCGCCGACATCACCTCGACCGGCGAGACCTTGCGCGCCAACCACCTGAAGATCCTCGCCGACGGCCTCATCCATCAAAGCCAGGCGACGCTTTACGCCGCCCGCGCCGCCGACTGGGGCAACGGCGCGGCCGTGACCCTCGCGGGCCTCGGTCACCGCCTCGGCTTCGATCCCTCGGCGGTCTGAACGCCCGCCCGGATCTTCATCTTGCCGAAAATACCTCGCGGGGTCCGGGGGCGCGAAGCCCCCGGCCTTCAACGCAGTCCGATCTCGGCCAGCGCCAGCGCCAGATCCTCGGGCAGGGTGCTGTCGGCCAGGCGGAGCCGCGGCAGGTCGCGCGGACTGTCGGCGGGGTCGAGATAGCGCCAGCCCTGGAACGGCCGCCGCGATGCCGCCTCGGTCCGGATCACCTCCGGCTCCATCACGATGCCGCAACGCCGGATACCGTCGCCCCGGTCGACCTCGTCGAGCCGGACGATGCGCTGACGGCAGAGGATCACCCCCTTGATAACCCAGTAGAGCGACCCGCCGGCGACCACCTCGGCCTCGCGCTTCGGCCACATCCGGGTGACATGGCGCCGTTCGCCGGTCGGATAGGACGATGGATGCGTGCGCTGCCAGTCGAGCAGATCCTCGACCGAATCCGCGCCGACACAGAGCTTCAACAAGTTCACGAATCCGGCCATCTCACCCCCAAGACCTTGCCATTCTAGCCGTCTCACCCCCGAGATCAAGTTGACCGGCTGGACGGGGGGGCGTATCTTGGGTGTCCTTCCTCCGAACAAATAGATCAGCATTTGCTCGGAGGAAGGTTAACGCGAGGTAGCTCAATTGGAAGAGCTCCCGGTATTCTAGGCCTATTCGTCTCGCTGACGGATTACGGTACTACCGGAAGGTTGCAGGTTCAAGTCCTGCCCTCGCGCCCATTCCCCCCGGAACCCGAGGACCGCTGCCCGATGAGCCGTTTTGCCGCCCCGATCGCCGAACAAATCTGGGACATGAAGTACCGCTTCAAGTCGGCGGACGGCACGCCCATCGATGGCACGGTCGAGGACAGCTGGCGCCGCATCGCCCGCGCCGTGGCCGTGGTCGAAAAGACCCCCGCCGACTGGGAAGACCGCTTCTACGCCGCCCTCGAGGATTTCCGCTTCCTTCCCGCCGGCCGGATCACGGCGGGGGCCGGCACCGGCCGCTCGGTCACGCTTTTCAACTGTTTCGTCATGGGCACGATCCCCGACGACATGGGCGGCATCTTCGACGCGCTGAAAGAGGCCGCGCTGACCATGCAGCAGGGCGGCGGCATCGGCTATGACTTCTCCACCATCCGCCCAAGGGGCGCCGAGGTGAAGGGGGTGGCCGCCGACGCCTCCGGCCCTTTGAGCTTCATGGACGTCTGGGACGCGATGTGCCGCACGATCATGTCCGCCGGCTCCCGCCGGGGCGCCATGATGGCGGTGATGCGCTGCGACCACCCCGATATCGAGGCTTTCATCGAAGCCAAGCAGGACGCCGCGCGGCTCAGGATGTTCAACCTCTCGGTCCTCGTCACCGATCCCTTCATGGCGGCGGTGAAGGCCGACGGGCCGTGGGAGCTGGTCTTCGCGGGAAAGGTCTACAGGACCGTGCAGGCGCGCGATCTCTGGAACCGGATCATGCGGGCGACCTACGATTACGCCGAGCCGGGGGTGATCTTCATCGACCGCGTCAACGCCGCGAACAACCTCAACTATGTCGAGACCATCGCCGCCACCAATCCCTGCGGCGAGCAACCGCTGCCGCCCTATGGCGCCTGCCTCCTCGGCTCGATCAATCTCGCCAGGCTGGTGACGGATCCCTTCGGCGAGGGCGCCGCACTCGATGAGAATGCGCTCGACGAGCTGACGCGGGTTGCGGTCCGCATGATGGATAATGTCGTCGACGCCTCGCGCTTCCCGTTGCCGGAACAGGCGGCCGAGGCGGAAGCGAAGCGCCGCATCGGTCTCGGCGTCACCGGGCTTGCCGATGCGCTTCTGATGGTCGGGCTGCGCTACGGGTCGGAGGCGGCCGCGCAGCAGACCGGGGACTGGATGCACCGGATCGCGCGCGCCGCCTACCTCGCTTCGGTCGATCTGGCGAAGGAGAAGGGGGCCTTCCCGCTGTTCGATGCCGAAAAATTCCTCGCCTCCGGCAACATGGCCAACATGGACGCGGATGTGCGCGACGCCGTCGCCCAGCACGGCATCCGCAACGCGCTTCTGACCTCGATCGCGCCGACCGGCACGATCAGCCTTTACGCCGGCAACGTCTCCTCGGGGATCGAGCCGGTCTTCGCCTATGCCTACAAGCGCAAGGTCCTGCAGAAGGACGGCTCGCGGACCGAAGAGGAAGTCGTCGACTACGCCGTCCGGCTCTGGCGCGAGCGGTTCGGCGACACGCCCTTGCCGGAGCATTTCGTCAACGCCCAGACCCTGCCGCCCTTGGATCACGTGCGGATGCAGGCGGCGGCCCAGAAATGGGTGGATTCGTCGATCTCCAAGACCATCAACTGCCCCGAGGATATCAGCTTCGACGCCTTCAAGGACGTCTACATGGCGGCCTGGGATCAGGGCTGCAAAGGCTGCACCACCTACCGCCCGAACGCGGTGACGGGGAGTGTGTTGAGTGTGGCGGAGTCATCTCGTGATCAAGAGATCGTCTCGGTACGGCAAGGACTTATTCCAGAGGCGCTTACACGGAGCACTTTATCGCGATCGATTCTTGCCGAGCACGTTGGAATCACGATTGAGGCGCTGTCAGAAATCATAGAAGGACACGGCGCACCCTACGCTGTAATAAAACGCATTTTGGCTGAGCTTGACCTTCCTGAAATAGGTGCCCTGAATGGCTCCCTTTTCGACGAGCAAGAGATGGAGGCCAAATCGGATGCAACGACGTCCCAGGTCGTATACCTTTCCGAACCTCTGGACCGGCCGCAGTCGCTCGAAGGGGCGACCTACAAGCTCAAGTGGCCCGACAGCGAACACGCGATCTACATCACCATCAACGATATTGTCCAAGGTGGCCACCGGCGGCCCTTCGAGGTCTTCATCAATTCGAAGAACATGGAGCATTTCGCCTGGACCGTGGCACTGACCCGCATGATCTCCGCCGTGTTCCGGCGCGGCGGCGATGTGAGTTTCGTGGTCGAGGAGTTGAAGGCCGTCTTCGACCCGCGCGGCGGGGCCTGGATGGGGGGACGCTACATCCCCTCGATCCTCGCCGCCATCGGCGGGGTGATCGAACGCCACATGATCGCCATCGGCTTTCTGGCCGGCGAGGGTCTCGGTCTCAAGAACGACCCCAAGGCGCAGGTCATGGCGGTGGGAGAAACCCCGCGCGGCCCGGCCTGTCCGTCCTGCGGGCAGTTCGGGATGCAGATGATCGAAGGCTGCATGACCTGCCCCAACTGCGGCCATTCGAAATGCGCCTGAGGCCGGACGGCGGCGACCGTGCCGCCGCGTGACCTTCCTCGCGGAAAGTGCCGTCGCAGCCTTGACGGGGCGGGGAAGCTCGACTAGCTAACTAACCCTGCGCGGGCGTTGTGTAATGGTAAGACCCTTGCCTTCCAAGCAAGAGACGCGGGTTCGATTCCCGCCGCCCGCTCCAGCCCCTCCAGACCAGATCTTCCGCTCGCACCGAGGGAGTGGGGCCTCACCTCCGGCGGCGTGTCTGGGCCAGCCCCATCCCGGCGAGGATCAGCGCCACGCCGGCGACCCTGAAGGTCAGCCCGCCCTCATGTCCGGACAGAAGGTCGAGCGCCACGCCCGAGACCATCTGCCCGGCAATGACCAGCATCGCCGTCGTCACCGCCCCGATGCGGGCGACGAGGTAGCTGCCCGAGGCCACGAAGATCACCCCCAGCGTGCCCCCGGCCCAGGCGGTCGGCGGCGCGTCGGGAAGGCCCTCCGGCATCAGCCCGCCGAAGATCAGCGCCACCGCCGACAGTAACACGAAGCCCACGACATGGTTCCAGAGCGACGACCACATCGCCGAGCTTGAGAGTGCCAGCCGGCCGTTCACCGACCGGCTGACCGAGACCAGCACCCCGGCGAGAAAGGCGAGCGCGATCATCCCGGTCACGACCTCAGCCCCCCGGTCCGAAGATGATCAACCCGCTGCCGGCGAGGATCAGCGCGAGCACGCCGAGGTCTTTCGGCGCGATGCGGCGGCGGGCGAGGCCAAAGAGGCCGAACCGGTCGGCCAGGAGCCCGAAGGCGATCTGGCCGGCAATGCCGAGCGCCAGCGTGCCCGAGAGCGCCAAGGCCGAGTTGACCGTGGTCGATGTCAGCATCACAGTCGCCGCCCCTGAAAGGCCGCCGAGATAGGACCAGGCCGGGGCCGGGGCGCGCGGGCCGCTGCCCCGAAGCCGCGGAACCAGCGCGAGGAAGACGAGGGCCGCGATCATGCCGGTACCATGCGCGGCCCAGGACGCGAAAAGCGCGGTACCCGTCGCGGCGAACTGGCCGTTGAAAAGCACCATCAGGGTCAGGAGGCCGCCGGTCGCGAAGGCGGCGATGAGGTCGGCGGGGCGGGCGTGCGGCATCGGAACTCCGGTCGAGCGGGGCGACAGGGGCGCAGAAATTCCCCGCCTCCGCAAGGGGCGGGAGAAGAGAGTCCTTTGTGCAACAGCGCAAGGTGACAGGTCGCGGGCAGGCAACTCTGCCTTTTACCCAATTCTCCCGGGGTGTTACCCTGCCGGCGGGTGTGGCCGGACGGATCCCTTATGGGGACGGCCCAAGAAGAAAAGACGGGTGGGACAGCAGGCATGGTGGCGGGCTATCGCGGCACGTTCGTGATCTCGGTCGCGCAGACGGAGTTGGATGGCATCCGCGCGGCGCCGGTTTCGGCGCTCGCGACCGGATCAGTGTGGCGCTGGTGGGGCGAGGCGGTGCGGGTGGACGGGCCGGCGGAGCTTCTGCTGCTCGACGGGGCCGAGGGGGCAGCGGAGCTGCGTCGTCGCGCGGCGCGGACGGCACGGCGGCTCCTCGGGCGCGGCGGTTCCGATGGAGGCTGGGCAATTTCGACGCGCGAGGACATGTGCCCGGCGCAGAGCTTCGTCGTCACCGACGGGCGCTCGACCCATACCCTCACCGTGCTCGACCCCGGCGCGGACCCGGCGCTACTGATGATCGCCGGGGCGCTGCCGCCGAAGGACACCGAACTTCACGTCACCGAACACGCGGTCGCGCCGGCGCGGACAGGGGCGGCCGACGCGGGTGTCATATGTTTCACGCCGGGAACCCTGATCACGACGCCCGACGGCCCCCGCGCGGTCGAGGCAATCCGCCCCGGCGACCGCGTCTCGACCCGCGACGACGGCGCGGTGGAGGTTCTCTGGACCGGCGCGCGGCGGATGAGCGGCGCGCGGCTTCATGCGATGCCGTGGCTCCGGCCGGTCCGGATCCGCTCTGGCGGACTTGGCGCGGGCCGGCCGGAGGGCGACCTTGTCGTCTCGCCCGACCACCGGCTCCTCGTCGCCGGCGCGCGGGCGCGGGCGCTCTTCAACCAGGACGAGGTTCTGGTGGCGGCGCGCGATCTTGTCGACGACCGGACGGTCGTGTCCGATACCGCGATGCGGGACGTGACCTATTGCCACCTCCTGACCGAACGGCACCAGATCGTCCGGGCCAACGGGCTGGAGACGGAAAGCTTCCACCCGGCGAATGCCGATCTGGACCTTGTCGATCCAGATGAGCGCGCGGCGCTTCTGCGGATCGTGCCGGGGCTTGAGGCCGATCCCTTCCGCTACGGAGGCTTCGCGCGGCGGAACCTGTCCCCATCGGAGGCGGCGATCCTGCGCCACGAGGCGGCCTGAGCGCGGCACCGGCCCGGGGGAGGGGGCCGTCTGCCCCCTCTTGCCGCATGCGCGGCAATTCACCCCCGAGGATATTTCGGCCAAGTGGAAGGCGGGGGCGTTGACTCTGCGGCGCGCGGCGCTATAAGCCGCCCGTCCCGGGACGCACGCGCCCGGGCCATTCTTTTGGTGTTGGTGGACCCCGCAAGGGGAACCCTGTCGCCCCGGATCAGGTCCGGGGAAAGGACAACGCCCTTCATAGCCGCCTTCGGGCGGCGTCCATAGAAGGAGATCAGCGGTGACCAAACGCACCTCTGCCAAGTACAAGCTCGACCGCCGCATGGGCGAGAACATCTGGGGCCGTCCGAAATCGCCGGTGAACCGCCGCGAATACGGGCCGGGCCAGCACGGCCAGCGCCGCAAGAACAAGCTTTCCGATTTCGGCACGCAGCTGCGCGCCAAGCAGAAGCTGAAGGGCCATTACGGCGATCTGACCGAAAAGCAGTTCCGCCGCATCTATGCCGAGGCCGAGCGGGTCAAGGGCGACACCGGCGAGAACCTGATCGGTCTTCTGGAACGCCGGCTCGACGCCGTCGTCTACCGCGCCAAATTCGTGCCGACGATCTTTGCCGCGCGCCAGTTCGTGAACCACGGCCACGTGACCGTGAACGGCAGCCGCGTCAACATCGGCTCCTACCGCGTCAAGGAAGGCGATGTCATCGCCGTCCGCGACAAGTCGCGCCAGCTCGCGCTCGTTCTCGAGGCTGTCGGCCTCGCCGAGCGGGACGTGCCCGACTATATCGAGGCCGACCATTCCAAGATGACCGCGACCTTCGTGCGCACCCCGGCGCTGGCCGATGTGCCCTACGCGGTACAGATGGAACCGCACCTCGTCGTCGAATTCTACGCCAAGAACTGATCCGCCCGAAGCGGCAGGACCCGGTTTCAAGGGGTCGCGGCGCCGCCGCGGCCCCTTTTCGTTGTCGCCGTGCCCCTCATGCTACGGGACGTCCATGCCCTGCCGCCGGTGCCAACAAGGCGCTGGTCTAACGCCCGCCCGACCGCTAGAAAGCGCGAAGTTGCCGGAGTTGTTGCCATGACCGACCCGATCCGCCCCCAGAAGGGGATCATGGATATCGCCCTCTATCAGGGCGGGTCGTCGCATGTCGCGGGGATCAGCGACGCGGTGAAGCTGTCGTCGAACGAAAACCCGTTCGGCCCCTCGCCGAAGGCGAAGGAGGCGTTCCAGCGCGCGGTGCACAAGCTGCACCGTTATCCCTCGACCGACCATGCCGCGCTCCGCCAGGCGATCGGCGAGGTTCACGGGCTTGATCCCGCGCGGATCATCTGCGGCGTCGGCTCGGACGAGATCATCCACTTCCTCTGCCAGGCCTATGCCGGGCCGAAGGACGAGGTCGTGTTTACCGAACACGGCTTTCTCATGTACCGCATCTCCGCCATGGCGGCGGGGGCGAGACCAGTCGCTGTCCGCGAACGCGACCGCACCACTGATGTCGACGCGATCCTTGCCGCCTGTACCCGGAACACCAGGCTCGTGTTCATCGCCAACCCGAACAATCCGACCGGCACGATGATCGGCCTGCCGGAGATCGAGCGTCTTGCCGCCGGCCTGCCGCAACACGCGATCCTCGTCCTTGACGGCGCCTATGCCGAATATGTCGAAGGCTATGACGGCGGTGCCGCTCTCGCGACAGAGCGGCCGAACGTGGTCATCACCCGGACGTTTTCGAAGATCTACGGCCTTGGCGGGCTCAGGATCGGCTGGGGCTACGGGCCGCAGGCGATCATCGACGTGCTGAACCGCATCCGCGGGCCGTTCAACCTCTCGAACGCGCAACTCGACGTGGCCGAGGCGGCGGTGCGCGACCAGGACTATGTCGCCCGCTGCCGCGAGGACAATTCCCGGATGCGCGCCTGGCTGGCCGAGGCTTTGGCCGAAAAGGGCGTGCCCTCGGACACCTCGACCGCGAACTTCATTCTTGCGCGCTTCGCCGACGAGGACGAGGCCGCCGCCTGCGACCAGTTTCTGCAAGGACAGGGGCTGATCGTCCGCCGCGTCAGCTCCTACGGGTTGCCGCACTGTCTGCGCATCACTATCGGCGACGAGGCGTCGTGCCGCCGCGTCGCCCATGCCATCGGCCAGTTCAAGGGGCGGAAATGACGGCGAGGGTCTATGATCGCGTGGCCCTGATCGGGCTCGGCCTCATCGCCTCCTCGATGGGGCATGCGATGAAGAAATGGGGGCTGGCCGGCAGCATCGCCGGACATGCCAAGACCGAAGCGACTCGTGACGCGGCGCTGGAACTGGGATTTTGCGACGCGGTCTTCGCGACAGCGGCCGAGGCTGTCGAGGGCGCCGATCTGGTCGTCCTCGCCGTGCCGGTGGGCGCGATGGGCACCGTCGCGGCCGAGATCGCGCCGCATCTGAAGCCGGGCGCCACCGTCACCGATGTCGGCTCGGTCAAGCAGGCGGTGGTGGAGGCGGTCGCCCCCCATATCCCCGAGGGCGTCGATTTCATCCCAGGCCATCCTCTCGCGGGGACTGAGCATTCTGGGCCAAGGTCTGGTTTTGCCACACTTTTCCAGAACCGTTGGTGCCTTCTGATCCCCGGCGATGCGCGGCCCGAGGCGGTGGCGCGGCTGCGCGCCTTCTGGGAAGGCATGGGCGCCAATGTCGAGGAGATGGATGCGGCCCATCATGATCTTGTCCTTGCCGTCACCAGCCATACGCCGCACCTCATCGCCTACACGATGGTCGGCGTTGCCGATCACCTGCGGCGGGTGACCGAGAGCGAGATCATCAAGTATTCCGCCGCCGGGTTTCGCGATTTCACCCGGATTGCGGCCTCGGATCCCACCATGTGGCGCGACGTGTTCCTGACCAACAAGGAGGCGACGCTCGACATTCTCGGCCGCTTCACCGAGGAACTCTTCGCGCTGCAGCGGGCGATCCGCATGGGCGACGGGGATGCGCTATTCGACTATTTCACCCGCACCCGCGCGATCCGGCGCAGCATCATCGAAGCGGGTCAGGATACCGACGCGCCCGATTTCGGCCGGGTCAAGGTCTC
The DNA here is from genome assembly GCA_002280515.1 of Rhodobacterales bacterium 32-67-9. Lineage (GTDB taxonomy): Bacteria > Pseudomonadota > Alphaproteobacteria > Rhodobacterales > Rhodobacteraceae > Albidovulum. The sequence continues at coordinate 59,066 of NCEA01000027.1, forward strand.
GGGGCCATGAGGGTCGCGGCAGTTCCGGCGATGGTCCTCTGGGCCGCGCTTGCCACGCCCACGACCGCCGCGCCGATGGCGGAGTCGCTCCGGCCCACGCCCCGGCCGCACCCGGTGCGGGAGGCGGTCACCGAGGTGACTATGGTCATGACCGCGCCGCGCCTGCGCCCCTTGCCGCGCCCCGGCACGGTGACCGTGCCCGAGGTCGCCCGCGCGATTCAAACGCCCTACCTGATCGTCCCCTCGGCCCTCGCGCCCGTCGCCTCGCTCCGGCCGGCAAACCGGCCGTCGGCGCGCCCCGCGCAGGTCGAGAAAGTCGTCTTCCGCACCCAGCCGGCGCCGGAAGCGACAATCGGCCGGACAGGTGCTCTTTGCGGCGATCCGGCGATCCTCGGCAAGACGATCCCGCCGATTGCCGCCAAGCTGAAGGGCTGCGGCCTGACCGACGGGGTCAGCGTGATCTCGGTCGCCGGCGTGGCGCTGAGCCAGCCGGCCGCCGTCGACTGTCCCACGGCAAAGGCGCTGAAGGCCTGGGTCGAGACCGGCGCCAAGCCGGCCATCGGCCGCAAGGGCGGCGGGCTCGTGGCGCTCCAGGTCGCGGCAAGCTATTCCTGCCGGGGCCGCAACAACCAGAGCGGCGCAAAGATCAGCGAACATGGCAAGGGGCGGGCGGTCGACATCTCGGCGCTGCTCCTGGCTGACGGAACCTCGGTGACGGTGCTGAAGAGCTGGGGATCGAAGAGCTATGGCAAGCCGCTCGCCTCGGCGCGCAAGGCGGCCTGCGGGCCGTTCAACACCGTGCTCGGCCCGGGATCGGACCGCTTTCACGCCGATCACTTTCACCTCGACACCGCGCGCGGGCGCGGGGCTTACTGCCGCTGACCCGCGACCCGGCAATCAGAACCGCGGCGCCGGTCCCAGTGGCACCGGCCCGAGGCTCATCCGTCCGGCCCGGAACACCAGTGGCATCGACAACCGCTCGGCATTGCCGCCGAGAAGGGCGAGGCTTTCGAGCGCCCGTTCCACCGTCGGCGCCGTCTCGGTCCGCACAAGCCCGAGCGCAGTCACGAGTTTCAGCGCCGCGCGCCAATTCTCGACGCTGAGGTCGAGCCGCCCTTCGGGCGTGCCGTCGGCGCCGATCGTCAGCGCGCCCTTGCCGGCCAGTTTCACCGGCCCCCAGTCGAGCGCCAGCGCGCGGATGTCGGCGGCGCGGATCCTGACCCGAGCGGTTGGCGCGAAACGGTCGAGCGGCGCGTCGAGGCCGAGCCGCGCATCGAGATAGAACCGCTCCCCCCGATCCGGCAGCGCGCCGCCGGCGGTGATCATCTCTGCCGGAAGGCCCGAGAGCGTCAACCCGGTCAGTTCGACGCCGATCTCATGTGTCAGAGGATCGGCGCCTTCGCGGATTGCTGCCCGCGCTTCCTCGGTGGCGAAGCCCCAGCCGGAATCGGAGACGAGATCCACCTGCCGCCCCACCGCCTGCGCGTGATCGAGCGGCAGCGCCGGGTCGAGCCCGAAGACCGCGCTTCCCGTCAGCTCGTCCGACGTCACGTCGATGGTCTCGCGGCCGAGGCGGACGGTCTGGCGGCCGGGTAGGGCAGCGATGATATGGTGCGGCTTGTATGACAGCGCGTGGACCCGGACCTCTGGCGCCGACCAGGCGACGGTACCGTCGGCGCTGGTCAGTTGCGGCTCGCTCACCGTCACGTCGAAGCGAGAGGGGAAGCCGGCAAGGCTGATCGTGCCGTAATCGGCGAGGCCCGCCGTTCGCATCTCGGCCAGCGCCGCTTCCGCGCCCGACATCAGCGCGCGCGAGCCGACGACCCAGTAGCCGCCGTAGATCGCCGCAACCGCCGCCACGAACCATAGAACGATGCGCATAAAGGGCCCTTTCCTCAGTCGTCCCGATGCTGTTTATAGGCCGGGACGGGCGGAAACCAGCGGGCGGACATGACATCTTTGTGGGTTTTCGGCTACGGTTCGCTGATGTGGGAGCCGGGCTTTGACTGGCAGGAGCGGGTGCTGGCGCGGCTGTCCGGCTGGCACCGGTCGTTCTGCATGCGCTCGATCCACCATCGCGGGACCGAGACGCAGCCGGGCCTAGTTCTTGCCCTCGACGCGGCCGAAGGGGCGGCCTGCGACGGCGTCGCCTTCGCGGTCGCACCCGAGAACGCGGAACGGACGCTGGGCTATCTTCGCGAACGCGAACTGATCTCCTCGGCCTATCTGGAAAAGACCCTTCCGGTCGCCCTTGCCGACGGGCGCGCGATTGAAGCGGTGACCTATGTCATCGACCCGGACCATGTGCAGTATTGCGGCGGCCTGCCGCTCGAGGAACAGGCGCGGATCATCGCCACGGCGGTCGGCGGGCGCGGACCGAATACAGAATACCTCTGGAACACCGCCGGGCATCTGGGCGAGCTTGGCCTCGCCGACCCGGATCTCGACTGGCTGTCCGAGCGGGTCCGCGACCTCGCCCTTAAGCGCTTGTGAGAGCGGGCCGCGCCGCCTATTGTCCGGAAAAACCAGGACAGGGGTGGCGTTCCTGATGGACAAACCACTGCGCGAGGCCGAGCCGTTCTTCTCCCAGCCGGTGCGGCAGGTGACGATGATGCTCCTCGTCTCGACTTTGGTCGGGGCCGGCGCCTATGTCGCCTATGGTCCCATTTTTTCGATCTTCATCGCCAATCCCTGGCTGAACGGGCTGATCCTCGCGGTCTTCGTCCTCGGCGTGCTGACCTGCTTCTGGCAGGTGGCGCAGCTGATGCGGTCGGTAAGCTGGATCGAAGGCTTCGCCGCCCACCGGCCGGGGCACGAGATCACCATCGCCCCCCGTCTGCTGGCGCCGCTCGCCGCACTCCTGCGCTCGCGCGGGCCGCGCGCAGGGCAGATCTCCAACTCCTCGGCCCGCTCGATCCTCGAGTCCGTCGCAACCCGCATCGACGAGGCGCGCGACATCACCCGCTACCTTGCCAGCCTGCTGATCTTCCTCGGCCTGCTCGGCACCTTCTACGGCCTCGCGATCACCGTGCCGGCGGTGGTCGACACGATCCGCGCCCTTGCGCCGCAGGAGGGCGAGAGCAGCACCCAGGTCTTCGACAAGCTGATGGGCGGGCTCGAAAAGCAGCTTGGCGGCATGGGCACGGCCTTCTCCTCCTCGCTTCTCGGGCTGGCCGGATCGCTGGTCGTCGGGCTTCTGGAGCTGTTCGCCGGCCACGGCCAGAACCGCTTCTACCGCGAGCTTGAGGAATGGCTGACCTCCTTCACCCGGCTCTCCTTCGCCAGCGGCGAGGGCGAGGGCGCCTTCGATCAGGAAGCGGTGGCGGGCGTTCTCGATCACATGGCCGAACAGGTGGAGACGCTGCAGGCGATCCTGGAGCGCACCGATGCCGGTCGCGCGGCGGTCAACACCCGGCTCGAAGGGGTGGCGGCGGCGGTCGAAGGTCTGACGCGGAAACTTGAGGCCGAGACCGGGGCGAACGCCCAACTGTCGCGAATCGCCGACGGCCAGGACCGGCTGGTGGCGCTGGTCGAGATGAACAGCCAGGATACCAGCATCGACGGCGGCGACGCCGAAAGCCGGATGCGGCTCAGGTCGATCGACGTGCAGCTTCTGAAACTGCTCGAAGAGGTGGCGGCGGGCCGCCAGGAAAGCATGGCCGATCTGCGCGGCGACCTCGGCGAACTGACCCGCGCCGTTCGCGCGCTCGCCCGCTCCGACGCCGCCCGGAGGGGCTGAGATGGCGCTGTCGAAGGGCCGGGGCGGACAACGGTTCTCGTCCAATATCTGGCCGGGGTTCGTCGATGCGATGACCGCGCTCCTGATGGTGCTGATGTTCGTCCTGACGATCTTCATGATCGTGCAGTTCACCCTGCGCGAGACCATCAACACCCAGGACGACGAGCTTGCCGCGCTGTCGGATCAGGTCGCCGGCCTCGCCGACGCGCTCGGGCTGGAACGTAGCCGGACGTCCGAGCTGAACGCCGAGGTTGCCGGCCTCTCGGCCAATCTCGAGGACGCGCGGAGTGCCGCCGACCGCCAGTCGGCGCTGATAGCGACGCTGACGTCGCAGCTTGAGGGCCAGACCGCCAAGCTGTCCGACGCCGAGGCAAGGATCACCTCGTTCGAGGCGCAGGTCGCCTCGCTTCTCTCGGAACGCGACGCGGCGCGCGGCGAAGCGGCGGCACTGGTTTCGGAGCGCGACAGCCTGCTGTCGGCGCAGGAGGCGCTGAACCTCGCCGTGGCCAAGGCGCGGGAAGAGATCGACGCCCAGGCCGAGGCCGCCCGCCTCGCCGCCGCCCGGCGCGAGGCGCTGGAGGCGTTGACGGCCGACCTGCGGGCTAGGAACCGGGACCGCGAGGCGGCGCTGGCCGAAACCCGGGGCGCCCTCGACAAGACCGTGACGGCGCTCAGCGATGCCGAGGCCGCGCGTCTGACCGAGGCCGCCGCCGCGGAGGCGCTTCGCACGCGGCTGAAGGGCGCCGAGGACGAGCTGACGGCAATGACTCTGGCACTGGAGGAGGAGCGCAGGAGGGCGGAAGACACGCTGACGCTGCTGGCCGCCGCCGAGGCCGCGCGCAAGGAGCTTGACGGCAAGCTCGCCGCGGCGATTCTCGCGCAGTCGGCGAGTTCGGAGGAACTCGCCGCCGCCCGCGCCGCCGCCGAGGCGGCGAAAACCGCCTCGGCCTCCGACCGGCAGGCGATCGAGGCCGAACTCGCCGCCGCCCTTGCTGCGAAGCTCAGGGCCGAAGCGACCGCCGAGACAACGCTGAGCGAGGCCGAGCGCCAGAAGGCGCTGCTGTCTGCCGCGCAGAGCCGGCTTGCCGAGGAAAAGGCGGCCTCCGCCGAGGCGGCGCGAAAGGTGACGCTCCTCAACCAGCAGATCACAGCGCTGCGCGGCCAACTCGGGTCGTTGCAGGACCTGCTCGACGCATCGGCGGCCAGGGACAGCGAATCCCGCGTGCAGATCGAGGCGCTCGGCAGCCAGCTCAACTCGGCTCTCGCCCGGGTCGCGGCCGAGGAAAAGCGGCGGGCGGCATTGGAAGAGGCCGAGCGGATCAGGCTTGAGGCGGAGGCAACGGCGCTGAAGGCCGAGACGAAGGAACTGTCACGCTACCGGTCCGAGTTCTTCGGCAAGCTTTCCGAAGTGCTCGCCGGGCGCGACGGCGTGCGGGTCGTCGGCGATCGCTTCGTCTTTTCCTCCGAGGTACTCTTCGAACCCGGCGCCGCCGATCTCGCGCGCGAAGGCCGAAGCCAGATCGCCGGTGTCGTCGCCACTTTGCAGGAGGTCGCCGCCGCGATCCCGCCGGAGATCGACTGGATCATCCGCGTCGACGGCCATACTGACGACGTGCCGCTTTCCGGCTTCGGCGAGTTCCGCGACAACTGGGAGCTGAGCCAGGCGCGGGCGCTGTCGGTGGTGCGCTACATGCAGAACAGCCTCGGCTTCCCGCCCGAACGGCTCGCCGCGACCGGCTTTGGCGAATACCGCCCGGTGGCGGAGGGCGAGAGCCCCGAGGCGCGGGCACAGAACCGGCGGATCGAGCTGAAGCTGACCGAGCGCTGAGGCCCGGCGGGCAGGGGGGGGCGCCGCCCCCCGGCACGGACAGGGTCCGGGACTCCCCCCGAGGTATTTTGAAACAGAAGAAGGATGTGCGCTTCGGTCCCCTTCTTCTGTTCGAAAATACCTCCGCCGGAGGCAGAAAGGCCGGAGCCTCGATGGCTCCGGCCTTTCTCATCGGATCGTGAAGGCGGTGTCAGTCCGCGGTCAGCAGCGGCGGCTTCGATCCGGCGATCCGCGGCTTTTGCGGCTCCTCGATGTCGAGCGCGATGGCGTCGTCGCGCAAGAGGACCCGGACCACGCCGCCCTTGGTGAGCTTGCCGAAGAGCAGCTCCTCCGCCAGCGGCTTCTTGATATGCTCCTGGATCACCCGGCCGAGCGGACGGGCGCCCATCCGGTCGTCATAGCCCTTCTCGGCCAGCCAGTTCGCGGCCTCAGGCGACAGTTCGATATGGACGTGGCGGTCCATGAGCTGCGCCTCGAGCTGGAGGACGAACTTGTCCACCACCTGCAGGATGACCTCGCGGCTGAGCGGCGCGAAGGAGATCACCGCATCGAGACGGTTGCGGAATTCCGGCGTGAACATGCGCTCGATCGCTGCCGTATCCTCGCCTTCGCGCCTGTCGCGGCCGAAGCCGATGGCAGCCTTGGCCATGTCGGCGGCGCCGGCGTTGGTCGTCAGGATCAGGATCACGTTGCGGAAATCGACCTGCCGGCCGTTGTGATCTGTCAGCTTGCCGTGGTCCATGACCTGCAGAAGGATGTTGTAGACATCCGGATGCGCCTTCTCGATCTCGTCGAGCAGGAGCACGCAATGCGGGTGCTGGTCGACGCCGTCGGTAAGCATCCCGCCCTGGTCGAAGCCGACATAGCCCGGAGGAGCGCCGATGAGGCGTGAGACCGCATGCTTCTCCATGTATTCCGACATGTCGAAACGCAGAAGTTCAACGCCGAGACTGTCGGCGAGCTGCTTGGCCACCTCGGTCTTGCCGACGCCCGTCGGCCCGGCGAAGAGGTAGTTGCCGATCGGTTTTTCCGGCTCGCGCAGGCCGGCGCGGGCCAGCTTGATCGCCGAGCTGAGCGCGTCGATCGCCTTGTCCTGGCCGAAGACCACCCGCTTGAGGGTCTTTTCCAGATCCTTCAGCACTTCCGCATCGTCCTTCGAGACGTTCTTCGGCGGGATCCGGGCAATCTTGGCAACGACCGCCTCGATCTCCTTCGGGCCGATGGTCTTGCGGCGTTTGGATTCCGCGAGAAGATGCTGCGCAGCGCCGGCCTCGTCAATCACGTCGATGGCCTTGTCCGGCAGTTTCCGGTCGTGGATGTAGCGCGCCGAAAGCTCCACCGCCGACTTGATCGCGTCATGGGTGTAGCGCAGGTCGTGGTGCTTTTCGAAATAGGGCTTCAGCCCCATCAGGATCTTGATGGTGTCGTCCACGTTCGGCTCGTT
>NCEA01000028.1 GCA_002280515.1 Rhodobacterales bacterium 32-67-9
GTCGTCTTGCCATGGTCTTCTCCTCGCTCGCAGCATCATGCTGCTGTTACGCGGAAAATCCACTTATCCCGGCTGTTCAGATTTCCGCAGCCGCCTCTCCACCCTAATCGCCATTGCGAAAGAAGTCGAACGAGCATTAGTGGCGTCGGGCGTGGATGTAAGCTGGCCGGGGTGGAGCTTCCGCCCACTTCTAGTATAAAATTTTTCCAAGGCATCGCGGTTCCGCGCACCGCACTTTACGCCAAGCACCGCCTCCCCACCGATTTGTCCCGCGACATGTCGAGGCGCAGCCTCGACGGCCGCGCCTGCCTGCCCCTGGCAGGCGCGCTTCCGCGCGCTCCCTGCCCGCCCGGCGCCGGGCGGGTGTTCGACCGGGAAACGGTCCACCGGACCGTTTCTGATCCGGTCTCACCCCAGGCAGTCGCGCCCCGATTCCAACCGGAAGCGACAACGATTAACCCCTTGCCCTCCGGCTTGCGCTTCCGGGCAAACGGACCCGCGCGGCCGTCCACTGGACGGCCGTTCTTGCGATCCTTCTGGCGCCCCTTTCCCGTCCCCCTCACCCCTTCCCCATCGCCTCCTTGAACCGGGCGAGCGAGCCGTAGGGTGCGTGCTCGCACGCACCATTCCCCGGCGGCACCTCCCCTTCCGCCAACATCGGTACGTGAAATCACACACCCTACCAACGCCCCGCCGAAATTTCCCGGTGGATCGACGAATACGGCCAATCCTCGGATCGCTCGACGAAACCATGCTTGACCGGGTTCATGTGGCAATACCGGACATGCGCGGCGAAATCCGCCTCGTCCCGAATGTGATGTTCCCAATACCGGCGCTGCCAGATCCCGCGCTCTTGCCGCGCCTCGTGGCTCGCCCTTAAACGCCCCTTCGGTAAATCGCGCGAAAACCGGCTTTTGATCAACCGCCACCGCACCGAATAATCCGCATCCCCTTCCGGCAATGTCCAGACGCAATGCAGATGGTCCGGCATCACGACCCAGGCATCGATCCCGAACCACCGTTCCGCCCGCGTCGCCGCCAAGGCCTCCCGCAACCGCCCAACTTCGTGCACCAGCAAATCCGAACCGCGCGCGGCAAGGGCCACGGTGAAGAACACCGTGGCACCGGGGATGCGGGGGCGGAGGTAGTTGGACATTGCGCCACCCTGCGCGCCCATGGTTAACGAAACGTCACCCCCCTGCCCGGGCAAGCCGGCACCGCGCCCGGACTCAGATGCTCCCCCTTACCGCGCCACGGTCACCGAGCAATGTGCCCGGCCCGAGACTTCGGCGGCGACCGAGCCGAGGACGAGGCGCGAGAGGCCGCGCTTGTCGCCGGTGCCCATGACGATGTGGTCGAAACCGTTCTGCTCGGCATAGCTCACGATGCCTGCCGGAACCTCACGGCTGATGAGGTCCACCACCTCGACACTCTTCATGCCGTGCGCGGTGGCGACGGCCTTGGCCTTGGTGAGCTTGTCCTCGACCTCGGCCTTGGTCCAGTGCGAGATCAGCGGGCCGCGCGGGCCGCCGTGGGCGACGTTGACAACGCAGATCGTCAGGTCGGCGCCGAATTTCTGCGCCAGTTCCGACGCCACGATGACGGCGACATCGGAATGGTCGGTGCCGTCGGTCGGGCACAGGATCTTCTTGGTCATGGTAACCTCCTACACGTTCATGTTGGTAAATATTATTTACTGAGGTTCATGGGGCGTCCTTGACCTGCATCAAGCGGATTCGCGGGAAGTTGATCCGTTTGCCAGGGAGAATCGTGCAGAGGATGCCCGCCGCGCCGGTCCGGTTTTCCCGACCTGCGCCGGGCGCCAGACCGTGCTAGGCTGACGCTATTCCTGAAAGACAGACGCTATTCCTGAAAGACATTTGAAGCAGGATCGAAGGGTGACACGAACCCGGACCCGCCGGCATTTTTCCGGGGGTCCGGCCTTTCACAAGATTTCACGACCATGCCGGAGGCATGTAACAAAGTCCGCTTTCCGCCCTTCTGCCCCCATGTCTTTCCTCTCGGAAGGAGAAAGCCATGAACCGCCCGCCGCAACCGAAGCCTCGCCCCGGCGACAGGGTTCCGCGCCCGCCGAAACCGCCCTACCGGTTCACAGACTGGGCTATGATCTGACCTCCTGCTCGGCCGGCACAACCCTCGGCCTGCCGTCCTCGTCGATGGCGACGAAGGTGAAGACCGCCTCGGTGACCTTTTCCCGTTTGCCGGCGCGGCCGCGCAGCACCCAGGCCTCGACGTCGAGAGCGAGCGAGGTGCGCCCGATCCGGCCGATCGTCACATAGATACAAAGAACGTCGCCGACCTTTACCGGTCGGATGAACTTCATCGCATCGACCGCGACCGTGGCGACCCGCCCTTTCGCCCGCGCCCCCGCGACGATACCGCCGGCGATGTCCATCTGGCTCAGCACCCAGCCGCCGAAGATATCGCCATTGACGTTCACGTCGCGCGGCATGGCCAGGGTGCGGAGCGTCAACTCGCCGTTCGGTCCCGTGTCCGTCATCGCATCCCCCGCCTTATCGATGCTGGAAAGCCTAGCCATGCGAGCCGGGGCCGTCAAAGCCCGCGAAAAGCGGAGGATAGGCTAAGAGGGGCCGGGGTTGTCGCCGCCGAAATCCGGGCCGCACCGTCACGCCCCGCGAAGCCGGCTCCGGTAACGGACGAACCTCCAGACCGACAAGAGCGCCAGCGGCCCGCAGTAGAGGACCACGTCCATGAGTTGATCGGTCGTCAGCACCCAGTGGACGAGCGTGAGGATCGCCATCGGGTAGACCCAGCGCTGGATCACCTTCCACCGGGGGCCCAGCGTCTTCACTGCGCCGTCGAACGAGGTCGCGGCAAGGACGACCATCACCGCCATCGCGAGCCAACCGGTCAGGATCTCGACCCGGATGAAGGAACGGATCAGGCCGCCCATGTTGACGTTGAGCAGCCAGAAGAAGAGGTGCAGCGCAGCATAGCCAAAGCTCGCCACCCCGAGATATCGCCGCCGCTTCTTCAGCCACGGCAGCGGCCCGAAGAGAAGCTGAAGCGGGGTAACGGACATTGTCAGGATCAGGAACCAGCAGGACAGGATCCCGGTCCAGGGCACGAAAGGAACCTTGCCATGCAGCACCAGGCGTTCGGCAAGGAACCAGACCGCCGGCAAAGCCAGCAAAACCCACAATCCGTAAATACTGTCTGTGAGCCGTCGCACGACTGCCCTTCGTCTTATCTGCCTGCGCTATTCGGCGGCGAGCGCCGCCTTCACCCGCGCCGCCGGCTTCTTGACCTCGAATTCCTCATGATAGGAGCGCTCCACGTTCACGGTCCAGACATCGTGTTTCTCGCCAAGAATGTTTCGAGCCGCCAGCATCGCCGAAAGCATCGAATGATCCTGGTTGTTGTAGCGGTGCAGGCCGTTGCGGCCGACGGTCTGGAAGTTTTCCAGGCTCAGAAGCCACTCCTCCAGAACATCGAGCGCGGCACGGTATTCGCCGTCATAGACCGGATAGGCCTTGGGCTGGCGGATGATCGCCGCGCCGATGACGTCGCTCGTCTTGGCGAGGCCGAGCTGTTCGAGTTCCTGCGAGGCAAGTTCGCGCAGGTCGGCGTCCGACATGGTCCACAGACCGTCGCCTTGCTGGCAGAAATACTCCATGCCGATCGAGGCGGTGTTCTGATCCGGCAGCATCTCCTTCGACCAGGCGCGGAAGTTCTGGATGCGACCGACCTTCACCTTGGGCGAATGGATATAGATCCAGTTGTCCTTGAACGGATCGGCATGGTCGAGAACCAGCGTGACGATCAGGAAATCGCGATACTTGAGCCTGTTTGCCGCTTCGATCACCTCCGGCGGCGGCGGCGGATCGAAGGCATGGATGAGGTCGCGCAACGCCATCGAGTTGATGAAATGCGCGCCTTCAACGCGCTCCATCACCGGTTCGCGCCCGTCCTCGTGCCAGTGCTTGACGTCGATCGAGGTCACGCGGTTGCCCTTGCGGTTCACCTGAACCACCTCGGAGCGAAGATGCACCTCGCCGCCCTGCTCCTCGATGATCTCCTGGGTGCGTTCCCACATCATGCCGGGGCCGAGGCGCGGATACTGGAACTCCTCGATCAGGCTCGTCGTGTCGTTCGCCCCCGAGATCGCGTTCCAGACCGCCTTGAACAGCGACAGGTTCTTGATCCGCTGGGCTGCCCAGTCGGCGCGGATGTCCTTCGGGTTGATGCCCCAGACCTTCTGCGTGTAGCTGCGGAAGAAGTGCATGTAGAGCCGGCCGCCGAAACGGTTGATCACCCATTCCTCGAAGCTTTCTTCCTTGCGGAAGGGCCGGACCTGCCACTTGAAGTAGCTGAGCAGGATGCGCATCGACTCGTAGGGGCCGATATTGGTAAGGGCGTTGAAAAGCTTCAACGGATAGTCGAAGAACTTCTCGCGGTAGTAGATCCGGCTGAGGCGCGGGACGGTGATGAAGTCGTCCTTCAGCACCTCGTGCCACATCTCCTCGACCTCCTTCACCTTGGTGAAGAAGCGGTGGCCGCCGATATCGAAGCGGTATCCGTTGTTCGATTCGGTCCGCGAAATGCCGCCGACCATATCGGAGGCCTCATAGACCTTGGGCTTGTGTGCGCCACTCCGTTTCTGCAGCTCGTAAGCCGCAGTCAGACCGGCCGGACCGCCCCCGATGACAACGACGGGAGAAGGTTTTTCCTGCTGCATTCTGGCCACCACCGTTCCCAATAACATCAGTTATAAAATTCCACCCCTGACGACCAATATACCTTGGGCCAATCCGGGCACAAAACGATCTTCACTGAAACGCACAAACAGGATGCCACATACGGAACCAATCCTGCAAGTTACCACCTCTTCGTTGACGGACGCCCTGGTCTGGCGACCATTGCATAGGCGCGCTTCAATCCAGGGTTGAAATTCCGGCAGCCGACACACATCCAGAACCACATCATGCGAATCGCTCCCTACTCTATCCGGACGTGCGACCACGCCGTCCGATCCAACATCGTTCCGGCGCCAGAGGCGTGCGCCAGCCTTACCACCGTCATATCTTGACCAGCCGAACTGGCTGCCCTGTCGTATCGAATCCGGCAAACACGTTCCGCGTGTCAAGAACAAGCCGGGCGGACCGCGCCACCAGCGCATAATCCACATCGGTATGATCGGTCGCCACCAGCACCGCGTCATAACCCGCCACCACGTCCCCGCTCAGCGCCACCGACCGGCGACCGGCCAGCGCCGGATGATCGCGGGTGACAGGCATCACCGGAAAATAGGGATCGTGATAGTCGCACTCCGCACCCATCGCCTCGAGCCGCTTGAGGATTGCAAGCGCCGGGCTTTCCCGCGTGTCCTCGACGTTCTTCTTGTAGGCGACACCGAGGATCAGGACCCGCGCGCCCTTAACCGCCACCCCGCCGTGCTTCGACAGCTCGACCGCAACGAGGCCTGCGATCATGTCCGGGGCGCCGTCATTGTTGGCCCGCGCCAGGTCGATGATCGGCAGCGCCGACCCGACATCCTTGGCCCGCCACGAGAGATAGACGGGCGAGACCGGAATACAGTCGCCGCCGATCCCCGGCCCAGGATAAAACGGCATGTATCCGAAGGGTTTGGTGGCGGCCGCCCTGACCACTTCCCAGACATCGACGCCCATCGCTTCAAGCGCCACCTTCATCTCGTTGACGAGTGCAATGTTGACGGTGCGAAAGCTGTTCTCGGCCAGCTTCACCGCCTCGGCCGTCGCCAGCGAACTAACCGGAACCGTCTTCGACACGATATGCGAATAGAACTGGTCGACCAGTTCGCGCGACCGGGTATCGTCGGCGCCGACGACTTTCGGAATCGAGCGTGTGTCGAACTTGTCGTTCCCCGGGTCCTCGCGTTCGGGCGAGAAAGCGAGGAAGAAATCCTCGCCGGCGCGCAGTCCGCGGGCCTCTAGGATCGGTTTCACCACGGTCGCCGTCGCCCCCGGCCAGACCGTGCTTTCCAGAACGACAAGCTGGCCCGGACGCAGCCATTCCGCGATCCCTTCCGCCGCGCGGACCACGTAGCTCAGGTCCGGTTCGCGCGATGGCGACAGCGGCGTCGGCACGCAGATCAGAATCACGTCGGCGTCGGCCAGCGCTGCGAAATCATCGGTCGCGGCGAACTTGCCGCCAGTCACGGCAGTGCGGATCCGGTCCTCAGGGAAGTAGGAAATCACCCTCTCTCCGGCATTGATCGCCGCCACCCGGGCACCGTTCAGATCGAGACCGGTCGTCGGGAACCCCGCCTCGCTGATTGTCAGCGCCAGCGGCAGCCCGACGTAACCAAGGCCCAAGGTCGCAATCCGCGCCTCGCGCCGGGCAATGCGGTCCTTCAGGGACGAGTAGAGTGAAAAAGCATTGGTCATAATCAAGCCTGTCGCAAGGCGCCTCAAGACGCTGAGAAGTAACACAGCCCCACGGAAAATTGCACATGTACAAATAGCCAAGCAATATTCGCGCGACCAGTCAGGAATGTTGTACCCTGAAAGGGAACAATTCCATGACACCGGCTGGTTTGGCGCGATTTGCCTGCCTCTGCGGCAGTTTCGAAATCCCGCGACCGCAGGGGTTGCGGGGGGATTCGCGCCGGTTTCGTTCGCATCCCGGACGCGCCGGTGGCCTGTGACCGGAACTGTTTCCGAACCCAGCCACAGTCACGACATCCTCATGGCAGGCGCCAAACTCGCGTGTTACGATCTCGCCCGACATTGAGCGTCCGAATTCGCGTGAGGTGATATGAAGATCCTGATTACGGGCGGCGCCGGGTTCATCGGCTCGCATCTTTCCGAACGCCTGATCGCCGAAGGTCACTCCGTCACCGCACTCGACGATTTTTCCACTGGCCGCCGTGAAAATCTCAGCGCCCTGGCCGGTCACAACCGCTTCCGCCTTGTCGAGGGCACGATCCTCGACCCGGCCCTCGTCCAGTCGCTGACCGACGAGGCCGAGGTGATCTTCCATCTCGCCGCGGCAGTCGGCGTGAAGCTGATCATGGACGAACCTTCGCGCTCGATCCTGACGAATATCAACGGCACCGAGAATGTTCTGAAGGCGGCATTGAAGGACAGAAAGCTGACCTTCGTCGCCTCGACCTCCGAGGTTTACGGCAAGGCGACGAAGTTCCCGTTCAGCGAAGACGACGACCTGACGATCGGGGCCACGAAGAACCTGCGCTGGTCCTACGCCTCGGCCAAGCAACTCGACGAATTCCTGACGCTGGCCTATGTGCGCGAGGTTCAGCTTCCGGCCGTCGTGCTCCGGTTCTTCAACACCACCGGCCCGCGCCAGACCGGCCGCTACGGCATGGTCCTGCCGAACTTCGTCCAGTCCGCGCTCGAAGGCCGGCCGCTGATGGTGCACGGCACCGGTGAGCAGTCACGCTGTTTCGGTCACGTCGCCGACGTGGTTGAGGCGCTGGTGCGCCTGATGGCGACACCGTCCGCCCTGGGGCAGGTCTTCAATGTCGGCAACGACCAGGAAGTGACGATCCGGCAATTGGCCGAACAGGTGATCGCCGCCACCGGCTCGCGGTCGGAAATCAAGCTCATCCCCTACAGCGATGTCTATCCTGAGGGCTTCGAGGATATGGCCCGCCGCCTGCCCGACGTTTCGAAGCTCGAACGCACCATCGGCTTTCGCCCGCGCCGGCCCCTGTCGGAAATCATCGCCGACATCGTCGCCGAGAAACGCGCCGCGATGGCGGCCTGAGACCGGCGATGCAGGGGTCCGGACAGCGCGACTACCTTTGGCTCGGCGCAATCCTCGCGCTCGCAGCGGCCTTGCGCATCTGGGGGCTGAACGCGCCTATGTGGCATGACGAGATCCAGACCCTCGTCACCCATGTCAATCTCGGCTGGGGCGAGATGGTTCAAAGCTATTCGATGAACCATCATTACCTGCACAATATCGCCGCCAAGGCCTCGATGACCCTTTTTGGCGACGCGCCCTGGGCGATCCGGCTGCCGGCGATGCTCTTCGGGCTTGGCACGCTTGCGGCGATGTGGTTCCTCGCCCGCGACATCGCCGGGGCGACGCTGGCCCATGTGACGACGCTCCTCCTCGCGCTCTCCTATCACCAGATCTGGTTTTCGCAGAACGCGCGCGGCTATACCGGGCTCGCCCTCTTCTCGACGCTCGGGATGCTCTACTTCCTGCGCGGGATGAAGTCGCCCACGCGGCGAATCTGGGTGCTTTACGGGCTCTGCCTCGCGGCCGCCGTCTTCACCCACCTGACCGGGGCGTTCTTCTTCATGGCGCAGGGGCTAATCTGGCTTGGCCTCGTTGTCAGCCGCGCCCTGCGCGGAGACCTCGACGGCGCCGTTCTGCGCCTGCCTTTCATGGGGTTCTTGATCGGCGGGCTTCTCGCCGTCCTCGTCTACCTGCCGGTCCTGCCGAGCCTTCTCGACACCGTCTCGACGGTATCCGAAAGCTCCGCCACCGATGTGATGCAGGAATACCAAAGCCCGCTCTGGACCGCGTTCGAGGCGATCCGCACCGGCATCGGCCAAGCCGGCCCGATGGTGGCGCTTGTCGGCGCGGCGGTTCTGGCGCTGTCGGTCCTCGGCGCCATCGCGCTCCATCGCGACGCGCCGCTCTTCGCGGTAACGACCTTCGTTCACATCGGCCTCACCGCCGGCCTCCTGATGGCGGTCGGAATGCGCATCTGGCCGCGCTTCTTCTTCGTCGATATCGGCTTTCTGATGCTGCTGATCGTGGCGGGCGTGCAATTGTCCTGTGCCGTCATCGCCCATTTCGTCGGCGGAGAGCGCGTGTCGCGCGGGCTATTCGCGCTTTCCGTCGTGGCGATGGTCGCGATCTCCGCCTTCCTCGCCAAGCGGAATTACGACTTTCCGAAACAGGACCTTGCCGGCGCCTATGCGTTCACTGAAACCGAGCGTCAACCCGGCGACCGGGTCTATGCCGTCGGCTATTCGGAGCAGGATTTCCGCGGCTACTACGGCGCCGACTGGGGCGCGATCTACACCGATGACGAATACAAGAGCGCCATGGCCGAACCCGGCGCGGTCATTCTCGTCGTCGGCTTTCCCGGGCGGAACTTCCGCGACGTGCCGCAGATGGCGCTCGACGCCGGTGTCGGCGGGTCCGACATCTGCGCGCCGGACCGCCCCGAAAAGACCGTGCTCAAGGCGGTGCGCTGCTTCGGCGGCACCCTTGGCGATGGCAACGTGATCGTCTTCCGCCGTGACTGAGGCCCCGGATATCGTCATCGGCTCCGGCCCCGCAGGGATCTCTGCCGCCAAGGCGCTTCTGGCGCGGGGGCGGACGGTTGTCATGCTCGACGGCGGCAAGGTGCTGGAGGCCGAGGCCGAAACCCGCCGCGCCGCCCTCGCCGCGACCGACCCGACAGGCTGGGGCGTCAAGGAGCGCGACGCCTGGATGGCGCCGCAATACGCCACGCCGCCCGGACAGGTGCGCCGGTTCGGGTCCGACTTCGCGATGGAGCCGGGGGCCGCGACCTTCGCCGACCTGCCCGGCTGGATGGCGCTCCGGGCCTCGCGCGCGGCGGGCGGGCTTTCGAACCTCTGGGGCTCGGCGGTGCTGCCCTACCGGCAGGAGGACATGGCCGGCTGGCCGATCACCGCGGCCGACCTCGCGCCGCATTACCGCGCGGTCGCGGGCTTCCTGCCGGTCGCCGGCCGGGCCGACGACCTCGACGACCTGCTGCCGGTCTTCCCGGCGACCGGGCGCGCGGGCATCCCGCCGACGGTGCAGGCCGAGGCCTTGCTTGGCCGGCTTTCCCGGTCCCGCGACGCGCTGGCCGCAGAAGGTGTCCGCTTCGGCGCCGCCCGGCAGGCGGTGGACGCATCCTGCCGCCGCTGCGGCCTTTGCCTCCACGGCTGCCCCTTCGGGCTGATCTGGTCGGCGAAGGACACGCTCGCCGGGCTGCGCGCCGATCCGCATTTCCGCTACCGCCCCGGTGCCGTCGTGACCCGCTTCGAGGAGACCGGCACCGGCATCACCCTGCACCTCGAGGACGGCAGTACCGTGACCGGCGCCCGCGCCTTCCTTGGCGCCGGCGTGCTCGAGACCGCGCGGATCCTCCTTGCCTCGATGCCCGGCCCGGGCGAACTGGTTCTGAAAGACAGCCAGCACGCCTTCCTGCCGATGATCCAGCGCTGGCGCAACAAGACGCGGCCCGACCGTGGCGCCTTCCACACCCTGCCGCAGATCTTCGTCGAACTCGACGCGCCCGAGGTCTCTCCGCATCTCATCCACTCCCAGCTTTATAGCTGGAACGAGCATTACGCCCGCGACCTTATCGCCAATTATGGCTCGAAGCTCCCGTTCTCGACGCCGGCCTTCACTGCGCTCGCGCGCCGCCTGATCGTGGCGCAGATCTTTCTTCATTCGGACCATTCCCACCGCATCGGCCTCAGCCTCGGGCGCGGCGGCCGGCTGCTGCCCCGGCTTGAGGAGAACCCGGCGATGGAGCCGGTCCTCAAGGCCGCAACCGGGCGGGTCGGCAAGGCGATGGGCAAGGCCGGGCTTTTCGCGCTGACCTTCGCGAGCCGGCCCGGTGCGCCGGGGTCGAGCTTTCATGTCGGGGGATCGCTGCCGATGTCTGCCGATCCGATCCCCGGCACCTCCGATCTGCTCGGCCGGCCACGGGGCCTCGACCGGCTTCACGTCATCGACGCCTCGTCGCTGCCGGCGATCCCGGCGACGACGATCACCTTCTCGGTCATGGCCAACGCCCACCGGATCGCGAGGCTGGCGCCTTAGGCACTCCCCTCGAAGGCCCCTGCCTCCAGCGCCTTCGCAAGCCCGGCATCGCCCTTGCGCCGCGCCGCGCGTGCCAGCGCCGCGCCGTAGGCGGCAAGCACCCTGTCCTCGCGCCAGATCGCCCCGAACGCATCGCGCGCCGCCTGCGACTGCGCCGCGCGATGTGCCGGATCGTCCTGAAGCCCGCGCATCGCTGCGACAAGGTCATCCTCGGTGGTGAACAGCGCCCCCCCGCCCGAGGCCTCGACGATCTCCGGGAAGGGGCCAAGCCGCCGCGCGATCACTGGCGTACCGAGCCGGAAGCTCTCGATCAGGATGATGCCGAAAGTCTCGTAACAGACCGACGGCACGATGAGGCCGAGCGCCCCGCGATAATAGGCGTTCAGCTCCTCCGGCGACTTCCGGCCCAGAAACTGGATGCGCGGATTGCCGGCGGCGAGCCGCTTCAACTCGCCCGCGTAGTCGCCGTCACCGAGGATCAGGAGGTCGGCGTCGGGATAACGGTCCATCGCCGGAAAGACGTCCTGCAATCCCTTGATCTTCTCCAGCCGCCCGACGAAGAGGAAATAGGGACGCGGGTGGCCGGTATAGGGGTCGCCCAGCGCCGGAAGGTCGGGCAGGAAATAGGGCAGTACCTCCATCTCCTGCCGGAGTCCGAATTCGCGGTGCTTGGCGCGGCTGAACGCGCTTTTTGCGACGATCAGGTCCATATGATCCAGCGCCCGGTCGAGCATTCCGGTCTGGCGCCAGATCTGCGGCGGGCGCTTGTAGCTCAACTGACACCGCAGGCAGTCGCGCGCATGGCACAGCTCACGCCCATACCGCCAGAGCACATGGGTCGGGCAAACCAGCCAATGCTCATGCGCCTCGTAAAGCTTCAGCCCCTCGCCCATCGGCAGCAACCCCGGACCGCCGATCAGCGACGTGTTGTTGTGCCAGATGATGTCCGGTTTCCGTTCGTCCAGAATCTCGCGGATCCGCGCGGCATGGACGACCGGGCGGCCAAGCTGCTGGGTCAGGAGGTTCGAGACAAGGCCGTGCCGGCTTCTGAGCCCAATCCGCCGCACCCCGTCCGGCGCGCCCTCGGCCTGCTGCTTGCCGCCGAGGATGAGGTAGCTGTCCTCGTCATGGACGACGCTGACGTCATGCCCCCGCGCCGCCAGCGCACGCGCCATCCGCTGCACGCCAATCGCGTCGCCGCCGAAGGAATAGGGCGGGTAGAATGTGGTGAACATGACGATGCGGAGGGATTTCATGCGGTCTCTCCGCCCTGCGGCGCGGGTCGCGCGTAGGAGAGCAGGAGCCCGATCCGGTCCCGCATCAGCACGACCGCAAGCGCCGCGAAGACCACGATCCCGGTCAGGATGCTAACGACAACGCTCACGATCAGGGGGGCACCGGCCAGCAAATGCTGCACGCCCAGCACCGCGACGGCCATCGCCGCCGTCGCAAGCGCCGGCACGATGTTGCAGGTGATGAGCGGCAGGACCTCCATCTGGCCGATCCGCGCCACCAGCCGGTAGCGGAAGATCCAGAGGATATAATGCGCCGCGACGAAGGCGGCGGTGATCGCCACCAGCCCCCAGCGCGAGGCGAGGAGGATAAGGACCGCGCCCAGTGCCACGTTCGCCCAGGTCAGTACCGTGATCTCGCCGGCCTCGCCGGCGGCAAGGCAGAAGCTCTGCTGCACCATCGCGATGGAGAAATACAGGCCGAGGAACGCGAGGACCGACAGGACCGGCGCGGCCCCCAGCCATTCGGTGCCGAAAACCAGCCTCAAGACCGGCTCGGCCACGACCGCGAGGCCGACGAAGAACGGAAACGCCGCGACACCGGTCAGCCGGGCGATGTCGAGAAGAAGGTCGCCTGCGCGGCCACCTTCCCGCGTCACCGCCGCGAAAGCGGGTTGCGAGACCATGCGGAGCGGTGTGGAGATCAGGAAGGTCAGCGTTTCGACCAGGCGCCACGACACCGAATAAAGCCCGGTCGCAAGCGGCCCGAGCGTCGCGCCGATGATCAGCGTCGGAAGCTGCGCCGCCGCCAGTTCCGCCGCGCGCAGACCAAGCACTTGCGCCCCGAACGCCCCCGCCCGCATCAGATGCGCCCGCGTGGTGACGAGGCCGGGCCGCCAGGCGACCGCGGTCCAGGCCATGACGACATTCGTCGCGATCATCGCGATCCACTGGCCGACGAAGCTCCAGACCCCGTAACCTGCCAGCGCCATGCCGACACCGACCGTGCCGCCGACGATCACCCCGGCGATGGCCCTGAGCGACAGGACACGGAAATTGAATTCGCGCCTCAGGATCGCCACCGGCACAGCAGTGAAGGCGATCATCAGGACCGTCACCGACAAGCCCCGGATCAACCCGGCCACCTCCGCCTGGCCGTAAAGCGCCGCGATCGGACCGGAAAGGAGCCAGAGCAGAACCGCCAGCGCCAGCCCGAGTCCAGCGGTCAGCCAGAAGGTGGCGTTGTAATCCTCCGCCACTGGATCGTGCGCGGCGATGAGGTATTCCGACACGCTTTCGCGCACCAGAGCCTCGGCCAGCACGATGAAGACCGCCGCCATTGAAAGCAGCCCGTAAAGCTCCGGTCCGAGGATCTTCGCCATGGTAACGAAGACGACGAAATTGATCGCCTGCTCGGTCCAGCCACCGGCCAGCATCCAGGCCACGCCCCGGATGAACTTGTGCCCGATGTTCATCGGCCCCGCCCCGGCATCAGAGCCCCTTCCACGGCTTCATCGCCGCACCCTTCAGCGCCCGCAGCCCCCGGCGCGCCGCGAGGTAAGCCGCGCCGCGCCCGGCCAGATGCCCGCGCCAGCGGGCAATGTCGGTGAAGTAATACATTTCGAGCCGCGGCAGGTCGAAGGGGTCGGCATCCTGCCCCGCCTGCCCCAGCCGGGTTCCGACCGACGAATGATAGCTCTCCGCGATCCGCGCCCGCACCTTCGGCCCCGCGATCCCGTAGGGCGGCGCGAAATGGCGGACCTGGCCCGACAGCCGGTCCTCGATCTCGCTCCGTGACTGGACCAGCTCGGCCTCGAGCGCGTCATGCGGCAGGCTGTCGAGGTCGGGATGGCTGACCGTGTGGCTGCCGAAGGTGACGCCCTCTTTCGCCAGCGCCCGGATCGTTCCCCAGCCCATCAGCGCACGTGGCGGATCGGCAATGCCGCGCCAGCCCTCGACGCGGCCGACATAGGCGGTGGGCAGGTAGACGATAGGCCGGAACCCGTGCTTCGCCATCACCGGCCAGGCCGCGTCGGCAAAATCCTGAAACCCGTCGTCGAAGGTCAGGACCAGGGAATGCGGCGCAAGCTGAACCCTGCCCTCGCGCGCGGCGAGAAACTCGTCGAGGCTGATGACCGGAACCTCGGCCCTGGCAATCGCAGCCATCTGCTCGGCGAAGACTGCGGGCGCAATCGACGTCGCGCCGCCACGCTTCGAGATCGAGTGATACATGAGGATGTCGACGATGGGTCCGGGCAAGTTCAATCCTCGACCCGGTGGCTTTCGAATTCGTGCCGGTGCGCGGCCCATGCTGTCCGGTCCACATCGCCATCGGCCGTCAGGCTGTCGGCGGCGGCATAGGCCATCGCGAAGGCATGGTGCGTATTGTCATGGGCGAAAAGACCCTGCCGGCCGAAACTCAGGAACCCGTCGAGACCGAGGAGCCAGTTGTCCACCGTCTCGAAATGCCGCTGATAGTCGAGGTCGTAGACCGGATAGGCATGGGCGATACGCCGCGTCTCGCAGCGGATCACCGGCATCGTCACCGGCAGGCCGAGATTGCCGAGCCATTGGCAGTAATGCCTGCCCAGTTCCTCGTCCGACATGTCCCACCATTTTTCGCCCGGATCGCAGGGCAACTCGGCGCAGAGGATCGTGCGGCCCTTCGGCCCGGTCGCGGAGTTGTAGTTCTTCGGCTCCGACATCCGGCTGATCGGGATCGAGAGTTCGGGGAAGTAATGCGCGTCGTATTCGGTGAACCGGTCGGCCTCGAGGATCAGGTAGACGAGAATCATGCCGCGAAACCGGATCGCCTTTGCGGCCTCCATCACCTCGGGCGGCGGCGGCGGGTCCATCAGCCTGACGACGGTGGTCAGCGGAATGGTGGAATAGACCTGATCGGCCTCGTGGCGTAGCTCTTTCCCGCCGTCACGAGTCACGACAGTGGTGACGCGGGTTCCCTCACGTTCGATCCGGACGATGTCGGCGCCGAAGCGAAAGGCCGCACCCTGCCCTATCGAGGCTTCAACCATCGCTTGAGAAATCTGGCCGAAGCCCTTCTTTGGATAGAAGAACCGCCCCGTCGTCTCGCCGCGCATCCCCGGCAGCATCTTCATCATCTTGCCAAGGATCTTGCCGATGGAACTTCCCGAGACGCGCCGCTCCGCGAGCATCACGGCGAGCTTGTCGGGGTCGAGGCCCCAGAGCTTCTTCACGTAGGGAAAGTAGAAATTCTCCGAGATCGTCGGGCCGAGCCCGTCGTAGAGGACCGAGGAAAAGCTTTTCGGCCCCTGCGATTTGCGGCGGAACTTCTTCAACACCATGTCGCCGATCAGCGAGGCGGCGAAGGCCGGCGGCAGGCGCAGGATCGCGTCCTGAAGCTTCAGCGGAAAGTGGATCCAGCGCCCGCCAAGGCGGATGCGGCCGTGGCGCGGTTGCAAAAGGAGGTCGTCGCCGAGAAGCGTCTTCACGTCGCCGAGGACTTTCGGATCGGCCACCGGATGAAAGCGGTGCGAGCCGTAGTCGCACCAGATGCCGTCGATCTGGAACGAGGTCGAGTTGCCGCCCGCGACCGTCGCGCGCTCCAGCACCTCGACCCGCGCCTTGCCCTTGGTCAGGGCATAGGCCGCCGCGATCCCGGCCGGGCCCGCGCCAAGGACGGTCACGCGCGGCAGGTCGCCGGCGGTCTTCGGAGGGTGTGCCGTCACTCTGAAATCTCCGGAAGTTGCGCGGGCGCGGCTCCGAACCCGCCACCCGAGGCGACGAGGATCAAGGCACCGAGCGCACCGGCGAGGTAAAGGATGCCCTGCCACGCAAGGCCCGAGGCGACGACCGCGGGGGCCGCCGCGCCAAATGGCACGAGAAGGGCCGCGAGCGAGCTTTCGCGGACACCCAGCCCGCCAAGCGACAGGGGCAGCGTGGCGATGATCTTGGCAAGCGGCCAGGCGAAGAACCAGGCGGCGGTCGCGACATGGACACCGACCGCCTCGGCAAGGCGGATCGAAAGGAGGATCAGCACAGCCTGAACCCCCGCCGACAGCGCCAGAGTGAAGAGGAGGAGTCCCGGCCGCCGACCGAGCGCCGCGAAGGCATCCGCGACGCGGAAGGCGAGGTCCCGCGCCGGCAGACCGGGCCAGCGCGCCCAGATGAGGCGCGCGACGCGCGGAAAGACGAACAGCCCCGCGACGGCCACTGCAAAGACAACGCCGGCGACGGCCACCGCCAGCACAGTGCTCGCGCCGCCGTCCTGCAACAGCAAAAGCCCGGTCAGCGTCAGGCAGGCCAGGCCCACGAGGTCGATCAGGCGGTCGCCGATCGCGGCGGCGGCGACCTTTGGCCCGTCCTTGAGGCTGACATGTGCCATCGCGGCGCGCACCGCGTCGCCACCGGCCGCGCCGGGCAGGCAGAGATTGGCGGCAAGCCCGGCGAAATGGGCGCGGAGTGCGGTCGGCAATGGGATCGCCCGGTCCATCAGCAGCCACCACTTCGACGCGGTGACGACATGGCAGAGGAGAAAGGCCAGAAGAACCGACAGGAACAGGGGCCAGCTCAGCCGCGCGAAGCCCTCGAAGATCGCCTCTTTCGGCAGGAACCAGAAGATCAGCGACAGCGCCAATGCCGACCCGCCCGCTCGGATCGCCCATTTGCGCATCGCCGTCCCGGTCACGCTCATTTCACGGCCTCAGGTGCAGGCGGGAAATCATGTCGGCGATCAACCCCAGCGACCAAATGATCAGTGCCGACAGGAAGGCGAAGATCGTCGTCTCCGACAAGTTGTCCATCCAGATGTCATAGACGAATTTCAGCATGCCGAGCGCCATGAGGCCAAGGCCAAGCGGGATGAACACCCTGAGCGGGTTGAAAAGCACCGTCATTCTCAGGACGAGGATGATGAAGTTGAGGAAATCGACGGGCCGGATCTTCGACTTGCCGACCCGCTTGCCGTATTCGATGGGGGTATAGATCATCCGCTTGCCGTTGCACGACATGCAGAGCGTGATCGTCGTGGTGAAGGAAAATTTCTGCGGAAGAAGCGGGATGAAGGGCACCAGTTCCGACTTGCGGAAGACCCTGAGGCCGGAATTCAGATCGTTCAGCTTCCGCTCGGCCAGGAACGAGGCGAAGGTGTTCAGCACCCATTTCGCCGGCCTGCGGATCAGCGGCACGTTCTTCATCGCCGCGCCCCGGTCACCGACCACCATGTCCTGATCGCGGCACATGGCGAGCATCCCGGGCAGGTAGCGCGGCGGATAGGTGCCGTCGGCGTCTATGATCGCCACGTATTCGTGGCTCGCCCGCCTGATGCCGCGCTTGAGGCTGGCGCCATAGCCGGTATTGACCTGGTTGCTGTCGACGATGACACCAGTCTGGCGGGCGATTTCCAGGGTGTCGTCCTCGGACCCGTCATCGACGACGATGATCTCGTAGGGAATGCCGAGGGGTTCCATCGCCGCGCGGACCTCCTCGATGGTCGCGCGCACCGCGCCCTGCTCGTTATAGGCGGGGATCACCACGCTCAGAGACATGCCATCGACTTCGGACACCAGCGATGCCGCCCCGCTCGTTTCGGTCATCCTGTCTTCCATATCCCTCATTCCCTTCACCTGCACCCTTTCGCGTTCCGCCCCCATCGTTCCCGTGCCTCACGGCACATGCAGCCGGTTCTTTACGCCGAGCACATGATATTCGAACAGGCACCAGACGAAGGCGGCCGCCGAATAGACGTAATAGACCTGGTGGTAGACAAGGGCCCGCGCCGCGAAGGCGAGGCCGCCGTTTTGATAGAGGAACCGGGCGAAACCCCAGTTCGCCGCCAGCGCGAGCGCCGCCAGGCCAAGCGTCAGCGGCCAGAGGCCCGTCGCGAAAGGCAGGGCGAGGACCGACAGCAGCAATAGTCCCGCGATCCCTGCCTTCGCCTTTTCCGCATGGCTCGTGTTCAGGTCATTCGCCACACCCTCGCGCGCGATCATCAGGCGCGACCACGGCAGCGCCCGGCGGAAGATGTCGGTGTGGATGGCGTTCTTCGGGGTCCAGACCTTCAGGTGCTTGCCATGCAGCGTCGGGTCGAGAACGATCCGTCCGCCGGCGCGACGGATGCGGTAGCCAAGCTCGATATCCTCGATCGACGGCACCTTGTAGGTCTCGACATCGAAGCCACCGATCCGGCGGAAGATATCCCTCCGCACCGCGCCGCAACCGGCCCAGAAGGTCTGGGCATCGCGTTCGGCGGTCTGGTGATAGAAGCGGTGCATGAGGTTCTTGTAGCGCGAGAACCAGTGCGCCCCGTCCGGCGCGGAATCGTAGGAGCCGAAGACGGCGGCCACGCCGGGATCGGCGAACGCGGCCTGAAGCTTCTGCGCGCCGTCCTCCCAGGCGATCACGTCGCTGTCGACGAACCACAGGACCTCGCCCACCGCGTGTTCGGCCGCAAGGTTGCGCGCCAGCCCCGGCCCGCCGTTCTGCGGCGTCGTCAGCACCTTGGCGCCATGGCTGCGCGCGACCTCTGCCGTCGCATCCGGTGAACGGTCGTCGACGACGAGTATTTCGGCCACCTCGCCACGCGCCTGCATCGCCAGGAGGGGCGCCAGCACCCGCGGCATCAGCGCTTCGGCCCGGTAGGCCGGCATCACCACCGATATCGTCACCGCGCCGGCAGGTGTCATGCCCGCACCTCGGTCGCGGTGTCGAACTGGCGGGCGCGGCGGGCGAAGACCAGAAGCACCGTCGCGATAAGCGGCAGGAGCCAGATCACCCGCGCCCCGTAGCGCGTCGAGGGTTGCGAAATGCCGCCGCAGACCAGCGCGTTCGCCAGGATCCCGAGGATCACCATGATGGCGAGGGCCTTGACCTCGCCCGGCACCCGGCGCGGCAGCAGAACCAGCGCGACGATCACCACAAGCGACAGGACGTAGAAGATCTCGTGCCACGCCGTCAGCGGGCCGAGCCAGCCGGTATCGCGGGTGATCCGCCCGTGGTCGAACGAGCTGAATGCGAGACCAGTCACATCTTGGTTCTGCTCGACGATCTTGTCGGTCGGCAGCGTCAGGTCGATCGCCACCCAGCCGGACTGGATGAAGGTGTTCTTGAGAAACGCCATGACCGTCGCGACCGGCTGATCCTTCAGCACATCGAAAAAGAAGCCGATCTGGTCGTCGGCGACCGCCTTCTGGTCCTCCGGCTTCATCAGCCGGAAGGAACCGAGCCGCGCGGAGGTCTCGAAGACGATATGCGTCGCGGTGATCCGGTAGGGATCGTCCGACCATTGCAGCGCTTCATAAAGCTTGCAGGTCGGAATGCGATCGTTCGGGCAATGTGTTTCGAGATAGGTCATCCCCGGCCCGTCCTGGATCAGGCGCGCAGTGATATAGGGCTTTATGACGACCTCGGCGTCCGACATCGCCTTCGCGGCCGACCGCAGCACGCTCTGTTCGGCAAAGCCGATGCCGACGATCAGGACGACGAGCGCCGGCGGCAGCCACCAGCGGCTGCGCGACATGATCACCGCGACGAGCGCTGCGGCGGGCACCATCAGCGCCCCGATCGCCAGATGCGACAGGTGCGAGACGATGGCAAGCGATCCGAGCGCCACCGCGAGGACGATTTCCCAGGGCCGCATCTGGCGCCCGAAGACCGTCAGCGTGGCGATCACCAGAAGCAGGACCGGCGCGAAGGTGTCGGGCATCAGATAGGCGATGAAGAACGGCAACGAGCCGAGCGAGGCCACGATGACCGGCATCGCCACCGCCTGCGAAACCGGCACGGGCAACCCCCATCGCCGCGCTGCCACCCGCATCGGCAGCCAGACCGCGACCAGAACCGCGACCACATTCAGAACGATCAGACCTTCGAGCGCATTCAGCCGCGCCAGGATCCCGGCCGTCAGCGCATAGACGCTCGACCGCGACCCGTCGACGGTATTCTCCGCATCGATCTCGGCCAGATCGGGCTCGGCGAGGCCGGCAGCTATATTCGCCGCCTTCTCGGCTTCCAGCTTCTCGGTCCGCGCGGCAAGCGGCGATTCGCCCCTGATCCCGAGCTGCCTCAGCGCCCAATGCCCCTGCGAGATATAACCGACGGTGTCGAAGTAGAAGAGCGGTCGTCCGTTGACCGCGAAGACGCTGAGACAGGCCAGCACCGCCAGCGCGATCCAGAGAACCGCGCGCCCGAAGCCCGGGCGCTCCGCCGCCGATCCGTTGCGTTCAGCCATTGCTGCGCCCTCCCTTGTCCTGCAACTCCTCGCGGAGCGCGGTGAAATATGTGATCGTGCGCTTCAGCCCGTCGCGCAGCTTCACCTTCGGTTCCCAGTCGAGGGCGCGGCGCGCAAAGCCGATATCGGGCTGGCGCTGCACCGGATCGTCATGCGGCAACGGCTGATGGATCAGCTCCGATGTCGAGCCGGTCAGCTCGATCACCGCCTCGGCCAGTTCGCGGATCGACATCTCGACCGGATTGCCGATGTTCATCGGCCCGGTGATCTCGTCGCCGGTCTCCATCAGCCGGATCAGACCATCGACGAGGTCGTCGACGTAGCAGAAGGACCGGGTCTGCGTACCCTCGCCATAGATCGTGATCGGCGCGCCGGCCAGCGCCTGCATGATGAAGTTCGACACCACGCGGCCATCCTGCGGATGCATCCTCGGCCCGTAGGTGTTGAAGATCCGCGCCACCTTGATCCTGAGCGCGTGCTGGCGGTGATAGTCGAAGAACAGCGTCTCGGCGCAGCGCTTGCCCTCGTCATAGCACGACCGGAAGCCGATCGGGTTGACGTTGCCCCAATAGCCTTCCGTCTGGGGATGCACGGTCGGATCGCCGTAGACCTCCGAGGTCGAGGCCTGGAGGATCTTGGCGCGCAGCCGCTTGGCCAGCCCCAGCATGTTGATCGCGCCGTGCACGCTCGTCTTCGTCGTCTGCACGGGGTCGTGCTGATAATGGATCGGGCTGGCCGGACAGGCGAGGTTGTAGATTTCGTCGACCTCGACGTAGAGCGGAAAGGTCACGTCGTGGCGCATGATCTCGAAACGCGGATTGCCGATCAGATGCGCGACATTCGCCCGCCGGCCGGTGAAGTAGTTGTCGATGCAAAGAACGTCGTGGCCGGCGTCGATCAGCCGCTCGCACAGATGCGAGCCTAGAAAACCGGCACCGCCGGTGACGAGAACACGCTTGGAGATGACGCTCATCGTCCGCCTTCCTTCTTGCGTCCGCCTGCGCGGAGCATTCCCCAACCGTAGCCACGCGCACCCTGCCCGGCCAAGACACGGATCATGTTGCGCAAGGCAGGTCTTTTGCCGCCCCTGCTCCCATGCCGATCTGACAAGATTATGGCATGCCGCATTGCGGCGCGAGGATTTTTCGCTGCCGGCGCAAGCCGTCGCCTTGCGTCCGACAATTCACGGCCCGCGGGCGCAGATCCCGGCACCGCCGGATCGCCGGCCCCGTCACGAAACGTCGTGGTCATCAAATCGCGTCCCACTCCGGCGCCTGCCCTGCGGTACGCGTGCACCGCGTCCGTGTTGCGTTCGCCACCCGCCTGTCAGCCGCGTCAATCCTCACAATCCACAATACCTTGGCAAATACACTTGCCGGCAAGCCGTTCCGGCGAAATCCGATACGTCGAAGGCGGCCCCGCTCTCCAACGGCGATGCCTCCGGCCCGGGTTCTACCAGCAAGTCCGCGCTTTGGCACGAAATCCCCGGTTTCGCCGGCCGCCGGTTTCCCGGACTTCCACCACCAGGGGTTACGATCCGGACTGGCGCCCACGCCGAAACAATCGCACCGGCCCAGGAAGAGCGCAATGCCGCAATTCCTGCCCTTGCAGGCCGTCTTTCCGCCCTGGGGCCAGCCGGAGAGGGCAATTGCCTTCCCGCGTAGGGCGTGGCCCCTTTCACAAGTGTCTGCAAGGGGTTAAGATCGCGCGTCGCAACCTGGAACGGTGTGTCTATGTTGATTGAAGAGACCCGGCTGCCGGGCGTCCTGATCCTCACTCCGCGTCGCTTCGGCGATGCGCGCGGCTGGTTTTCCGAGGTCTGGAATCGCCAGGTGCTGGCCGGGGCCGGCATCGAGGTGGACTTCGTGCAGGACAACCACTCCCATTCCCGGGACGTGGGCACGGTACGGGGCCTGCACTTCCAGTCGCCGCCGCATGCGCAGGCCAAACTGGTGCGTTGCGGGCGGGGCCGGGTCTTCGACGTCGCGGTCGATATCCGCGCCGGCTCCCCAAGCTTCGGGCAGTGGACCGGGGTCGAGCTTTCGGCCCAGAACGGCAAGCAACTCCTGATCCCGGCCGGGTTCCTGCACGGCTTCGTCACACGCGAACCGGAAAGCGAGCTTCTCTACAAATGCTCGGACTACTACGCGCCGGACTGCGACGGTGCGGTGCGGTTCGACGATCCCGACCTTGCCATCGACTGGGGCATCGACGGGGGAACCGCAATCCTGTCCGACAAGGACCGCGCCGCGCCGCACGTCCGCAATTTCGCCACACCCTTCGTCTACGAGGCCTGAGCATGAAACTCTTGGTGACAGGCGGCGCCGGCTTCATCGGCTCGGCGGTGGTGCGCCACGCGGTGCGGGCCGGCCATTCCGTCGTGAACCTCGACAAGCTGACCTATGCGGGCAGCCTGACGAACCTGGCCGAAGTCGCGGAAAGCCCGCTCTACGCGTTCGAGCATGCGGATATCTGCGACCGGGCGGCGGTGGACGCTATCCTTGCGCGCCACAAGCCCGACGCGATCATGCATCTCGCCGCCGAAAGCCATGTCGACCGCTCCATCGACGGGCCGGCGGCATTTATCGAGACCAATATCACCGGCACCTACACGATGCTGGAAGCCGCCCGCGCCTATTGGAACGCGGCGGGCAAACCGGAAAGCTTCCGCTTTCATCACATCTCCACCGACGAGGTTTTCGGCTCACTCGGCCCCTTTGGCAAATTCACCGAGGACACACCTTACGATCCCCGCTCGCCCTATTCGGCGTCGAAGGCGTCGTCGGATCACCTCGTCCGCGCCTGGCATGAGACTTACGGGCTCCCTGTGGTCCTGACCAACTGCTCGAACAACTACGGACCCTATCACTTCCCCGAAAAGCTGATCCCCGTGGTGATCCTTAAGGCCCTTTCCGGCGCTCCGATCCCGATCTACGGGGCCGGCGACAATATCCGAGACTGGCTTTTCGTCGAGGATCACGCCGAGGCGTTGCTTCTGGTCGTGCAGAAGGGCGCCGTTGGCCGCAGCTACAATATCGGCGGCGAGAACGAGGCGACCAACCTCGACCTCGTTCGCAAGATCTGCGCCATCCTCGATGCAAAACGCCCCGGCAACAGACCGTATGCCGAACAGATCGCCTTCGTCACAGACCGGCCCGGCCACGACCGGCGGTATGCCATCGACCCGGGCCGCATCCGCGAGGAGCTTGGCTGGCGGCCTTCCGTGACCCTCGACGAAGGGTTGGAAAGGACCGTCGACTGGTTTTTGGCGAACGAGGACTGGTGGCGGGCGCTCCAGAACCGCGACGGCGTCGGCAAGAGGCTCGGATCGGGATGACCACATTCGCGGACGTCTCATCGGGCCGGGACAACAATTTCAATCTCATCCGCATGGCGGCGGCAATCGGCGTTCTGGTGTCGCATTCCTATCCGATCAGCCTTGGCCCGCAAGCACAGCAGCCGTTGCAGAAATGGCTCGACGGCACCACCCTCGGCTCGGTGTCGGTCCTGGTCTTCTTCGCGATTTCGGGTTTTTTCATCACCAAGAGCTTCGATCGGAGCGTTGATTGGCGGCGTTTCGTCAGGGCCCGGGCCTACCGGCTGTTTCCAGCCCTCATCACGGTGACCGTCGTCACGATCCTCATCGCGGGCACCCTCCTGTCGACGGCAGAACCCTCGGCATTCTGGTCAGCGGCGCCGGCGTATTTCTTTCGCAACATCACGATGGCGATCCCGCTTTACGTGTTGCCCGGCGTTTTCACCGGCAACCCCTATGGCCCGGCGATCAACGGCTCGCTCTGGACCCTCGCCTACGAGGCTGCATGCTATTTCGGCGTCTTCCTGTTCGGCATGGCGGGCCTGTTGCGGCGTGTGCCGGCGATCGTGTTTTTCCTGATGCTCTTCATGGCGCTTTCGGTCGCGGATCAGATGATGGTCTTTCCCGGCCGTGTCTCGAACGCCATCAATCTGGGAATGCCGTTTGCGACAGGCGGGGCGATCTATCTCTGGCGGAACCACATTCCATTCACGCCGGTGGTCGCGGCCGCACTTGCGGCGGGCGCGTTTCTGACCCACGGCACGGCGTTGTTTGAACTGCTGTTCGCAATGGCGCTCAGCTACACGACACTGTGGCTCGGCTTCAGCCGCTGGCAGCCCGCCCTGCTCTACAACCGGCTCGGCGATTACTCCTATGGCACGTATATCTTCGCCTTCCCGATTCAACAGATCCTTGCGGGAAGCGGAGTTGCCTCGCCGCTCGTCAACATGTCGGTCGCGATTCCGGCAACCTGTCTGTGCGCCGCGCTGTCGTGGCATTTCGTTGAAAGGCCCGCGCTCACGCGGGTGCATCACATCTCATGAAGCCTGAACCCACACCTTTCCGGGCGCTCGTCTTCGGCACCTCGGGCCAGCTCGGCATCGAGCTTGCGCGCCGCGCGCCGGCGGGAGTGTCCGTGACGGCCCTTGGCCGCGACCGGGCGGACCTTTCCAGTCCGGCAGACTGTGCGGCCGCGATCGCGGCGAGCGATGCCGACGTGATCATCAACGCCGCCGCCTATACCGCCGTCGATCAGGCCGAAAGCGACAGCGACGGCGCCCGCGTGGTGAATGCCGTGGCGCCGGGCGCGATGGCGCTGGCGGCGGCGGCGCGCGGCCTGCCGTTCCTGCACGTTTCCACCGACTATGTCTTCGACGGCTCCGGCAGCCGCGCGTGGCGCGAGGACGATCCGGTCGCCCCGCTTGGCGTCTACGGCGCGACGAAACTCGCCGGCGAACGTGCCATCGCGGCGGCAGGCGGGCCGCATGCGATCCTGCGTACCTCCTGGGTCTTCTCGGCCCACGGCAAGAACTTCGTCAAGACCATGTTGCGGCTTGGGGCCGAGAGGGACACGCTCTCGGTCGTCGACGATCAGCGCGGCGGGCCGACGGCGGCGGCCGACATCGCCGACGCGCTCTGGACCATCGCGGCGGCGTTCCGCGAGGGGCGCGGGCAAAGCGGCCTCTTCCATTTCGCCGGCGCGCCGGCGATCAGCTGGGCCGGCTTCGCCGAGGCGATCTTTGCCCGCGCCACCCTTGCCCGCACACCGAAGGTGACCCGGATCGCGACGGCCGATTTTCCGACCCCGGCGCGGCGCCCCGCGAATTCCGCGCTCGATTGTGGGCGCATCCTGAACGCCTATGGTATCGGGCAACCCGACTGGCGCGAAAGCCTGTCGAGTGTGATCGACGAACTGGAGAAAAAGGTATGAGTGACACGGGCCGCAAGGGCATCATTCTGGCGGGCGGATCGGGCACAAGGCTCTATCCGATCACCCATTCGGTGTCGAAGCAGATGCTGCCGCTCTACGACAAGCCGATGATCTACTATCCCTTGTCGGCGCTGATGCTGGCCCGCATCCGCGAGGTCTGCATCATCTCCACCCCGCGCGACCTGCCGCAGTTCCGGGCGCTTCTCGGCGACGGCGCGGCCTGGGGGATGCGCTTCGATTATATCGAGCAGCCCTCGCCCGACGGGCTGGCGCAGGCATACCTCCTGGCCGAGGACTTTCTTGCGGGAAGCCCTTCGGCGATGGTCCTCGGCGACAACGTCTTCTTCGGCGAGGGGCTTTCGGCCAAGCTGAAGGCGGCCGATGCCCGCACGACGGGCGGCACCGTCTTCGGCTACCGCGTGTCGGACCCGGAGCGCTACG
Organism: Rhodobacterales bacterium 32-67-9; assembly: GCA_002280515.1. Taxonomy (GTDB): domain Bacteria; phylum Pseudomonadota; class Alphaproteobacteria; order Rhodobacterales; family Rhodobacteraceae; genus Albidovulum. The sequence goes on from NCEA01000028.1 coordinate 25,914, forward strand.
GCGTCGTTGAGTTCGACGGCGCGGGCCGCGTCCTGTCCATCGTCGAGAAGCCGGAGAAGCCGAAAAGCAGCTACGCCGTCACCGGCATCTATTTCCTCGACGCCGGCGCCCCGGAGCGCGCGAAGGCGATCCGGCCGTCGCCGCGCGGAGAGCTGGAGATTACCGACCTCCTCAACCTCTACCACGGCGAGGGCAAGCTCAACGTCGAAACCCTCGGCCGCGGTTTCGCCTGGCTTGATACCGGCACCCACGAGAGCCTGCTGGAGGCGGCGGAGTTCATCCGCACCATCGAGGACCGCCAGAACCTGAAGGTCGGCTGCCCCGAGGAGATCGCCTTCCTCAACGGCTGGATCGACGAGGACCAGCTGCTGGCGCTCGCCAAACCCTACCTCAAGACGCAATACGGCCGGTATCTGGAGCGCATCGCGAAGGACCCGGATCTGGCGCGGAAGGGGTGATTACGAAAGCCGACACTCAGGGGAAACGCGCACGGGCACGCATGATGCGGTGGCCGCGCCCGCTGAGGCAAGCCTTTGGGGCTTGGGTACTCCTTGCCGTCAGCGGATTGTTCTTTGTGTTTCCGTTACGGTTTGCATTTGCGATCTTCGGCGCGCCGAATGTCCTTGCCTCCGGGGGTATTCGAGCAGCGATCGAGCGAAACTTCTGGATGATTGCACTGCTGTTAGCCGCACCCCTCATGCTCCTTCTCCTCCTCGGGGAGCAGCGTGCAGATTGGAACAGCTGGCGAAACTCCATATCGCGCAGGGTGAAAGGCATCGGCGCCGCGCTTTTCACATGGCTCATTGGCGGGGCTTCGGCGTTTGCAATCGCCGATGTCGTCACACTATCGACAAACGCCATCGTGAAGCCCCCGATCCAGACATGGGCGCTGGAGATTACCGGAACTAAACTCCGTGCGTCGTCGCGGGGTTGCAGGAGGCGCCTTCAGTTCGAAGACCCGTTTGCGCCAGACCGTCTTCTGAGTATCTGCGCCCATCCGCGTGGTCCGTTGGCATCGGCCGAAGTTGGCGATCTCCTGCACCTTACGGGCCAAGCCGGTCCGCTGGGCATTACCTACGCCGACGACGGCGTTCGTTTGGTGCCAGACACGCGCCCCAAAAATTGAGAGGTTTCACAGCCCCGCCAGCGTCACCCCCGCCGCCTCCAGCGCCCCCCTGACCGCCCGCGCGATCGCGACCGCTTCGGGCGTATCCCCGTGCAGGCAGATCGTGTCGATGCGGGTCGGGATGTGCTTGCCGCTTTCGGCGATGATCGCACCGGCCTGAACCATCTCCACCATCCGCGCCGCAGCGCGGGCGGGGTCGTGGATCACCGCGCCGGGTTTCCTGCGGTTGACCAGCGTCGCGTCGTCCTCATAGGCGCGGTCGGCGAAGATCTCGTGCGCCATCGCACAGCCGAGCGCCTTTGCCGCCCGCTCTTGCTGCGTCGCGGCCAGAACCATGACGACGAGGTCGGGCTGAACCCCGAGTGCCGCCTCGTAGCAGGCCCGCGCCATCGCCTCGTTCTCGGCGCACATATTGGCCAGCGCGCCGTGGAGCTTCAGGTGCCTCAGCCGCCCGCCGACGGACCCCGCCATCGCCTGCGCCGCGCCGACCTGATAGCGCACCATGTTGGCGAGCGTGGCGTGCGGCACCTCCATATTGCGCCGCCCGAACCCCTGAAGGTCGGGAAAGCCCGGATGCGCGCCGATGCCGACGCCGTTCTCGACCGCCAGCCGCATCGTCCGCGCCATCACGTCGGGGTCGCCGGCATGGAAGCCGCAGGCGATATTGGCCGAGGTCACGATCTTCAGCAGCGCCGCGTCGTCGCCCATCGGCCAGGGGCCGAAGCCCTCGCCCATGTCCGAATTCAGATCCACCTTGCGGGACATGTCTTCTCCTCCTCGTCCAGGTCATTCCCTGCCGTCACGCCGCCGATCAGCTGGTGGGACAGAAGATCCGCCATCCCGGCCGGATCGCGCACCAGGGGCCGGATCGCGGCGGCGAGCCGCGCCGCCTCGCCCTTCCGCCGCTGCCGGTAGTCGGCGAGCGCCTCGTCAAGCCCGACGAAGCGGAATTGCAGTCTCGTGCCCGGCGCAGCCTGAGCGACAATGGGCAGGTCATCGGGTACCACCGTCCCGATCCGGGGATAACCGCCCATCGTCTGGCATTCGGGCAAGAGCACATAAGGTGTGCCGTCGCCGGTCATCTGGATGTCGCCCGGCACGATAATCTCCGAGAGGATGTTGAGCTGTCCTGTTGCCGCGAAGGGCGCCCCGTCATGGACAAGCCGCACCCCCTGCCGGTTGCCGCGCGTGTCGCGCACGAAGCCGGTCGCCGCGAACCGCTCCCGGTCCTCGGGCGCGAAAAGCCCGGTCTGCGCCGAAGGCACGATCCGCACCGTCCCGCCCCGGAACCGGTCCGCCGCGTCGAGGAGAAGCCCGGGCCGCGCGCCCTTCAGAGTCGGGCCGACCGGCAGCCGTTCGCCCACCGCGACCGGGGCGCCGATGCCGGCCGTCAGATGCGCGGCGCGGCTCTTCATGTGGAGCGGGGTCGCAAGGCCGCCCGCGACATGGAGGTAGCCGTAGACCCCTGCCTCCGCCGCGCCGATGACGAGGCGCTGGCCGGCCCGCAGCGCATGGCTGGCGTTCCACACGATCGGCGCACCGCCGAGCGTGGCCCGCATCGGCGCCCCGGTGAGGGCGATGATCAGATCGCCCTCCGCCTCGAACGTGCCGCCGATCCCGGCCATTTCCAGCGCCGCGCAATCGGGCGGCTGCCGCAACAGCGCCGCCCCTTCGGCCAGCGCCAAGAGATCGGCCGCCCCGCCGCGCGACAGACCCTGCGCCAGCCAGCCGGGCCGGCCGGTGTCCTGCACGCTCACCCCAGGGCCGGCGTTGCGGACGATCAGCGTCCCGCTCATTGCAGCGCCTCCGAGCGGGCGCCGCCGCCGTTGGGGTCCTCGTTCCTGAGCCGGTGCAACTCTTCGACGGAAACTGGCTCGAAAAGCACCTCGTCCCCGGCGCGGAGCGGGAAGGGGGTGGCGGCGTCGGGCTGGAAACCGCGAAACCCGGTCTGGCCGACATGACGCCAGCCGGTCGGCGTCGCGGTCGGAAAGATGATCACCTGTCGGACCGCCACCACCACCGCCCCCGCCGGAAGGATCGGCGTCAGCGCGGTCTGACGGGGAATGTCCCAGTGCGCCGGAAGCGGCCCCATGTATGGCAGGCCGGGCGCGAAGCCGATCGTCAGGACCCGGACCGGCCGGGCGGTCAGTTCTGCCACCGCCGCGTCCGGCGATAGACCCGCAAGGGCCGCGGCCTCGTGAAGCTGGGGCGCCTCGGGCCCGCCGAACAGCGCCGGAATGCGCCAGAGCCGGCGGCCCGCAGGAAGCCCCTCGGCATACCAGTCGCGGCGGGTCAGCAATCCCTCCAGGCGCTCCGCCAGCACGCGGTGGTCGGTCAGGCAGGGATCGAAGCGCAGGAATACCGAGCCGAGCGAGGTGGCGCTTTCCTCGACCCCCTCCCATCGCTCACCGTCGACCGCTGCGCGGAACGCGAGAGCGGCCCGGTTGGCCGCGTCGTCCATCCGGTCGGAGAACCGCACCAGTACCCCCGACAGCCCCATCGAGACGAGATGAGGAAACCCGGCGCGCCGGGCAGGATCGGAAAGGACAGCGGCGTTCATCGCGGGTGCGGACTCCGTTTGCGGGTTCGGGCAGTTGACCGCAACCTCGCTCAGGGCACAAGGTCGTGCCGGCGGGAAAACACCGGCAGTGCTGCCACCCGGTCCGGAAATCTGAAGAACCTATATTGAACTTTCCCGTTCACTTGCCAGATAATGCGGGCGACGGACAGTTCCAGGGACGACGGCCCCCGCGTTTTCGGGCGGAGCCGGACGTGCCGAAATCAGGATTTCAACACGATGGCTTGGCGTTTCAAGGGCCACAAGATCACGGCCGTAGTCGTTCTCATTGCCGCCGCTGTCTGGGTCGGCACCGGAAAGTTTGCTTCCGTGGGAAGCGAAGAGGCAAACGCCGCCCAACCGGCACCCGAAACCGGGAAGAATACGGAGGCACCGGCCAGTACCCATCGGACGGTGGCCGCGATCACCCCTGAGTTCAAGGATCATGCGCGCGAGATCCGCATCTCCGGCGTGACCGGTGCTGACAAGCGCGCGGTTCTCGCCGTCCGGTCGAGCGGTGTCATTGCGTCGCTGGCCATTGCGCAGGGCGACGTGGTCAAGGCCGACCAGATCGTCATGACGATCGAGGGCGCCGACGTGACCGCCGCCGTGACCACGGCAGAGGCGACGCTCGCCCAGCGTGCGCAGGAACTCACGGTCGCCGAGAAGCTCTTCAAAAGCGGCAACACCGCCGAACTGCAACTGATCAAGGTCCGTGCCGACAAGGCCGCCGCCGAAGCCGCGCTCAGCCAGGCCGAAGCCGCCGCTGATCGGCTGAACCTGCGTGCGCCCTTTGCCGGGGTGATCGACAGCGTCGATGTCGAGCTTGGCGAATGGGTACAGACCGGCACCCCGATCGCGACGCTGCTCGCGCTCGACCCGATCGTGATGCGCGCCGAGGTGAGCGAGCTTGACGTCGGCTTCGTCGCGGTCGGTGACCGCGCCAATGTGCGGCTGGTCAACGGCACGATGATGGAGGGCATGGTCCGCCATGTCGCCCGCGAAGCCACCAGCCAGACCCGGACCTTCCCGATCGAGGTGGCGCTGCCGAACCCCGACCGCACGGTGCCTTCGGGCATGACCGCCGAGGTCAGCCTTTACACCAAGCCCGAGCGCGCCGTCATCGTGCCGCGCTCGATCATCACGCTCTCGGAACATGGCGAGATCGGCCTGCGCGTCGTCGGCCCCGACAATGTCGCCCGCTTCGCCGCGATCGAGCTGATCGACGACACCGCCGAAGGTCTCGTCGTCAAGGGCGTGCCGGAGGACGTGCGCATCATCGTCTCGGGCCAGGACCTTGTCCGCGACGGCGAGACGGTCGTGGTCAAGGACGCGGCGACGATCGCGATCGGGAACTAGGGCATGGGACTTGTTGAAACCGCCATCCGCAATGCGCGGCTGACGATCTCCGTCCTCATCTTCCTGATGCTGGCGGGGGCGCAGGCCTATATCGCCATCCCGAAAGAGGCCGAGCCCGACATCCAGATCCCTATCATCTATGTCAGTCTCGGCTACCAGGGCATCTCGCCCGAGGACAGCGAAAGATTGCTGCTCCGCCCTATGGAAACCTCGCTGAAGACCATCGCCGGCATCAAGGAGATGACCTCGACCGCCTATCAGGGAGGCGGCAATGTGCTGTTGGAGTTCCAGGCCGGCGCCGACCTGAAAAAAGCGCTGGACGATGTCCGCTCCAAGGTCTCGGAGGCCAAGCGCGACCTGCCCTCCGGCGCGGATGAGCCGACGGTGAACGAGGTCAACATCTCCGAATTCCCGGTCCTCGTGGTCACCCTCTCCGGCGAGGTGCCCGAACGCATCCTGACCCGCGCAGGTCGCGAGTTGCGCGACCGGATCGAGGAGATTCCGGGCGTGCTCGACGCTACCTTGCAGGGCGTCCGCGAGGATCTGGTCGAGGTCATCATCGACCCCGCGAAACTGTCGTCCTACGGGCTCCGCCCCGACACGCTTATCTCCGGCGTCGCGGCCAACAACCAGCTTATCGCCGCCGGCGCCATGGAAGGCGCCGAGGGGCGCTACGCGATCAAGGTGCCGTCACTGATCGAGACGGTGGAGGACGTGGCCAACCTGCCGGTGATTTCCAACGGCACCGCCATCGTCCGAGCCCGCGACCTCGCCGCGATCCGCTCGACCTACAAGGACCCCGAGACGATCACCCGGCTCGACGGCAACCCGGCCATCGCCATCGAGGTGTCGAAGCGCACCGGGTCCAACCTGATCGAGACCGTGGACAAGGTGAAGGAGGTCACGGCCGAGTTCCAGAAGCTCTTGCCCGAGGGCACGATCGTCTCGTTCAGCCAGGACAAGTCGACCGACATCCGCCAGTTGCTGACTGACCTACAGAACTCGGTCCTGACGGCGGTGATTCTGGTCTTCATCGTCATCCTCTATGCGCTCTCGGGCCGCGCCTCGCTCTTGATCGGCCTCGCGATCCCGGCCTCGTTCCTGATCGGCATCCTCGGGCTGCAACTCGCCGGGCTGACGGTCAACATCGTCGTCCTCTTCAGCCTGATCCTTGCCGTCGGCATGCTGGTCGACGACGCCATCATCGTCACCGAATATGCCGAACGGCGGATGGCCGAGGGCATGGGCAAGCGCGAGGCCTTCGCGTTGGCCTCGCACAAGATGACCGGCCCGGTACTCGCCGCCACGGCGACCCGGGTCGCCGCGTTCTCGCCCTTGCTCTTCTGGCCCGGCATCGTCGGCGAGTTCATGAAGTACATGCCGATCACGCTGATTGCCACGCTTTCGGCCTCGCTCGTCTACGCACTCTATTTCGCCCCCACCCTCGGCGCGATCATCGCCAAGCCGGTGAAGGAAGAGGACCGCAGCCGCAACAGCCTTTACATGCGCTTCGTCGGCCGCGCGATCCGTCATCCGGTGCTCGTGACGCTGACCGCACTCGCCACGCTGATCGCGGTTCCCTATGCCTACGGCAC
>NCEA01000056.1 GCA_002280515.1 Rhodobacterales bacterium 32-67-9
GATGGAAGAGAAGCTGCGCTTCGCCATCCGCGAAGGCGGCCGCACCGTCGGCGCCGGCGTCGTCTCCAAGATCATCAAGTAAGACGACGGTTCGAAGCAACGGACGAAGAAAGGGCGGCCGCAAGGGCCGCCCTTTCTGCTTTGGCCGGGGCTTCCGGCCGGAACCGGCACGGCGCCCGTCGGGGGCTCAGTTCTCGCCCATGATCTTGAGAACCTGAACCCGGGCGCCGTCGCCCATTTCCTTCGAGTCGACGATGGCGATGATCTCGCGCATCTGCGCGAGAGTGAGGTTGTCGGCCTTTTCGGACGGGATGCGCAGCTCGACCAGGAAGGCCCGGAGCGTATCCTCAACCATGTTGAACTCCGCCATGGCTTGTGCGCCGGAGGCGAAGCCGGCGAGGGTGAGGGCGGCGGCAAGCGCGAGTGCAGTGCGTTTCATTTGAAGTCATCCTTTCATCTGTCCAGGTTTGCCGGGACGGACCCGGCGGATCGCCTCAGGTGCGATAGTGAAAGGCTAGTGATCCGGCGCGGTGCGGCGGAATCACGCTTATCTCCCGTAACAACACGGCGGAGCGACCAAGGTGCCATTTATCGTGAACACGCTCGCGCGGTGTTGACCTGAGGCGGCGCTGATGTGATCGGGCCCTTGTTTCACAAGGGGGTTTGTTTCAACGCTTCGTTCTCTGCCCTGACAATGTTACTGCCTTCGAGCCGAGCCGATCAGGTCTCACAACCACGTGACACACGGCGCCGCGATCCGACGTGGGGATCCGCGCACGGTCCCGTGACGGCAAAGTCCGATCTTGCCCTGTCGGGGCCATTTTGCGACCGACGGCTACGTTGACGATTCGCCGGAAGCGGCCCAAACTCTCACTTTGCACAGTCATGCTGGGGAGGGCAGACTATGTGTCAGATCTTCGCCGGCCAAAGTCCCGGCCGCTACGAATCCGTCACCCGGCGGCTCAGGCTGAACGGCCAGAGCACCTCGATCCGCCTTGAGCGCGCGTTCTGGCGCATCCTCGACCAGATTGCCGAGCGCGAGGGGCTATCGACACCGGCCTTCATCTCGAAGCTGCATTCGGAGGTACTGGAGCTGAACGGCGAGGCACCGAATTTCACCTCGCTCCTGCGCTGCGCCTGCACCATTCACCTCGGGGAATACGAACGCGACGGGTTGGCGCGGATTGCCGCCGAATAGGACCATTTAAAAGGTCTTGTAGTAGCGGAGTACTACCAAACCTCTGAATTGGTCACTTAGCCTTACCAGATCGGTTCGATTTCGGAGGGCATATGGCCAAAATAATCCACTCGATGATCCGCGTCCTCGACGAGGCGCGGTCCGTCGATTTTTATGCGCGGGCCTTCGGGCTCAAGGTCGCCGACCGGCTCGATTTCGACAGCTTCACGCTGATCTACCTGTCGAACGACGAAAGCGGGTTCGAGCTGGAACTGACGGTCAACAAGGGCCGGACCGCGCCCTACGAGGTTGGCGACGGGTACGGGCATCTGGCGGTGTCAGTCGCCGACCTCGACGCCGCCCATGCGCGCATGACGGCCGACGGCCTCGCCCCCCGCAAGCTGGTGGACTTCAGGAAGGACGACCGCCTCGTCGCGCGGTTCTTCTTCATCGCCGATCCGGACGGATATCAGATCGAGGTACTCGAACGCGGTGGCCGCTTTCTCTAGCGGCCCGCGTCATTTCAAGGGAGGAAATGATGGGAAAGATTGAACGGACAGGCCTGACCCGCCGCGCGCTTCTGGCACGCACGGTCGCGGCCGGGGCGCTGGCGGTGACGGGGGCGGGATTCATCGCCGCTCCCGATGCGGCCTGGGCACTGGAGGTCAGCGTCATCAGCGAACACCAGATGGCGACGCTTTTGCAGATGGCGCGCGACATCTACCCGCATGACAAGGTGGGCGACCGCTTCTACGCCGTCGCGGTCAAGGGCTATGACGCCGAGGACAAGAAGGCGCTGGTGGACGAGGGCGTCGCAGCGCTCGACGCGGCCGCGCAGGCTGCGGGACATGCCGACTACGTCTCGGTGGGATGGGAGGAGGACCGGGTCGCGATCCTTCAGGGCATGGAGGACACGGCCTTCTTCCAGACCGTGCGCGGCGGCCTCGTCACCGGGCTTTATAACCAGAAGGAGGTCTGGCCGATCTTCGGCTACGAGGGCGAGTCCTTCTCGAAGGGCGGTTACATCGACCGCGGTTTCGACGACATCGACTGGCTTTGAGGGGGCAGGACCATGACAGCACCATTTGACCTGAACGATGACAGCGTCGTCGTCATCATCGGAACCGGCGCCGGCGGCGGCGTTCTGGCCAACGAACTTGCCCAGAAAGGCGTGAGCGTCGTCGCCCTTGAGGCGGGCGGGCGCTATCTGCCCGAGGATTACATCAACGACGAATGGGACAGCTTCGGCCAGCTCGCCTGGGTCGATCCGCGTACCACGTCTGGCGACTGGCGCGTGGCCAAGGACTTTTCCGGCCTTCCGGCCTGGATCGTCAAGGCGGTCGGCGGCACGACGATCCACTGGGCCGGCGCCTCGCTTCGGTTCCAGGACCACGAGTGGAAGGCGAAAACGACCTACGGCGACGTGGCCGGGGCGAGCCTGCTCGACTGGCCGATCGACGCGGCCGAAATGGCGCCTTGGTACGACAAGGCCGAGGCCAAGCTCGGTGTGACCCGCACCGGCGACCGTGCCGGCCTACCCGGCAGCAACAACTTCAAGGTGCTGGAGAAGGGCGCGCTGGCGCTCGGCTACAAGGAAGTCCACACCGGCAACATGGCGATCAACTCCGCCGACTATGACGACCGCATGGCCTGCCAGCAGACCGGCTTCTGCTTTCAGGGCTGCAAGTGGGGCGCCAAGTGGTCCGCCGCCTATACCGACATCCCGCGCGGCGAGGCGACGGGAAATCTCGAAGTCCGCGAGCGCGCCCATGCCGCCCGCATCCTGCACGACGACAGCGGCAAGGTGACGGGCGTCGAGTATTTCGACAAGGACGGCAACCTTCAGATGCAGAAGGCGCGGATCGTCTGCGTTGCCGGAAATTCGTTCGAAAGCCCGCGCCTGCTTCTCAACTCCGCATCCGCGATGTTCCCCGACGGGCTTGCCAACTCTTCCGGCCAGGTCGGGCGCAACTACATGCGCCACACCACGGGATCGGTCTACGCGACCTTCGAAAAGCCGGTGAAGATGTGGCGTGGCACGACGATGGCAGGGATCGTCCGGGACGAGGCGCGCCACGACCCCTCGCGCGGCTTCGTCGGCGGGTACGAGCTTGAGACGCTGAGCCTTGGCATCCCCTTCATGGCCGCTTTCCTCAACCCCGGCGGCTGGGGGCGCAGCTTCACCACCGCGCTCGATTCCTACGAGAACATGGCCGGGATGTGGATCGTCGGCGAGGACATGCCGCAGGCCGACAACCGGGTCACGCTATCGGATGTGAAGGACCAGTGGGGCTTGCCGGTCGCGAACGTCAACTTCTCGGATCACCCGAACGACATCGCCATGCGCAACCATGCCTATGAGCGGGGCGAGGCAATCTATAAGGCGGTCGGCGCGACCCGCACGCTGCCGACACCGCCCTATCCCTCGACCCACAACCTCGGCACCAACCGCATGTCAGAGAAACCCGAGGACGGGGTGGTGAACAAGTGGGGCCAGACCCACGACATCGCCAACCTCTTCGTCTCGGACGGCAGCCAGTTCACGACGGGCGCGGCAGAAAACCCGACGCTGACGATCGTGGCGCTGGCGATCCGCCAGGCCGACCACATCGCCAGCGAAATGGCGGCAGGTACGATCTGAACCACATTGAACGACACAACCGTCCGGACCTTTGGTCCGGACGGACCCATTTGGACGGAGAACACAACCCAAGGGAGGATAAGATGAACCGACTGCTCTCAACAATTGCCGCCACGGCACTTTTCGCCGGTGCCGGCCTCGCGCAGACCGCGACCGTGCCCGAGAACCTGGAAAAGCTTTCGAACTTCCAGACGACCGGCGTGACGGAGTTCACCTATATCGAACAGGGCGGCGATTATGCCGCCGGGATCAGGAAATCCCTCGAACGGATCAAGCTGCCCGAAGGCTTCAGGATCGCGCTCTATGCCGTCGTCCCGGATGCCCGCCACATGGCTGTGGGTCCGCAGGGCATCGTCACCTTCGTCGGCACCCGCAAGGACAAGGTCTGGTCGGTCACCGACCGCAACAAGGACCGCGTGGCGGACGAGGTGAAGGATTTCGCCCCCTCGCTCACCTTCTCGATCCCGAACGGGCCGTGCTTCTCGAAGGACGGCTTTCTCTACATCGCCGAACAGAACCGGGTGCTCCTGTTTCCGGCCGCCGAGTTCTTCTATGAAAGCCCCGATGTCGCGGCCTTCAACCTCGTCAAGAAGGGCGAGCTGATCCCGGCGGACCAGGAAAGCTTCAACCACACCGCGCGGGTCTGCAAGATCGGGCCGGACGGCAAGATCTACATCTCGCTCGGCCAGCCGTTCAACGTGGCCCCGGCCGAGAACCTGCCGATCAACACCAAATGGGGGATCGGCGGCATCATCCGGATGAACCTCGATGGCACCGGGCGCGAAGTCTTCACCTACGGCATCCGCAACTCGGTCGGGCACGACTTCGATCCGAAGACCGGTGACCTGTGGTTCACCGACAATCAGGTCGACGGCATGGGCGACGACATCCCGCCGGGCGAGCTGAACCACCAGACCGCGATGGGCCAGCATTTCGGCCACCCCTGGTATGGCGGCGGATCGGTCCGCACCAACGAGTACAAGGACGAGGAGGTGCCGGTCGAGGTGACGATGCCCGCCGTCGAGATGGCCGCCCATGCCGCCGACCTCGGGATGACGTTCTACACCGGCAAGATGTTCCCGGAGAAATATCGGAACGCGATCTTTTCGGCGCAGCACGGATCGTGGAACCGCACCACGCCGGTCGGCGCCCGGGTGATGGTGACCTACGTGGCCGAGGACGGCACCGCCACCTCCGAACCCTTCGCCGAAGGCTGGATCGACGAGAACGGCGAATACCTTGGCCGCCCGGTCGACGTGGCGCAGTTGCGCGACGGGTCGATCCTCGTCTCCGACGATCTCGCCGGGGCGATCTACCGGATCAGCTACGGCGAATGAGACTGCTCACCCCTCTGGCCCTCGGCGCGGTTCTCTGCGCCGGGGCTACCCTCGCCAACGGCGATTTGCCGGGCGACCCTGTGTCAGGCAAACGGCTCGCGGGCCAGTGCCGTACCTGCCACGGGATCGACGGCTACGCGAAGATCCCCGTTGCCCCGCATATCGGCGGCGAGACGGCGGGCTACATCACCCGCCAGCTTACCGCCTTTCGTGGCGGCACGCGGGTGAACGAGATGATGTCGGTGGTCGCCGCCGGGCTGACCGATCCGCAGATCGCCGACCTCGCGGCGTGGTATGCGTCGCAGCAGGCGACGGCCACGCTTCTTGCCGAAGCAGCCGCCGCGCCGCCGCTGTGCGTCACCTGCCACGGCGCCGACGGCATCGGCCGGACCGGGGACGTGCCGAACCTCGCGGGCGAGAGCAACATCTACATCGACACCCAGCTCAAGGCCTTCCGATCGGGAAAGCGGGTGCACGAGGTGATGACGACGATCGCTGCCGACCTCTCCGACGACGAGATCCGGGCCGCTGCCGACTGGTATGCCGCCGTCAGGCTGACGATCACCCCGCCCTGACACGCGCCGCGCTTTTCATTCTTGCAAACGGTCGGGGCCGCGCGTAAACAACCGCTCGGCCTTAGGGGTATAGCTCAGTTGGTAGAGCATCGGTCTCCAAAACCGAGGGTCGTGGGTTCGAGTCCCCCTGCCCCTGCCAGGCCGTCATCAAGTTGTCGAGCTGTTCCCTGCCGTTCGGTACGAGCAAGATCCGCGTCAGATCGCGCTGTCTTTCTTCTTTGTGCTGACAGCACTCAACGGGCGGTGTAACTGGACTTGCGTTCGCGCGGACTTCAGCATGACCGCGCGATGTTTCGCCCTTCTCAGTTGTGGTTCCCCATGCAACCTCTTTTTACCCGTTTCTCGACTGCGATGGCCCTGGCCGCCACACTTTCCTTCGTCTCGGTGACATCGGAGGCGGCCACATTTCGGGTGGAGTTCGCGGGCAACACGCTTGGCACGGTTACCTATTCCGACGACGCCAAGATCGGGAGCGGCGGTCAAGTCTTGCGAACCGACCTGAACAACACGCCATTTGGCCTGTTCGACGGCACCTTTGAAGCTGGCTCCCGGCCCGACGGTGCAACAGCAGGGTCCACGCGCACACGTTACGCCAGCAAAAGCCGTTCAACGCGCAAGTCGCGTGAGATTTCCTTTCTGATCGATGCAGGACGCGTCAAGGAGACCGTCGTGTCGCCGGTCGGCGAAATGACTCCCTTGTCTGCACCTGAAGCGGTTATGGCCGACGTGATCGACCCGGTTGCGGCCTTTGGGCGTTTCGTGCGTGCCGGGCGCTGCCCCGAAGGCTTCAATATCTATGACGGTCGCCGCGTCGACCAAGTCGCGCCGTCCAGCTTTGAGGTCTCAGGCGGGCTGACGCGATGCGAGATCAAGTACACCGTCGTTGCGGGACCCGGTCATC
>NCEA01000029.1 GCA_002280515.1 Rhodobacterales bacterium 32-67-9
AGGTTCATGGTGCGGAACGATTTCCAGCCGCGCACGAAGAACGGCCAGCCCGACCAGAGGATCACCGGCGTGCCGAGCACGACCTCGATCCAGAGCGACGTGGTTTCGCCGAAGAAGTCCCGGATCTGCGTGTAGCCGAGATAGGGCGGCATGGTCAGGATCAGGAGCGGCACGGTCAGCGCGGTGCCGATCCAGAAGCGGCGCGTGAAATCGACGAGTTCCGGGTTCGGTCCTTCGGCGGCCATCGCAGCGGATTCAAGCTCCAGCCCCATGCCGCAGATCGGGCAGGAGCCGGGATGGGTCTGGCGCACTTCCGAATGCATCGGGCAAGTATAAACCGGCCCGGAATAGTCCGCGGGGACCGCGTCATAGCTGCCCTTCGCCCTGTCCGGTTCGGCGTGATGATGACCGTGATGCGGCGCGGCCTCACCCTCCGGAACCAGGTGCATGTTGCATTTCGGGCAATCCCCCGGTTCTGGACGCCGGACCTCGGGATGCATCGGACAGGTGTAGACGGTGCCTTCAAAAGCCGCCGGTACGGTGTCGTCGGGACCGCCAGCATGGCCATGATGTGTATGAATATCGTTCATTCGGTTATCCTTTAGCGCCTTTATATGTCGAATGTGGTGTTTCCAGCTACTGGAATGTCAAGTGGCTCCCGCAACTGTCTTCACCGCACCAGCCAGAAGCTTGGCGATGCCGATTGCGTTGGTCGCATGCGCGATGGAATCGGTACTGACGATCCGCGCGGCACCGGCGCGGCGAATAGCGTCGTCCGCTCCGTCCGCAAAGACGGCGTGGATCACGACGCAGATCGCCGGCGGCGCGCCAAGGGCGGGGAGCTGTTCGAGCGTCTGGACCAGCGTATGGCCGGATGAGGCAATGTCATCGAGGATCACCGGCGTCCCCTGCCGGAGAACAGCGCTGTCGGGCAGGCTGATCTCGACCTGTCGGTCGCCGGAGCGGTGCTTGGTCAGCACTTGATACGGGCGGGCGGCCAGTCTGGCGACCTCGGCCACCCATTGCTGGCTTTCGCTGTCGGGGCCAAGTAGCACTGCATCGGGCACGTTTTCTGCGATCCACGAGGCAAGCAGGGGCGCGGTGGCGACGCGGCGCGCGGGGATGCGGAACAGGGCGGAAAGGCTGGGGTTCCGGTGCAGGTGAGGGTCGGCCGTCACCAGCCAGTCGAAACATTCGTCTAGAAACCCGGCGAAGATCGGGGCGCTGACCGCCTCGCGCGGGTGAAAGCGCGTGTCTTGCCGCATGTAGCCGAGATAGGGGGCGATGAGTCCCACGCGCGTGGCGCCCAGTTCGCGCGCCGTCGCGGCGGCGAAGCGCAGCGGCAGGGCAAGCAGGTCGGGGTCGCGCAGAGTGGCCAGGATGGCGACATTGCGCCCCGACGGATCGCCGCCGAGCGTCACGAGGGTTTCGCCGTCGGGAAAGCGGTGGAGGTCAACCGGCTGGATCTCCGCCCCGGTTTCGGCGGCGATGCGGCGCGCCAGCGGCTCCATGCCGGGAAAGGGGACAAGGATTTGCATCAGCCGTCCTTCGCGATTGTGAAGATTCCGGTCTGCGCCTCGGCGTAGGACCGGGCGTATTCCAGTTCCCCGAGCGTATCGGCGTGGATCTCGAACAGGGGCTTACCGTACTCGATCCGGTCGCCGACGCGCGCCAGAAGCCGCAGGCCGGCGAGCTTCTGGCGCGGCGCTCCGGCGAGTTTCGCGGTGCGCGCGATCCGGCGGTTGTCGATCGCGGCAAGCCGCCCGTTTGCACGGGCCGTCACCACTGCATGATATCGCGCCTCGCCAGGTTCGCTGAAGCCGCCCTGGGCGGCGCATATGGCCATGAACTTCGCCTCGGCGCCGCCGCTATCGAGAAGCTGTTCCGCCGCTGCCCGTCCGCCGGTTGCCTGTCCCTCGGGGGCGAGGTCCAGCAGCGCCCCGGCCAGGTCGAGCGCGCGATCGCGCAAGTCGCCGGGGGCGTCCTTGTCGCGGCGCAGCACGGCGAGGACATCCTGCGCCTCGAGCGCCGGTCCGATCCCGTTTCCGACCGGCGAAGTGCCATCGCTCTGGTGGATGGAAAGTGTCAGGCCGATCGCCTCGCCTACGGCCCTGAGCCGTCTTTCCAGCGCGGCGGCCGTCTCGACGGAACGGACCTTGGCGGTGGGGCCGACCGGCACGTCAATCAAGACGCGCTTCGCGCCCACCGCCGCCTTCTTCGACAACACACTTGCGACAAGCTGCCCGTCGCTGTCGAAATCGAGCGGCCGTTCGATCCGGATCAGCAGGTCGTCGGCCGGGCTGAGCGCGAGATTGCCGCCCCAGACGATGCAGCCGCCCTCTGCCTCGACCACGCGTCGGAGCGCAGGAATGTCGAGCGCGACCGGTGCCAGGACTTCCATCGTGTCCGCCGTGCCGGCAGGCGAGGTGATGGCGCGCGACGAGGTCTTGGGGATCATCAGCCCCGCCGCCGCGACGATCGAGACGACGATGGGCGTGGTCCGGTTGCCGGGAAGGCCGCCGACGCAATGCTTGTCGAATATGTCCGCACCACCCCAATCCAAGGTCTCACCCGCAGCCTGCATCGACCGGGTCAGCGCAATGGTTTCGGCGATGGAAAGCCGGTCGCCGGCGCAGGCGGCGATGAAGGCGGCAAGGTCGAGGTCGGAGAGCCTGCGGTCAAGGACGTCGCGGACGATGGCGTCGAACCGGTCCTGCTCCAACGTCTCGCCATAGACCTTGGCGCGGATCGCCGAAACGGATTCCGGCGGCTCGGGGTGGGAAAATCTGGCACGGTCGCCCGGCTCTGGTTGCAGGATCGCCCAGGCCTCTTCCGACAGGGCTGCGGTATCGCTTGGCAACCAGCCACCATCGGTCAGCACGTTCAGCGTGGCGATGATCGACCTGTCGCCCAAAGTCACTTCGATCCGGGTCAGGGCGGCAAAGCCTTCGGCTCGGCAGACGTGACAGTCCTCTCGCATGAAGACCACGGGCTGCCGGTAGGTATCGATCCCGGCGCGCGCGAGGCGTAGGGTGTTGTCGATGGTGGTCATCTCGGGTTGTCCAGCCGTATGGTCTCAAGGTGTTCGGGGGCCCGGGCGCGCCAGCCAAGTTCATGCTCGATCCGCCAGCGCAAACGGTCGGACGCGGAAGGCTCGCCATGTGTCATGTAGGTCATGCTTGGCGGGTGGTCGGCTTCGCGCATCCAGGCCAGAAGCTCTTCCGCGTCGGCGTGGCCCGAGAAGGCTTCAAGCTGGATCACCTCGGCGCGGATCGGGAAATCGCGCCCGAACATGCGCAGGCTGTCGGCACCGCTTGCCAGCGCCGCGCCGCGGGTGCCACCGGCCTGAAAACCAGACAACAGGATCGCGTTGCGCGGGTCGCCGCCGAAACTGGCGAGGTGATGCAGTATCCGCCCGCCAGTCAGCATGCCGCTGGCCGAGATGATGATCATCGGACCGTGCTGCGTGTTCAGCTTCTTCGACTCCGTGACCGAGTTGACCCTCTTGGCGATCTTGAACATCGCCAGACAGTCCTCGGATGAGACGTGATGTTCCTCGTGGTGGCTATGGTAGATTTCGGTCGCGTCGATCGCCATCGGCGAGTTGAGGTAGAGCGGTACATAGGGGACATCGCCGCGCTTTTGCAGCCGGGCGATGTGATACATGATCCCCTGCGCGCGACCGACCGCGAAGGCGGGGATGAGGACCGTGCCACCCCGCCCGAGCACACGCTTCAGGATCGGCGCAAGTTCGTCCTCGGCATCGATCGCGGCGTGGCGGCGGTTGCCGTAGGTGGACTCGCAGACCAGCACGTCGGCGCCGGAAAACGGCCGCGGCGGCCGCATCAGCGCATCGGCCTGGCGTCCCAGATCGCCGCTGAACAGGATCGTCGTTCCGGGCAGGCTGAGCCGGATCTGCGCGGCCCCAAGAAGGTGGCCCGCCGGAATGAATTCCGCCCTAATCCCGTCGCCGAGATCGATCGCATCGTCGAACTGGACGGGGTGCAGTCGGTCGAGCGCGGCTTCCGCATCGGCCAGTGTGTAGAGCGGCGCCGGATCCTTGTGCTTGGAGAAACCGTGCCTGCGGGCAAAGCGCGCCTCTTCTTCCTGGATGTGACCGCTGTCGGGCAGGATCAGCCCGCAAAGCTGGGCGGTCGCTTCCGTGCAGAATACCTTGCCCCTGTAACCGCCCCGGATCAGCGCGGGCAGATAGCCGGAATGGTCGAGATGGGCATGTGTGAGAAGCACCGTGTCGATCATGGATGGGCGTACCGGGAACGGCTTGCGATTGCGATCCCGCAGTGTCTTGAACCCTTGGAACAGGCCGCAATCGACCAGGATGCGGCGGTCCCCGACCTCGATCAGATAGCGCGAGCCGGTGACGGTACCGGCAGCGCCGAGGAAGCGGAGTGTCGGTCGGATGTCCTTTGCCATGGTCCTGGTCCTTTCCTTGATATGGGCACCCGGTCAGGGCAGTGCCACTATCTGGTGGCCTTCGCCTTCGACCGGAATGACGCCACGCTCCTCTAGTGTCGCGGCGTCGATCATCCAAACCTTCGGCTCGGCACGGCTTGAGACGAAGAGCGCGCCGGTGCCGGGGGCTACGGTCAGGTGGTAGGGCTCCGGCGCAAGCGCCGTCTCCTGGGTCTCGCCCGAGGCGAGATCGACCGCGACGAGCTTGCCTTCGCCCCTTCCTGCGACGAACAGCGTCTTCCGATCATCGGACAGGCCGATCCCGTGGATCTCGCCGCCGATGTCGAGGCTCCGAAGCGTCTCCCCATCGCTCAGCGATACTTCCACGACCCTGCCGGCGTCTGCGTCTGCCGCGTAGAGCTGGCCGGTCTCCATCGCGATCGCGATGTGTTCCGGGGCCTCGCCGGCGATCAGGTTGCGGCGCACGATCCCGCGGGCCAGATCGACCTCGCTGATCGTACCGTTTCCGGTATTGGATACGTAGACGAGGGCGGGGTCACTTCCGAACGCCGCGTAGTTGGGCGTCGCGCCAGTCGCCACATAGGCGGTCACGCTGAAAGTGGAGAGGTCGATCACAGATATGCCGTCCCCCGCCGGGTGGGTCGCGACGGCGAACTTGCCGTCGGGCGAGACAGCCGTGTGATGAACCGCTCCGGGCACCTCGATCCGCCGCAGGATGTCACCGGTCGCGGCATCGAGAATGGTGACGATGCTGATCCCGGCATCCGCAGGCCCCATCGGCTTGGCCGCGGGGGCGTGGTGCGCGGCATGCTCGTCGGTCGACACGCCTTTCGGCTGCGCCATCGCGGCGATCTCTTCGCGCGGCGCCTCGGTATAGCTGCCGGCGACGAGGTAGGGCACGCCGGGCGCGCCCGACAGGCCGTGCACGGCCTCCACGCCGTCGATCCGACGCACTGTCTCGCCGGTATCCGCGCTGACCACGAGGATGGAGTTGGCGCTGCCCTCGGGTATGAATACCCGCCGGGATTCGGCTGCGGCAGGCAAGCCGAGGAGTATGAGTCCGAGGCCTATTGTGAGAGAGCGAAAGGTTTTCATTGCAACTCCTCTGGAAATTGGAGCCCGCCGACGAGATGCGCCGGGGTCGGGATAACTTGGTTTTGCTTTAGGGGAGTGGCCTCAGGGTCGCGCAGGATATCGCGCGGGCAAGGCCGGGACCCCTGACGACAAGTGACGGTCCGGGACCAACCACCGCCGACGGCCACGCTGCGGCGCACACCGCAGGCAGCAGGGGATCAGGAGATTATCGGCGGGTGATCGGGTTCGAACTCGACCATGGATGATACTCGGCAGGCAGTAATCGGCTGTCTGCCGTCTGCAACGGGAAGGATTGCAGGGATTGGCGTCTCGGGGATCAGCGCCGCAGTGCAGCCTGGATGGATGCCGCAATCGAGATCATCGATTGTCGCGACAGACCCGTCGTCGATGCTCGGCAGATCTATGTAGGTGTCCGACGGATTGGTGATGACATCATGGGCATGAAACGCATCAGCGACCGTACCGAAGAACAAGGCGGCAATAAGTGCCAGCAAAAGCACTGCGCGCATGCGCCCTCTCTCAAACCTGTTCTTGTATCGCGATTGCCGCATGATTCATGACTTTCCCAGTCTCTATCTTCGTCAGACAGGCGTCATACTACCTTGATTTGGATCATGGTTCACAAGTGTGCAGAAAGCAACGCATGCGCTCACATGCGCGAACCAATATACGGACGGCTCGTCAACCGGGACGGCGGAATCAAGCGACACGCGCCTTTATCCGTGAGTGGCCGCTCCGCACAAACGATCATGCCGCCTGGACAGCGGCGGCCAGCATCTCACGCACTTCCCCGGCAACCTTTTTCAGATTGTCATTGTCGATGGCCGCCATCGAGGCGACGGGATCGATGGCGCTAATCTCGACGCCCTCCGCGACCTTTCGCAGAATCACGTTGCAGGGCAGCATCGCGCCCACACGCGGCTCCAGGCCTATCGCCTTGTGGGCCATTCCAGGATTGCAGGCGCCGAGAATGCGGTAGTCGTTCATCTCGACATCCAGCTTCTTCTTCATGGTCGCCTTCACGTCGATTTCTGTCAGGATGCCGAAGCCCTTGTCGGCCAGCGCCCCGCGCACGCGCCGGTCGACCTCGTCGAACTCCGCGTCCGCGATCAGGCGGTCATATGTGTAAGCCATTCGTGCCTCCTTCATTTCATCAGGTATTTAACCAGCGCTGCAACCGCGAGCACGACGAGCGCGCCGACGAGCAGCATCCAGAGACCACCAAATCCATATCCCATCATGTCACAGCTCCTTTCCGGGAAGGGTGGATACCGGCCCGAGGCCGGTATCCGGATGCGACTAGTTTCCGTTCATCATGGTGCCGTTGCCAGTCTCATTGCCCTGCCCCATCGGCATCTGCCCGCCGGGCGCGGTCGCGGCCTGGCTGCGCATCATCTGCGTCCGTTCCATCCACTTGGCCGGAGCCGCCATCTCGTCGCCGGTGATCTTGCCGTCGCCGTCCTCATCGAGCGCCTGGAACCGGTCCACCATGAAGTTACGGGTCATCGCGTTGTGCAGCGCCTCGAATTCGGCAAGCGACAGCGACCCGTCGCCATCGGCGTCATACTGCTTCAGTTGCGCCGCCAGTCCGGCGCGCAGTTCCTCGGGGGTTACGGTGCCATTCCCGTCGGCGTCGAAGGCTTCGCCGAACTGGCCGCCCATCATGCCGAAGCCCATCGGCCCGGCCCCGCTTCCCATCATGCCGCCGCCCATCATCTGGCCGTGCATGCGCATCATCATCCGCATCATGTCATCCATGTCGCCTGCAGCGCCCATGCCGCCCATCATGCCGGGACCGCCCTGCTGGTTCATCATCATGCCCTGACCGGCGAACGGCCCGGCTTCGCCGCCGAACCCGCCCGAACCGTGGGCGAAGGCGACCCCGCCGGCGATCGTCGTTGCGATCAGTCCAATTGCGAAAAGTGATCTGCGCGTCATGACAACACCTCGTGTTCATAGTTGCGATGAAGCAGATATGGCTGTTCTGATCCGAAGCACCATATGGTTCTCGCAGAGATTTGTAACCGTCTGTCGCAAATCTGGCCGACGATACCAAACGCGACATTTTTTCCTGAACCGTGCCCCGTTGTCGGCTTAGAAAGCTTACATGAACGAAGCGCCACATATCCTCATAGTCGACGATCATCGCGAAATCCGCGACGCGGTCAGCCGCTACCTTGAACGCAACGGCATGCGGGCGAGCGCCGCCCGCGATGCTGTGGAGATGGATGCCAGGCTCGCGACGGGCCAATACGATCTGATCGTGCTCGACGTCATGATGCCCGGCGAGGACGGGCTGTCGGTCTGCCGCCGTCTCTCCGCCGAGGGCAAGGTGCCGATCCTCATGTTGACAGCGCTCGGAGAGGACACCGACCGCATCGTCGGGCTCGAACTCGGCGCCGACGACTATCTGCCCAAACCCTTCAACCCGCGCGAATTGCTGGCGCGGATCAAGGCGATCCTGCGCCGTGCTTCACCCGAAGAACCCATTGCCGGGGCGCTGTCGGGACGGCGCGTCACTTTCGCGGACTGGGAGCTTGATACCGACCGGCGGGTGCTGGTCGGAAAGGACGGCGCGGAGACAGCTTTGACCACGGCCGAATTCAGGCTTCTAACAGTGCTGCTCGAACGACCGCGCCTGGTCCTCAGCCGCGAGCAGCTTCTCGACCTGACATCCGGGCGTGCGGCGCAGGCGTTCGACAGGGCCATCGACAATCAGATCAGCCGGCTCAGACGCAAGATCGAACCCGATCCGGGCCGTCCCATCATCATCACCACGGTCAGAAGCGGTGGCTATTGTCTTGCGACAGATGTGAGGGATCTGCCGTGAAGCGGTATTTCCCGGACAGCCTGCGTGGCCAGCTCGTGCTCCTCGTCGTCGGCGCACTCGTTGTTGCGCAGGCGTTCAGCCTCTGGCTGTTTGTCGACGAACGCAGCCTCGCGGTGCGCACTGCGCAGGGTCTGGAGGCCGCGGGACGCGCCGCCAATGTCGCGCGTCTCATTGATGAAGCGCCCGCCAGTCTCCATTCGTCGATCCTGCGCGCCGCGAATTCTCCCTTCGTGCAATTCAGCATATCGGACAGGCCGGAGGTTGATCACCTCGATCACTCGGACGGCGGCGGTCTTGCGGATCGCATCGGCGCTCTGATGGCTCCGGAGGTCGCACGCGAGATCCGGGTGGAACTTCACGACCTGCCGTCCGGGACGCCCGACATGACGCATGTCCCAGCCGACATGGAACAGATGCATCGCGTTATGATGGGCAGTGCGCTTTCGGCCGTCGAGATGCGGCTTGCCATCGCTCTGGCGAACGGAAACTGGCTAAACGTCTCGACGCGGTTTCAGCGACCGCCCCTGCAATGGCCCTGGGCGCAGGCGGTCTCGTTCGTCGCGACGGCCGCTTTTATCCTGATCGCCGCCTGCTGGTTCATCCTGACGCGGATCACCGGCCCGCTGACCCGGCTGTCCGCGGCGGCCGAGGACTTTGGCCGGGGCGAGCCGGGCACGCCGCTCGTGGCGCGCGGCCCTTCAGAGGTGCGGAACCTGACCGAAGCTTTCAACCGGATGCAATCCCGGCTCATCCGCTTCATTTCCGATCGGACCCGGCTGCTCGCCTCGCTCAGTCACGACCTGAAATCGCCGCTGACCGCGATGCGGGTGCGCGCCGAGATGGTAGAGGAAGGCGAAGATCGCGACCGCCTGATCGCATCCATCGACGAGATGCGGGACATGGTCGAGGCGACGCTCTCCTTCGCGCGGGGCATGGCGGAATCCGAACCGTCCGGACCGGTCGATGTGGCCGTCTTTCTGGAAGAGCTTCGCACCGACATGGCGGCAGATTTCGCGCTGGACCCTGAATCGGGACTGAGAATGCGGATCCGCCCGCGCGCCATGCGCCGTGCGCTGCGCAACGTCATCGAAAACGCGTTGCGTTATGGCGGAAGTGCCGGCGTGACGGCGAAACGTGCGGGGGATCTGATCCGGATCACCGTTTCCGATCACGGGCCTGGTATTCCCGAGATGGAGTTCGAGAAGGTATTCGAGCCGTTCTACCGGCTCGAGAAGTCGCGTTCACGCGAGACTGGCGGAAGCGGGCTGGGGCTCTCCATCGCCCGCACCATCGTGCAGGCGCATGGCGGCGCCATCACGCTGGAAAACCGGGAGGGTGGCGGGCTCGCCGTGCGGATCGACCTTCCCGCCGCATGACCGGCGGTCGCGAGGCCCCGATTCATCCGCCGGATGCCGTCGCCCCCATGCCCCTGGCCCCGTCGATTGCATCGAGCACCGCCTCGGTCGAAAGCAGTTCCGGCAGGATGATGCCGTCCGGCGCGGCGGGTCCGTAGACGGCGTTGAACGGGATGCCAAAGCGCCCGAAGCTTTCCAGATAACGGGTGATCGCATCGTCGGACCGGGTCCAGTCCGCCAGCATCGGCACGACATCTGGCTCGGCCAGCGCGGAGCGCACCGGATCGCGGTCGAGAACCAGCGCCTTGTTGGCCTTGCATGTCAGGCACCAATCCGCCGTGACATCGACGAACACGACCTTTCCCGTCGAGACGAGCCGGGCGATCTCGCGGCGCTCGAAGCGTACCCAGCCGGTCTCCGGGCCGATTGCTGCGGGTGGCGCTTCACGCAGGATCGCTGGCGTGGCGAGGGTGGCGGCGGCCAGGGTCAGGGCGGCGCCGAGGCGGAGGGTTTGATTCAACCGTCGAAGCGACAGAATGGCGACCAGGGCCGCGATACCGGCGGCGACACCGGCCACGGCGGCGGTTCCGGCGACGCCTTGCATCACCCAGAACAGCCAGGCCGCCGTCAGGGCCAGAAGTCCTCCCAGCATGAGCCTCAGCCAGACCATCCAGCGTCCGGGACGCGGTAGGCGTTGCACCATCCCAGGTGCTGCGGCGACCAAGAGATAGGGCAGGGCGAGACCGATCCCCAGCGCGGTGAAGATCACCACTATGTCCACCGGCCGCCCGGACAGCGCGAACGCGACGGCAGTGCCGAGAAACGGGGCAGAACACGGTGTTGCTAGAACGGCGGCGAAGGCACCCGAGACGAAATCGCCTGAGAGCCCTGGCTGGCCGTCGGCCCGCGCCAGCCGGGTCTGCCAGGAGGCAGGAAGCGAAATCTCGAATGCGCCGAAGAGGTTGGCGGAGAAGAGCGCGAGCACGACGACCATTGCGGCGAGAAACAGGGGGTTCTGGAACTGCAAGCCCCACCCGACCGACAGCCCCAGCGCCCGCGCGCCAAGCGTCGCAGCCGCGAGAATCCACATGAAGGCAATGACCCCGGCGGCCGACATCAGGAAGCCCGCGCGCAGCCGCGTTCGCGTCTGGCCATGCGCCTTCACCGCCGAGGCGAGCTTGATCGAAAGCACCGGCAGGACGCAGGGCATCGCATTCAGGATCAGCCCGCCGAGGAGCGCGATCAGCGCGATCCAGGCGACCTCGCTCACCCCCGGCACCATGCGGTCGAGCAAGAAGGGCGGAGCGGCGGCGGCGTCCGACAGGGCCGGTTCGACCGTCGCTGCACGAGCCCCGTCGGTGATCGTCACGGCGAGCGCGGGCAGATCGCCGGCCGAACCGAGGATCGGAAGTTTCGCCCACATCAACCGGTTGCCGTCTCCAAGGCGGATGTCGGGCTTGCCGAATGTGGTCTGGGAGCCAAGCTCCGGAAAGATGTCGGGTGCGGCAAACCCGCGCTCCGACCGCGCGGTCACGGTCAGCGCGCTGCGGTCCGCCGCGACGAATGCCGAGGTGATCTCGATACCGCTGGCGGTGCCGTCGTCCGGCACACGAGCGGCGAAATCAGAGATGCGCGCCGCCGCCGCCGCGTCGATACCGGTGGCCACTGGCATGTCCAGCGTCAGCGTGAAATCATCTGGCACACAGATTTCGGAGCAGACGAGCAAGTTGACCTTTGCGTTCAGACGGGCCGGCTTGCCGGCATCGAGCAGGCTGATCCGCAGCGGAAACACCACCTCGTCGTGATAGCCGAAATTCTCGATGCCGAAGGCGGTAAATCGTGTGGGTGCCGGCCAGAGAAACTCCACTCCGGCGACATTCGTTGATCCGGTCCAGTCCACCGTGGGCGGGATGCCGACTTCGCCAGGTGATCTCCAGTAGGTTTTCCAACCCTCGGAAATCGTCAGGGCCAGCCCGGCCGATATCGCCGTCGCCTCGGGCGCGACACCCTTCTCGGCGGTGATTAGGGTTGCCACCAGCGCGGGCGACCTGTGCGCGTCGGACGTGGCCGCCGTGACACCGCCGGAGCCGATTGCAAGCGCCAACACCCCTGCCACCAAGCGCCGCAGCACGGCCGTCCGAAACCGGCCTTCGGGAAATCTACGCACAGGTCCCTCTTTGTTCGTCTCGCTCGATCTTGATCAACTCGGTCGTCACCCTTTCGCCGATCTCTCCCTGTACGGCGGTGGTGCCGATCACGAGCGCTGGCGTGCCGATGAAGCCGAAACGTCTGGCCAGTTCGGCGGTGACGTGCAGTTCGAGGTCGATATCGGGGCTGCTCATGTCGGCTTCAAGGCGGTCGTAGTCAAGCCCGAGCGATGCGGATACTGCGGCGAGATAGGCCGGCGTCGTCTGAAATGACGCGGTCATCATCCGCTCCTGAAAGACCGCATAGGCTCCCTGTCGGCGAGCCGCCAGCGCCGCCTTCGCTGCGAGCTGAGAGCCGTCTCCGAGCAGGGGCAACTCATGCCAGTTCACACTGATCCGGCCGCCGGAGCGGCTCTCGATCGTTGAAAGCCGTTTTGTCTGAACGCGGCAGTAGGGGCAATAATAGTCCGAAAAGGACGCCATGCGAACCACATCGCTGCCAGTCGTCGAAGCGCCAAAGAGCGCCCCGCAGATGTCGTCGTCCACAATCCGTGCGGCCCGCTCCACCAGCGGGTCGGGCGCGCTGGCGGAAGAAATGCCCGCGAAGGGCGCGAAGCCGGTCGAGATCCTGCCTCCCGCGATCCGGCGGAACCCGCGCGGTTCGTCGAGCGTCTCGAACTCGATCCGGGGACCAAAGAGCGCGGGCACGAAGCGGTAGCCGCCGTAACCTGCCGCCACGACGGCCGCGCCTGCCACAACTTTGCGCCGATTCATTGCCAAATCTTATCTCACCTCGTCAATTTGTGGGTATAGCGAACGGTTCCGCCGGGCGCGCTCCCGGCGCGATCGCCGCCATGAAACCGACCCGCCCGCCCTCGCAGGAAAGTTCCGCAGCCCCATTCGTACCGATACTCACGATCTTGCATCCGGGCGGCAACTCGGCGCTCGGATCGAGTCGGGCAGATGTCGCCTGCGCGCCGAGGTAAGGGCATTGCAAGGGAGCGGCGCAAGCCGCCAGAACGAGCGGTGCGAGCACCGCCAAACGGCGTGAGAACCTAAAGGTCATCTGGTGAACCGCACGGCTTCTCCGCCGGCAAAGGGAAAAATGGGCCGACCGCTTCCCACACGGTTCGCCGCCCCGCTTTCGCGGCAAGAACGCCGCGTGCCGCGAGGCGGCATGGGCGCACGGACGATCGAATTGATGCTCCGTTCTGGGAAACGCATCCGGTCCCGTGTCGTGTTGTCGGGCATTCCATGGCTCCGGCGTCAATTGGAGAGCGATGCTGCAACCTTGCCCCATGGGAAGGTCAATGCGACAATATTCACCAATTCGTCGTGCAGATAGTGGTTGACCCTCCAGCGCTGGAAGGCTGTCTCGACCTTGCGGGAATCCGGAGGCAGAGGCGCGGGATCTGATGTCCGTGGGTCGGCCGCCATCCGGAGAAATGGTAAGAACGGGAATACCTGAATGAGCAAGTCGGCACTCGCAATCCTTGCCTTCTTCATCGTGGGCGGCGGGCTCGCGATCTGGGGGGCGATGAACAAACCGCAAGCAGCCTTGCCAACGCATTCCATGACACCGCCGGACACGAGCGGCATCGCGCAGGGTGACCCGATCGCTGAAGTGGCTTTGCCGGCCGCCCTGTCGTCCGATGCACAGATCGGCAAACGGGCTTTCGAGGCGAAATGCGCAAGATGCCACGGCGCCAATGCGGCGGGCCAGAACGGCATCGCGCCGCCCCTCGTGCACAAGATCTATGAACCCAACCACCACTCCGACATGGCCTTCGTCATGGCCGCAAGGAACGGGGTGCAGTCCCATCACTGGGATTTCGGCAACATGCCGCCGCTCGAAGGTCTCACCGACGCCGACGTGAAGTACATCGCGCGCTATGTTCGCGAGCTTCAGCGTGAGAACGGGATCCAATGATGAGC
Source organism: Rhodobacterales bacterium 32-67-9 (assembly GCA_002280515.1). Lineage (GTDB taxonomy): Bacteria > Pseudomonadota > Alphaproteobacteria > Rhodobacterales > Rhodobacteraceae > Albidovulum. Next base: position 13,797 of record NCEA01000029.1, read on the forward strand.
CGGACCACGCCGGGAGCACTGTGAATGACGCTTTCTCGTCGAGGTCTTATTGCGCGGGCAGCAGCTTCGGCGGTCGCGGCGGCAGTGCCGGAGCGACTCCTCGCCGCCACGGGGGATGCCGGTCTGTTCGAGGCGCGCGTGGCACGGGTTCAGCTCGCGCCTCCGGGCTATCGGGAGACAGAGGTCTGGACGGTGGGCGGCACGATGCCGGGCATGGCGCTGAGGGTGCCGCAGGGTGGGCGCATCGCCCGGACCCTGCGCAACGCGCTTCCGCAACCCACGTCGGTTCACTGGCACGGAATACGGATCGCGAATGCGATGGACGGTGTGCCGGGCCTGACGCAGGCGGCGGTCGAAAGCGGCGCCGCGTTCCGCTACGATTTCGTGGCGCCTGATGCCGGAACCTACTGGTATCACGCGCACAACCGCTCGGTCGAGCAGGTCGCGCGCGGACTGTACGGCGCGCTGATCGTCGAGGAGGCCGAGGCGCCGGAGGTCGACCGGGACGAGGTGCTGATTCTCGATGACTGGCGGCTCGATCCCGAAACCGGCCAGATCGCCGCGGATTTCGACGCGCCCCACGACCGGAGCCATGCCGGGCGCATCGGGAATTTCGTGACGACGAACGGCCGCTACGATCTTTCGCTGCCGGTGCGGACGAACGAACGGCTCCGGCTCCGGCTCATCAATGCCTCGAACGCGCGGATCTTCGCGCTTGCGCTTTCGGGCCTCGACGGCTGGACCGTCGCGCTCGACGGGATGCCGCTTGCCAGCCCCGAACCGGTCGCCGAAGCGGTCGTCCTCGGGCCAGGGCAGCGGGCCGATCTGATCGTCGATGTGACCGCAGCAGAGGGCGAGACGGCGCACCTCGCGCGGGTCGAGGACGGCAAGGGCTTTGCGCAGGTCGCCTTCCCGGTCGCCGGGACCGCGGGTGGCGTCCGGATGACGGCCCCTGGCGCGCTTCCGCCCAACCCGCGCATGGAGGTCGGCGGCCTTGGCGATGCGCTGACCGCGCAGCTCAACATGTCCGGCGGCGCGATGGGCCAGCTTGACGCCGCCGTGCTGGACGGGGAGCGGCGGAGCTTCGCGCAGCTTGTGGAGGCAAACCAGTTCTGGGCCTTCAACGGTACGATCGGGATGACGCAAGCTCCGCTTCTGGAGGCCGCCCGCGGCCAGACGCTTCGGCTCACGATCGTCAATGATACGGCCTTTCCCCACGCGATGCATCTGCACGGGATGCACTTCCGCGAGGTCGCCGGGGACGGTTCGCTCGGCCCGCTGCGCGACACGGCCCTGATGCTCCCCACCGAAACCCGCGAGGTCGCTTTCGTGGCGGACAATCCCGGTGACTGGCTCCTGCATTGCCACATGCTCTCCCACGCGGCGTCGGGGATGATGACGTGGCTGCGGGTGACGGCATGAGCCGGTATCTGGCCATCGCGGCCGTGGTCCTGCTTGCAGCGGCAGCGGCAGCATGGTGGGGAATGTCGCGCCCGGATCCGGCGGTTTCCATGATGGCCGGGGCCGACATCGCGGCCGGAGCGCAGCTTTACGCCGATAACTGCGCCTCCTGCCACGGCGTCAATCTGGAAGGCCAGCCCGACTGGCGAACACAGGACGACGATGGCAGCCTGCCCGCGCCGCCGCATGACGAGACCGGCCATACCTGGCATCACGGTGACGGCGTTCTGTTCGACTACACAAAGCTCGGCGGCAAGGCCGCGCTCGCTCGGCAGGGGATCGAGTTCAACAGCGGGATGCCGGGGTTCGCCGGAAAGTTGAGCGATCAGCAGATTATCGATGTCCTCGCCTACATCAAATCCACTTGGCCGACGCGGCAACGTGACGTTCAGTCCGACCGTAGCGAGGCAGAACGCCTGCAGGGAGAAACGTCTCAATGAAAAGAACACCGAAGCTTTTGTTGGTGGCGATGGCATTTGCCGCGCCGATGGTCGCAAAGGCCGATGCGTTGGACGAGGGGCGCGTCAAGGAACTGGTTTATGAAGCCATTCGCGAGAACCCGGACATCGTGATGGAGGCGCTCGCGGAGCTTCAGAAACGTCAGGCCGCCGCCGAGGCGACGAATGCCTCGGACTTCCTCGCGGCCGAGAGGGACGTGATCGAAAGGGATCCGAATGCACCGGTGCTCGGCAACCCCGAGGGCGACGTGACAGTGGTGGAGTTTTTCGATTACAATTGCCCCTACTGCCGCCGCGCCGCGCCCGAGGTTGATGCGCTGATCGCCAAGGATCGAAACATCCGGCTGGTCTATCGAGAGTGGCCGATCCTCGGCGAGGGCTCGGTCTTCGCCGCGCGCGCGGCGCTGGCGTCGCGCAAGCAGGGGAAATACCCGGAGTTCCATGCCGCGATGATGCGGCTGCAAGGCCGGGCCGAGGAGGAATCGGTTCTGCGCGTCGCCGCCGAGATCGGCCTCGACATCGACCGGCTCCGGCAGGACATGACCGCGCCCGAGATCGAGGAGCATATCGCGACGTCGATGCGGCTCACTCGAGGGCTCGGCTTTCAGGGCACGCCATCCTTCGTGATCGGCGACGGTCTCGTCCCCGGTTTCGCGGATCGGTCCCAACTGGAAGATTATGTCGCGAAGGCGCGCAACTAGCTCCGCACGAGTCAGGGAGCCGGCTGTTGTCTAGGCCGCGACGATGGCGGTTGCGTCGTAGCCTGCTTCCTTCATCGCCAAGACCAGCGTTTCGGTGTCGAGCGCACTCTCGACCGAAGCGATCCGCGCGTTCAGGTCGCACTCCACGCTGGCCGAAGGGTCAATGGCGGTGACGGCCTTGCGGATCGCCGCGGTGCAGTGTCCACAGCTCATTTCGGGAACATCGAATCTCGTCATGGGAATCTCCTTCTCGCGAATCTCGATTTCGTCCGTTCCAGCGCAGGAAGGTCAAGACGTGATATTCGTCACCAGTCTTGCGCCGACCCTTGACCTTCCAGTAAGAGGAATCATTAGGTAGCGGTCGATTAGATGCGGAGTTGCCAAGTGCCTGAGCCAAGATCACTGAACCTATCCATCGAGGGCATGACCTGCGCCTCATGCGTCGGGCGCGTGGATCGCGCGCTCCGGACCGTTCCCGGCCTTGCTGACGTCTCGGTCAACCTGGCGAGTGAATCCGCACGAATGACGCTCGGCCCATCGGTGCGGGTCATGCAGATTTCCGAGGTGCTGGAAGCAGCGGGATATCCGGCACGGACAAGCAAGGTGACCCTCAACGTTGAATCGATGTCCTGCGCGTCCTGTGTGGGGCGTGTGGACCGGGCGCTCGCGGCGGTACCGGGCGTTCTCGACGTCAACGTCAACCTCGCCGCCGAAACCGCGACGGTGACCTATCTCGAAGGCGCGGTCGCGATGGCAGATCTTCTCGCGGCGGCGGGCGGTGCGGGCTATCCCGCAAAAGTCGCCGATGCGGCGAAAGCCGAGGATCGCAGCGACCGGAAGCAGGCCGAGGCGCGCATCTATGCCCGCCGCACTGTCATTGCCGCCGCGCTCGCCCTGCCGGTTTTCCTGCTGGAGATGGGCGGCCACCTGATCCCCGGCTTTCATGACCTGATCGGCCGCACGATCGGGCATCAGGCGAGCTGGGTCATCCAGTTCGTCCTGACGTCGGTCGTTCTGTTCGGACCCGGGCGCGGTTTCTACACCAAGGGGTTCCCGGCGCTCTTGAAGGGCGCGCCGGACATGAACAGCCTTGTCGCGCTCGGCACGGCCGCGGCCTATGCCTATTCGGTCATCGCGACCTTCGCGCCGTCGCTGTTGCCCGAGGGAGTGCGTGCCGTCTATTTCGAGGCGGCTGCGGTGATCGTCGTGCTGATCCTCCTTGGCCGCTATCTCGAGGCGCGGGCCAAGGGGCGCACCGGCGCGGCGATCCAGAAGCTCCTCGGCCTTCAGGTCCGCACCGCGCGGGTGGAACGTGGTGGCGCGGTCGTGGAACTGCCGATCGACGATATCGTGGCAGGCGACGTGCTGATCGTCCGGCCGGGTGAGCGCATCGCGGTCGACGGCGAGGTGATCGACGGAAACAGCCATGTCGACGAAAGCATGATCACCGGAGAGCCGGTTCCCGTCGCCAAGAGCCAGGGCGCGGCGGTGACCGGCGGCACGGTGAACGGCGCGGGCAGCTTCCGGTTCCGCGCCACGCGGGTCGGGGCAGAGACGACGCTCGCGCAGATCATCCGCATGGTCGAGGAAGCGCAGGGCGCCAAGCTGCCCATTCAGGGCCTGGTGGACCGGATCACGCTCTGGTTCGTGCCGGCCGTTCTGGCGACGGCGTCGCTCACGGTTCTCGTCTGGCTGCTTCTGGGACCGGCCCCGGCACTTTCGCTCGCGCTGGTTGCGGGGGTCTCGGTCCTCATCATCGCCTGCCCCTGCGCGATGGGGCTGGCCACACCCACCTCGATCATGGTCGGCACCGGGCGCGCGGCGGAACTCGGCGTTCTTTTTCGCAAGGGCGACGCGCTACAGGAACTGTCGTCGGTCAGGGTTGTCGCCTTCGACAAGACCGGAACCCTGACACGCGGCCGGCCGGAACTGACCGACCTGATCCCGGCGTCGGGCTTTTCGCGGGGCGATATCCTGCCGCTGATCGCGGCGGTCGAGCAGGCGTCGGAGCACCCGGTGGGCGAGGCGATCCTCCGCGCCGCGCGCGCGGCCGGCATGGCCGTGCCCGCGGTGGCAGATTTCAACTCCGTCACGGGCCACGGCGTTCGGGGAACGGTCGGGGGCCACACCGTGGCGGTCGGCGCCGACCGGTTGATGACGCGCGAGGGTGTGGACATCGCCCAGTTGACCAAGGACGAGGCAAGGCTTGCGAGCGAGGGCAAGACGGCACTCTTCGCTGCAATCGATGGCCGCCTCGCCGCCGTGATCGCGGTGTCCGACCCGATCAAGCCCACCACCGGGGCGGCCATCGCGGCGCTGCACGCCCAGGGACTCAAGGTCGCGATGATCACGGGAGACAAGCGCGCTACGGCCGAGGCGATCGGCCGCGCGATCGGCATCGACCACATCGTCGCGGGCGTCCTGCCCGAAGGCAAGGTGGCAGCGCTGAGCGAGCTGCGCGCCGAGGGCAAGCTCGCCTTCGTCGGCGATGGGATCAATGACGCACCTGCGCTCGCCCATGCCGATGTTGGCATCGCCATCGGCACCGGCACCGATGTCGCCATCGAGTCCGCCGACGTTGTGCTGATGTCCGGCGATCTGGGAGCTGTCGTCAACGCTTTCGAAGTATCCCGCCGCACGATGCGCAACATCCGAGAAAACCTGTTCTGGGCGTTTGGCTACAACACCGCGCTGATCCCGGTGGCGGCGGGGGCGCTTTACCCGGCCTTTGGGCTTATGCTGTCGCCGATCCTCGCCGCGGGGGCAATGGCATTGTCATCGGTCTTCGTACTGACAAACGCGCTCCGCCTTCGCCGTATCGCGCCGGCAATGCGGGAAGCGCCCCGAGTGGCGGCGGAAGAACCCGAGCTGGCTGCCGTCGCAGCGCAATAAGAAGGAGATAGACATGAATATAGGAGACGTTTCACGACTGTCGGGTCTGCCCGCAAAGACCATCCGGTATTACGAGGATATCGGCCTTGTCGAGCCGTTGCGCAGCAACAACGGCTACCGTGCCTTCAGGGAAAGCGACCTCCACAAGCTCGCCTTTCTCGGGCGGGCACGGTCGCTCGGCTTCACCATCGACGACTGCCGGAACCTGTTGAAGCTCTACCAGGATCGCGACCGGGCGAGCGCCGATGTCCGGCAGATTGCGCTCGGGCATCTTGACCGGATCGACGAGAAGATGGCGGAACTGGCCGCGATGCGCGAAACGCTTTCGCATCTCGTCGAGGCATGCGCCGGCGATCACCGGCCCGATTGCCCGATCCTCGCGGATCTTGCCGCCGAAGAAGGCGAAACGCCCGCCGAGACGCGGCGGACCGCCCGGAATGCGCGTTAGTCGCTGCGGGAACAGGTGTTTCGGACCTTGGAAGCTGCGGCGCCCGACCGCGGCCTTCGCATGAATGTGAGTTGTGAGAAATGCCGCGCGGTCGTAGAGGATCAGGAATGTTGATCGCCGCTTCCTTAAATTCTGGACAAATCCTGACCCGCCTGTTCTTGACAATGGCCGCATTGCTGGCTCTGGCGCTACCACATTCCGGCGTGACCCCCAGCATGGGCGCCGCGCAAATACACATGATCCACGCCGGGACCGCGCATGACCGCATGGCCGACAGCGGGACAACGCACGATCTGGCGACATCCACCATGTGCGCGCAGGCCTGCACGAGCACGAGCCGATCCCATGAGCCTGTCAGGTTCGCGCCTTTCCGCCGCGTGGCCGGCGTCATCTGGGTCGACCGGCCGTCGGATGCCTGGACCGCAAGTGATCCGGCCCCCCCGTACCGGCCACCCAACCCGCTCCAGGTCGCATGAAACGGCGTGGCCCGTGAGGCCGCCCATCCCATTTCTCACCCGGTCCGACGGACCAGACGGAGCATCACATGACTGAAACATTCACCCGTCGCGGCTTTCTCGCCGCCTCTGCGGCCTTGGCTGCTTCCACCGCGCTGCCGCGAGTCGCACTTGGACAGACCGCGCCGCTTGCGCTTTCCGCGACAACCCGCGTGATCGATATCGGCGGCCGCGCCGCAACGGTCTACGGCCTCGTCAACGGCAGCGGCGGCCAGGGCATCATCCTCGATCCCGGCCAGCGTTTCCGCGTCGATCTGACCAACGCACTCGATGTCGAGACGATCATCCACTGGCATGGACAGATTCCCCCGAACGAGCAGGACGGGGTGCCGGACCTGCCCAAGCCGCTCCTGAAGCGCGGCGAGGTGCGCAGCTTCGACTTTGCGCCCGAAGCGGGCACCCACTGGATGCACAGCCACGTTCCCACACAAGAGATGGGACTGTTGGCCGCGCCGCTGATCGTGCGCACACCCGAGGACGTGGCGGCGGACCGACAGGAAGTCGTGATGTTCCTGCACGATTTCTCGTTCCGTCCGGCCGATGAGGTTCTTGCCGAGATCACCGGCGGCATGGCTGGGCATGACATGTCGGCGATGGCGGGTGATGCCGCGATGGCCGGAATGGACATGTCGGGCGGCATGTCGGGAATGAACATGTCGGGAATGAACATGTCGGGCGGCATGGCCGGCATGGACATGGGCGCCATGGAGATGGACCTGAACGATTTCGACTTTGACGCCTATCTTGCGAATGACCGCACCCTCGCCGATCCCGAGGTGGTCACCGTCGAAAGCGGCGGCCGCATCAGGCTGCGAGTCATCAACGCGGCGGCGGCGACCTCGTTCTGGATCGACGCCGGCGCCGCCCCGGCTCGGCTTGTCGCGGTTGACGGACATCCGGTCGAACCGGTCAGCGGCTCCCGTTTCGGGTTGGCGATGGCACAGCGCCTCGACTTGGAGATCGACCTGCCGGGCGACGGCGCGTTTCCGATCCTCGCGCTGCGCGAGGGCGCACGGGAGCGGACCGGACTCATTCTCGCGACCAGGGGCGCGAAGGTGCAGAAAGTCGCCGAAACGGGTGATGAGGAAACCCGCGCCTTCGACACCGACCTCGCGCAGGAGGTGCTGCTCAAGGGCGGCCGGTCGACCGCGCTCGAACCGCTGGCCCGGCGACCCGTGGACAGGTCGCACATGATCATGCTCGGCGGGGCGATGCAGCCCTATCTCTGGACAATCGACGGCCAGACCTGGGCGACACACAAACCGATCATCGCGAAAAGCGGCGAGCGCGTGGAGCTGACCTTTCACAACATGTCGATGATGGGCCACCCGATGCATCTGCACGGGCATGTCTTCCAGGTCGTCAATGTCAATGGCCGCCCGATCGACGGAGCGGTGCGCGACACTGTCTATGTGCCGCCGATGGCGATGGTCACGGTGGCGCTCGACGCCGGCGAAGCCGCGCGCTGGATGCTGCATTGCCACCACATGCCGCACCTCTCAACCGGTATGATGACCGAGTTCGCCGTGTCGGCCTGATCGACCACACCGGGGGCGGGCATCGCCGCCCCCGGGCCCAAGGTGCAGCGGGGTACCCGTGTCAGATCTTTACGCTTACGGGATTCTGATCGTTTCGGCCTTCCTTTCGGCTACTCTCTTGCCCGGCTCCTCCGAGGCGGTGCTGGTCAGCCTGTTAGCCGCTGGGCAAGGCCAGCCCGCATTTCTGGTCGGCGCGGCTTCATTCGGCAATGTTGCCGGGGCAGTGGTTAACTGGCTGCTCGGGCGGTTCTTTTCCCATTACGGCGACCGTGCCTGGTTTCCGATCGCGTCCGAATCCGCCGCAAGAGCCCGGCTCCGGTTCCTTCGGTACGGGTCCTGGTCGTTGCTGCTGTCCTGGGTGCCCGTGATCGGAGACCCGCTGACGCTTGTCGCCGGATTGCTGCGTGTCGGGTTCTGGCGGTTCCTGTTGTTGGTGTCCGCAGGCAAGGCCCTGCGCTACCTGGTAATCCTGTCAGCATGGCAGAAGTGGCCCGCAAGCTGATCACGCGCCTCACACGGCGCGGAATAGCTCCGCACAGTGGCCGGCCGGTTCAGCCAGCAATGGGTCCGTCTACAAAACGCACGCAACTGGCATTTGGCTGCTCAACCTGGCAGATCCTCCAGCAACACACCCAGCTCAGGCAGGCCGCCGGCGAAAACCAGATCGAAGCCCGGATGGTGCGATGCCTGCCTTGGCATGATCTGTGAACTTATGGACGGACGCGCGCCATTTTCTCGGCGGTGGACATAGTACTGGCTGGGGGGGCGCCGGGGCGATCCAAGCAATCCGCTCGGCACTCGCGCACTCTATCTTTCTTGGCGGTACTACCGTATCCACGGAACCCATGATACACGCAAGATCGGCCGCCGGTCGTCGAATGGTTGCATCGGCCTCTACAACGAACACATATAGGAAGTCTTTGACCCTACACCGGTCGGAACGAGGGTGAAGTTGATCTGACGGCATGGAACGGGCGGCAATCACGGAGGCAGGGGACTTCTTTTCGCGGCGGGTCGGCCTGCCGCGACAGTTGACGGCTTGGTTATTTGCCGCGTTGCTGCTCTGCGGCCTTGCGCTTGGGCAGGCGGCCGGCGCCTGGCCTGTCATCGATCATCATGCCGAGCGGGTGTCTGCGTCCCAGTCGGGTGTCACTGACGGCGATGTGGAGAACCGCGCGCGTACCCAGGATTGTCACCCGAGCCTGCAATGCTCGGCGTTCGTGCTCCCCTTTAGCCAGACGAAGTCGACTACGTCACGCCGGGAGCCCCCCGCGAGACCCCGCCTGACGCAGTCGCAGCTGCGCTTCCGTGGTCCCCCAGTCGATCTGCCGCCTCCCCGATTCCTCGCCTGACGGCCAGGAGGAGAGACGGTACCTGCCCTAGGCAGTGCCGCGCGCTGGCACCGTTTGCATTTCCTCATCGCATGGCCCTGTGCGGAAGCACGTCCGCCGCCTCTCGTAGGCGCGTTCGTGGTCGAACAACAAGAAACCTGAGGCAGATAGGCAAATGACAGTTCAAATGACCGGCGCATTGGCGCTCGCCGCTTCTACGCTTGCGGCGGTGGCTGTGGCACATACCGGGGCGAGCGGTGTCGTACTCGAACGGATGAACGGGATGACCGCGATGAAAGACACGGTGGCCGAACTCGCACCCATGATGCAGGGAGCTGTGCCCTATGACGCCCTTGTCGTCTCGGAGGGCGCGAGCGTGATCGCGAGCCACGCCGGCGAAACGATGCTGGCGCTTTTCCCCGAGGGCAGCCTTGAGGGAGTCACCTACGCCAAACCGGAAATCTGGAGTGAGTGGCGGGAGTTCGCAGCGACGGCGGAGGAACTGAGAACCTATGCGGACGCCCTATCCGAAGCCGCACCAAATGGTCTGGAACCTTCGGCTCCGCTCATCGGAAACATGGCGGGCATGGGCCATTCGGGTATGCCCATGTCCCCGGCCGCGGAAGAAGTGCAGGATTTCACCGTGGCGGAGTTGATGGGCTATGCCAAGAAGGCAGAAAGAACCCAAGTCCTTCGAGCGACTGCAGATCCGGCCACGCTGAGTGCCGACCCGACGACGCTTGCTGCGAACGATCTTTTCACCCGGATCAGCGCGACCTGCTCATCTTGCCATGCTCAGTTCCGTGCAGGCCGGAGCTGACGATGCGGGGATTGATCCGGTTCTCCTTCGTGCTTCCCACCGGTGTTGCCGGCTTCGGCGCAGGTATCCTGGCGCTCTGGCCAATCGGTGAGGCAGAGCCTTCGTCCTTCCCGCAGGGAGATGTCGAGCGGGGTGCTTATCTCGCACGTGCGAGCGGTTGCGTCTCCTGCCACACAGATGCGTCGCGACGGGGTCCGGCTCTCGCCGGAGGCGCGCCGCTCGACACGCCATTCGGAACCTTCGTGCCACCGAACATCACGCCCCATCCTGATGCAGGGATCGGGCGCTGGACGGTGGCGGATTTCGCTCGTGCGGTCCGTCAGGGGGTCTCTCCGGAAGGTCGACCGTACTATCCGGTCTTCGCCTACTCTTTCTACGCAGGCTTCAGCGACCAGGACATTGCGGACCTATGGGAAGCGTTCCGTACCGTACCCCCGGTGGCCGACGCGGACGCGCCCCATGACATTGGCTTTCCGTTCAGCTTCCGTTCCGGCCTGAAGCTCTGGCGCGCGACCTATCTGGAGGCGCCGGTGACAGAGGCTTACATGGGCACATCCTCGCCTTGGAACCGCGGTCGGCTTTTGGTCGAGGGGGCGGCCCATTGCGCGGCTTGCCACACCGGGCGCAATCTGGTCGGCGGACTGAAGACTAGCGCCCGTTTTACCGGAAACGACGATCTCCCGGGCGGCAGCAAGGCGCCGTCGATCCAGTCGACTGCACTTGTTGAGCGGGGCTTCACGGTTTCCAATCTCGCATACGCATTGAGAACTGGGCTCCTTCCCAATGGGGATGCGTTCGGGGGCAGCATGGCCGAGGTCGTCGCTGACGGAACCTCCTATCTGACCGATGCCGACCGGCAGGCTATCGCGACTTATCTTCTGGACCCCGAAGGAACGGGTTCGATCCCGACACCGCAGCCTCTGGCCGCTGAGACGCCTATGGCGGGAATGGACCATTCACAGATGGACATGAGCAATGATAAATAAACTCCTTGCCGCCTTCCTTGGGCTGGGCGTCCTGGCCTTTGTGGGTGTTTTCATCTGGGGGGCGGTTCGGCCGCTCGATCCGGTACAGTCACGGGGTGGAGCAGATGCGCCGACGGCATCGACCTCTGAAGCGCTTTCTGACGGACGGATCGACGTCGAAATCTATGTTCTGGGAAACCGCAACATACGGCTCGAAATCAAATTCATCCCCGAGGCAGACGCCTCAGGGGCCGCAGCACTGCAACCGGATGTCAACTTCGCGATGGTCGACATGCACATGGACGGGTTCACCCCACCCCTTGAACGGGTCGGGGCCGGCATGTGGAGAGCCAATCTCAAGCTGCCGATGGCCGGACGCTGGATCGCCAATGTCGGTTTCGGCGAAGAATTCGCGGAGGTCGAGTTTGATGTGCCGTGATCCTTTCTCGACCGCGGCCAAGGTGGACACTATGCAACGGCTGTTCCGGGGAACCCTCGCCTTCATTATCGTTTTCGCGGGCCTTGGCACCGTTGCCGCCGTTTGGGCCAATCCATTTTTCGTCCGGATGACGCCGGTCGGGCCTTGGGAATTTGCGGCGACGGCAATGACCGCGCTCCTTGCAGGCGCTACGGTAGCATTGTGGGTTCCCCTGTGCGACATGCGCACATCCGGAACCGGTGGGATCGCCAGTTTTCTCGGGATCGCCTGCCCAACCTGCAACAAGATCCTGATGTTGATCTTCGGGGGGCCAGCGCTTCTTGCATGGTTCGATCCGCTTCGACCCTTTCTGACGACGGCGGGTGTGATCGTGATGGCCCTTGCGGCATGGAAGGCCTGGCGCGCGTTCAGGGCCAGCCAGGCAATGGCAGCCCCGGCGGCGCCAAGTCCTGACCCATCGACGGGGTGTTCGGGGGAAATGGTCCAGGAGGTAGAATGAGATTTCCAAGTCTTATGAGGCGAGCTTCCGCCCGTCATGCGACAGTCCTTGTTGTCGCTGCCGGAGTTGTGCTCGCGTTTGGCGCAATGCATGGCCAATGGAGCCCGATGCATCGCTGGAACCGGGCGTTTGCGGACGCGTCCCTTACTCTTCTTTCGCTCTCGGTCGCCCTTGGACCGCTGTCGCGCGTCGTGCGGCCCGCTGTTCGCTTTCTTCCGATTCGCCGAGAGCTTGGCATCCATGCCGGCCTGCTCGCAGCGATCCATGCATCCGTAATCCTCGTGGGGTGGGTCGAATGGGACCTGATGCGGCTATTCGGGTTCGAATGGCATCCCGACCTTCAGACTTATGTGATGCTCCAGCACGGATTCGGATTGGCCAACGCCATAGGGATTGCGGCGCTCGTGCTGATCATCCTGCTTGCAGCGACCTCGAGCGACTTCGCGGTGCGCCGCCTTGGGCCATCGGGTTGGAAGTTCCTCCAGATGGGTGTGCTGCCGCTCTGGTGGCTGACGGTCGCGCATGTCGGTTACTTCCTGTTCATGCATTTCTTGAGTTTCCATCGCACCATGCCGGAGCCAAACCCCCTGCGATTCTGGTTCACGGGCCTTGTGCTTCTGGTCCTCGCATTGCGGAGCGCAGCCTATCTGAAGACCGTGGCGATCAAGGGAAGGGCGTCCCAGCCCCAAGGCGGAGGCATCAATGCGGAAGTCTGAACGAGACATCGCGTGCGCCAGAATGCTGACCACGCGACGCTCCTTCATCCTCGGGGGCGCTATGGCGTCCCTGACTGGCGGCCTCGGGTTTCGGATCTGGCAACTGGCCGTCCGCGATGCGGAGCGATACTACCTTCTTGCAGAGGAGAACCGGGTCAGTCTCCGGTTGGTGAAGCCCGAGCGGGGTCGCATCTTTGACCGCTCGGGCAAGCTTGTCGCTGACAACGCCCAGACCTACCGCATCACACTGGTGAAGGAGGAGGTACAGAACGTTGAAGACGTTCTTGGAAAGCTCCGCCTTCTGCTTGGTCTGGAGGACGATACCCTTCGGGTGCTGCGGGACCAGATCGATCGTATCCAGCCCTTTCTGCCGATCACGGTCAAGGATCGCGTCACTTGGGAAGAGCTTTCCATTGTTGCTGTCAACTCTCCGGTTCTGCCGGGGGTTCGCCCAGAGATGGTCCTGTCGCGGAGCTATCCGTTCGGCACGGATTTTGCCCATCAACTGGGCTATGTGGGCCCGGTCAGCGACAGCGACCTCAGAAAAGAAGACGAGGAAGTTAACCCGGTCCTGCGATTGCCCGGCTATCAGATTGGAAAGTTTGGAATCGAGCGTGCCTATGAAACCACCCTGCGCGGTCTACCGGGAGCACAGAGGGTGGAGGTCACTGCATCCGGCCGAACTATGCGCGAACTCGCACTCGACGCTCCGACGTCGGGAACCGATCTGCAGCTGACACTTGATCATCACCTGCAGAATTTCATGCGCGTGCGTCTTGAGGGACTGAGCGCCGCGGCCATCGTCATGGACGTGAACAACGGCGAGATTCTGGGATGCACGTCCGCGCCATCCTTTGACCCCAACCTCTTCGTGCAGGGGATTTCCAGTCGCGACTACAGCACCCTCAGGGACAGCGAGTACAGGCCGCTGTCCGACAAGACGGTCCAGGGCGCCTATCCGCCCGGGTCCACGATCAAGATGTCCAACGCCCTCGCCGCCCTGGAAAGCGGCGCCATGAGTCCGGAGGAAACTGTCACCTGCAACGGCTATGTCGAAATCGCGGGTCGGAGGTTTCACTGCTGGAAACGGGGCGGCCACGGACGGGTCGACATGGTGAGGGCTATGCGCGAATCCTGTGACGTCTATTTCTACGAAGTGGCGCAGCGTATAGGCATCGACGGCATCTTCGCGATGAACGACAGGCTCGGACTTGGCCAGAAGTACGACCTGCCGCTTTCCGGCATGGCGCATGGCAACAACCCGTCCCGTGAGTGGAAGCAGAAGCGCTACGGCCAGGACTGGCTGATCGGCGATACGATCAACGCCTCGATCGGCCAGGGCTACACGCTCGCGTCGCCGATCCAGTTGGCGACAATGACGGCGCGCCTCGCCTCCGGCAAGGTCGTCGTTCCGAAACTGGTTCGGGAAGCAACGTCGCAGGGCGTGGCAGCCGACACAACGCTCGGACTCTCGCCGGAGGCGCTTGCGATTGTCCGTCAAGGGATGTTCGAGGTATCGAACCATCAAAGGGGCACGGCCTACGGATCGCGCATCGCCGATCCGGCACTGGCGATGGCCGGGAAGACCGGAACCAGTCAGGTTTTTTCGATTACCGCCGCCGAGCGCGCAGCAGGCGTCAGGTCACAGGATGAACTGCCGTGGAGCCGGCGGGATCATGCGCTCTTCGTGGCTTTCGCGCCCGTCTCGGAGCCCCGCTATGCAGTCACGGTAGTTGTGGAGCACGGAGGCGGGGGATCAACTGCGGCAGCTCCCGTCGCACGTGATATCATGCTCTTTGCCCAGCTCGGTCGCCTCCCGACGGAAGATGCCTACCCGACCGCCCAGCGGGCACGCGTCCGGGAAGAACTGGCCCTGCTTTCCGAGCGCATCCTGTCGCCGGACAGTTCGGCGCAAGTGACGAGCCGGACGTGACGACAACCGTCGCGATGTTGCGAGCAGCACTGTTTAATGCCTCACTCACGGGAGCTATTGGCCGTGTCATCACGAGTGCGCCCATTCTCAATCCTCGGGACGGAACTGGGCGTGAAAATCCAGCGCCTCAATATCAGTGACTCAGCCTCCTTGGCTCCTACGCGGCTCTTCTGACCCACGAACTCCGCTACCTTCCTCGGAGAACTTTCTACCTCTTCGCGGAGGACGCCGCCGCGGCGACGATCCACTTCGGCTGGGGGGCAGTGTACGCTGGCGCAGGGGAGGGGCCGCCCCCGCGCGGACGCCGTCCTTTGCGGGAATCCCTACGCCGCGGCCGTTGTGACACTCCGTTCTCATCCATCTGAAACCAGAGCTCTTGGTTGAATTTGGTGCTATTGCACTGTCGGAGCAACGGCAGAGCGGTAGGCCTGCAAGGGCTTCCACTGGGAGACCTTGTCGCGGTTGCACCCGCAAGGCATGATCGCCGCTCCGGCCAAAAAGACGAAATCGGTCGTCTTGACGGATACGGGGCTGAAGCGGGCCGAGGAGCAGTTCCGGGCGCTCTTCACGCGACGCCAGCCATAATGAATTCAATCACGGCATCCCTCGCAGGGGGGTGCGGATCGCAGGCGCGCACCGAATTCCGCACCACCTCGGTCCCCGCATTCCCGAGGTGGTCCCACCACTCGACCCCGACCGCCCGGTAGAGCCCCGCACCTGGCGTGCAGGTGAGATCGATCCCCATCCATGCCGGTGCGGCATGCGCCGAGGAGCGGACCCAGCGGTAATCGCCCTGCGGCCCATAGGACCCCAGGCGTGCAGTGTCGTATTCGGTGCAGCCGTTCCGGTCTGTGTAACGGTGCCGCCATCTCCTCGAACAGATGGCCGAGTTCGGCAGCCTCGAACTCGCGCTGGCCGCCTAGAATGCCGGCCCGGAAGCCGTCCGCGATTACGGTGGCATTCCACCCTATGACGAGACCCAATCCCGCATCGGACGCGTTATGGCCGTTTACGACCGGCTCCTCACCGACCTCTGACCAGAAGGACAATTCCCATCATGCGCAACGACCAAGTGGCTCTTCTGGGCCTGACCCTTTGCACCCTGGTGCTGGCACAGACAGAACCGGCCCTGGCGCAAGTGGTCTTCACCAAGGCCGAGACCGTGGCCACCGGAATTCTCGCCTCGTTCCGCGGCACGCTGGCCACCGCTTTTTTCGGGATCGCCTTCGTGGTGACGGGCTTTCTGGCGGCTTTCAACCGGATCAGCTGGGCCTGGGTTGCGCTTGTCGTGGTCGGCGCCTTCCTGGTTTTCGCCGGCCCCGCCATCGTCGCGAACCTTCGTTCGTCCTTCAGGTGAGGAAAGACGCGGGTGAAGGAAAAAAGCGCGGTCATTCTCGGGCTTTCGCGGCAAGCCAAGTTTCTTGGCCTGCCGATGCCCTATGCCATGGCGGTGGGGGCGATGACCGTGCTGCCCTTCATCCTCTTCAAGCCGGTCTGGTGATTTCTGACGGCACCCCTCTGGTATGGGCTTGCCAGGCTAGCGACCAAGTTGAACCCGAATGGCCATCACGTCTTCGCCGTGATGATGCAGGTCACGCCTTTCGCCATCCTGAACCGGAGGCAGCGCCATGTTTCTTGAGCAGGTGATGGGGCAGGGCAGGGCACGCGCCCTGATCCCGGCCGACCCCAACCTTTATGCCCATCTGCCCTATGTCATCGAGCTTGATGACGAGGTGGTGCGCACGCGGGACAATGCGCTGATGCTCGCGCTCGAGATCACCGGCATCGACGGCGTAACCTCGGGCACATCAGCGATGTCAGCGCTGCGGGCGGGCTTTGCCCATCTTCTCGACACGCTGGACGAACGCTTCACCTTCTACCTGCACCGGATGATGCGGCCGGCGGAAACCGGTCTTGCGCCGATCCATGGGACAAGCTTTTCCGCCGATATCGACCGGGCCTGGAGACAAGACCTCGCGCGCCGCAACCTTCAGGAAAGTGTCCTGATCCTCACCGTGGCCCGCCGTCAAGTGGCCCCGCTTGCCGTGCCGCTTTTCGGCAAGGCAGCGGCAAAGGTCTGGGGCGAGGATACCGCCCGGCGGCTGGAAGAGTTGCGGGAGGTCGTCTCGATCCTTGAGACCGGCCTCGGCATCAAGACCCGACGTTTGAAGATCTGGTTGCTTACGCCAACCCAGAACCGAAGGGACCACCGATGACCGACGAGATGATGAACCTGCGGGCGCTTGTTGAGAAGACGCCTGATGCCGACCT